>NZ_JAELXW010000045.1 GCF_016428645.1 Glycomyces salinus | reverse complement strand
ACCTCCTCCATGATCATCTCCTTCTTGAACCCGACCACCAGGTGGATCGAGTGGCGGCTGAACCTGGAGGTCAGCAGTCGCAGGCTGCGGCCGAGGATGGTCTCGCCGGTGTTCAGCGGCGTGAGCGGCTTCGGGTGCGGCTTGCCGAGCCGGGAGCCGACACCGGCCGCGAGAATCACGATGTTCGTGGACATGTGGATGCCACCTCGGTCAGTTGGGTTGCTGGATTCGAGCAGTTTACCTAGTTGAACCTGAATTGACCCTGAGACTGACACCGGGTGGACGCCGAGATCACAGCAGCGGGCCGAGCCGGGGCCGCCGCCCTACCCAGGATCGCCGTACTCGCTGAGGCCGCAGGGGTCAGTCGCTCTCGATCGACGACCGACTCGGCTCTACCAGGTCGGACGACACCGTGAAACTGAGGTTCCCTTTGACCGTCACGTACGGCTCTAGGCGCTCGGACTCGGGCAGGTCGGCAGCACCGGGTGCGGCCAGGCGTCGGCGGGTGCGACCGCCGGACGTCTCGATCTCGAGGTAGAGGTCGATCGTGTCGCCGGCGGCCGGGTCCGCCCGCTCGAGCGGCCAGGCGGCCTCGAACTCGAAGTCTTCGCTCCCGGTGGAACGCAGCTCGGCGGGCACGACTCCGTAGACCGGGCGCTTCCGTGCCGACCACGACAGCGACGCGGTCGGCCGGTCCAGGCGGCGGCCCGTAACGGACCCCCTCACCAGTAGGCGGTCCCCGGTGAACGAGAAGTTCTCGACACGAGCTTTGAATCGCGGAGCCCGGCCAGCACTCTTGCGGTCCATGGCCTCGGCCAGCGCAGTCGCCCACCGCCGGGTGATGGCCGCGTCGCTGAAGTCCGCCGCCCGCTTCCTGGCAGCGGCCCGCATGGCATCGAGTTCGGTCTCCGGCATCGCGGCGACGCGTGCGATGGTCGCGGCGAGCGCTCCGACATCCCCAGCGGGCACCAGGAAGCCGTCGACACCGTCGGTGATGATGTCCCTCGGGCCGTAGCGGATGTCGTAGGCGATGGGGATGCACCCGGCCGCCATGCTTTCCACCAAGACCAGCGCCATTCCTTCGGACTTGCTGGTCAGAAGGCTGAACGAAGCCGTGTTGAACTGAGCGGCGGCGTCGTGCCGGTACCCCATGAGTTCGACGTACGAACCGGCGTCGACCGCGTCGACCTGCTTCCGCAGGGCCTCTCCGTGGTCACCGTCACCGAAGATACGCAGTCGGACACCGGTGCCGCCGACCCGAGCCAATGCCATCGCGTCGATGGCGTGGTCGATCCTCTTGTCGACAGTGAGCCGGGCGAGCATGACCCCGTCGCGCGGATCGCGTCGGCTCGGGAGCGCCTCGAGTTCGACAGCTCGGGAATTGGGGATGGCCACGAGATTCGGACCCGCGAGGTTCGCTTCGGCGAGATCCTCGGCCTGCCTTCCAGTCAGCGTCGCCACCAGGTCGAACCACCGCATTCCCTTGATGAGGTCGAGCTTCCCCGCGGTGAGCGCCCCGAACGGACCGGCCTCTTCGCGCCGCAGGTGTGCGCTGTGAATCACTTGAACGGTCGTGATGTGGGGCCGTCGGTACTTGTACAGGAATCTGCCCACGACCTTCGAGTCACTGATCAGGTACGACGGTTTCCGACCGATGACATGGTCGAGCCAGGCGAAGTAGAACTCGGCGGCGCCGTCCCAGGAGCGCAACGCCGTTCCCTTTCGAGTGAACAGCGTCAACCGGCGTCCCCCGGGCGTTCCCTCAGAACGAACGTCCCTCCGGTCCGAGAACAGCCGAGTACCGTCGTCCCGGAAGGTGTCGACCTGGAGGACCTTCTTCCCGTCTGAAGTCAAGCGCTCGGTGCGCCTGCGCCCCTCGTACGGCAGCAGATGCTCGCTCTCGTCCGGGACCGGCCGATCGGCGGCGAATCCCTTGGCGAGCGCCCGATCGGACATGCGGGCCAGCTCGTCCCAGAGATTTCGCAGCCGCACTCCTTTGCCAAGCCGACCCGAACTGCGCAATTCACGGGTGCAGGAGCGCAGGTCCAGGTCCCCTGCAAGCGTCAGTATGTCGATACGTCGGCCTCCGAGGCGGGCGAACGCCGCGCTGCGGTGGAGGAGCACGTTCGTCATACCCCCGAAGTTCTCCGGGATCGACCAGGTGATGCCGTAGATGGGTTCGGGTGGTAGCGCCACGGAGGGCTTGCGTTTGAACATGACCTACCTTCAAATGCTGGTCGCCCGTGCAAAGCCGGTGCCCATCAAGCGGTTTGGATGAGCCTGGGGCATGAGGTTACCGTCCCATAGCGCCATCCGAAGAATCATGAAATTTCCTGTGAACGCCGTCATATCGACGCCGGGACACAACCGGCGGACGTCGACCGGGTCGGACAGGTCCCGATATCCTTTCGTGGCACACCCGGTGCGAGTCTCAACCATTGGAGGGGCCATGCGGAATACACGCCCGACCGTCGCCGCCGTCCTCGCGGGCGGCCAGGGCACCCGCATGGGCGCGGCCCTTCCCAAGCAGTTCATCGACCTCGCCGGAAAACCCGTGCTCGGACACGCCCTGGAGGCGTTCGACGCTGCCGAGGCGGTAGACCGGATCCTCGTCGTCGGTGTCGAGCGGGAGCTCGACCGGATCCGCCGAATCGCTGCCGGATCGACCAAATTCGCCGGCGCCGTCGCCGGCGGCGCCACCAGGTCGGAGTCGTCGAAGGCCGCCGTCCGGTGGACCGAGGACCACTTCGGGACCGAATGCGACCTGCTGATCCACGACGCCGCCCGGGCCCTGGTGACCCCGAACCTGATCAACCGCGTCGCTTCCGGACTCGAACGCCACGCCGCCGTCACAGCGGCCGTGCCCTCCCGGGACACCGTCGTCCAGGTCCGACACGACCAGGACGGCGAGTTTCTGTCACGGTCCCTGGAACGCGACGAGCTCCGCCGAGTCCAGACGCCTCAGGCGTTCCACCTGGCGGTCATCCGCGATGCCTACCGCGCCGCCGAGACCGACCCGGACTTCAGCGCCACCGACGACTGCTCGGTGGTGCTGCGCTACCTGCCCCATATTCCGGTGGCCGCAGTCGCCGGAGACGAGCGGAACCTGAAGGTGACCGAGCCGCTCGATCTGGCCGTGGCCGGCGCGCTGCTGGAGGCCGACGGCGTCTAGGACCCGCTGAACAGCTCCGGGCGAGGCCGCATCCGGCCCGGTCGACATTGCTGAACGGGCCCTATCGCCTGACCAGGCGTTCGAACAGCGCCTCGTGGAGGCCCACGACCTGCGCGGGCTCGAACGTGCGGGCGGTGCCGGCGGCGCCTTCGGCCAGTTCGCGGCGCAGATCCTCGTCCTCGATGAGGCGCCTGAGGGCCTTACCGAGCTCCTCGGGGTCCTTGGACTTGACCAGGAGGCCGTTCCGTCCGTCCTCGACGATCTCCAATGGACCGTGCTTGACGCGGGTGCACACCACCGGCATACCGGCGGCCATGGCCTCGACGATGACCAGCCCGAACGGCTCGAACCGGGAGGGCACGGCGGCGATGGAGGCGCGGTGCCACTCCTCGTCGAGCGGCGCGACCGGCCCCATGAGCTTGACGCGGCCGCGCAGTCCGTGCTCGTCGATCAGCTTCTGGAGCTTCTTGCGGTCGCGTCCGCGGCCGTAGATCTTGACCGACCAATCCGGATAGTGGTGGGCGACCTCTCCGAAGGCCCGGATAAGGATATCGAAGCCTTTCATTCCGGTGAGTCGTCCGGCGGTCATGATGACCGGCTCGGTCAGCGGCGAGCGGCCGGCCGGGTTGGCCGGGATCGAATTGGGAATGCACTCGACCTTGTCCGCGTGATCGGGCATGGCCTCGCGGTAGACGCGGGCGTCGGCCTCGGTGACGGTGACGATCGCGTCGAACGCGCCGTACCTGCGCTTGATCTCGTCCTGGACCGGCCCCCGGTAGTGGTCGAGGTACAGGTGCTCCTGGGCGACGGCGACCGTGCCCGGCCGAGCGAAACGCGCCACCAGCAGGTTCAGGATCACGTGGGTGCTGACCAGGACATCGGTGTCGAACCGGCGCAGGAACCTCTTGATGCGCTTATCCAACAGCCGGGAGGACTCGCGCATCCTGTTGATCTCCAGCGGATCCAGCACCGAGGGCAGGCGGGTGTTGATCCGGTCGGCCAACGACAGCCGATCCCCGCCCTCGCTCGGGTCGCGGACGTCCCAGAGGCTGACGATCTTGATGCGGGGGTCGTGGTCGAAGTCCGTCTCGTCCTTGGCGCGAACGCAGGACGCGATGGTCACGTCGTGCCCGCGGTCGATCAGCGCGGCGGCGGTGTTGAAGGTGGTCTTGATCGTCCCGCCGATGCCCCAGATGTTCCGGACCAGAAACGTGATTCGCATAGCGTTGAGTGTCCTTCTCGAAGTCGCGACACAGAGCGAGACCGCGGAACGCCGATGTCCCGTTCAGACCTCTTGCGTACGACGCTTACCACGACGCGGTCGGTTGCCGGGTGTTGCCGAGAAATTCATTCCGGAAACCAGCGATGTTCACCACACCATTGCCACCTGGGCGCTATACGCCGGCCGATCGGAGAGCGAGCGATCCGTCGCGCTCGAGACAGCGCTCACCGCGGCGGCCGCCCGCAGGCGGCCACGGCCTCCCGCGCTACTCGGAGGCGGTCTTCTTGGCGGTCTTCTTCGCCGCTTTCTTGGCCGTCTTCTTCGCCGTGGACTTCTTGGAAGCCTTCTTGGCCGCCGACTTCTTGGCGGAGGTCTTCTTAGCGGTGGACTTCTTGGCCGCCTTCTTCGCGGTCTTCTTGACCCCGCCGTTCTGGGCGACCCTCTCGCGGCGCTCGGCCAGCAGCTCGGCGGCCCGGTCGATCGTCATCGCCTCGACCGTGTCGGTCCTGCGGATGGAGGCGTTGGTCTCCCCGTCGGTGACGTAGGGGCCGAAACGCCCGTCCTTGAGGTTGACGTCCTTGCCGGTGACCGGATCGGCGCCCAGCTCCTTGAGCAGGGTCTGGGCGCGCTGCCGCCCGCGCGCCTTGGGCTGGGCCAGCAGCTTCTCGGCCTCCTCGAGCGTGAGCGTGAACAGCTGGTCCTCGCTCTCCAAAGACCGGTAGTCGCGCTTCTTGACCACGTAGGGACCGTGCGGGCCCAGACCGGTGCGGACCTCCTCGCCGTCGGCGTCGACGCCGACCAGCCGCGGCAGCGTCAGCAGCCTGACCGCGTCGTCCAGGGTCAGATCCGAGAGCTTCTGCCCGGTCAGCAGCGAGGAGGACTTCTCCCCCGAGGTCACGTAGGGCCCGTAGCGGCCGGTCTTGGCGTAGACCGGCTCCCCGGTCTCGGGGTGGGTGCCCAGTTCCCCCTCGCCGGCGCCGAGCTCGTACAGCTCGGTCACCTTGGCGGGCGTGAGCTCGTCGGGCGCCATCGACTCGGGGATGGACGTGCGCTCCCCGGCCTCGGCCTGCTCGGGCGTGGTGCGCTCAAGGTAGGGCCCGTAGCGGCCGACCCGGACGACGACCTTCCGGTCGGCCTCGTCGGTGTAGAGCGGGATCGAGTTGACCCCGCGGGCGTCGATCTTGCCCAGCTCCTCCTCGATCAGGTTCCGCAGCCCGCCCGAGGCGGCCACGGTGCCCTCCTTGTCGGCGCCGCCGAAATAGAAGGCGCGCAGGAAGTTCAGGCGCTGCTCCTCCCCCGCGGCGATCTCGTCGAGCTCGTTCTCCATCCCCGCGGTGAAGTCGTAGTCGACCAGGCGCGGGAAGTGCCGCTCCATCAGCCCGACCACGGCGAAGGCCAGGAACGACGGCACCAGCGCCTGGCCGCGCTTGAACACGTAGCCGCGGTCGGCGATCGTCTGCATGATCGAGGCGTACGTCGAAGGGCGGCCGATGCCCCGCTCCTCGAGGGCCTTGACCAGGCTGGCCTCGGTGTAGCGGGCGGGCGGCTGCGTGGTGTGCCCGGCCGGGTCCAGGCCCCGCTCGGACAGGTGCTGCCGCTCGGCCAGCTCCGGCAGGCGCTTCTCGGCGTCGTCGGCGTCGCCGTCATCGATGGACTCGACATAGGCCAGCAGGAACCCGGGGTTGGTGATGGTCTTGCCCGAGGCGGTGAAATCGGCCTCCTCCCCGGCCGAAGAGACCGCGCGGGAGCGCACCGACGTCGAATTGCCGGTGGCGTCGACCATCTGGCAGGCCAGGGTGCGGCGCCAGATCAACTCGTACAGCCGGTGCTCCTCGGCGCTGAGGACGCCCTTGAGCTGAGTCGGGGTCTTGAACCGGTCCCCGGCCGGACGGATCGCCTCGTGCGCCTCCTGGGCGTTCTTGACCTTGCGGGCGTAGCGGCGCGGCTCCGGCGAGACGTACTGGCTGCCGTAGAGATCTGCGGCCTGCGCGCGAGCCGCCCGCACCGCCGTCTCGGACAGGTTGGTCGAGTCGGTCCGCATATAAGTGATGTGGCCGTTCTCGTACAGCCGCTGCGCCACCCGCATGGTCTGGGCGCTGGACAGGCGCAGCTTCCGGCTGGCCTCCTGCTGGAGGGTCGAGGTGATGAACGGCGCGTACGGGCGGCGGCGATAGGGCTTCTTGTCGACCTTGAGGACGGTGAAGTCCTTGCCCCGCAACCGCTCGGCCAGGCCGCGCGCGCCGGCCTCGTCGAGGTGGACGACGTTGCCCTTGGCCGCGCCGGTGGACGGGTCGAAGTCCTTGCCGCCGGCGACCCGGTCGCCGTCCACGGCCGCCAGCGCGGCCTTGAAGACCTGGCCGTCATCGGTGGCCAGGCGCGCGGTGACGTCCCAGTAGTCGGCCGAGCGGAACGCCATGCGGGACCGCTCGCGCTCGACGACGATGCGGGTCGCCACGGACTGGACCCTCCCGGCCGACAGGCGCGGCATGACCTTCTTCCACAGCACCGGGGACACCTCGTAGCCGTAGAGGCGGTCGAGGACCCGCCGGGCCTCCTGGGCGTCGACCAGGTCCTGGTCGAGCTCCCGCGGATTGGCAACGGCCTCGGCGATGGCCTGCGGGGTGATCTCGTGGAAGACCATGCGCTTGACCGGGATCTTCGGCTTGAGCGCCTCGAGCAGGTGCCAGGCGATCGCCTCCCCCTCGCGGTCCTCATCGGTGGCCAGCAGGAGCTCGTCGACCTCGGCCAGGTAGCCCTTGAGCTTCTTGACGTGGTCCTTGCGGTCGGGGTTGACGATGTAGAGCGGCGCGAAATCGTTGTCCACGTCCACCCCGAGCCTGGACCAGGGCAGATCCTTGTACTTCTTCGGGATTTCCTTGGCGCTGCGCGGCATGTCGCGGATGTGCCCGAGGGACGAGTCGACGATGTAGCCGGGGCCCAGGTACGACGAGATCGTCTTCGCCTTCGCAGGCGACTCGACGATGACCAGGCGCTTGAGGTCGGCCACTACTCCCACCATCCACTCGGATTCACGGAAACACTGAAAGATTGCACTCGAATCGTTACGTTAGCTCACGGTTCGCGAGCTCGTCCTCTGAGTATGGCCATGCCCCGGCCCCTCCACTGATTCACGGCTCGCGAACTTCACCGCGGGAGGCCGGGGCACACGCTCGAACGCCCCCGGACGCTATCCGACGTTCACGGACTCACGCTCGTGCGGGGCCCGGTCTTCCCCCGACTCCACCACCGCCGAGCGGCGCTTGGAGATGAGGATGGCCGCCACCAGGACGGCCAGGGCCGCGCCCGCCACGCCCCAGCGCAGGGCCGGGTTGGTGTCGTCGCCGACGGTGGCCACGACCACGGCCGGGGCGATGATGAGGCTCACCAGGTTCATGACCTTGAGCAGCGGGTTGATCGCCGGGCCGGCGGTGTCCTTGAACGGGTCGCCGACCGTGTCCCCGATGACGGCCGCGGCGTGGGCCTCCGAGCCCTTCCCGCCGTGGTTGCCGTCCTCGACGTCCTTCTTGGCGTTGTCCCAGGCACCGCCGGAGTTGGCCAGCATGATCGCCATGAGCACACCGGTGGCGATCGCACCGGCCAGATAGGCGGCCAGCGGACCCACACCGAGCCCGAAACCGACCGCGACCGGAGCCAGCACCGCCAGGAGGCCGGGCGTGGCCAGTTCGCGCTGGGCGTCGCGGGTGCAGATGTCGACCACCCGGCCGTACTCGGGACGCTGCTCGCCGGTCATGATGCCCGGGAAGCGGGCGAACTGGTCGCGGACCTCGTCCACGACCGCGGCGGCCGAGCGGGCGACGGCGTTGATCGCCAGGCCCGAGAACAGGAACACGACGCTGGCGCCGATGATGAAGCCCACGATGTTGGCCGGGTCGGCGATGCTGAGCGCCTCGAACAGCGCGGCACCGACCAGGCCGTCCTCGCCCTGGCCGACCGCGTCGGTGTAGGCGCCGAACAGCGCGGTCGCGGCCAGGACCGCGGTGGCGATCGCGATGCCCTTGGTGATGGCCTTGGTGGTGTTGCCCACAGCGTCCAGATCGGTCAGGGTCTGGGCGGCCTCGCCGTCGACGTCGCCGCTCATCTCCGCGATGCCCTGCGCGTTGTCGCTGATCGGACCGAACGTGTCCATCGCGACGATGACGCCGACCGTCGTCAGCAGGCCGCAGCCGGCCAGCGCGACCGCGAACAGGCTCACCAGCAGGTTGCCGCCGCCGAGCAGGTAGGCGCCCATGACCGCGCCGCCGATGAGCAGCGCCGAGTAGACCGCCGACTCCAGGCCCAGCGAGAAGCCCGAGAGGATGTTCGTGGCCGCGCCGGTGCGGGTCGAGGCCGAGACGGTCTTGGTGGGCTTGTAGCGGGTGTCGGTGTAGTAGCCGGTGAGGGTCATCATCGCCGCGGCCAGCGCGATGCCGATGACGACGGCGATGATCGCCAGGCCCTGCGGGGAGACCGGGATGCCCTCGGCGTCCACGCCGCTGCCGAGCTCGGACCATTCGGCCGGGACGTACAGGAACACCGCGACCGCGGTCAGCGCGGCGGAAATGAACGCCGAAATATAGAAGGCCCGGTTGATGGCCGTCAGACCCGAGGCGTCGGAGGCGCGCATGCGGGTGATGATGACGCCGATGATCGCGCAGACGATGCCGACCGAGGCGACCAGGAGCGGCAGGACCAGGCCGGTCTCACCGAACGCGGCGCGACCGAGGATGAGGCTGGCGACCAGCACCACGGCGTAGGACTCGAACAGGTCGGCGGCCATGCCGGCGCAGTCGCCCACGTTGTCGCCCACGTTGTCGGCGATCGTGGCGGCGTTGCGGGGGTCGTCCTCGGGGATGCCCTGCTCGACCTTGCCGACCAGGTCGGCGCCGACGTCGGCGGCCTTGGTGAAGATGCCGCCGCCGACACGCATGAACATCGCCAGCAGCGCGGCGCCGAAGCCGAAGCCCTCCAGGACCACCGGGGCGTCCGAGTTGTAGGTGAACACCACGATCGAGGCGCCCAGCAAGCCCAGGCCGACGGTGAGGAAGCCGACCACGCCGCCGGTGCGGAAGGCCAGCTGCATCGCGCCGATGGGCTCCCCGTCGCGGGCGGCCGCGGCCACGCGCACGTTCGCGCGCGTCGCCAGGTTCATACCGGCCCAGCCGATGAAGGCGCTGAAGCCGGCCCCGACCACGAAGAACAGGCTCCGCCCGATGCGGACGTCAGTCCCGGCGTCGCCGACCGGCAGCAGGAACAGGAGGATCACGGCGGCCACCACGAAGATCCCGAGCGTGCGGAACTGGCGGCGCAGATAGGCCGAGGCCCCCTCCTGCACGGCTCCTGCGATCTCGCGCATCTTGTCGGTGCCGGTGCCGGCGCTCAGGATGCTTCTGACGAGCCCGGCGGCAGAGCCGAGTGCGACGAGGGCGAGCACGGCGGCCAGGATCACCAGGCTGATATTGGAGCCGGTGAGCTGGCCTACGTCCCCGTCGCCGTTGGCGAGCAACGTATGCATGTCGTTCCTCCATAGAAAAGAATGCGGCGCGCAGCGCGCGCTGGGTGATTCCGTAATACGCCGGCCGGTTCAGGCGTGACGAGACGCGAAGGCCCCGAAACGCCGCTCGCTGTGCGCGGGCGGCGTGGGTCCGAGACCGTCAGGTGCGGCTGGCATGACCAACGGAGTGTAACGATGTGAGGGATTTGCGAGTGGGTTCGGTCACTCACGCCGGGTGCGGCGGCGCTCCGGTCAGTGGTCGGAGCCGGAGGCGCGCCCCGGCAGGGGCCAGCTCATGGTGACCGTGGTCCCGCGCTCACCGTCCGGACCGGTCACTACCAGGTCTTCGACCAGGCCGCCGAGGACGATCAGGGTGATCTCCTCGGAGAGGGTGTCCTCCTCGATCGCATCATGATCATTCGCTCGCGCATCGCTCCGGTACCCGGCGGGAGCGAGACGGCTCTCCGACTTCGCGCGCAGATCACGCGCATTATCGGTGATTTTCGCTACGAAACGATCACCGATCGAAAACTCGACGCGCACAAGATCATCGATATCGCTGTCCCTGTGCCGGAGGACCGCGCGCGTACAGGCCTCGCCGACGGCCTGACGGACCTCGTCGAGCAGACCGGTGGCGACCCCGGCGTGGGAGGCGACGTCGGCGGCCACGAGCCGGGCGGCGCGGACGTAGGCGGCGGCGGGCGTGAACGCGAACCTCACCGTCACCGAATCAGGGCGATGGTCGTGTTTGGCGGCGTTCACTCGCTGGGCACCGCTTCCCGGACGTCGAGGACCTTGTCCAGTCCGGTCATGTCGAGGAGCTTGCGGATGCGCGTATTGGCGCAGACGACCACCAGCGCCCCGCCGGCGTCGGCCAGGCGGCGACGGGCCCCGATGAGCAGGCCCAGACCGGTGGAGTCGCAGAACTCGGTGGGCGTCAGATCGATCGCCACCTGGGTCCGGCCCTCGCCGATGAGCTGCCGGATCGCCTCCCGCAAACGCTCGACGGTGTACATGTCGATCTCGCCGCTGACGGCGATGACCGTCCAGGCGCCGGCCGTAGACAGGCTCAGTCCCAGTTCAGGCTCGGGCGCTCCGTCACTGGTGGTCCCTCTCACGCGCTCTCCCCAAGTCGACTGTGCTCTAGCGCATAAGCGTACTGCGTTCGCCGTGGGAGCGTGTCGGGAGCGTGACCCCGCCGCGCGGAGGCGTCGCCGGCGGCACGTGTCGGAGCGCTGCGGCATCATTGACCCCGTGCCGTCCGACCACCTCATCAGCTCCCTGGCCGCCGACCACACCGGCCGGGCGGCCGATCACGAGCCCGGAAACGGCGGCCTGCGCCATCTGCGCGAACTCCCGGCCCGCCCGGCCGAGCGCTGCGACTGGCCCGAGTGGGTGACCGAACCGGTCCGCTCCGCCCTGGCTAGACAGGGCATCGTGTCGCTGTGGCCGCACCAGGCCGAGGCCGCCACGCACGCCTTCGAAGGCCGGGACGTGGTGGTAGCGACCGGCACGGCCTCGGGCAAGAGCCTCGCCTACCTGCTGCCGATCCTCACCGAGGCCGACGCCACCGACGGCTCGGCGTCGCCGTTGGGCGGGGAAGGCCGGACGCTGTACCTGGCGCCGACGAAGGCGCTCGCCGCCGACCAGGCCAGGGCGGTCGGCGAGTTCGACGTCGAGGGCCTCGTCCCGGCGATCGTCGACGGCGACACGCCGTACGAGCACCGGCAGTGGGCCCAGCGGTTCGCGAACCTGATCTTCTCCAACCCCGACCTGCTCCACCACTCGCTGCTGCCCCGGCACCGGGCGTGGCGCTCGCTCCTCAAGAATCTGAAGTACGTGGTGGTCGACGAATGCCACATCTACCGGGGCGTGTTCGGCGCGCACGTGGCGCTGACGCTGCGCCGCCTGCTGCGGCTGGCCGCGTACTACGGGGCCGAGCCGACCGTGATCGCGGCCAGCGCGACCGCCGCGAACCCCGCCGCGTCCCTGTCGGTCCTGACCGGGCGGCCCGCCGTCGAGGTCACCGTCGACTCCTCGCCGTCGCCGGGGGCGAGCGTGGCGCTGTGGGAACCGGAGTCGTTCGAGTTCGAAGGCGAGATTCAGAAGGTCTCCACGCTCGGCGAGACCTCGCGGATGCTCGCCGAGCTGGCGCGGCAGGGAGTGCGCACGCTGGCGTTCGTGCCCTCGCGGCGCGGCGCCGAGATCGTGGCGGCCGAGGCGAAGGCGCGGCTGGGCGCCGACCCCGCCTCCGAGCGGATCGCCGCATACCGGGCCGGATACCTGCGCGAACACCGGCGGGAACTCGAATCGGACCTGCGCGAGGGAAGACTCCTGGGCGTCGCCACCACCAACGCCCTCGAACTGGGCATCGACGTCACCGGCCTGGACGCGGTGATCCTGTGCGGGTACCCGGGGCGGTTGGCCTCGTTCTGGCAGCAGATCGGGCGGGCCGGACGCGGCGACGAGCCGGCCCTGGCGGTGATGCTGGCCCGCGACGACCCCCTCGACACGTTCCTGGTCCACCATCCCGAGGCGATCTTCGAGCGGCCGATCGAGACGAGCGTGTGCGACCCGTCGAACCCGTACGTGCTCGCCGGGCACCTGTGCCTGGCCGCCGAGGAACTGCCGCTGCGCGAATCCGACTTCGAGTCGATCCCCGGCAGCCGGGAGGTCGCCGACCAGCTGTGCGAGCAGAAGCTGCTGCGCCGGCGGCCGGGAGGACGCTACTACTGGGTCGGCTCCGAGCGCCCGGAGGTGTCCCTGCGCGGATCGGGGCCGATGGCGGTCGACATCGCCGAGACCAGCACCGGCAGGCTCATCGGCACCGTCGACTCCGCGGCCGCGCACCGCCTGGTCCACCGGGGCGCGCTCTACCTGCACCAGGGCGAGAGCTACCTGGTGGACGACCTTGACCTGGACGACGGCCTGGCGCTGGTGCACGCGGCGCGGCCGCCGTGGACGACCACGCCGCAGGAGATCACGCACCTGGAGATCCTCGGCACCCGAGAGAGCCTCGACCTGGGCCGGGTGGCGCTGTGCCTGGGCGAGGTGGAGGTGACCTCGGCGGTGATCTCGTACCAGAAGCGGCGCATCCCCTCCGGTGAGGTGATCGACACCCAGATGCTGGACCTGCCGCCGCAGACGCTGCGCACCGTGGCGGTGTGGTGGACGGTCGAGCCCGAAGCGCTGGAGGGGATCAAGGACCTGCCGGGCTCACTCCACGCGGCCGAGCACGCCTCGATCGGGCTGCTGCCCCTGGTGGCGACGTGCGACCGGTGGGACATCGGCGGCCTATCCACATCGGCCCACCCGGACACGGAGCTGCCGACGGTCTTCGTGTACGACGGCCACCCGGGAGGCGCGGGCTTCGCCGAGCAGGCGTTCCGCTCCTGGCGCGACTGGCTGGAGGCCACCATGGACGCGATCGCGGCCTGCGGCTGCAAGGAGGGCTGCCCGAGCTGCGTCCAGTCCCCGAAGTGCGGCAACGGCAACGAACCGCTGGAGAAGGCCGGGGCGGTGGCGCTGCTGAAGACCGTGCTGGACGCCGACGACGGCACCGCAGTGGTGAAGACCCACTCCCCCGCCGCGCCCCCTGACCAGGACGAAGAAGAGGAGGACCTGTGGCCGGGCGACTTCTGAACCGTCCTTCGAACCGGGATCCTTCGTCGCATCGCCCCGGGCGGAAGGCCGAAGACAACACCCATGCTCTGGGGCAGCGATCGCGCCGCCAGGGACCGGCTAGGGTGACCGACTCTCAGGAGCGCTCTCGGCTGGTCAGGGAACGGAAACAAGCGCGGCTGGCCGAGTTATCCACAGGGTGGGGGGAGTTATCCACAGGCCGGAGGATTTGGTTGCGATCCGTTGTCGACATCGGAGATGGTTGTAGACAAAAAACCCGTCGGGCCACGGCGGGATGGCGGCACAAGAGGGTTCCGGAAGTCCGCCATACCGAGATCGCGCGCGGAGAGCCACCCGCGCGCGGCCCCCGCCAAGGCCCGACACCGCTCGCGAGCAGCGGGCGGCCGGACCGGTCCGGCCGCCCGCACCAAATATCTAGGCGCGAGGTCCCAACCGTCCACGCCGGCGAGACGTCGCCGGCCGCGCGGAGACCCACAACGTCGAGCAGACCGAGTCAAGCGGCACCCGGCGCGTCAAGACGCGCGCAGCAACAAGCGGTCAACGACATCAGGTAACGCAGTGCCGGGCGCACAAATACTCACCGCGGCCCGGGGTCAGTCCTCGGCGCGGGTCAGGCGAGCCGAAAGATGCGGAGTCAGGGGTTTGCCCTCGGCGGCCATCTCCACCGCGTACATCAGGGCGCCCTCGACGAGGCCGTAGAGGCGCTTGGAGGCGGTGACCTCCTTGGCCTCGGGGCTGCGGACGACGGCGTCGGTGGCCAGTTCGATCCGGTTGCCATCCACGTGACCGTAGTACAGGTCGAGGATGCCGGTCGGGTGGGCGAGCAGGACCTCCACCTCGGGTTTCTTGGGGTCCTTGCCCTTGATCGGGCGCCACCAGCCGGTTTCCTGGGCGGCCGGGCGGACCGGCTTGCCTTCGGTGTCGATGATCCACGAGCGGGCCGTGTAGTGCAGGAACGGGCGGCCGTCATGGGTGAAGGTGACCTCCTGGCCGTACAGGAAGTCCTCGGTGCCCGGGTAGCCGCCCTGGCCGCGGCCGCGCCAGCGGCCGACCAGGGGCAGCAGCGGGACCAGGTCGTCGTGCAGGTTCGGGCCCGTGCGCAGGTCCTCGGTCTCCTCGAACGGGTAGGGCTCGACCTGCGCAAAGGTCGAGGCGTACTCCTCGGGTACCTCGTGTCCGCTCAACGGTTCCTCCCCGTTCTGATCGTCCAATAGCCGAATGCGCCCGCCAGCGCGCCGGAGGCGATGACGAGCACGGCGGTCAATGCCGTCTCCACGTCCCATACTTTACGTGCGGGTCTGGTCGCGGTGATCTTGCGATGGCAAGATGTCCCCATGGATACACCTGGACCGTTCGAATCGTGGCTCTCGGACATGGACGGCGTGCTCGTCCACGAGGGGGTCCCCGTGCCCGGGGCCAACAAACTGATCGAGAAACTGCAGGCGGCCGGCAAACGGTTCCTCGTGCTGACCAACAACTCGATCTACACCCCCCGCGATCTGCATGTGCGGCTGCGGAATTCGGGGCTGGCGGTGCCCGAGGAGTCGATCTACACCTCGGCGATGGCCACCGCGGACTTCCTGCGTTCGCAGCGGCCGGACGGCTCGGCGTACGTGATCGGCGAGGCGGGGCTGACCACGGCGCTGCATGAGATCGGGTACGTGCTGACCGACTACCAGCCCGACTATGTGGTCCTCGGGGAGACCCGCCGGTACGACTTCGGGGCGTTGACGACGGCGGTGCGGCTGGTCAAGGGCGGGGCGAGGTTCGTGTGCACCAACCCCGACACGACCGGGCCGAGCCCGGAGGGCCTGATGCTGGGGGTCGGCGCGGTGTCGGCGATGATCACGGCGGCCACCGGATCCCAGGCGTACTTCCCGGGCAAGCCGAACCCGCTGATGATGCGGAACGCCTTGCGCCGCATAGGGGCCCACTCGGAGTCGACGGTGATGATAGGCGACCGGATGGACACCGACGTGCTGTCGGGCCTGGAGGCCGGGCTCGAGACGGTCCTGGTCATGTCGGGGGTGACTGACAGTATGGGGGAAGTGGAGAAGTACCCCTTCCGCCCCAACCACGTGAAGGACTCGGTGGCGGACCTGATCGATTGGATCGAGTTAGGAGCGACCTTTATGCCTCCCGGACGCACCCCGGCCAGACCGCCCATGCCCGCGCGACAGGAGGCCGAGGAACACCTGCCCGCGCCTCGGGCCGCCCGCGAGCCCGAGGCGAAACTGACCGCCCTCGAACAGCGGATCCTGGGTTTCGAATCGCGCTGGTGGCGCGCTTCGGGCGCCAAGACCCAGGCGATCCTCGACGAGCTGGAGCTCACTCCCGAGCAGTACTACCAGCACCTGGCACGCCTGATCGACAACCCCGAGGCCGCCGCGGAGCAGCCGGCGGTGATCCGTCGGCTCCGCGCCGCCCGCGATCACCGCCGGGGCGCTCGCTGACTCCTCACTTCTGCCGGCGCGCTTCTTGTTGCCGTCTCGGGTCTTTCAGCGGGTCCGTCCGAACCCCGGAAAACGGTCGAAACCTCGGGCGGCTTGGCGGCTTCCGGGTTCCTCAGTCCCGGACGTTCCCTCTGGGTTCACCGGCGCGGCTGGCATGATGAAGATCACTCAGTGCCACCACAAGCCATACGAAGCTCAGAATCATCATGGTGATCCATGCGATGGCGGGCCAACTACCAAAGAGCCGAACTTGACTCGTGAGCGCAAGCAGACCGACCACGCCCGCGAAGACCAGGTGCTTCCCACGTCGTCTCGACATGTGTTCCCCTCGCCGTTCTCAGGCCGTCCCGCCTACGCGGCGGAAGCCGATGAGTGCTCCAAGCCCAGGTAACCATGAATCGGGCCGCGATCGGGTTCAGGTCATGTTGGACTGGCGCGCTGGAGGTAGTCGACTGCGCGGCGGACCTATCGCCGCCGCTCGGTGATCAGGTACCAGACCGCGCCGACGGCGAAGACGGCCAGGCCGCCCAGGACGCTGGCGATCGGGAGGCTCGCGGCGATGAGCAGGCATCCGGTCAGGCCCAGCCACGGCAGGGGCGCGCGCCGGTCGAGGGTGGTCGCCGAGGCGTTGGCGACCGCGTAGTAGACCAGGACGCAGAAGCTGGAGAATCCGATCGCGCCGGCCAGGTCCATGGTGGCGACGACGATCAGGACCAGGACGGTGACGGCGAGTTCGGCGGCCCAGGGGACCCCGAAGCGTTCGGAGACGGCGTCGAGGGCGGCCGGCAGGCGCCGGTCGCGGGCCATGGCCAGGGTGGTGCGGCCGATGCCGGCCAGCAGGCTCAGCAGGACTCCGGCGACGGCGATGCCGGCGCCGACGGCGACCAGTGGTTCGAGGGCCGGGGCGCCGGCGGCGGCGAGGTCGGCCAGGGGCGTGTCGGTCCGGGCGAGCATGTCGGTGCCCAGGACGGCCAGGGCGGTGACGGCGACGACGGAGTAGACGACGAGGGTGATGCCCAGGGCTATCGGGATCGCGCGCGGGATCGTCCATTCGGGGCGTTTGACCTCTTCGCCGAGGGTGGCGATGCGGGCGTAGCCGGCGAAGGCGAAGAAGATGAACCCGGCCGCGGTCAGCACCCCCCAGGGGTCGGTCTGCTCGGCTACCGGTACTGCCGCCGGTCCGGTCGCTCCGGCGATGACGACGGCCGAGAGGACGGCGATGGTCGCGAACGCGAACAGCGCCGAGGCCAGCGCGGTCTTCTTGACGCCGAGGAGGTTGACGGCGGCCAAGGCGATGACGGCGGCGACCCCGAGCGCTCGGGGGTGGTCGGGGAGCAGGTAGTGGCCGAGGGTCAGGGCCATGGCCGCGGCCGAGGCGGTCTTGCCGACCACGAAGCCCCATCCGGCGGCGAAGCCGGCGGCGGGGTGGAGTCGGACGGTGCCGTAGAGGTAGGCGCCGCCGGATTGGGGGTGGACGGCGGCCAGTCGGGCGGTGGAGCGGGCGTTGCAGTAGGCGATGAGTCCGGCCGCGGCGAGGGCGGCGAGCAGGGCGGGGGCGGAGCCGGCGGCGCCGGCGGCGGGGCCCCAGACGGAGAAGACGCCCGCGCCGAGCATTGAGGCGAGGCCGATGACGATGGCCGAGGGGAGGCCGAGGCGTCGGTGCAGGCCGGGTTGGGGCCGGGGTTCGTCAGAAGGGGGCATGTCCTAAAGATACCGTTTCTCTGGCTCGAGCCAGGTGGGCAGTTCGACTGTGTCCCATCGGATGCGTTGGACGATTCGCATGATGATCACGCCGATGAAGATGCCGGCTGGGGCGTCGGAGAACCAGTGCCAGCCGAGGTAGACCATGGAGGCGAAGGCGATGACCGGCGGCGCGAACAGGAGCAGGCGCCGCTGCCAGACGGTGAAGGCGCCGCCGACGAGGATGACGATGACGCCGAACCAGACGATGGTGTTGAGTGCGTGTCCGGCCGGGTAGGACTGGGCGGGGCTGAGCCCGGAGAACAGGACGGCGTCTTCGGCGTCGGCGTAGGGCGGGTGGTCGGGCCAGTGGGGGGCGACGCGGTCGGTGGTCCATTTGACGATCAGGACCGATCCGACCATGAGGTAGGCGGCGAGGTAGGCGAGCAGGGGCCGCACGGAGCGGCCGCGCAGGGCCAGGATCGCGGCGATGGCGAGGGCGATGCCGCCGAGGAGGCCGCCTTGGCCGGTGTAGATGGTGACGCGCAGGATGTAGTAGACCCAGTCGGGCCGGTGTGCGTCGGCCAGGTCGCGAATCCAGATGTCGAAGTCGACCAGCCAGGAGGGCCACAGCAGCAGGATGGTGGTGACCGCGAACGCGGCGGCGGCGGCGATCTCGGGCCCCCACGAGCGGGGCCGCTTCGGGACGAAGGGCCGCCACGCGCTCGCGGGGGCTCGAGTTGGGCGCCATTCTTGGACGGTCACGGCCGTAAGCCTAGCGATAGTTCGCTTCGGGACCGATTCGATATCGGATCGAGCCCCGGGATATACGGTGGTCGGCTAGAGGTCGGCGACGTCGGCCTGTTTGGCGCGGACGGCTTCGGAGGCCTCTTTGAGGTTGGCCAGTTCGGTGTCGGTCAGAGGGGTCTCGACGACTTCCTTGACGCCTTCGGCGCCGATGCGGGCGTTGACGCCGAGGTAGACGCCGGCGATGCCGTATTCGCCGTCGACCCAGGCGCAGACGGGCATGACGTCGCCGGAGTCCTCGGCGACGGCTTTGGCCATCCGGGCGGCCGCGGCCGAGGGGGCGTAGTAGGCCGAGCCGGTCTTGAGCAGGGCGACGATCTCGGCGCCGCCGCCGCGGGTCTTGGCGACCAGTTCGTCGATCTTCTCGGCCGGGAGCAGGTCGGCCAGCGGTTTCCCGTCGACGCTGGACTGGCTGGGCACGGGGACCATGGTGTCGCCGTGCGAGCCGAGGGTGAGGGTGGTGACCGAGCCGACGGCGACGTCGAGTTCTTCGGCGACGAAGTTGGTGAAGCGGGCGGTGTCGAGCATGCCGGCCTGGCCGAGGACCCGGTTCTTGGGGAATCCGGAGGCGAGCTGGGCGAGGGCGGTCATCTCGTCGAGGGGGTTGGAGACGACGATGATGACGGCGTTCGGGGAGTGCGCGACGAGGTTCTCGGTGACGCCGCGGACGATCTTCGCGTTGACTTCGAGGAGGTCCATGCGGCTCATGCCGGGTTTGCGGGGCAGGCCGGCGGTGATGATGACGACGTCCGAGCCGGCGGTCTTGTCGTAGCCGCCGCCGTCGTTGTCGGTGGTGGCGCCGACGACCTTGGTCTCGAAGCCCTCGATGGAGCGCGACTGGTTCATGTCGAGCGCCAGGCCTTCGGGTTTGCCCTCGACGATGTCGGTGAGGACGACCTCGTCGAAGACGTCGTACTCGGCCAGTCGCTGTGCGGTGGTGGAGCCGTAGAATCCGGCGCCTACGACCGTGACTTTCTTACCCATCGTTGCTGCTTCCTAGTTGTCGCCGTTTACTGGCGTTCGGATGATTCGCTCTCCGCACCTGCACTTGGGCATAATGCTGGAGTCCTGGTCCGGCAGTCTGGACCGTTGGCAGTCGTTCCGTTCTCGCAATATCTGCTTCACCCTCGTGAATGGGGTCCACACGGCGATGTCGGGGTCACCAAGTCTATGCAGAACGTTGACCGCAGCGGTATGGTCGGCTTGCCACACGGCCCTGC
This sequence comes from Glycomyces salinus, assembly GCF_016428645.1. Classification (GTDB taxonomy): domain Bacteria; phylum Actinomycetota; class Actinomycetes; order Mycobacteriales; family Micromonosporaceae; genus Glycomyces; species Glycomyces salinus. The sequence continues at coordinate 21,655 of NZ_JAELXW010000045.1, read as the reverse complement.
ATTCGGTGCAGTGAAGCCTGTCCCCTTTGCGGACACCAAGGATGTCCGTTCCGGGAACGACTTGTGACGTGTAAGCAGCGTTTACCAGCCGCACCGCAGAACCTCTGCGGTCCGACACAGCTTCCAGCGCCTCGGCGGTGACTCCTCTGGTCCATGTCGCCAAGCGCCGGTTCATGTCCTTCCCGAGCCGCTTCCGGCCGGTGAAGTTCCTTGAGAGGTCTTCGGCCACGATCACCGCGGCCTGATCGGCGACCGCGTGGGCTGCTTCGAACGTGACAGTCCGGACGCGGGTGCGCCATCGGTTGGTACGCCGGTTTTTCTTGCTCGTCCCCAAGTTGTTGGCTTTGATCCGGTTCGCCTTCCCCAGATCCCCGCGCGCTTCGGCCCGTTCGGCCAGTGCCCTCGGTTTCGCGCGTCGGGCATTACCGATCCTGGAGCGATCCGATTCCCGGGTCAGCAGGATTCCGAGTTCAACACCATGCCGGTTGCCGTCGGAGTCTGTCAGCACCTCGGTGTAGCCCTTGTCAACCCCGACGTGCCGGTCTCCGCGGGGCCGCTGGGACGATCGCATCCCCGCCGCATCGACTTGATAATGGACCTCGACGCGGCCATCCTTCAGAATCAACCGCAGGGTTCCGACGGGGGCCACAGTGGTACTCAAGGGGATCGACACCATTCGACGACGTCGCAGGCCGGGGACTGCCAGCCACACGTCTCCCCCCTCGGCCAGTGTGAAGATCCGGTATTGGTCGGATCGGACCACGATCTGGTTGTGGACATGGTTCCTGCCGCGTTTCCAGTGTCTTCGCATCTGGCGGCTAAGCCACCGATCGGTGACCCACCTGTCATAGCGCAAGTCGCAGAGTAGGGACTTGCGTGTCTTCTCACCGTCAATGTGCCTCATGACCGCACGTCGGACCTGCTTCTTGGCGATGCGCCGTGAGCTTGCGACGTCGCTCATCGCATCGCGCACTGTCTCTTTCCATGGGGTGGCGAGCACTCCGAAGCTCGCCGCCGTGCCGTCTTTCATCCAACGATCGCGGACCTGCCGGTCAGTCACGCCGACCCCCTGGACCGAACCGAATTGGCGCCACACCAGCGACCGCACACGTCCGAGCCTTCGCGCCTGCTCGTCTAGCTCGCGGTACTTCGAATCGTTCAAGCCCGTCGAATAGGCGATGCGGGTGACCTTCGACATGACGTGTAGATCCGGGGTCTGAAGTGGGTCGTTTGTACTAGACATAACGGCCCGCCCATTCAGGAAGTTACGGAGTAGGGCCGGCAGAAGACCGCCCACCTGAAACCTCCTTCGATATCGCAGGACTACGCTTGTCACGCTATGACCCGGGTCTCGGGGTGCTCACGCGGCCCCTGGTCGGGTGGTCCGCGCGACTTCCGTTCGGGAGGTTCGCGGGTCGGCGCGGGGGCGGTGTCCCGAAGCGTGGACTGTACTTGACAAGTCCTAGTAGTTAAGTGGAGTATTGGCCGGACGCCGACTTGACAGGGAGTCTCGACCATGTTGACCACCGCCGCCATCGCGGGCCTGGCCGGGTTCGTCGCTCAGCTGGTCAACGGCAGTCTGGGGATGGGCTACGGGACGATCACGATGACGTTCCTGCTGGGGTTGAGCATCACTCCGGCGCTGGCTTCGGCGTCGGTGAACGTGGCGACGGCGGCTTCGGACCTGGTCAGCGGGATCGCGCACCACCGGCTGGGGAACGTGCACTGGCCGACGGCGCTGCGGTTGGGCATTCCGGGGGCGGTCGGCGGGTTCTTCGGGGCGCTGGCGCTGGCGTCGCTGACGGGCCTGGACGCGGCCACGCCGGTGACCAGCGCGATCCTCGTCTGCTTGGGGGTGGTGATCGTGTGGCGGTTCTTCAGGGGCCGCACGGTCGACCACGCCGAGCCTTCCGGGCGGGCCCGCACCGGATTGGCCCCGCCGACGGGGCTGGTGGCGGGTTTCCTGAACGCCGTGGGGGGCGGGGGCTGGGGGCCGGTGGCGATGCCGGTCATGCTCGCCACGTCGCGGTTGGCGCCGCATCAGGTGGTCGGGTCGGTCTCGGCAGCCGAGTTCGCCGCCGCGTCGGCGGCGGTGGCGGGGTTCTGGGTGGGGCTGTCGGACGGGTTGACGTTGCTGTGGCCGCTGGTGCTGGGGATGGCGCTGGGCGGGATGATCGCGGCCCCGGCGGCGGCGTGGCTGACGCGCCGGCTGCCGACCGCGGCACTGGGCGCGACGATCGGGATGCTGGTGATCGCGTTGAACCTCAGGATGTTCCTGGGGAATTTCGAGGTGCCCTGGCCGGTGGTGACGGTCCTGTACCTGGCGTTGGCCGGGGTGTGGGCGGTGGTTCTGGTCGGCCGGCCGGCCCGCCGCCGCGAGCCGGCCGAGGCCGAGGTCTAGCCGGTACCGGGGCCGGGTCCTACCCGAACGCCTTGCCCTTGAGCAGTTCGCGGGCCATGACGATGCGCTGGACTTCGTTGGTGCCTTCGTAGATCTGGGTGATCTTGGCGTCGCGCATCATGCGTTCGAGCGGGAAGTCCTGGGTGTAGCCGTAGCCGCCGAGGACTTGGACCATGTCGGTGGTGATCTCCATGGCCGCGTCGGAGGCGAAGCATTTGGCGGCGGCGCCGAAGTAGGTCAGGTCGGCGTCGACCCGCTCGGATCTGGCGGCGGCCGCGTAGGTCAGTTCGCGGGCGGCCGAGATCTTCATGGCCGCGTCGGCGAGCTTGAACTGGATGGCCTGGAAGCCGGAGATGGGCTTGCCGAACTGCTCGCGCTCGGTCGCGTAGGCGCCGGCGGCGTCCAGGGCGCCCTGGGCGATGCCGAGGGCCTGGGCGGCGATGGTGACGCGGGTGTGGTCGAGGGTGCGCATGGCCAGGGAGAATCCCTTGCCCTCGTCGCCGATGAGGCGGTCGGCCGGGAGGCGCACGCTGTCGAAGTAGACCTCGCGGGTGGGCGAGGCCTTGATGCCGAGTTTCTTCTCGGGGGCGCCGAAGGAGACGCCCTCGTCGTCCTTCTCGACGACGAACGCCGAGATGCCGCGGGATCCGGCCTCGGGGTCGGTGGCGGCGAAGACGGTGTAGTAGCGGCTGACGCCGGCGTTGGTGATCCAGCGTTTGACGCCGTCGAGGATCCAGGTGTCGCCGTCGCGGACGGCGCGGGTCTTCATGGAGGCGGCGTCGGAGCCGGCTTCGGGCTCGGACAGGCAGTAGGAGAACATCGCCTCGCCGGCGGCGACCGGCGGCAGGTAGCGCTGTTTGAGCTTCTCGGAGGCGTCCAGCAGGAGCGGGACGGTCCCGAGCTTGTTGACCGCCGGGATCAGCGAGGTGGAGGCGCAGGCGCGGGCGACCTCTTCGATGACGATCGCGGTGCCGAGGGCGTCGATGCCGGCGCCGCCGTACTCGGCCGGGATGTGGGGCGCGTGGAGGTCGGCGGCCTTGAGCGCCTCGAAGGACGCCTGGGGGAACGCGGCGGCCGCGTCGGCCTCGGCGGCGTGAGGCGCGACTCCCGCGTCGCACACGTCGCGGGTGGCCGAGCGGATATCGGAGTATTCTGCTGGCAGTTGGTATGGACTGAACCCGGTGGACATTGGCAGCTCCCGGTTGTTACTCACGAGTAATGCAGGGCGAGTCTAGCGCGCCGGGCCGGAGTCCGGTGATGCGGAACACCTGGAATTATCCCCCAGGTCGCCGCAACGTCTCCGCAAGTTCACGCGTGGAACTGAATATACGATGGCGCACGGCGCCGTCTCAGACAACCGACCACCGAAGACCTAACACAGACAGGGCACTCACTCGATGGGCAACGCGACTCAGTCCCCGGAGACTCCGCAGAACACCACCACCCGCCCCCGTATCTCGTTCCTGGGCTGCGGCTACCTCGGCGCGACCTACGCGATCTGCTTCGCCGAGCTCGGCTACGAGGTGGTCGGCTACGACGTCGACGCCGAGAAGATCGACTCCTTCTCGACCGGGACGGTCCCGTTCCACGAGCCGGGCCTGCCCGAGCTGCTCAAGAAGAACCTCGAGTCCGGGCGGCTGCGGTTCACCACCGACGTGCAGGCCGTGGCCGACTTCGCCGACGTGCACTTCATCTGCGTGGGCACCCCGCAGCGGGCCGGCGAGCACGGCGCGGACCTGTCCTACATCGAGGCCGCCGTCACCGACCTGTCCCGGCACCTGAGCCGCAAGGTCCTCATCGTCGGCAAGTCGACCGTGCCGGTCGGCACCGCCACCTGGGTCCAGGAGATCGTCGACCGCAATGCCCCGGCCGACCTGGGCGTCGAGGTCGGATGGTCGCCGGAGTTCCTCCAGGAGTCGAACGCGATGCACGACGTCCTGCGCCCCAACCGGATCGTCTACGCCGCCCAGTCCGAGTGGGCCTCCAAGCTCCTCAAGGACGTCCACCGCGGCATCATGGAGCTGGCCGCGGTCGAGGACCGCGAGGTCCCGGTCGTCGAGACCGACCTGGCCACCGCCGAACTGGTCAAGGTCGCGGCCAACGCGTTTCTGTCGACCAAGATCTCCTTCATCAACGCCATGGCCGACCTGTGCGAGGTCACCGGCGGCGACGTCGCCGACCTGGCCCGCGCCATCGGCTACGACAATCGAATCGGCAATCGATTCCTGCGCGCCGGCATCGGCTTCGGCGGCGGGTGCCTGCCCAAGGACATCCGCGCCCTGACCGCCCGCGCCGGCGAGCTCGGCGTCGGCGAGTCCTTCCGCTTCCTCGGCGAGGTCGACCAGCTCAACACCAGGCGGCGCACCCACACCGTCGGGATCATCGCCGACCTGGTCGGCCGCCCCTCCGGTCCGGCCGGGCCCGACCTGTCGGGCGTGCGCGTGGCCTACCTGGGCGCGACCTTCAAGCCCGACACCGACGACATCCGCGACTCCCCGGCCCTGGCCATCGCCCGCAAGCTGCGCGCTTCGCGCGCCGACGTGGTCGTCTACGACCCCGAGGGCCTGGACAACGCCAAGTCCTACGCGCCCGAGCTGTCCTACGTCAAGACCCTCGCCGAGGCCGTCGAAGGCGCCGACGTGGTGTGCGCGATGGTGCCCTGGGAGGAGTTCCGCACCCTCGACCCCGAGGCGCTGGGCCAGCAGGTCGCCGAGCGGCGCATCCTCGACGGCATGAACGCCTTCTACCCCGAGCAGTGGGTCTCGCACGGCTGGACCTACCGCGGCATCGGCCGCTGAACGTCCGCTAGGCGCCCGGTCCCGGCGCGGCCGTGGTGATCCGGGTGAACGGCCAGGCGTGCGGGGCGCGTTCGACCAGGTCGGCCGGGGGATCCGGCAGGGTCCGGGGGGCTTCCGGGCCCACCGCGACGACCACGACCCGGTCGGCGGCTGTGAACACCTCGGTCCTGACCGCCTCGCCGAGGCCGGACACGCCCTCGGTGAGCACCCATCGCAGCAGTTCGGGGCCGAGCCCGGCACGGGCCTTGGCCTCCCACATGAGTGTGTCCACGGTGTCCCTTCGTCCTGAGGACCCGGTCCTCACCGGTTCGGTTCATCCGAACCTAGCCCGTTCCAGCGCCGGGCCTTCGGGCTGGGCAGGTCGAACTGGTCCATCACCCGCGAGACCACGTGGTCGACGAGGTCCTCGACCGACCGCGGGTGGTTGTAGAAGGCCGGGACCGGCGGCATCACCACCGCGCCCATCCGCGCCAGCGCCAGCAGGTTCTCCAGGTGGACCTCCGAGAGCGGGCTCTCCCGGGCCACCAGCACGAGCTTGCGCTTCTCCTTGAGCACCACGTCGGCCGCCCGGCCGATCAGGCCCTCGGTGTAGCCGGTGCGGATGCCCGCAGCCGTCTTCATGCTGCACGGGGCGATGATCATCCCGTCGGTGCGGAACGAGCCCGAGGAGATCGGCGCGGACTGCTCGGCCGGACCGTACGAGAAGTCGGCCAGCTCGGCGACCTCGGCGGCGGTCCGGTCGGTCTCGAGTTTGAGGGTGGTGCGCGCCCACTTGCTGATGACGGCGTGCGTCTCCACGCCTGCGGTGTCGCGCAGCGCCTCGAGCAGCCGCACCCCGAACACGGCGCCGGTGGCGCCGGTGATGCCGACGATCAATCTCACGCTTGAACCGTAGAGCGCCGGGCGGTCGGCCCGCCAGCGAGTCGGCGCATGAGCGCCGCCGCTCACCCGCGCCGAGCCCCGGCGCCCACGGCGGGCGCGTCCGGCTGCTCGCAGAGAGGCGCCTAGCGCAGGTTCGCCGGCATGCGCCGTCCCGGCAGCAGCGCCAGGAACGCCAGGGCGATGACGCCGACCGACAGGCCCGCCTGGAGCGGGAAGGACAGGCCGAGCATGCCTCCGGCGTCGCTGCGGCTCTCCTCGCCCGAGCCGGGCTCGTTGACCTCGGGTTCGTCGGCGTCGCCGCCGCCTTCGGGCGCCGATCCGGTGCTGCCGTCGTCGGGGACCCCGTCGCCGTCGGCGTCGCTGTCCTGGGCGTCGGGGGTGCCGTCGCCGTCGTAGTCGGGGGTCGCGGTGTCCGGCGGCGAGATCGGGTTGGTCTCGTCGGCGTTGGTCCAGTCGACGCTGTCCGGCTCGCCCCCGTTCGGCGCGAACGACAGAACACTCACCGCGGCCATGAGAGTCGCGGCGAGGATCAAACGCAGTAGCCGGTTCTTGCGCACAGGTACACCTTAGTTGCAAGGCACCACGCTCGCCCGCCTGTTGGCCCCCGTAATCCGATCGGGTCGCGATGGGGCGTCCGGTGATCGGCCTAGGCGGCCGAGGCGCGCACCGTCCCGGCGACGATCGCGCCGATGAACGTGGCCGCGACGTAGGCCGCCAGGGCTCCGAACACGACGGTGGCCGCGACCGGGGTCGTGGCGACGGCGGCCGCCGATGCTGCCACGGCGATCAGGCTGCGGGCGGGCCAGCCGAGCCCGGCCCCGCGGCTGGAGACCGGCGAGGCCGCCTTGTCGAGGCCGGCAGCCAGGTCGTAGAAGTACAGAGCCACGACCCCCAGCAGCGCGAACAGGACCGGCCAGGAGACCCCGGCCACGATCCCGGCGCAGGTGATGATGCCCAACTCGGTCGCGCGCAGCCCGGCGGGGATGAGCCAGTCGAACATGCCGTCGTGGTCGGAGTGGGCCGAGGCCAGACCGGTCAGGACCGCGATGCAGCACAGCCCCAGCGAGACCCACGTCAGGCCGTCCTCGGCGGCGCGCCACACGGCGGCGGCCGTGACCGCGACGGCGAACGCGGTCGCCACCGCCGGGAGGTTCGAGAACCGGTTGCGGTTGCGCGGCATGAGGCGGCCCAGGAGGCCGTCGTCGCGGTGCGCGGCGCGGTCGGGCCGGCGGAGGGCGGCGGTGCGGGCGGCGAGGGTGCGCAGGGTCCGCCCGGCGCCGGTGTAGGCGAGGGCGAGCAGCTGCCAGACCAGGAGCGCGGCGAGGGCGGTGCGCGGCCCGAAGGCGACCGCGGCGACCGCCAGCAGCAGCCAGCGTTCGCCGACGGGGGCGACGATGGTGCGCTTGGCCCAGTACAGGGCGGACCGGTGGGCGCCCATGACCTGGTCGGAGGCCGAGCCGAGGCGCTGGCCGAGGTGGGCGGCGCGGCCGATCGGCGGGGCGGACTCGCGCTGGCGGGCCTGCCGGACGACGGCGGTGTCGAGCAGGACGGCGTACCAGGTGTCGGCGGTGTGGCGGACGGTCTGGGCGCACATGGCGGCGATCGCCAGGCCCCAGGCGGCGGCCGTGGAGGTGCCGTCGAGGGCGGCGCCGGCGGCGAGCCCGCCGTAGATGGTGAACTCCTTGGCGCGGTCGGCCATCATGTCGAGCCAGCCGCCGAAGGAGGAGAAGTTCTGGGTGTAGCGGGCCAGTTGGCCGTCGACGCAGTCGAAGACGAAGCTGAAGTACATCAGGGCGGCGGCCGCGAGGTATCCCGTGGCGACGCTTGCGGAGCCGTAGATTTGCACCGTCGAGGGGCCGGCGGCGAAGATCGCGGCCGCGGCGACGGCGAGGGCGATCGAGACCCAGGTGATGGCGGTGGGGCTCAGCCTCAGACGGGCGGCGAGGCGCACCAGGGCCGGGGACCAGGAGGAGACGGCGTAGGTGGCGAACAGGTCGTCGTCGTGTTTGACGGCGTTGCCCATCCGCCAGCGGTCCATGTCGACGGCGGTGAACTCGGCGATGGTGGACTCGGCCTCGTCGGCGGTGCGGACCTGGCGGTGCGGCAGCCCGGCGGTGCGGTAGGCGCCGACCGGGACCGCGCGGGCGTGGAGCGCCGCGAGGACGGCCTCGAAGGCGTCGCCGCGGGCCTTCTCGGGCCAGTGTCGCTTCAGGCGGCCCAGGTGGGCCGCGGAGACCTTGGCGAGTCCGCCCAGGCGCAGCGGGCCGGGGCCGGGGCCGGTGACCAGGCCGCGTTCGACGGCGACCGGCGGCGCGGTCGCGTCGTCGTCGCCGACCAGGACGCCCGAGCGGCGGGAGGAGTCGGACAGGACGGCGGCGACGGTGGTCTGGGAGGCGACCAGGTCGGCGTGGGCGATGAAGACCGGTCCGGCGCCGGAGTAGGCGATCCGGCGCACGTGCTCGAGGTCGGTGTCGGGGTCGGGGGAGGTGATCTGGGCGGCTTTGAGGGTGAGGTCCTCTCCGGGCCTGGCGAGGACGGTGACGTCCTCGCATCCGGCTTCGCGGATCTGCGATATGAGCCGGTCGACGACCGTGACCTCGCCGGCGGTTTCGACTGCGCCCCCTCCCGCCGGCAGGATGACGGCTCGGCTCACGTGGCCGCCCCGGCGGCCTGCTTTCGCTGCTCCTCCTGCTGCTTGGCCTTCTTCCTGGCGGCCTTGCGCTCGGCTTCGGCCTCCTCGGCCTCCTTGTAGGACTCGAGGGCCTCTTGGACGGTGCCGTCGGTGACCACGCGGCCGGTGTCGAGGAAGATGCCGCGCTCGCAGTACTTCTTCAGGTCGCCCTCGGAGTGGGAGACGAACACGAGGGTGCGTCCCTCGTCGAGCAGGCCGCGGATGACGGCGTGGCACTTCTTCTTGAAGGCCTTGTCGCCGACGGCCAGGGCCTCGTCGACCAGCAGGATCGGGTGGGGCAGCTGGGTGATGACCCCGAAGCCGAGCCGCACCTTCATGCCCGAGGAGTAGTGCTTGAGGGGGGTGTCGATGAAGTCCTCGAGTTCGGCGAAGTCGACGATCTCGTCGAATTTCGACCTGATCTCCTTGTTCGACATGCCGTGGAGGGAGCCGACGAGGTTGACGTTCTCGCGGCCGGTCAGGTCGCCGGAGAAGCCCGCGGACAGGGCGATGAGGGGGGCGACGCGGCCCTCGCGGCGGACGTAGCCCTCATCGGGGATGAGGACGCCGGTGATCAGGCGCAAGAGCGTCGACTTCCCTGTTCCGTTGCGGCCGATGATGCCGACCGAGTCGCCGGGGAAGATGTCGAAGTCGACGTGTCGCAGCGGCCAGAAGTCCTCGGCCTGACCGCCCTTCTTGTTGGCGCCGCGGCGCACGAAGAGGTCCTTGACCCGTCCCTTCTTCTGCTTGCCCTTGGCGAAGCGGATACCGAGGTTCCGAGCCTGGATGATCGGTTCCTCCATGGGGCGGTCCTCCTGGAGCAGGTGGTGGAAAAGCGGCGCGCCAATACTACCGCTCTCCTTCGCCCCCCTGACCGGGCACTATGCGGGCCGCGTGGCGGCGTTCGGCGGCCAGCCGCTCGACCTCGATGGCCGCGAGGATGCGCCTGTAGGTGACCTCGGTGCGCTCGTCGGACTGGCGGACTTCGGCGCTGGTGCGCCTGGTCTGGTTCCAGACCGCGGCGAGCGCGCCGAGCACGGCGAGGTTCAGCAGCAGCGCCAGCGCCGCGGTGGTGCGCGCGTCGGCGAGGTAGGCGACGGCGACTCCGGCCGCGGCCGCGATGAGGCCGCCGACGGCGGCCACGCGTCGGAGCGGGGGCCTTCCGAGCCGGTTGTAGGCGGCTTTGAGCATTGGCTTCACTGTGGGACCTCGGACAGGATGTCGGTGACGAGTTTGCGGTAGGTGTCGTGGCTGAACTTCTCGCGCACCCGCTGCTGGGCGAGCGCGCTGCGGGCCAGGAACCGCTCGGGATCGGCGTAGTGGGCGTCGATGAGGCCGGCGACCTCGGCGGGCTCGCAGTAGAGGGCGGCGTCGCCGAAGGTCGGTTCGAACCGGGGCGGGAGGACGGTCACGCACCCGGCGGCCAGGGCCTCGAGGACGGCGCGGCCGAACGCCTCGTACTGCCTGGGATGGGGGAAGTATACCCAGAAGTCCAGTTGGTAGAGGAAGGCGTCGACGTCGGTCTCGTTGAACCGGTAGCAGGTCCATTCGGGCGGGGCGCTCCGGCCGGTGACCTGGTTCACGGATTTGACCCCGCCCATGACGCGCACGTCCCAGCGGCCGTCGTCGGGGTAGACGCGGAACAGGTCCTCGGCGGTCGGCCATTTGGTGGCGTCGTCGCGGGAGTGGCGGCCGACCACCGGCAGCACCGAGCGGAAGCCGGTGCGGGCCGGGGCCATGGAGGCCGGGTCGAGGATGCCGGGCATGTCGAAGGGGGCCAGGGCGTCCGCGGTCAGGCGCGGGAGGTCCGACTCGGGCCCGGTCGGCGTGAGGGCCTCGCGGACCTGCGGGCCCTGCGGCACCCACAGGGGGGCGACGCCGAACATCTCGGTCGCGTTGGCGTGGGCGGCGTCGGGCAGGTATCTGAGGTCGGAGCCGTCGCGTTCGGCGGGGGCCTGGTTGGCCAGGACGATCATGCGCCGCGGGCGGACGCCGCTGCGTTCGCCGGAGCGGAACTGGAGGATCGGCGGGTAGCGCAGGATCAGCAGGTCGCACTCGACGTCGTCGGTGGGCAGGACCTGGTCGACGGTGCCGTCGTTGACCAGGCTCTGGATGTGCGGGTTCATGGGGCGGTCCTCGGTGGTCATGTGCCGCCAGGACTCCAGGTGCATGATCGCCAGGTTCAGGCCCTCGGCGCGCAGCGCCCTGATTTCCTCGATCGTGGACTTCTGGGGGCCGCCGAAGGGCCGCCAGTCGAGGGCGAAGACGACGTCGAAGCGGCGCCGCGCGCGGTCGCGGGCGGCCACGGCCGCGTGGTAGGGGGCCCAGAAGGGCCTCGGGCCGCCGCGGGGCAGGTACGGGTCGGCCTCGCCGGCCTGGATGCGCTGGTGCCACAGCGGGTAGGCGGACTGGTAGGCGCGGCGGGAGGGGTGCTTCCAGCCGGGGCCGAACTCGTCGCGGGACAGCGACCCGGGCGCCTGGCGCATGAGCGTGTAGGTGTGTTCGAGGCGCCGGACGGCGTCGGGGCCGTAGGCGGCCGCGACCCTGGCGAGGAACTCGGTGTCGGCGCCCTTGCGGACCTCGTCGTAGTAGCCGATGCGGTCGAGCACGCCGCGGCGGAACGTCATCGAGGCGGTGGAGGTGGTGGTGACGACTCGGCCGGGCCGGGAGACCTCGAGGTCCTCGGTGAACAGGAACGCCTGGGAGTAGGCCAGTTGGAGCTCGGGTTCGGCCAGCAGGGGGGCGACGGAGTCGGCGAGGCGGTCGGGGGCGGCCCAGTCGTCGGAGTCCAGGCCGGTGAGGAATTCGCCGGCGGCCTCGTCGAAGGCGGCGTTGCGGGCGGCGAAGGTGCCGCCGTTGACGGGCTTGCGGATGAGCCGGACGCGTTCGTCGAGGGCCTCGACTTCGGCGAGGACGGGCTCGAACTCCTCGCCGGAGGCGTCGTCGACTACGAGGACCTCCAGGTTCTGCCAGGTGCCGGCCAGGAGCGAGGTGACGGCGGTGCGCAGGGCCCGGTCGGGCCGGTAGGCGGTCATGACCACCGAGACCTTGGGGCCGTCGGTGATCGGGCGGCCGGCGCCGGCGGTGAGCCGGTCGAACCAGGGCAGGTCGGTCTCGGCGGCCAGGCGGAGGCGGTGGCCGGTCAGGCGCGCGAGCGCGGCGATCCAGGCGTCCGGGTCGCCGCCGCGGTCGGGGTGGGCCAGGTCGGCCTCGATGCCGCCGCGTTCGAGCGCGGGCATGCGGCGGTAGCGCCGCAGCAGGTCCGCGGCGCGGGCGGTGTCGCCGAGGGCGAGGGAGAGCTGGGCGTGGAGGGCCTGGTCGCGGCCGGGGACACGCTTGGGTCCGCCGGTGCGCAGGGCCGCGTCGTAGAGGGCGAGCGCGTCGCGGCGGTCCTCCTCGGTGCCGAACTGGAGGCCGACGACGCGGGCCAGTTCGCACAGCCTGGCCACATCGACGCGGCGGTCGAGCCGCTCGCCTGTGCGGGCGGCCTCCAGCAGCCGCGGCAGGTCGAGTTCGCGGGAGGCGGCTCGCGCCAGCAGGTGCCGGGCGGACCTGGAGCGGGTCCGCAGCGCGGTCGCCACGAGCGTGCCCGGGCGCCGGACGGCGATCCGCGCCAGGTAGTCGTCGGTCAGCCGACCGGGGTACAGCTCGATTTCATCTTCGAAGGTCATCGATGTCGTTTGTCTCCTGCTCGGATTCCGCATGATCCTGGCACCCGGTCGCGCAGATTACTTGAATAGAATTCAAACAATAATCCGCGTTCAAGTAAACAGGCAATTAACGGGCAAGCCGCTACGCGGCTCCTAAAGGGCCCGGGATATTGTGAGCGAGAAATGAACGACTCGCAGAAACGCCCGCGCATCGTCCGCAACGACTATACGGCCTTGAAGCGGCCGTCCGGGGACGGCTGGAAGCCCAATCTGTCGGTGAGCGTTGTCATACCGGCCTATGGGGCCCAGGAGAAACTCGACCTGACCCTGGCCGCTCTCGCCGCGCAGACGTATCCGGACGAACTGCTGGAGGTCGTCGTCGTCGACGACAATTCGACCCCGCCGCTGCGACTGCCCGAGCTGCGCCCCGAGCACACCCGCCTGATCACCACCCCGCCCGACTCGTGGGGCTCGGCGCACGCGGTCAACACCGGGGTCGCCCACGCCGAGGGCCAGGTCATCCTGCGGCTGGACTCGGACATGGTCGCCTGGTCCGACCACGTCGAGGCCCAGATGCGCTGGCACCACGCCGCCGACTACCTGGCCGTGCTCGGCCACAAGCGGTTCGTCGAGTGGGAGCCGGGGCGGCTGACCCCGACGCAGGTCCACGAGAAGATCGGGTGCGGCGAGGGGCGGGCGCTGTTCGAGATCGAGTCGTCCCGTCCGCACTGGATCGAGAAGATCATCGACGACACCGACGGCCTGGTCGTGCACCACCCGACCAACTACCGGGTCTTCATCGGGGCGACCGGTTCGCTCCACCGCGACTTCTTCAAGTCCGCCGGAGGGCTGGACACCACGCTGCGGCTCGGCTCGGACACCGAGTTCGCCTACCGGCTCGCCCAGGCCGGGGCCGTGTTCGTGCCCGAGCGGACCTCCTCGTCCTGGCACCTGGGATTCCCGCAGATGCAGGAGAAGGAGACCGAGGGCCGCAACCAGCGCCTGCCCTACATCGCCCAGCGGGTGCCGCTGCACGGGATGCGGCGCGCGGCCCCGCCGCGGGCCTGGCGGGTCCCGCACGTCGACATCGTCGTCGAGGTCGACGGCGCCGGCGTCGACCAGGTCGACGCGACCGTCGCCCCGGTCCTGGCCGGCAAGGACGGCGACGTCCGCATCACGCTGGTCACCGGGCAGGCCCCGCCCCGGCACGACCGCGAGGCGATCCTTTCCGGCGAGGGCGCGCAGCTGCGGCTGATCGAGGAGATGTACGAGGGCGAGAGGCGGGTGCGGATGCTGCCGGAGCGGCCCGAGCCCGACCCGGCCGTCCCCTACCGGCTGCTCCTCCCCCGGCCGGTGAACCTGCGACCGGACTCGATGACCGGCCTGCTGGGCACGGCGGTCCGCGAGGACGCCGGCCTGGTCCTGGCCGAGCTGCCCGAGGGCGGCTTCGCGAGGCTGGAGCGCACGGCCGCGTTCGCGCGCGCCCGCCACCTCACCGGCGCCGACGGCGACCTGGACAAGGCCGTCGCCGGGATCTGGGGCGCGGTGCGCCACCGGCGCCTGGCCTCGGCCGAGCCCGGCGACACCGCGTTCACCCCGCCGCCGCCGAGTCTGCCCAGGCGGCTCGTCCGCCGCCTGTTCAACGCCCGGCAGCGCGCCCGCCTGCGCGCGCTTCTCAAGAGATAGAGCTTCGATGGGAGTTTCGATGGCCTCACCGAGCATCCTCGGCAACGACTACGGGACGCTCGCGGCGCCGCAGGGGGAGGATTGGCAGCCGACCCTGAGCGTCAGCATCGTCATCCCCGCCCACGGCGGCCAGGAGCGGCTCGACGTGGTGCTGGCGGCCCTGGCCGCCCAGACCTATCCCGCCGAGCTGCTGGAGGTCGTCGTCGTCGACGACGCCTCCGATCCGCCGCTGCGCCTGCCCGAGCTGCGGCCCGAGCTGACCCGGATCGTCGAGCCGCTCCCGGGCGGGTGGGCCTCGGCGCACGCGACGAACTCCGGGGTCGAGCGCAGCGACGGCGAGGTGGTCCTGCGGCTGGACTCGGACATGCTGGCCTGGGCCGACCACGTCGAGTCGCAGATGCGCTGGCACCACGCGGCCGACTACCTGGCCGTGCTCGGCCACAAGCGGTTCGTCGACTACTCCCCCGGCGACCTGGACCCCGGCGAGGTGCACAAGGCCGTCGCCGACGGCAAGGCCGCCGAGCTGTTCGACCGCGACGCCTCCGAGCCGCAGTGGATCGAGGCGATCATCGACCGCACCGACGGCCTGCGGACCTCCGACCACCGGGCCTTCCGGGTCCTGGTCGGTGCCACGTTCTCGGTGCACCGGACGCTGTACAAGGCCTCGGGCGGCATGGACGCGGACGTGATCCTCGGCTCCGACACGATCTTCGGCTACCGGCTCCACCAGGCCGGGGCCGCCTTCGTCCCCGACTACGGCTCCTCGTCGTGGCACCTGGGGCCGCGGCAGATCGCCGCTCGCGGGCAGCTGGCCAAGCACTACCGGCGCCCGTTCATCGCGGGCCGGGTGCCCGAGCTCGACCTCAAGCGCCCGCGCGCGAGGCGGTCCTGGGACACGCCGCTGGCCGAGGTCTTCATCGACGCGGCCGCGGGCGCCGAGGAATGCGCCGACCGGGTCCTGGCCGGGACGGTGCCGGACGTGCGCGTCTCGCTGGTCGGGCGGTGGCCGGGCCCACTGCGGGAGCGGCACGCCCCGCTCGACGACCCGGACCTGGAGCTGCGGCTGCTGGCCGAGTCGTTCAAGGGCGAGGCCCGGGTGCGCCTGGCCGGCGACGACGAGCCCGACGCGGACGTGCCCTACCGGATCTGGCTGCCCGCGCAGGCCCGACCCGGACGCAAGGCGGTCGAGGCGCTGGTCGCGTTCGCCAATGAGCGGCGGCTCGGGCTGCTGGAGGTCGAGCTGGAGGCCGGGACGGTGCGCCTGGAGCGGGCCGCGGCGCGCGCCAGGGCCGATCACCTGGGCGTGGACATCGACGCCGTTTGGGGTTTCGCGCGGGTCGCCGAGGGCGATCTGGTCGACGCCGTCACCGGCGCGAATCCGGACTCAGGATCGGCGGAGGTCGGCCGAGGAGGAGGACGACCCGAGGGCCTGCGTCGGCGGGCGCGCGGCGCCCTGGGCAGGCTCCTCGGGGGCTGAGCGGCGCCGCCGCGCCCGGCGGGTCAGGCGCCAGGCTTGGCGGAGCAGTTCGTAGCCGAGGTAGGCGCGAGCGGCCAGCAGGCGCTGCTTGAGGCCGTCGACGCCGGGAGCGGGCCGCCAGTGCTCGCGGCCGGGGTGGTGGAGGCGGTACAGCTCGGAGGTGCGGCGGAAGAACTCGCGCCGCTTCTTCGGGTCGACCCGCTCGGTGTTGCCGATGACCAGCAGCAGGTGCCAGACCATGTGGTTGAACAGGGCGGTGCGCACGCCCGCGTCCTCGACGGACTCGAAGTCGTCCCAGACCCGCTCCCACTGGGTGAACACGTCGAAGTGGCGGTCGTCGCGGGTGCGGGTGATGGAGGAGCCGGCGCGCTGGATCCACCGGTAGCAGCACTCGGTGACCACCGCCATGCGCTCGGCGCGCCTGAACAGGCCGTAGGTCCAGGGGATGTCGGTGTACCAGCCGGTGGGGAAGCCCATGCCGATCGAGGTCAGGAACTCGCGGCGGGAGACCTTGGTCCAGGGGGTGTGGGTGTAGTCGACGATCTCGGGCCACTGCTCGAGGGTGAAGGCGCCGGGGTCGACCGGGGCCCGCTCGGCCAGTTCGGCCAGCTCGCCGACCTCCACCTCGCCGGAGTCGCGGACCTTCTCGTGCTGGACGAGCACGACGTCGAGCTTCCCGTGCGAGGCGGTGACGGCCTCGATGACCCGGTCGACGGCGCCGGGCCCCAGCTCGTCGTCGGCGTCGACGAACCACACGTAGTCGCCGGTGGCCTGGGAGAGCCCGAAGTTGCGGGCGGGTCCGGAGCCGGCGTTCTCCGGGGTCGAGACGACGCGCAGGCGCGGATCGGCGGCCGCGTAGCGTTCGGCGATCTCGCGCGAGCGGTCGGGCGAGCAGTCGTCGGCCACGACGACCTCGAGCCGGTCCCCGCCGCCGCCGAGGATGCTGTCCAGGCATCCAGCGAGGTATTCCTCGGCTTTGTAGACGGGGATGACGATGCTCAAAGCGGGCATGTAGCGATCCTATCCTCCTCGGTGCGAGCGGAGTGGTCCCGCGACCGCACGAAAGTGACCCCGAGGACTCCCATTCGTCCATGTAAACGTCAGATTTCGACTCGTCTGTGCGAATGGTCCGCCCGGGCGCGGCCGCTGAAGCGGAAGGTGAATTCTGGGCAATCGGTCAGTGAACTCTTGAGACGGTCGAACCGCGGATGGACGACAGGTATCGATAAAGTGAACCGGGCTGCAACGGATCACAACATTCGGCCTGCTCCACGGCACGGAATTCGCCATTGCTAATCTCGATTCCCGGCATCTCCGCCAGCGCACCCCGCACTGAATGCAAAGGACACCGCAGTGGCATCGATTGATCACCAGGGCGGCACTCCCGTCGACCTGGTCGTGGTCGGGCAGGGCTACGTCGGCCTGCCCCTGGCCCAGGCGGCGGTCGCCAAGGGCCTGACCGTGGTCGGCCTCGACCGCTCCCAGTATGTCGTGGACGCCCTCAACTCCGGCTCCAGCCACATCGACGACATCGCCGACGCCGAGCTCGCGACCATGGTCGAGCAGGGCTATTCGGCCTCGGCCGACGCCTCGGTGCAGGCGCGGGCGAAGGCGATCGTGATCTGCGTGCCGACGCCCCTCTCCGAGGCGGGCGGGCCGGACCTGACCGCAGTGACCTCCGCGGCCGCCTCGGCCGCCGAGCACCTGCGGCCCGGGACCCTCGTCGTGCTGGAGTCGACGACCTATCCGGGCACGACCGAGGAGGTCGTCCGCCCGATCCTCGAAGGCGGCGGACTGCGGGCCGGAACCGACTTCCACCTGGCCTTCTCCCCCGAGCGGGTCGACCCGGGCAACCCGGTGTACGGGATCGTCAACACGCCCAAGGTCGTCGGCGGGCTCACTCCCGAGTGCACCGCGGCCGCCTCGGAGCTGTACGGCAGGTTCATCGATCGCGTCGTCCCGGCCAAGGGCACGCGCGAGGCCGAGATGGCCAAGCTGCTGGAGAACACCTACCGGCACGTGAACATCGCTCTGGTCAACGAGATGGCGGTGTTCTGCCGGGAGCTGGGCGTCGACCTGTGGGACGCGATCGGCCTGGCCAAGACCAAGCCGTTCGGGTACCAGGCGTTCTACCCCGGCCCGGGGGTCGGCGGGCACTGCATCCCGATCGACCCGAACTACCTCTCCTACAAGGTCCGCACGCTCGGCTACCCGTTCCGCTTCGTGGAGCTGGCCCAGGAGATCAACAACCGGATGCCCGAGTACGTGGTGAGCCGGGCGATGTCCCGGCTCAACGAGAACGGGCTGGCGCTGTCGCGCTCGCGCGTGCTGCTGCTGGGCGTGACCTACAAGCCCGACATCGCCGACCAGCGCGAGTCGCCGGCCGAGCCGGTGGCGAAGAAGCTCATCGACGCCGGCGCCGAGGTCGCCTACCACGACCCGCACGTGGCGACCTGGAAGATCGCCGGCAACGAGGTCGAGCGGGTGGAGACCCTGGCCGGAGCCAAGGCCGACCTGATCGTGCTGCTGACCAACCACAGCGCCTACACCGCCGACGCCCTCCCCGAGGGGGTCCCGGTCCTGGACACCCGAGGATCCCTCCGAGGCACCGAGGGCGTCGAGACCCTCTGACGGACGCGGCGCGCCGTCTCGGAGGAGACGGAGCCCGGCGGTCGGCGCTACCGTTGCCCAATGGCATCGCTCACACCTGCCGAACGACTGAGGATCGCCGTCGAGGCGGATGAGACGCGACTGCGCATGCACCGCATGACGTTGCTGCGATCACGGCCCGACATCGGCGATTCGGAGCTGCGCGGCGCCCTGATGAACTGGGCGGGCGACGACGTCGAGCTGCCCGACATCCGCCGCGCCGAACCCGGTGCGCTGGCGGACATGTCCGCGCCGCGGGTGAACAGCCTCGAACGCGCCTACGCGCGCCTCGCGGACGCCTTCGACTCCCTGGAAGCGCCGTGGGCCTTGGCCGGGAGCCTGGCGGTCTCGGCGCGGGTCGAACCCCGCTACACGACCCACGCGACCGTGATCCTGCCCGTCACCGATGACCAAGTGGCGCAGGACATCATCGAGGGGCTGACGGGCTCGGGCTACAAGCTCCTGACCTTGACCGAGCGGGCCTCGTTCAGGCCCTTGGACGTCGAAGAGGGCCCGACCGGCGATTTCGAGATCGTCCGGCCCGACGAGGGACGGATCACCGAAGTCGGCTTCGTCGACGCGGACACGCCGGACCGGGAGCTGTTCGTCGACCTGTGCTTCCATGATTCGAAGATCGAGCCCGAGATCGTGCGGGCCGCCGACCGGCTGGAGATCCTGCCGGACCAGTCCATGCCGGTGGCGCGGATCGGTCACCTGATCGCCTTGGGACTGCTGTCGTTCAGCGATCAGGTGCGGCGCCCGGTACCGGCCGCGTTCGAGGCGATGGACCAGATCAACTCCGAGAAGGTCTTCACGGGCATCCGAGTGGAGGCCGACTTGGCACTGCTCCGGGGCGCGGCAGGCGATGAGGACCTGGCCCTCGCGAAGAAGGCGGTCGACCAGATGACTGAACGTGAGACCCACCCCGGCCCGAACCTCCGGGCGGAGCTCGCATCGTTCATGCGGCGCTGACGAATCATCGGGTTCTTGGCGACTGGACGACCACGGATCGGCAGAGTCCGGCTCTGGCGTCGGTGAGGATACCGGGACTGAGCCGGTCGCCGTCCCAGGCGCGGGCCCAGACCGGTTCGCCGCGGCTGGGGTGGGTGAAGGTGCAGACCTCGCCGGGGCTGGTGCTCCCCTGTTCGCGGTAGGAGATCCTGTGGAGGGTCGGGTCGTGGCCGGAGCGTTCGACGGTGAAGGTGATGCGGTCACCGGAACCGATGCCCCGGGTGAACTCGCCGAGCAGTATCCATTCGCTGTCGGGAGTGCGCAGGTCAGCCATGAGCGGCTCCCCGCGGGGCCGGGGCGCCGAAGGCGCGGCGGCGGTCGTGCCAGCGGTGGACGAAGAATCCGGCGAGGGCGGCGCGGTCGGTGGCGGTCCAGGCCCGGCGGTGGGCCGGGTAGATGGTGACCTGGCCGGTGGTGGCCTCGATCTGGTCGATGACGCCGATGTCCACAGGCGAGCCGGGGAAGAGTTGGCGGAGGATGATCGAGTCGGATTCGGCGTGGTGGACGTAGCCGGTGATGACGCGGTCGCGGAAGTCGGCGGTGCCGAGCTTGGTGACGGTGGCCGGTTCGCGGTCGGTTTCGCTGCTGCTCATGCGCCCACTCCCGCGAATCGCCGGGGCGTGGGCCGATCGGAGTTTCGGTCCGGACGGGGCCGGGCGTGTGAGTGCGAGGTCAGTACCAGCGACGGGCCGGTCTCAGGTGTAGGCCGGGGCCTGCGGCGGTGGCGGCCGGTCGGATGAGCGGGCGCGGGCCGGTTCGGGACCGGGCGGCGGGGCCGGAGTTTGAGGTCGGCAGGGGTGATCTCTCCGGCGAGGAGCGCGGCTTCTTTCTGGGCGCGGCTGGCGGTGTAGGTGAACAGGCGGGCGGCCGACTCGCGGGAGGGACACCCGTGGCGGCCCCACTTCTCGCCGCACCAGTCGCAGCGCAGGCGACCGAAGCCGAGGAGGGTGCGGTAGGGCTGGTGGAGCTGGAGGTCGATCTTGACCCAGGCGGGCACGGGATCGCGCGGTAGGCTCAAGAATGCCATGGGAAACCTCGTTTCTCTGTGGTGTTACGCGGCCCGCCTCAGGAATCTCGCCAAAGATCTGTATTGAGGCGGGCCGCTGTCTGTGCGGCCAGATTGAAATTGTCTGGTTTTGGGGTTGCCCGCCCCGGAACGGGAAGACCGGGGCGGGCGAAGGCCGCGACGGGCGGCGCGCCGCCGATCCCCCACCGAACCCGCGGCCTGCGAGCCAGCAACCGCCCGAAAAACGACCCGGTATGAAGTTTACGACCTCAAGCCGTGACACTCACCATACATGCCGCCACATCTCCACGCAAGTTGCATGACACGCGATCGTGTGAAGATAATTTGCTCTCGCTATCCTGCGATGGGATACTTCTCGCATGGCAGTCCTACGAAGCCCTACAGTCAAACGCCGCCGAATCGCCCAAGAACTCAGGAAGCTGCGCGAGCGAGCTGGACTGAACCGTGGCCAGGCCGCAAAGGCCCTCGATATGAGCCCAGGCAACCTGGGGCGCATCGAGAGCCGCGAAGTCACTGCCCGACCGGTGGTGGTTCGTGCCGCTCTCGCCCTCTACGGCGTGACCGGCGAGGACGCCGAGGTCTTGATCGACCTGGCACGAGGCGCGCAGGAGCGCGGCTGGTGGCAGAACTACGGCGAAGTCATGCCCGACTGGTTCAGCTTCTATGTCGGCCTCGAAGAGGAAGCCGCCACGCTCGCGACCTACGAGTCCGAGAACATCCCCGGACTGTTCCAGACCGAGTCCTACGCCCGAACGATCTTCCGATGGACCGCTGGCGAAGAAAACATCGATCAGAAGGTAGCCGCGCGCCTACGCCGACAACAGATCCTGTACCGCGACGACCCGGTGCATGTCATAGCCGTCCTGAACGAGGCGGTCCTGCTCCGCCAACTGGGCAGCGCCGAGGAGTTCCGCGAACAGCTCGAACACCTGGCCGAGCTCGCCGAACTGCCGAACATCACGATTCAGGTCCTCCCATTCGCGGCAGGAGGGCATCCTTCGATGACCGGACCATACGTGCTCATCAGCTTCCCCGATGCGCTGGATGAACCGGTGGTCTACCTCGACAACTTCACTCGGGGCCAGGTCTTGGAGGAACCTGAGCATGTCAGCGAGTACCAGACAGCGCACGCGAAGCTCCAGGACATGGCGCTGGCCCCTGAAGAGTCGCTGAAGATGATCCGCGAGCTCGCAGGTAGCATCGGGTGAAGAGCATTCGACTCGACTCTGAAGGTGTTTGACATGGAATCACTTCAATGGCGCAAGTCCAGCCGCAGCGCTGGTAACGGCAACTGTGTCGAAGTGGCCTGCGTCCACGACGCCCCCTGGAGGAAGTCCAGCCGTAGCATGAGCAACGGTGCCTGCGTCGAGGCGGCTCCCGTTGGGGATACCGACTCCCCGGCC
>NZ_JAELXW010000044.1 GCF_016428645.1 Glycomyces salinus | reverse complement strand
AGTGGCCTGCGTCCACGACGCCCCCTGGAGGAAGTCCAGCCGTAGCATGAGCAACGGTGCCTGCGTCGAGGCGGCTCCCGTTGGGGATACCGACTCCCCGGCCTTCGCGATCCGGGACTCCAAGCTCCCCACCGACGGCGACTTCCCGCACCTCCTCGTCTCCGCCGCCACCTGGACCGCCCTCATCACCGCCGCCAAATCCGACAGCCTCGCCTAGGATCACTTCCGGCCCCACCGTGCCAATCGAGTGCGGGGCACAAGTCCCTGGAGGAGCGAGTGCGACTGCCGAAGCGTGCTGTCGGGTTCTGGGATGCCCGTTCGAAGCCGTTCCCTGAGGTCGATCTCGATACGCTGGTCGCTTGGGTTCACCGATCGGCGAGACCGTTCGGAATATGGGTCGACCATGTGGACCGGTCCGACTACCCACGCAGCTTCCACGCGATTCGGTTCAAGAGCCGCACCGAGGGGTACGACCTGCTCTGCCCGCTGCACCTGGATTGGGTGGGGTTCTGCCATGCTGCACCGGACTACATGGGATTCGATAGCGCTGCCACGTTCAGGGACCCGCCGCCCTGGTCGAACTTCCTAGCCGAAGTCGGATATCGAGTACTTACCCACGCCGAACTCACGTTGCCGTCCACCGAGATCGACACCTCGGAGCTGACCAAAAGCGCGCGGTCCCAGTACCAGGACTGGGAGCCCGACACACTGGCAGCGATCCTCTTCAACTGGTGGGACTGACCGTCTCTTCTGCCGAGTGCGGGATCTGCGCCGGAGTCGCCGACGTCCTCCCCGAGGGGTCCCGGTCCTGGACACCCGCGGGGCCCTCCGAGGCGCCGAGGGCGTCGAGACCCTTTAGCCGAGGCACCCGTGGGCGACGATCGGGTATCCGAGGGCCGGGACTCCCGAATGGTGAGCGAACGATAACTGATCGCTGTTGCCGCTGTCCGTGGTCGGCACGCGGTCGGTGAGCACGGGCAGGAGCTCTGCGGCGATCTGGCGGGAGTGCGACTCGATCTCGGCGGCCCGGTCGGTGCCGGGCGCGGCCGGCTCCCCGGCGTAGCGGTATTCGACCTGGAGCTCCACTTCGAGGTTGGCGTCGTAGCCGGTGAGGGTGAAGATCTCCATCAGCAGCGTTTCACCGTCCTCGCAGTCGCCGTAGCGGTAGTCGTCGGCGTCCTCGAGGCAGGTCTCGGGCTCCTCCTCGGTCGCCGTGTGGTCCCAACCGGTGACCGTGAAGTGCGCCGGGAACTCGGGGAACTCCGCGGGGTCCGGGGCCGGGCCGTCTTCGGGGTCGGGGCGCTCTTCCAGTATGCGCAGTTCGATCACGGGGGTGGCGATATCGTCGGTGATCCGGTCCTCGGGGGCGTCGCCCGCCATGTAGAAGTAGTCGCAGTACAGTTTCTCGGGTGCCGGGTCGACGCCGCCCTCGGGGTAAACAGTGCCGTTGTACCAGATCCGGACCTGAGGGCTCTCCGGTGTCGAGCTCAGTGCCTCGATCTCCTCGCCGGTGGGGCAGAATTCCTCTGTCGTCACCCCGGTCGTGTAGGTTGGGCGGTCTTCGACGGGATCGAGCGGGATGGAGTCGCCGGCTCCCGAGTCCTCCGTGGCGGAGTCGCCGGCTCCTGAATCCTCTGCGGCCGCGCATCCGGCCGCGAACAGTGCCAGTGTGCCGAGGACTGCGGTCATCTTGATTCGCAAGGGTGACTCCATTCAAGCTGAGGGTGGCCGAATCCGGGTGCGCGGATCGGCGCGATCGACCTCTCGTCGATCACGGCGGCTTTGACGTCACGGGCGCGCGGAAGGTTCCGGCGGGCCGCGGCTGCACCGCGGCCCGTGCTCTACGGGTTCCCGGTCTCCCTGCTTCGGGTCAGGCGACGGCGCGGGCGAATTTTCTGCTGGCCCAGGCGACCAGGAGGACCGCCAGGACGCCGAGGATCGCCGCGGCCTGCCAGACGAAGTCGCTGTCGAGGTTGCCGGCGAACAGTTCGCGGGCGGCCTGGACGGCGTAGTAGAACGGGTTGAAGTCGGCCACGTTCTGGAGCCAGCTCGGGGCCATGGCCATCGGCAGCATGATGCCCGACAGGAGCATGACCGGCTGGACGAGCGTGTTCAGGGTCGGCGCCAGGGAGTCCTCGCTCTTGAGCACGAGGGCCACGCCGTAGGACAGGGCACCGAGCATGAACGAGGTGAGCACGATGATGCCGAGCATGAGGAACACGCCGGGCCAGTAGATCGTCAAGCCGCCGATCGGGGAGGCCAGGACGATGAGGATCAGGGCCTGGACGATCGTGGTGGTGACCGTCGAGAGTGTCCGTCCGATCAGGAGCGCCACGCGGCTGACCGGGGTCACCCGCATCCGCTCGATGACGCCCTGGCGCAGCTCGGCGATGAGGCCGAAGCCGACGAAGGTCGATCCGAACAGGGCCATCATGATGATCAGGCCGGGCACGAAGGTCTCCATCGCGCCGTTCTCGAACCCGGGCATCGCGCCGCCGGGCACCTCGTCGAAGCTGTTGAGCAGCGGGGCGAAGAAGACGAGGAAGTACAGCGGCTGGACGAGCATGACGATCAGCCAGACCGGCTGCTTGATGTTGAGCTTCATGGCCCGGGAGTAGACGAGCCAGGTGTCTCGCAGGAACTTCACCGCTAGGCCTCCTCTCGCAGGGAGCGGCCGGTCTGCTTCAGGAACACGTCGTCGAGGCTGGGCCGGTGCAGCTCGATGGACGCGGCGGCGATGCCGGCGCCGTCGAGGGAGCGCAGCAGCTCGGGCATGGCCGCGGAGCCGTCCTCGACATAGAGCCGCAGGACGGCGACGCCGGTGGCCGGGTCGGCTTCGCCGGCCTCGATCTCGTTGACGAAGTCCTTGGCGGCGAGGAGGTTCTTCGCCTCGTCGGCCCCGCCGCCCACGCCGACGGCGACGACGTCGCCCGACACTTCCTTCTTGAGCGACAGCGGCGTGCCCTCGGCGACGATCTCGCCGTGGTCGATGATGGCGATCCGGTCGCACAGGGCGTCGGCCTCGTCGAGGTAGTGGGTGGTCAGGAACACCGCGGTGCCGCGTTCGCGCAGCGCGCGGACCTCGTCCCACATGTGGGCACGCGACTGCGGGTCGAGGCCGGTGGTGGGCTCGTCGAGGAACAGGAGCTTCGGCTCATGCATGACGCCCAGGGCGATGTCGAGCCGGCGCTTCTGGCCGCCGGAGTAGGTCTTGACGTTGCGGTCGGCGAACTCGGTGAGCTGGAAGGACTCCAGGACGGTCTCGGCGCGGGCGGCCGAGGCGCGCTTGGAGGCGCCGTAGAGGCGTCCCTGCATGATCAGCTCGTCGCGGGCGGTGACCTCGCCCCAGGTGCCGCCCTCCTGGCCGACGTATCCGATGTCGCGGCGGACGGCCGCCGGGTCGGAGGCGAGGTCGCTGCCGCAGACGACGGCGCGGCCCTCGGAAGGCTCGATGAGGGTGGACAGCATCCGCATCGTGGTGGTCTTGCCGGCCCCGTTGGGGCCGAGGAGTCCGAAGATCTCCCCTTCTTTGACGGCGAGGTCGACGCCGCGCACGGCCTCTACCTCCTTGCCGCGGGACTTGAAGGTCTTCTTCAGCCCCTTGGTCTCTATGAGCATGGTTCCTCGAATTGGCTCGGTTCGGGTCCGGTGGCGCGCGCCGCGGCACGGGCCGCGGCATCGCTCGGGCCCGGCCTGGGCGGCCCGACCCGATCTGTTTCCTTGTTCAACTTTGACTATAAACGAAGGCTCACGACGCCCGCAAACAGGTATATGCCTCTCCGGACAATTAGTCAAAGGTTTAATATTGACGGCATGTGGAGCACGCGACTTCTCGTCCTCGGCCTGGTCCGATGGCTCGGCCCGGTCCACGGCTACCTGGTGCGGCGGGAGATCGACTCGTGGCGCATGCCGGGCGTGGCCGAGATCGGCGCGGGCTCGATCTACCACGCGCTGAAGAAACTGGCCGCCGACGACTTCATCGAGGTGGCGGCCACCGAGTCGGTCGACGACCGGCCCGCGCGCACCACGTACCGGATCACCGTCAAGGGCGAGGCCGAGTTCCAGCAGCTGCTGCGCAGCAAGCTCTGGGAGGTGGCCCAGGCCGACGACCCCTTCCACACCGCCTGGTCCTTCGCGACGGTGCTCACCCCGGCCGAGAACATCGCGCTGCTCCGCCGGCGCGCCGAGGTGCTCTACGAGCGGATCGAGGCGGTGACGATGCTGCTGGCGGCGACGTCCCCGGACTACGCCGAGGGCCTGGAGGCGACCTTTCTGCCGCCGCATGCGCGCGCGCTCCTCAAGCGACAGACCGACCTGTGGAACTCCGACGCCGAGTGGTGCGAGGACACCGCCCGGCGGATCGAGTCCGGCGACCTCCTGCTCGGACCCGGGCCCGACAGCGAGCAGTCCGCGCACTGGCGGGAGGCGATCCGCAGCGAGCGATTCGCCGAGGAGTCGGCATTGTGGCAGGCCGTCTTCGACCGATAGGACCTGAACGACCGTTAAATGAATCACCGTAAAAAATACACAACCGTTGTTATAGAGACCATCCAAAACCTGGGCGGTTTATGGCGGTTCTGGCGGACCGTCTCCGAACGCGTCCGTCCGACCGCTGAGCCCGGGCAACTACACTGCGGGACGTGCGCAAGGTATTGATCGCCAACCGCGGCGAGATAGCGGTGAGAGTCATCCGGGCCTGCCGGGACGCCGGCTTCGAGTCCGTCGCCGTCTACGCCGACGGCGATCGCGACGCCCCCCACACCCTCCTGGCCGACGAGGCGTTCGCCCTCGACGGCACCACCGCGGCCGACACCTACCTGCGGATCGACAAGCTGATCCGCATCGCCGAGCGCAGCGAGGCCGACGCGGTCCACCCCGGCTACGGCTTCCTCTCGGAGAACGCCGAATTCGCCCAGGCCGTCATCGACGCCGGGATCACCTGGATCGGGCCCACCCCGCAGTCCATCAGGGACCTCGGCGACAAGGTCACCGCCCGCCACCTGGCCATGCGCGCCGACGTGCCGCTGGTGCCCGGCACCAAGGAGCCGGCGAAGGACGCCGAGGAGATCCTGGCCTTCGCCGACGAGCACGGCCTGCCCGTGGCGATCAAGGCCGCCTTCGGCGGCGGCGGCCGCGGCCTCAAGGTCGCCCGCGAGCGCGACCAGATCCCGGCCCTGTTCGAGTCGGCGGTCAGGGAGGCCGAGGCGTCCTTCGGGCGCGGCGAGTGCTTCGTCGAGCGCTACCTCGACCGGCCCCGCCACGTCGAGGCCCAGGTCCTGGCCGACACGCACGGGAACGTGGTCGTCGTCGGCACCCGCGACTGCTCGCTCCAGCGCCGCCACCAGAAGCTCGTCGAGGAGGCGCCCGCGCCGTTCCTGTCCGACGAGCAGCGCGCCACCATCCACGCCGCCGCCAAGGCCATCTGCGTCGAGGCCGACTACCACGGGGCCGGGACCGTCGAGTTCCTGGTGGGCACCGACGGCACGATCTCCTTCCTGGAGGTCAACACCCGCCTCCAGGTCGAGCACCCGGTCTCGGAGGAGACCAGCGGCATCGACCTGGTGCGCGAGCAGTTCCGCATCGCCTCCGGGGAGCGGCTCGACATCACCGCCGACCCGGCTCCCAGGGGCCACTCGATCGAGTTCCGCATCAACGGCGAGGACCCCGGGCGCGGCTTCCTGCCCTCCCCCGGCACGGTCACCGAGCTGAAGCTGCCGTCGGGTCCGGGTGTGCGCGTGGACACCGGCATCGAGGCCGGGACCGTCATCGACGGGAACTTCGACTCGCTGCTGGCGAAGGTCATCGTCACCGGCGCCACCCGAGAGGAGGCCGTGCAGCGGTCCCGCCGGGCCCTGGCCGAGATGACCGTCGAGGGCATGGCCACGGTCCTGCCGT
This sequence comes from Glycomyces salinus, assembly GCF_016428645.1. Lineage (GTDB taxonomy): Bacteria > Actinomycetota > Actinomycetes > Mycobacteriales > Micromonosporaceae > Glycomyces > Glycomyces salinus. Next base: position 23,638 of record NZ_JAELXW010000044.1, on the reverse strand, counting down.
TCCACCGGGCGGTGCTGGAGGACGAGGCGTTCGTCGGGGACTTCTCCGTCCACACCCGCTGGATCGAGACCGAGTGGGACAATACGCTCGAGCCGTTCGACGCCGCCGCCGAGGCCGGCGAGGGCGCCGAGGACCGCACCAGCATGGTGATCGAGGTCGCCGGGAAGCGCCTGGAGGTGTCGATCCCGGCCGGGCTCCTGGCTCCGGCCGCGTCGAGCAAGCCGCGCAAGCGCGGCGCGAAGAAGAAGGCCGACTCGGGGCCGGCCGCCGGAGGCGACTCGCTGCCCTCGCCGATGCAGGGCACGATCGTGAAGGTGACCGTCGAGAACGGCGGCAGCGTCGTCAAGGGCGACACGGTCGTGGTCCTGGAGGCGATGAAGATGGAGCAGCCCATCGCGGCCCACAAGTCCGGGATCGTCTCCGGGCTGGAGGTCGCCGTGGGCGACGTGGTGTCGGCCGGCGCACCGATCTGTCAGATCTCAGACTTACGCACACACGCTGGACGAGGGACAATATAAGTCGCTCTGCGCAGCACCGAGACCACCCGGGGGCCCACCATGAGATTCATCGACGAGCATCCTCGCCACGATCTGACCTACTCCGACGTGTTCATGGTCCCCAACCGCTCGGCCGTGGTCTCGCGCCTGGACGTCGACCTGGCCACGTCCGACGGCACGGGTGACACGGTGCCGATCATCGCGGCGAACATGACCGCGGTCTCGGGCCGCCGGATGGCCGAGACCCTCGCGCGCCGCGGCGGCCTCGCCGTGATCCCGCAGGACATCCCGACCGACGTGGTCACCGACGTGATCGCCAAGGTCAAGTCGCGGCCGCTCGAATGCGACACCGCGCTGACCCTGCCGCCGCATGCGACGGTAGCCGAGGCCATCGCCCTGTTCCCCAAGCGCGCCCACGGGGCGGTCATCGTCATCGACTCGATCGACCGGCCGCTGGGCGTGGTGACCGAGGCCGACTGCCGCAGCGTCGACCGGTTCACGCAGCTCGAGCAGGTCGCCTCGGACCGGCTGGTCACGCTGCCGGCCGGGACCAGCGACGAGGACGCGTTCTACGCGCTGTCCGACGCGGGCGTCAAGCTCGCTCCGGTCGTCGACGCCGACGGCAGGCTGCGCGGGGTCCTGACCAAGGCCGGGGCGCTGCGCAACACGCTGTACCGGCCGAACACGGACTCCTCGGGCCGGCTGCGCGTGGCCGCGGCCATCGGCATCAACGGGGACGTGGCCGGGAAGGCCGCCGCCCTGGCCGAGGCCGGGGCGGACCTGATCGTGGTCGACACCGCGCACGGCCACCAGGAGAAGATGCTGGCCGCGCTCAAACTGGCCCGCGACGCGGCCGGCGACCTGCCGATCGCGGCCGGGAACGTGGTGACCGCCGACGGCACCGAGGACCTCATCAAGGCCGGGGCCGACATCGTGAAGGTCGGCGTCGGACCGGGCGCGATGTGCACCACCCGCATGATGACCGGGGTGGGGCGGCCGCAGTTCTCGGCGGTCCTGGAGTGCGCGCGGGCCGCGCATCGGCTCGGCAGGCACGTGTGGGCCGACGGGGGCGTGCGGCACCCGCGGGACGTGGCCCTCGCGCTGGCGGCCGGGGCCTCGAACGTGATGATCGGCTCCTGGTTCGCCGGGACGCACGAGTCGCCCGGCGACATGCACCACGACGCCGACGGCAGGCCGTACAAGGAGTCGTTCGGGATGGCCTCGGCGCGGGCGGTCAAGGCCCGCAGCGCCGATGACACGGCGTTCGAGCAGGCCCGCAAGGCCATGTTCGAGGAGGGCATCTCGACCGGCCGGATGTACCTGGACCCGAAGCGCCCCGGCGTGGAGGACCTGCTGGACTCGATCGTGGCCGGGGTGCGGTCGGCCTGCACGTACGCGGGCGCGACCAATCTGGAGCAGTTCCACGAGCGCGCGGCCGTGGGCGTGCAGTCGGCGGCCGGCTACAGCGAGGGCGCGCCGGTCCCGCGGTCCTGGTGATCTCGTCGAGAACCTGATCATGACGGGCGGCCCGCGCGATCGCGCGGGCCGCCCGCGTGTCGCCACGCCATAGACGCCTCATTCAATGACTTCAGTTGATTGAAGTACAATCCTATGTACTTCACTGTAATGAAATCAGTTAAACCGAACAAGCGAGGGGCGAGACCGCATGTTCATCGGACGCGAGCGCGAGCTCGGACTCCTGGAAGGACTGCTGCACCGGGTGACCGAGGGCATCGGCGACTCACAGCCGGGCCGCTGCCTTCTTGTCCGCGGCCGCAGACGCATCGGAAAGTCGATGCTCGCCGAGGAGTTCATCCGGCGCGCCGACGTGCCCGCACTGTACTTCTCCGCAGCGGACGGCGGACCCGACGATCACCTCGGGCGACTGCTCGAGGACATGGCGGCGTCGACGCTTCCCGACCGCGAGGTCTACACCGAACACCCGCCGAACCTGTGGAGCGCGGCACTCGACGCCCTGGCACAGGCCCTGCCAGTGGACCAGCCGTCGATCGTCGTGATGGACGAGGTCCCCTATCTCATGCGCGACGTGCCCGGATTCGAGGGCTACCTGCAGCGAGCCTGGGACCGGTTCCTCAGCCGCCGGCCCGTCACCCTCCTGCTGATCGGATCGGACCTTTCGATGATGGAGGCGCTCAACGACTACGATCGGCCGTTCCATCAGCGCGGCACCGAAATGGTGGTCGGCCCGCTCACTCCCGCCGACATCGGCGGCATGCTCGGGCTGGAACCCGCCGACGCCTTCGACGCCGCGCTCGTGACCGGCGGCCTGCCGCTGCTGTGCGGCGAGTGGCCGAGCGGCGGCTCCGTCTGGGACTACCTCACCGAAGCTCTCGGCAGCCCGATCTCCGCGCTCGCGGTCTCGGCCGAGCGATCCCTGGCCGCCGAGTTCCCCCCGGACGCGCAGGCGCGAAAGGTGCTCACCGCGATCGGCGGCGGTGAGCGGACGTTCACCAACATCAACAAATCCGCTCACCTCGCACCGTCCTCGCTCAACGCGGCACTGAAGACACTGGAGTCGAAGCGACTCGTCTCAGCGGACCTGCCGCTGTCGCTGCGGCCGTCCAAGGACCGCCGGTACGCCATCAGCGACTCCTATCTGCGGTTCTGGCTGACCTTCATCGGCCCCAACATGACCGAACTCGAACGCCAGCGGCCCGATCTGGTGGTGGACAGGATCAGGCGGAGTTGGACCAGTTGGCGGGGCCGGGCGATCGAACCGCTGGTCAGAGAGGCGCTCTGGCGGCTTCTCCCGGACGGGCAGCTCGACCTCGGCCCCGGCGCCGTCGGCTCCTACTGGACCCGGAGGAACGATGTGGAGATCGACATCGTGATCGCGGATCGAGCTCCGATCGCCGAAGAGCTCAGGGCGATCGGATCGATCAAGTGGCGCGATGAGGCCCCGTTCGATCTGCGGGACCTGACGAGCCTGGAGAATCACCGGTCCTCACTCACCGACGAGCCGATTCCGTTGATCGCCGTGAGCCGCAGCGGCGTCACCGCGAAGCGGGTCGACGGGGCCTACGGGCCGGAAGAGCTGCTGAGCGCCTGGTGAACGCTCACTCGCCGGCTTCGCGGGCGAGCAGCGCGGCCTGGACGCGGTTGCCGCACTCGAGTTTGGCGAGGATGCGGCTGACGTAGGTCTTGACCGTGGCCTCGCTCATGCGGGCGCGGCGGGCGATGTCGGCGTTCGACAGGCCCTCGGCCAGCAGCGACAAGACCTCGCGTTCGCGGTCCGCCAGGCGCCCCAGCCGTGCGACCGCGTCGCGGCGCCTCGGCACGGACTCCGGCGCGACCATGCCGAGCACGAACTTGGTGACCGCCGGGGACAGGTAAGCCTCGCCGTTGTCGACCGCTCGGACCGCGCGGATCAGCTCCTCGGGGGCGCAGGTCTTCAGCAGAAAACCGGCCGCTCCGAGCTGAAGCGCCGCGAGCACGTTCGCCTGGTCGCCGAAGGAAGTCAGCACCAGCGCGCGAGTGCCGCCGATCCGTTCGAGGACCTCGAGGCCGCCGAGGCCGGGCATGTTGAGGTCGATGAGCGCCACGTCCACGCCGGCGGCGGCGGCGAGCGCGTCGCGACCGGTGTGCGCGGTCGCGACGACGGTGATGTCCCCGGCCGATTCGAGGACGGTGCGGATGCCTTCGACCACGAGCGGCTCATCGTCCGCGACCAGCACCGTGATCACGGCTGGGACCCCACCGTGACCACGCTCACCGGGAGCATCGCGAGCAGGACGACGAGCGTGACGACTCCGGCCACGACCGCCGTGCGCGACCGCTTCGGCTCGGCCGCGGGGATCATGGCCGCCAGTTCGAACACGTCGCCTTCGGCGCGCACGTCGAGCAGGCCGCCGGCCGATTCGACGCGTTCGCGCAGGCCGACCAGGCCGAAGCCGCCCCTCGAGCCGGGCTCGGTGCCGACCGGATTGGACACCGAGACGAGCAGCGCGTCGTCCTCCCAGGTGATCGACACCCGGACCGGTGCTCCCGGGGCGTGCTTGGCCGCGTTGGCGAGCCCTTCCTCGACCACCCCGTAGGCCGCGCGGCCGGCCATGGGCGGCAGCGGAGCCGGGGTGCCGCGCTGGAGGAGTTCGACGTCGGCCCCGGCGCGTTCGGAGTCGACGACGAGTGCGGCGACGCCGGTCAGGTCCCGCGCGGCCTCGGCCGTCTCGTCCCTGAGCACGGCGACGAGTTCGTGCAGGTCGGTGGAGGCGGCGCGGACGGTGTCGCCGAGCCGCCGGAGCTCCTTGGCATGCTCCGGGTCGCCGGTCGAGACCTCGAGGGCTCCGGCCTGGACGGCGGCGAGGCCGAGGCGGCGGCCGAGGCTGTCGTGCATGTCGCGGGCGATGCGGAGGCGCTCGCGCTGGACGGCCGCCTCGCGTTCGCGCGAGGTGCGCCGCCACAGCTGCCACAGTGCGATGCCGACCGCGAGCCAGATGAGGAGCGTGCTCATAGGGGCCAGGGTACGGGTCCACTTTCGTCGCGCCGATCGGCGACGTTCGGCGACTATCGGCACGGCGGCCCACTTCCTACGGTTGCAACGTGATCGAGATAGAGCATCTGACCAAGCGGTACCGAGGCCACGCGGCCGTGGACGACCTGTCGTTCACGGCCGCGCCGGGCCGCGTCACCGGCTTCCTGGGACCAAACGGTGCCGGGAAGTCCACCACCATTCGCGCCGTCCTCGGACTCGACCGCCCCGACGCGGGCCGGGCCCTGATCGGCGGGCGCCGCTACGCCGAACTGGATCGGCCGCTCACGCGGGTCGGGGCGCTGCTGGAGGCCGAGGCGCTCCACCCGGGGCGGACGGCCTACCACCACCTGCTGTGGCAGGCCAAGAGCAACGGCCTGGGCCGCGAGCGGGTCGAGGCGGTCCTGGCCGAGACGGGCCTGACCGACGCCGCCTCGCGGCGCACCCGCGGGTTCAGTCTGGGCATGCGCCAGCGCCTCGGCGTGGCCGCCGCGCTGCTGGGCGACCCGGAGGTGCTGATCCTCGACGAGCCGGTCAACGGGCTCGACCCTGAGGGCGTGGTGTGGATACGCGAGCTGATGAAACGGCTCGCCGCCGAGGGCCGCACGGTCCTGGTCTCCAGCCACCTCATGGCCGAGATGGCGCTGACGGCCGAGCATCTGGTGGTGATCGGCAAGGGCAGGCTGCTGGCGGATCTGCCTCTGGACGCGTTCATGGCCGCGAACGGCGGCTCGACGCTGGAGGAGGCGTTCATGCAGTTGACGAACGGTTCGGTCGAGTACCGGGGAGGGGCCCGATGAGCGCACTGGCGCCTGCCGCGGCAGAGTGGGTCAAGCTCCGCACCGTCCGCCCCACCTGGTGGCTCCTGTTCGGGTTCGCCGCGGTCGCGATCGGGCTCGGGTACCTGGCCGGGGAGACCATCGCGCGGCCCGTCGACTCCACCGACACCGATTTCGACCCGATCATGGTGCCCTTCTTCGGTCTGCTGGTGGCCCAGCTGCTGCTGATCTCGTTCGCCGTCGTGGCCGTCGGCGGCGAGTACTCGCACGGCACGATCCGCTCCTCGCTGGCGGCGGTGCCGCGCCGCGGCCGCTTCTACGCCGCGAAGATGGCGGTCGTCGGCCTGTTCACGGCGGCCGCGGCGCTGGTCGTGGAGCTGGCGACGTTCGCCGTCGCGCAATGGCGGCTCGGCGACTGGGCGGCCGAATTCGACGGCGAGGCGATCCAGGCGCTGCTGGGCGGCTGGATCCACCTGACGCTGCTGAGCCTGTTCGGCGCCGGGATCACGGCCATGCTGCGCAGCGCCGTGGTCACGCTGTCGGTCCTGCTGCCGGTGCTGTTCCTGTCCTCGCAGGGCCTGGGCAGCCTGCCCGCGATCCGGTCGTGGGCGCAGTACCTTCCCGACCAGGTCGGGATGGTCGTCATGCACATGACCGTCCCGGGCGATCCGACGTTCGGACGCGACTACGGGGCGTGGACCGGCATCGGCATCCTGGTGCTGTGGACGGCGGCCTCGCTGGTCGGCGGGTGGATCGTGATGCGCCGCAGGGACGCCTGAGGTCAGAACTCCATGAGCTGGCGGGCGGCCTCGGCGATCGAGCCCGACAGCGACGGGTAGATGGTGAACGTCCGCGCCACCTGCTCGACGGTCAGGCGCTGCTCGACGGCGAGGGCGATCGGGGTGATCAGCTCGGAGGCGCGCGAGGCGACCACGACGCCGCCGGCGACGATCCCCGAGGAGTTCCACGCGAACAGCTTCACGAAGCCCTCGGTGCGGTCGACCATCTTCGCCCGCGGGTTCGACGTCAGCGGCAGCAGGACCGCCCGGCAGTCGACCTTCCGGGACTCCACGTCGCCCTGGGAGACGCCGACCGAGGCCAGTTCGGGGTCGGTGAACACGTTCGCGGCCACGTGCGGGAGCTTGATGGGGCGGACGGCCTCGCCGAGGGCGTGCCAGATGGCGATGCGGCCCTGCATGGCCGCGACGCTGGCCAGGGCGTGGACGCCGGTGACGTCGCCGGCGGCGTAGACGCCCGGCACGTTGGTGCGGGAGACCTTGTCGACGGTGATGTAGCCGCGCTCGGAGACGTCGACGCCGTAGGCGTGCAGGCCGAGGTCGTCGGAGTTGGGGACCGAGCCGACGCAGATGAGGGCGTGGCTGCCGGACACGGTCGAGCCGTCCTCGAGTTCGACCTCGACTCCGGAGTCGGTGCGGTGGACGGCCGCGGCGCGGGAGTGGTTGCGCACGTCCATGCCGCGCTGCACGAAGACCTTGCCGACGACCTCGGCGGCCTCGGCGTCCTCGTGGGGCATGACGCGGTCGCGGGAGGAGATCAGGGTGACCTGGGAGCCCATGGCCAGGTAGGCGGAGGCGAACTCGGCGCCGGTGACGCCGGAGCCGACGACCACAAGGTGCTCGGGCAGCTCGTCGAGGTCGTAGAGCTGCCGCCAGGAGAGGATGCGCTCGCCGTCGGTCGGCGCCGAGGCCAGGGTCCGGGGGGTGGCGCCGGTGGCGATGAGGACGACCTCGCAGTCGAGGTCGTACGGTTCGCCCTCGACGGGCACGACGTGGACGCGGTGCACGTAGTTGATCTTGTTGTCCAGCAGCGCGGCGCGCCCGTAGACGACGTCGACCCCGGCGGCGGTGAGCTTCTGGGCGATGTCGGTCGACTGCTGGGTGGCCAGGCGGCGGACCCGCGAGTTGACGGCCTTGGCGTCGATGGTCGTGTCGACCGCGCCGACGCCCATCTCGGTGGACTCGTGAATCTCGGTGAGGACGTTGGAGGCGGCGATGAAGGTCTTGGAGGGGACGCAGTCGGAGAGCACGCACGCCCCTCCGGCGCCCATGGCTTCGATGAGGGTGACTTCGGCGCCGAGCTGGGCGGCGACGAGCGCCGCCTCGTAGCCGGCCGGACCGCCGCCGATGATCGCTACTCGTGCCACGGATCGCCTTTCGATGTCGGGATGCTTTAAAGCGGGCTGGTTACAGAGTATCTTCGAGGCGTGCATCTCTATGCCGCGTATGGCTCGAATCTAGACCCCGCTCGCATGCGGGCGACATGTCCGCGCTCTCCGCTGGTCGGGACGGGATGGCTCGAGGGCTGGCGGTTGACGTTCGCCGGCGCCGATCTGGGCTGGGAGTCGGCGGTGGCGACCGTGGTCGAGGACCCCGGGGAGCGGGTGTTCGTGTCCCTGTACGACCTGGACGCGGCCGACAAGCAGGTCCTGGACGAGTTGGAGGGGCTCAACTCGGGGCTGTATCGGAAGATGCACGCCCTGGCGGTGACCCTGGAGGCCAACCGGCCGGTGTGGCTGTACGTCTACGACGGCTTCGAGGGCGGCCTGCCGAGCCAGTGGTACCTCGACGAGATCCTGCGGGCGGCCGAGGCCGCGGGCGCCCCCGAGGACTACATCGAGGCCCTCCGGAAGCGCCCGACCGCCGAGTAGCGCGGCGCGGGCGTCTCCGCGGTCCGGTCAGAACGCCGGGCTGGCGGCGGCGGCCAGGGCCGTGTGGACCATGACGCGCACGCCGTGGGCGAGGGCGGCCTCGTCGATGTCGAAGTGGGCCTGGTGGATGTCGCAGTCGACGCCGGGGCGTCCGACGCCGAGGCGGGCCATCGCGCCGGGCACCTGCTCGAGGTAGTAGGCGAAGTCCTCGCCGCCCATCGACATGGGGGCCTCGGCCACGGCCTGCTCTCCGAGCGCGGCGGCGGTGGCCCCGGCGAACATCGCCGAGGCGATCCGGTCGTTGACGACCGGGGGGACACCGCGCCGGTAGTCGATCTCGCATTCGACGCCGGCGGTGCGGGCGACCGAGCGGGTGACCTCCTGGACCAGATCGGGGACCGCCTGCCAGGTCTCGCGCCCCTGCATGCGGACGGTCGCGCGGGCGACGGCCTCCTGCGGGATGGCGTTGGCGGCCTCGCCGGCCTGGACGGCGCCGAAGACGATCGCGACCGCGTGCCGCGGGTCGAGGCGGCGGCTCACCAGGGCGGGCATGTCGACGATGACCCGGCCCATGGCGTTGATGAGGTCGGTGGTCAGGTGGGGGCGGGAGGTGTGGCCGCCGCGGCCCCGCATGCGGACCTCGAGGACGTCGCAGGCGGCGGTGAGCGGTCCGTTGCGGATGCCGATCTGGCCGGTCGGGAACTGGGCGTCGCAGTGGAAGGCGAAGACCGCGGCCACGTCGGTGAGCGCGCCGTGCTTGATCATGGTGGGGGCGCCGGAGGGGAACTGCTCCTCCGAGGGCTGGAAGATCAGCCGGAAGCGGCCGGGCAGCTCGCCGCGGGAGGACAGTTCGGCCAGGACGCGGCCGACGCCGAGGACGATCGCGGTGTGCGCGTCGTGGCCGCAGGCGTGGCACACCCCGTCGACGGTCGAGCGGTACGGGACGCCCTTGGGGTCTTGGATCGGCAGGGCGTCCATGTCGGCGCGGATGCCGATGACGCGCTCGCCGTCGCCGATGTCGCAGGTCAGTCCGGTTCCGTCGGGGATCAGCTGCGGCTTGAGCCCGGATTCGCGCAGTTTGCGTGCGACGTAGTCGGCGGTGTCGTGCTCCTGGCGCGACAGGCGCGGGTTGGCGTGGATGTGGCGGCGCACCGCGACGATCTCGTCCTCGTGCCCGGCGAGCCAGGAGTCGAGGAACTCGGGCAGTGGTGTGGACATGGCGGAAGGCTCCGATGCGGTGGGATCAGGTGAAGTGCCGATCTCGGGCAGCCCGGCCGTTACCAGAAGGCGCTTCCCCTCCGCCGTTCCGGCGGTCAGCGGGGCCTCATTGGACTTCGTGGCTGTTCCCATTTCGACGACATTCTCCGCAGTGAGCGTGTACATTCCTTCGCGCCTCTCAATTCGCGTTCGTGAATCAGAGCCAAATGAGGGCGACCCCGCAAGCGTAAACCCGATCGCTCTCCGTCGCCGCATATGGCGAGTTGAGCGACGCTTGCCCACTGCACCGGGGTCATACCGGTGCCAGGACGCCGCGGATCGTGTAATTCCTTGGTACGCAGCGTGATCGGATTCGGTGCGCCTGGTGGCCGCGCCGACCGCCGCTCCGGATGCCGGAGGCGCCGTCACGGTGCATAACGCTTACCGCGCCCCGAAGTTACGGGCTCTGATACGACTTTTCAAACATAGAACGGACGCGCCAGGAGCCCATGACGCGTCCGAACCCAAGTATTTTCCGTTTTCACTCCAGCGGCGACAGACAGAATGTGCGTCGTGTCCATTCGGTCACCCCGGGAACACGTACGAGCGGAAGGCCCAGAGCGGTGAACGGGTCGGGGCCCGGGACCGTTCCGGCCTTGCCAGGAAGGCCGCAATGCTGCGATCCTGATGCCCAGAGGGAGGCGCGGGAAGGGACCTGACGTGCGAGCGGTAGCGGTGAGAGGGCAAACTGGTGAGCATCCCTCGCGAGGAGTAGCCGGATGACGTACTCAGCTGACTACGGACGCGGCGGTCCAGGAGCCTACGAGGACCCCCGATCCGATACCGCCCCCTCCCCCCGTTTTGCTCGCGACCCCTCTGGGGCGTATGGAGTCGGGCCCGATTCCGGGGCACCATCATACGGGCAGGGCCCCGGGCGCGACCCCCACCCTTCGAGCTCGTACCGCCGCGACGACTACGGGCAGGACCGGTACGGCGGCGCGAGCAACTCCTACGGCAACTACGGCGGCTACGGGCAGAGCTTCGCGGTCGGCGACGACTACGAGCGGCAGCGGCAGGCGTCCTTCGGGTACAACACCGGCGGCGGCAACCACGCCGCCCCCGGCGACATGGTCGGCGACCGGTACCAGCTGACCGACCTGGTCGGCAAGGGCGGCAACGGATCGGTGTGGCGGGCCGGCGACACCGTGCTGCGCCGCGAGGTCGCCCTCAAGGAGGTCTTCCTGCCGCCCGACCTGCCCGGCCACGAGCGCGTCCAGCTCATCGAGCGGTCCCGCCGCGAGGCCCAGATCGCGGCCGGGCTCTCCCACCCCTCGGTCATCCGCGTCTTCGACGTCGTCGAGCACAACGGGCTGCCGTGGATCGTCATGGAGCTGCTCCAGGCCCGCAGCCTGGCCGACATCCTCACCACCGACGGCCCGCTCCCGGCGCGCGTGGCCGCCAAGATCGGGCTGGCCCTGGTCGGGGCCCTGCAGGCTGCCCACGAGGCCGGGATCATCCACCGCGACGTCAAGCCCGGCAACGTGCTGATCTCCACCGACGGCCGGTGCGTCCTGTCCGACTTCGGCGCGGCCCAGATGCACCAGGTCTCCGGCGGCACGACGCCGGGCAAGGTCCTCGGCAGCGCCCACTACATCGCCCCCGAGCGCGCGGTCGGCCACCCGGCCGAGCCCGCCAGCGACGTGTTCAGCCTCGGCGTCACCCTGTACGCCGCGCTCGAGGGCCGCCCGCCGTTCGACCGGGGCGACGCGGTCTCGACCATGCGCGCGGTCGTCCAGGACCCGCCCGAGAGCCCGCGCAACGCCGGTCCCATGACGTCCCTGCTGGGCGGGATGCTCCACAAGGAACCGCACCAGCGGTACACCCTCGCTCAGGTGCGCCAGGAGCTGGCCGCCCTGCTGTCGGGGCCGCTGGCCGCCACCGGACCCATACCCGCCGCGGCCCCGCCCGGCCCGGCCGAGACCAGGTCGGCCTCCGGCGGCTACGAGCAGGAGGCCCCGCCGCCCCCGCCCCCGCGGCGTCGCGAGAGCCGGCCGGAGCCCGCCGAGCCCCCGAAGTCGCACACGGTGCGGAACGCGGTCATCGCCGCGGTGGTCCTGGCGCTCGTGCTCGGCGGCGGCTACTTCGTGTACCAGTGGCAGTTCGCCGGGGACGGCGGCGAGGGCGCCGGCGACCAGTCCGAGTCCTCAGAGGACGACGGCGGCGAGGACGGGGACGGAGAGGACGGCGGCGAGGAGGACGGCGGCGAAGAGGACGCCGGGACCGAGCCGAGCTTCGAGACCGCCTCGCACGAGGGCGACGGCTTCACCGTGAACCGCCCGGCCGAGTGGGGCGAGGGCTTCTCCGACGACGATTACGCCACCTACTACGACACCGAGGACGAGTCCCACTGGGTGCGGTTCTACTCCGGCTCCGACCGGGCCCTGCCCGATCCCGAGGCGTACCTGGGCGACTACTACGACGGCCTGCCCAGCGAGATGAGCGACCTGAACCAGGAGCGCCTCGAAGAGGTCGAGTTCGGCGGGATGAGCGGGTACGTGCTCGAGTACACCGGCTCCAACAACAGCGACGGGGCCGAGCGCCACTCGATCTGGGCGATCGTCGACGCCGGGGACGGCACCTCCTACGGGGTCTTCATCTCCGGCCCGGCCGACGCATGGGATCTATCACAGCAGGTCTACGACGAGGCCCTGCGGTCGTTCGCCACCGGCTGAGACCACACGCTGCGCAACACGCGCCCCACCGGTGGGGCGTGTGCGAGGATTTCGGCATGGAGGAAACGACCAGCCGGCTCGATGCGCTGCGCGCCGAGGCGCTCACCTGGATCACCGACGACCCCGAACGAGACGACCGCGACGAGCTGTACCGCTTGCTCGACGCGCTCCCCGGGAGCGCCGAGGAACTGGCCGACCGGTTCTCCGGTCGGCTCAGGTTCGGCACGGCGGGCCTGCGCGGCCCGCTCCGGGCGGGCCCGGCCGGGATGAACCGGGCCGTGGTGCGGGCGGCCGCGGCGGGACTGTCGAACTGGCTGGACGCCAAGGGGGCCGCCGGTCCGGTGGTGATCGGCTACGACGCGCGGCACCGCAGCCGCGACTTCGCGACCGAGACCGCCCGGGTGGTGACCGGGTCCGGCCGCCGGGCCCTGGTCATGCCGGGGCCGCTGCCGACGCCGGTGACGGCGTTCGCGGTCACGCGGCTGGGGGCCGCGGCGGCGGTGCAGGTGACCGCCAGCCACAACCCGCCCCAGGACAACGGCTACAAGGTGTACCTGGGCGCCGAACTCGGCGGCGCGCTGGGCGCGGGCGCGCAGATCGTCCCGCCCGCCGACGCCGAGATCGAGCAGGCCATCGCCGATCTGGGCCCCCTGTCTCAGATCGCGCTGGGCGACGACGGCGAGCTCCTGCCGGAGTCGATCGTGGACGACTACCTGGCGGCGGTCTGCTCGGTGGTCGACCCGGACGACCCGAAGCGGCTGGCGGCCGTGGCCACGCCGATGCACGGCGTCGGCGGGCGGACCCTGGAGCGGGCCATGGAGCGGGCCGGATTCGGCAAGGTGGCCCTGGTGGGCGAGCAGGCCGAGCCGGACCCGGACTTCCCGACCGTCTCGTTCCCGAATCCCGAGGAGCCCGGCGCGATCGACCTGCTGAAGGCCCTGGCGGCCGAGGAGGGCGCCGATGTGGCGCTGGCGCTGGACCCGGACGCCGACCGTTGCTCGGCGGCCGTCCCGACCCCGGACGGGTCGTGGCGGCAGCTGACCGGCAACGAAGTTGGGATCCTGCTGGCCGACCACTGGATGCGCAAGGGCCGCAAAGGGACCTACGCGACCACGATCGTCTCGACGACGCAGCTGAAGGCGATGTGCGCCGCCCGCGGCCTCAAGTACGCCGAGACGCTGACCGGTTTCAAGTGGCTGGCGCGCTCGGCCGAGGACCTGGCCTTCGCGTTCGAGGAGGCCCTGGGCTACTGCGTGGCTCCGGAGTTCCTGCGCGACAAGGACGGCATCTCGGCGGCCCTGGTGATCGCCGAGATCGCCGCCGGCGAGGCGGCCCGCTTCGCGACCTTGCAGGACCGACTGGACGAGCTGGCCGAGGAGTTCGGCGTCTACGAGACCGGGCAGCTCTCGGTCAGAGTGGACGACCTGAGCGAGATCGCCGCGTGCATGAAGCGCCTGCGCGGGCATCGCCCGGCGACCCTGCTGGACGAGCCGGTCACCGAGTACACCGACCGCCTGCCCGAGGCCGACGTGGTCACGATCGCGACCGCGAACGCCAGGGTGGTGGCCCGACCGAGCGGCACCGAGCCGAAGCTGAAGGCCTACCTGGAGGTCAGAGAGGACTCGGGAGGCGACCTGGCGGCTGCCAGAGAGCGGGCCCGAGCGAGCATCGCCGCCCTGCGAGCCGAGGTGGCGGGACTGCTGGGGGTCCCCGACTAGCCGAGACGGCCAAACGGAAGACCGGGCGCTAACGTGCCCGGTCTTCTCCTTTTACCTGAATGTGACCACTCGCATATTTTACTGATTTGCCATCACTTTTCCTCACCGGAACGAGTTGGCCCGCCTGACAGCCGATCATCTTCGATGCTGAAGGAGGCCACTTGCCCCGTGACGGATTGACGCCCCAACATGAGGCGATTCTCGAGGTGGCACGCATGAATCCGGCGGACACGCCGGAGCTGCTGCGTATCGCCGGTGTCAGATACGCCCCGGAAGAACTCACCGACGCCCGGACCGACTCCGAGAACGCGAATCGGCGCTTCCCCCGTGAACGCCGAATCGACCTCGTTGCCAGGCTCGTTCTGGAGGACGGGCCTCTGGTCGTGCCGATCGAGGCCCATCGCCGCAACAATCAGAACCCGACGAGACTGGTGGGGAAGGCCCGACCCAAGTGGGCCGCCGATGTCGCGGTACTCCAAGAGGACTGCAACTGCCCAGTAATCATGCTCGTCGTAAGCGACTGCGACGAGGTTGCGACCGAGGCCCGCAAGCCGATCCGGATCGGTCCCGGCTCAGTAGTCCAGCCTGTGGCCTTCGGACCCGGGCAAGTCCTGGTGATCACCGATCCCAGCGCCCCGGAGGCGACCCCGGGAGCGGCAATGCTCTCGGCGATCTTTCATGGAAACGGCCCGCAGGGCGAATCCGTGTTGAAGGCCCTCGACCAAGTACTAGCCAGAATCGACAAGGAGGAAGCGGCTCGCCGCATCGAGGTGGTCTTCACCGCCCTTGAAGGCCGGTCCGCGAAAGTCTTGGAGGCAATCATGGCAACCACCAAGTTCGAATACCACTCGGCCTGGACCGACAGTCTCCGCGAAGAAGGTCGCACGGAAGGCGAGCTGCGGAGAGCCCGCAAGTGGCTGCTGAAGGTGCTCTCCAACCGCTCGATCGGAGTGACCGCCGAGCAGCAGCGGCAAATCGAGACCTGCACCGACCTGGAGCAACTGGACAGGTGGCTCTCGGCAGCCCTCGATGCAACCTCCAGCACGGAGGTATTCCGCTGACAGTGGTCCGTAACAGTATCGAAAGGGTCTTCGAAGACCGTCCCAACGTCTCCGGATAATCCGAAAAGACTGTCAGACGAACTGGGGCCGGGCGCTGTGCGCCCGGCCCTCTTGTTTCGTCGTTCGGGTCAGAAGCGGCGGTAGGCGCCGAATTGGCGGTCTCCGGCGTCGCCCAGGCCGGGGACTATGTAGGCCTTGTCGTTCAGGCTCGGGTCGACCGCCGCCGTCGTCATGCGCAGCCTCAGGCCGGAGGCGTCGAGCTTGCCGATGCCGTCGGGGGCGCACAGGACGCTGATCAGGTCGATGTCCGTGCAGCCGCGGGAGGCGATCATCTCGCAGCAGCGCAGCAGCGAGCCGCCGGTGGCGACCATCGGGTCGAGCACGATCACGTGGCGGTCGGACAGGTCGTCGGGG
The DNA here is from genome assembly GCF_016428645.1 of Glycomyces salinus. Taxonomy (GTDB): domain Bacteria; phylum Actinomycetota; class Actinomycetes; order Mycobacteriales; family Micromonosporaceae; genus Glycomyces; species Glycomyces salinus. Next base: position 8,083 of record NZ_JAELXW010000044.1, on the reverse strand, counting down.
AGCGACTCCATGTAGGCGTAGGGCTCGTGGGTCTCCTCGTCGCGGGCCAGGCCCACGAAGCCCATCGAGGCGTCCGGGATCATCGACAGCGCCGCGTCGGCCATGCCCAGTCCGGCGCGCAGCACCGGGACGAGCACCGGCGGATTGGCGAGCCTGTAGCCCTTGGCGGGAGCCACCGGAGTGGCGATGTCGTACTCGGTCACGGCCACCGAGCGGGTGGCCTCGTAGACGAGCATCGTGGTGAGCTCGTGCAGGGCGGCTCTGAACCGCGGAGAGTCGGACCGCTCGTCTCGCAGGGCGGTCAGCCTCTCGGCGGCGAGCGGGTGTTCGACGATCTGTACATCCACGGTTCCCAACCTTAACGTCCAGGTAGCCGCGCTAATGTGAGGTGGTCACCACTCACGGCGTAGGGATATCATCCGGTCATGGGATCAATTATGAGCGGCGCTGAGGCCGCCTCGCTGGTGCGCTCGCTGCCGGGCGTCGACGCGGTCGGGCTCGAGGCGCGCGCCGCCTCGCTCGGCACGCGGTCGGTCAAGAAGGACTCGAAGGCCAGGGCCATCGACCTGGCCATCTCGATGATCGACCTCACCACTCTCGAAGGCGCCGACACCCCCGGCAAGGTACGGACCCTGTGCGCCAAGGCGGTCCGGCCCGACCCCGGCGCCCCGCCGGTGGCGGCGGTCTGCGTCTACCCGTCGATGGTCGCCACCGCGGCCGAGGCGCTGCGCGGCACCGGAGTCAAAGTCGCCTCGGTCGCCACCGGCTTCCCGGCCGGGCAGGTGCCCCTGGAGGTGCGCCTGAACGACACCGAGGCCGCCGTGAAGGCCGGGGCCGACGAGATCGACATGGTCGTCAACCGCGGCGCGTTCCTCTCCGGCGACCTCGAACGCGTCTTCCACGAGATCAAGGCGGTCAAGGCCGCCGCCGCCGAGGCCCGGCTCAAGGTCATCCTCGAGACCGGCGAACTGGTCACCTACGACAACGTCCGCCGCGCCTCGTTCCTGGCCATGCACGCCGGCGCCGACTTCATCAAGACCTCCACCGGCAAGGTCGGCGTCAACGCGACCCTGCCGGTCACGCTGCTGATGATGCAGGCCGTGCGCGACTTCCGCGCCGCCACCGGCACGCAGGTCGGCGTCAAGCCCGCCGGCGGCATCCGCAACACCAAGGACGCGATCAAGTACCTGGTGTGCGTCAACGAGGTCCTCGGCGACGACTGGCTGTCCGACCACTGGTTCCGGTTCGGCGCCTCCAGCCTCCTCAACGACCTGCTCATGCAGCGGCAGAAGCTCACGACCGGCCGCTACTCCGGCCCCGACTACGTCACGGTGGACTGAATCATGTTCGAGTACGCGCCAGCGCCCGAGTCGACGCGCCCCGACATCAAGGAGCACTACGGGCTGTTCATCGACGGCAAGTTCGTCGAGGCCGAGGACGGGGCGTCCTTCACCTCGGTCAACCCGGCCGACGGCCGCGCCCTGTTCACCGTCGCCGAGGCCGGGCGGGCCGACGTGGAGGCCGCCGTCGACGCCGCGCGGCGGGCCTTCGAGACGGTGTGGGGCCCGATGAGCGGGGCCGAGCGGGGCAAGTACCTGTTCCGCATCGCCCGACTGCTCCAGGAGCGGGCCCGCGAGTTCGCCGTCGCCGAGTCGATCGACAACGGCAAGCCCATCAAGGAGACCCGCGACTTCGACGTGCCGACCGCGGCGCAGCACTTCTTCTACCACGCCGGGTGGGCCGACAAGCTCGACTACGCCGGGCTGGGGGCCGACCCGCGACCGCTGGGCGTGGTCGGCCAGGTGATCCCCTGGAACTTCCCGCTGCTGATGCTGGCCTGGAAGATCGGCCCGGCGCTGGCCTGCGGCAACACCGTGGTGCTCAAGCCGGCCGAGACCACGCCGCTGACGGCGGTGATGTTCGCCGAGCTGTGCGCCGAGGCCGAGCTGCCGCCGGGCGTGGTCAACATCCTGCCCGGGGCCGGAGCGACCGGCGCCGCGCTCGTCCACAGCCCTGTGGACAAGGTCGCCTTCACCGGCTCGACCGCCGTCGGACGCGAGATCGCGAAGGCGGTCGCGGGCACGAAGAAGCGGCTCACCCTCGAACTGGGCGGCAAGGCCGCCAACATCGTCTACGACGACGCCGCGCTCGACCAGGCCGTCGAGGGCGTGGTCAACGGGATCTTCTTCAACCAGGGGCACGTGTGCTGCGCCGGATCCCGCCTGCTGGTGCAGGAGTCGATCGCCGCGGAGGTCCTCGACAGGCTCAAGGACCGCGTCTCGACCCTGCGGATCGGCGACCCGCTCGACAAGAACACCGACGTCGGCGCCATCAACTCCGCCGAGCAGCTCACCCGCATCCAGGAGCTGACCGCGGCCGGAACCGCCGAGGGCGCCGAGCCCTGGCAGCCCGAGTGCGAGCTTCCCGAACAGGGATTCTGGTTCCGCCCCACCGTGTTCACCGAGGTCCAGCAGTCGATGCGGATCGCCCGGGAGGAGATCTTCGGGCCGGTGCTGAGCGTGCTGACCTTCCGCACCCCCGACGAGGCGGTCAAGAAGGCCAACAACACCCCGTACGGGCTCTCGGCCGGAGTGTGGACCGAGAAGGGCTCGAAGATCCTGTGGACGGCCGAGCGGCTGCGCGCGGGCGTGGTGTGGGCCAACACGTTCAACCAGTTCGACGCCGCCAGCCCGTTCGGCGGCGTCAAGGAGTCCGGTTACGGCCGCGAGGGCGGCCGCCAGGGGCTGGAGGCCTACCTCGATGTCTGATCGCCTGCGCGTCAAGAAGACCTACAAGCTGTACGTGGGCGGGAAGTTCCCGCGCTCGGAATCCGGAAGGAGCTACCCGGTGACCACCCCGGACGGGACCGAGCTGGCGAACGCGGCTCTGGCCTCCCGCAAGGACGTCCGCGACGCGGTCGCGGCCGCGCGCAAGGCTCACCGGCCGTGGGCGGCGGCCACGGCCTACCTGCGCGGCCAGATCCTGTACCGGGCCGCCGAGATGCTCGAGGGCAGGTCCGGGCAGTTCGCCGCGGAGCTGGCCTCGTCCACCGGCGCCGATCCGGGCGAGGCGCTCGGGACGGTCGAGGCCGCGATCGACCGGCTCGTGCACTACGCGGGCTGGACGGACAAGTTCGCCTCGGTCGCCGGGGGCGCCAACCCGGTGGCGGGACCGTACTTCAACCACACCAAGCCCGAGCCGCTGGGCGTGGTCGGCCTCCTCGCGCCGCAGGACGACCCGCTGCTGGGCCTGGTCGAGACGATCGCCCCGGCCGTCGCGGCCGGCAACGCGGTCGTGGTGGTGGCCAGCGAGTCCAGGCCGCTGCCGGCGATCGGCTTCGCCGAGGTCCTGGCGACCTCGGACCTGCCCGGCGGGGTGGTGAACCTGCTCAGCGGCAGGGTCGCCGAGCTGGCTCCGTGGCTGGCGAGCCACGCCGACGTGAACGGCCTGGACCTGACCGGCGTGGACGACCCCGAGCTGGCCGCCGGCCTCGAGCGCGAGGCGGCCGAGAACCTGAAGGTGGTCCGGCGTCCCGGCTCCGGGACCGACTCGCTGGCGAGCCTGCGCCGGTGGACCGAGTACAAGACGGTCTGGCACCCGGCGGGGATGGCGGCCGCCGCGGGCGGCGGGTACTGACCGGCCGCGGCGATCAACTCTGCGCGGCCTGGCCGGAGGTGTAGTGCTCGGAGTATTCGCCGCTGGCCGGGATGACGGTGATGACGTCGATCATGACGCCGTCCGGTGCCGCGACGATGAAGTGGCGCTGCCCGAACTCCTCGGTGCGCAAGGGCAGGAGCTCGGGCAGGCCCGCCTCCCCGACCAGCCTGCGGTGTTCGGCGTCGACGTCGCCGACCTCGAAGTTGAGCAGCAGGCCGCCTTGGATCGGGTTGCGGCGGCCCTCGGGGACGGTCGGGTGGCTGTGGTCGAGCAGCGCCAGTTCGTATTGCGGCGCGTCGGGGCGGCGGAGGCTCACGTACCAGTCGGTCGCGAAGGTCTCCTCGAAGTTGAAGTGTTCGACGTAGAAACGGTGCGACGCTTCGATGTCGCGGGTCGCGATCACCGGGTAGAAACCGCTGAGCTCGGTATGCATGACAGGTGCTCCTCTGGGTGTGGCCTCGGTTTCACATACCCTCGGTATGTGAATTGAGATTAACATACCCTAGGTATGTGAAAAATGAAAGGGGGCGGCTCATATGACAGCCACCAGGGCCGAACAGCGGGCGGCGACGCGGAGGACGCTGCTGGACCGAGGACGCCTTCGATTCGCCGCCGACGGGTACCACGACGTGGCACTCGCCGACGTCGCTCAGTCGGCGGGAGTCACCAAGGGCGCGGCTTACCATCACTTCGGCAGCAAGGCGGGACTCTTCCGCTCGGTGGTCGCCGAGGTCCAACAAGAAGTCGGCCAGCGGGTCGCCGCGGCGGCGGCCCGACACGACGACCCATGGGAACAACTGCGAGCCGGCTGCCGAGCCTTCCTGTCCACCGGCTCGGACCCGGCAGTCCGCCGCATCCTCCTACTGGACGCCCCCACCGTGCTCGGATGGGACCAATGGCGAGCCATGGACGAACAGGCATCCGCACGGCACCTCGCCGAAGCCCTGAAGACCCTCATCACCTCCGGAACCATCACCGAACAACCGGTCGAACCACTGACACGACTGCTGTCAGGCGCGATGAACGAGGCAGCACTATGGCTCGCCCGGTCGGACGACCCGGAAGCACTGACTCAGACCGAGCGGGCACTGGAACGGCTGCTCGACGGCCTGCGGCCCCGGAGCGACTGAGGAGCGTGGCCGGACTCCGGATGCACCGGCCTCACTCGGAGGAGACTTCGACACGAGCTTCCGGCTCCGGGCCGGTGGCGCGGCGTCGGTCCCCGCCTCCGCGTCCACCCCGTTCTATCGTCCACTCCGCCAGCGGCAGCGGTCCGATCCAGGGACGGCGCCACCAGGCGGGCGCGCGGCGAGGCGGGGACGTCGGGGGTGGGTTCTGAGTCATCGTGGAGGTCATGGCGATCCGTTCGGGAGCGGCTCGAGGAGAAACTATGTACCTTATAAACAATAGTGTATGTCATACATAGTTTAGGATGGAGCCGACGGCACGACAGGACGGCGGATGGCGACGAGCGGCAAGAGCCCGAGCGAGGACACGAATCTGCGGCGCAGCCTGGCGCTGCTATGGAACGGCCGATCCTCGGGCCGGCGCGGACCGAGGCCGCGGCTGAGCGTGGAGCGGATCGCGCGCGCCGCGATCCGGATCGCCGACACCGAGGGGCTGGAGGCGCTGTCGATGCAGCGGATCGCCGCCGAGCTCGGCTTCTCCACGATGGCCATCTACAACCACATTCCGAGCAAGGATCTCCTCTTGGAGGTCGCCGCCGACGTCGTGGCCGGCGAACCACCCGAGCTCGACGGCACCGGCGACTTCCGAGACGAGGTCACTCGCTGGGTCGCCGCCCTGTGGGCCGTCTTCCAGGCCCACCCGTGGATCCTGCGCGTTCCCCTGGACCACGCCCCCGTCGGTCCGAACCAGCTCGCCTGGCTCGACCGCCTGCTGCGGCCCATGCTGGCCGCAGGTCTGGTCGGTGAGGAGGCGAGGGTCGCCGCCCTGCACCTGATCGCGGTCGTTCGCGGCACGGCGCAGGTCAGCAACGATCTGACCGACGCGCGCGCCGGCGAGGACGAGGCCATGGACGGCGGAGCGGAGGTGGCGCGATTCCTCGCCGAGGTCATCGACCCGGCGGCCCACCCCGGGCTGGCGGCCGTCTTCGCCGCCGAAGCCACAAGCGACCACGCTGGTCAGAAGCATCCCGGAAAGGAACCGCTGCCCGCCGAACTCGGCTTCGGAGTGGATCGGTTCCTCGACGGTATCGAAGCCTGGGGAGCCGCAAAATCCCGCCGGGGCGGCAAGGGCCGCGAGGCCGACTGACACCACGCGTCGGCTACGTGGTGTCAGTCGCCGATCCGGGTCCGGTTGAGGTCAGCGGACGCGGTCGTAGACGAGCGAGAGCGTCCCGTGCTCCCCGGCGGCCTGCCGGGCCAGGTCCCATCTGCCTTCGGGGAGGCCGTCGTCGAACAGGCGCGGGCCCTCGCCGAGGAAGATCGGGAATACCGACAGGGCCAGCCGGTCGACCATCTCGGCCGCCAACAGGTCCTTGATGATGCCGGGACTGTTGAGCACGGCGATGTCGCCGCCGTTCGTCGCCTTGAGTTCCGCGATGACCTCGGCGGTGGGCCTGTCCACGATGGTGGTCCTCTCCCACGGGGCCTCGCGGAGGGTGGAGGAGAAGACCACTTTCTCGGTGTCGACAAGCCACTTGGCGAAGCCTTCGTCGCGCGGGTCGGCGCCCTCGGCGCCGATGACGGTGGGCCAGAAGCCGAGGAAGCCCTCGGCGTTGACCCGGCCCATCACGGCCGTCGTGGACGGCTCCCACATGGCGGTCATGTGGTCACGGGAGACGTCGGTCGTGGCGTAGGGCATCACCCAGCTCATGTCGAGCGGGTCCGGTTTGCTGTAGCGGCCGTCAATGGACAGGGACATGTTGACGACGACCCTGCGGCCGGTGTGCTGTGTCATCGGTTACTCCTTGTGTCGGTGCGGTGCGAGTCCGCGGTGAGGATCGCCGCGAGGCGGTCGAGGCTCTGGCCGAAGCCGATCTCGATGCCCGCGATGAAGTCGGCGGAGTCGACGGTGCTGTCGGCGATGGTGAGGCGGACGTCGAATTCGGTGCCGGCTCCGGTCGGTCGGAGGTCGTATTCGACGTGGGAGGTGAAGGCGCGGCCGCCGTCGGGCAGCAGCGGGGACAGCCGGTAGGCCAGGTGCTCGCCCGGGCGCACGTCGTTGACGACGCCCTCGGCGCGCCCGGCGACCGGGTCGGAGCCGTCGGTGTCCTCGGCGTCGCGGTACTCGTGGACGATCCGCGAGCCCGGCCGCCCCTCGAAGACGAGCTCGGAGACGCGCAGGTCGTCCGGCGTCCACCAGCGGGCGAGCAGGTCGGGGTCGACCAGGTGGGGCCAGACCGCCTCGGGGGGCCGCGGCAGCGACCGGGAGAAGCCGAACGAGCGGCCGTCGGCCCACCCGGTCTCCTCGGCGGCGAGCCGCTCGGCCTCGACGCTGAGCCCGTATCGGTCGAAGGTCGCGTACGGGCCGTCGCGCTCGGCGGTGTCGGCGAGTCGTGTGAGTGCGGCGGCCAAGTCTCGCAGCCGCTCAGGCCGCAGCGCGTAGATGCGGCGCTGCCCGCTGCGCCGTGAGCTGACCAGGCCCGCCCGTTCGAGGGTCTGGAGGTGCTTGGTCGCCTGCGGCTGCCGGGCCTCGACGAGTCGGGCCAGGACTCCGACCGGCCGGGGCCGCTCGGCCAACAGGCCGACGAGCCGCCACCGGGTCGGGTCGGCCAGCGCGGTGAGGATTGCGTCCATGACAATAGTATTCCTCAAAGAGAATATTCTTGTCAAGGAATACTAGCCGTCCTGCTCTCAAAAATTGACCGACTGTCGGTCTGAAATAGAACGGGTGCGAAGCCGGTCAAGCCGACCACGAAACACTTCCAACCGGACCACTCGCGCCCTCCGGCCGTCTCGGCCCGACTTCAGGCTGGCGGCGACGGTGAGGTGTGTGGAGGGCTGGTGTCGGTGGCGTGCCTCGGGCCGGGCGGCCCCGGGGCTGGCGTGAAGGCGGCTCGCGTCCTGGCGGGTGCGCACGGTTCCGGGCGTGGATCACTTGGGACGCAACCGGGTCCGGGTGGCGAACATGAGTCTTCTCCAACCCTGCGGGTGATGGCAAACGCTGGTTCGGCTGTCACCATTGATGTAGCACAGACAGACGGAATCAGATCAGCAGATCGAAGACTCGGATCGGGGGGGTGTGGCACATGGCCAGGAGCGTGAACCCGGTCGAGCGGAGTGAGAAGGCCCGTGCCATCCACGCCCAGTTCGATCAGGCGGCTGCGGCTATCAACGCCTTCCACGCCCAGGTGCTGTCCGGGGTGATCGAGGCGCAGGCGTGGAAGATCCATCGTGATGTCGACGGGTTCTCGGCGCTGTGGGACTGGCTGGTGTCGAAGTTCGACTTCCATCACCGGATA
>NZ_JAELXW010000043.1 GCF_016428645.1 Glycomyces salinus | reverse complement strand
CGGGTCGGTGCCGTAGCGGGCGAGCATCTGGTGGAGGGCCTCGGCGTTCCGGTTCGCCTGCGGCGGCAGCACCGTCTCGGTCTCGGCCGCGGTGTCCGCAGTGGTGTCCGTCCCGCCTCTGCCGTCAGTACTGCTGTCGGTCTGGTCGGCCTCGCAGTCGTCTTGTCGGGGCGGGGGTACGGCGGTGGTGAGGAGTTTGGCGAGGAGGGCGCCGGTATCAGAGGCGAGGAGGCCGTCGACGGCCCACATCCCGTTCTCGGTCTCCCACACCTCCAAGCGGGCCAGGGACTGCTCGGAGAGGCCCTCCAGGAGCTCCTCCTGGTCTTTCAACGCCGCCTCGATCTCACCGAGCAGCCGCGCCAGGTCGGTGTGGGGGGCGTGGATGGAGTACTGGGCGATCAGATCCTCCGGCGTCACACACTGCACCTCGGGGTCGTACGGTGAGGCCACCGGTTTCCGGTAGGGAGTGGTCGCGTACAGCCGCATCGCCGCGGTGCGGCCCAGGGCCCGGACCGCGAACGCGACCTGATCGATCCGCGCCGCACCCGACACGGCGGCTTCGGTGAGGACACGGAACTTGCGGGCGCCTCGGGCGATCGCGGCCAGATCAGCCGCTATCCGGTGATGGAAGTCGAACTTCGACACCAGCCAGTCCCGCAGGGCCGAGAACCCGTCGACATCACGATGGATCTTCCAGGCCTGGGCCTCGATCACCCCGGACAGCACCTGGGCGTGGAAGGCGTTGATGGCCGCAGCCGCCTGATCGAACTGGGCGTGGATGGCGCGGGCCTTCTCACTCCGCTCTGCCGGGTTGACGCTCCTGGCCATGTGCCACACCCCCCTTTGATCCGAGTCGTCGATCATCCGGTCGGTTTCCGTCCGGTTGTGCTATATCAATGGTGACAGCCGAACCAGCGTTTGCCATCACCCGCAGGGTTGGAGAAGACTCATGTTCACCGCCCGGACCCGGTGGCGTCCCAAGCGATCCACGCCCGGCGCCGCACACGCCCGACAGAAGGCGAGCCGCCTTCACAGCAACCCGGGGCCACCCGGCCCGAGGCACGCCGCAGACCCCGGCCCTCCACACACCTCATCGTCGCTGACAGGTTGAACCCTGACCCATGCGGCCTGAGCCTTGAGCATTCGGCCCATTCCTCTGACCCACCGGAGGCGCAATCGGCCTCGACGCCGCAGCGACGAGTAGCTCCTATCCAAGCCGAGCTAGCGAAACCCCGACAGGGCCGCGGCGGTCAGCTCCACCGAGCGGACGCGGTCGCCGACCCGCTCGGCCCAGTGGGCGGTGATCAGCTCGTCGGCTCCGGTGGAGGCGGCGAACTCCTCAAGGTACTCGCGGACCTCGCCGGGGGTGCCGGTGGCGGTGTACTCGGTCATGGCCATCAGATTGGCGCCGTTCGGTGAGGCCAGGAACGCGTCGATCTCGGCGTCGGTGTAGTCCCTTCCGGCCGAGCCCTTGGCGATGAAGCCGCGAGCCCGGTTCCGGTAGGCGGTCTTGCGCTGCTCGACGGCGTCGTCGCGGTCCTCGGCGGTGAAGACGTTGACCCCCGCGATCAGGTGGGGCTCGGCGGCCTGGGCGGACGGCCGAAAGCCGTCGCGGTAGGCGGCCGCGGCCTCGTGCAGGGCCGCCGGGGCGAAGTGGGACGCGAACGCGTACGGCAGTCCCAGCTCGGCGGCGAGCTTGGCGCCGAACAGCGACGAGCCCAGGATGTAGAGCGGCACCTCGCCTTCGGGACGGGGCACGGCCTGCACGCCCGGCACGCGCGACTCGCCGGTCAGGTACCCCTGGAGCTCCAGGACGTCCTGCGGGAACGTGTCGGCGGCGGCCGGGTCGCGGCGGATCGCCCGCATGGTCTCCCGGTCGGTTCCGGGTGCCCGGCCCAGGCCCAGGTCGATCCGGCCCGGGAACAGCGTCTCCAGCGTCCCGAACTGCTCGGCGATCACCAGCGGGGCGTGGTTGGGCAGCATGATCCCGCCCGCGCCGAGCCGGATCGTGTCCGTGTGCTCGGCGACGTGCCCGATCACCACGCTGGTGGCGCTGGAGGCGATGGTCGCCATGTTGTGGTGCTCGGCGTACCAGACCCGCCGGTAGCCGCCGCGCTCGGCGGCGCGGGCGAGTTCGACGCTGGCCGCGAAGCTCTCACACGCGGGACGCCCGGGAGCGATCGGCGCCAGGTCGAGGATCGACAGGGCTACGGGCATGTCGTGCCGCCTTTCTGCGGGTGGACCTCGGTGACGCGCCGACGCGGTCTCGGCGGTCGGCCGATTCCCGAACCTAGCCCGGCCCGGACGCGACGGCACCATGAGTCCGGTCACCGGGCCCGGCCGGGTTTCAGTCGTCCGGACCGTTTCGGCCCCAATCCGGATCGTCCAGCAGGGCCTTCCTGAGCCGATTCAGGCAGCGGCCCCGGGTCGGCCCGATGCTGCCGCGCTTCATGCCCAGGGACTCGGCGATGTCGCCGTAGTCGGGCCGGTCCATCGCCGCCACGTACGCGAGGATTTTCCGGCACCGCTCCGGCTGGGCGAGGAACGCCCGCCGGACGGCTTCGCGCTCGAACTCCCGCTCGGTGTCGCCGGCCGGGTCTCCCAGCCGGCCGGCGAGCCGGGGGAACTCGATCGGATCGGTGGTGAGCTCGCGGCGCGCCCCGCCGGCCATCCGCCATGCCTCGCGTTTGACGGTCACCATCAGCCACTTGGTCAGCGCGCGCGGGTTCTCCAGCTCGTTCTTGGGCAGCCACAGGCGCAGCCAGGCGGTCTGGACGGCGTCGGCGGCGCCCTCGCGGTCGAGCCCGGCCCGGCGCGCCATCCGCCACAGCAGCTCGTTGAGATCCTCGAACAGCTCCCGCTGCGCGCGGCGGTCGCCCGCGCGAGCCGACCGGTAGAGCCGGGCCCGCCGGTCGTAGACGGCCGGGCACGGTTCGCCGGAGTCGGCGGCGCCTTCCGGGTGGTCGTCCCGCGCCTCGGCGTTCTCGTCGTCGCCCATGGCGCCTCCGCTGCTCGGCCGGCCTGGCTCCGGCCGGGGTCTCCAGTGGCCGGGCCCGCCTCGACCGGGATCGCGGCGCGGACGGTCGGATCGGGCGCGGCGGGGATTCCTCTACGATGGGCAATCCTCGTCCACCATAGCCACCGGCTCCCAGCCCCTTCCACGCGGCGAGCCCCGCCGCGCCCCGGCGGCACCGGACTCGGCGGTCCATTGCGACCGGTCCCCGTCTCATACGATGAAGAGGCGGATCCGACCCCCGGGAGGCGCGAACGATGGCAGCAGAACGATCCGACGACGCGGCGTTCACCGCCTGGTGGTGCGTCAGCCTCCAGCGGCACCGCGAGGAGGCCGACGAGTTCGGCTGGCGGCCCACCCTCGACGCGGTCACGGCCGACATCGAGGCCGGGAACCCGATCCAGGACGTGTTCGACAAGTACCGGCTGCCCCTGCCGGTGCGGACCGACGCCGACCGCGGCGCCTTGGTCGACCTCGGCTCGCTCGGCATCGACCGGGTCAGGACCGAGGGCGACTACGGCTGCCCGCGCGAGCGCTCCTGCGGCAGGCGCGCCGGGGCCGATCCCGACAGCGGCGCCGAGCCCCGCTGCGCGATCGCCGACCGCACGATGCGCTACCAGCCCAAGCGGTCCGAACGATGAACCCGATCCTGGCGACCCTCGGCACCAAGCTCACCGAGCGCATCGCCGCGAAACTGACCCTCCCGGGCCTGCTGTACCTGTCCGCCTGGATCTGGGCGCTCCGCACCGGGCACGCCCGGCCGTTCGACTCCGGCGCCCTGGCGACCGAGCTCGACGCCTGGGCCGAGGCCGCCGAGACCGAGACCGGCGCCTTCGCGCTGGCCGTCGCCCTCGCGCTCGTCGCCGCCACCGCGTGCGGGCTGCTCGCCGCGCTCATCGGCCAGGAAGTGATCGGCCGCCTGTGGACGACCCGCGTCAGCCCCGCGTGGCTCCTGGAATGGCGCCGGAGCGCCTGGGACCGCCGCCACGCCGACCGCGACCGGCCGCCGCCGTCGCGGTACCGGCCCGACCGGCTCACCCCGATCGGCGACTCCTTCCGGCTGGCCGGGGAGCGCGTCGACGCCCAGTACGGGCTGTCGGTCCTCGACGCCTGGCCCCGCCTGATGGTCCTGGCCGGGCCCGAGACCAGGAACTTCGTGGCCGACTCCTACCGCCGCTACCGCTCCGACGCGACCCTGGCCGCCTGGGGGCTGCTGGTACTGCCGCTGGCGCTGTGGTGGTGGCCGGCCGCGCTCGCCTCCATCGCCGGGATCGCGGCGGGCTCACTGCGCGCGCGGTACAGCGCGGCGACGCTGTCGCTGGTGATCGAGTCCGTGGTCGACGCCCACCAGCGCGACCTGGCCGAGGCGCTGGGGGTCGAGCTGAGCGAGGGGCGCTTGACCCGCGAAGAGGGCCCGCTCCTGAACAACATCCTCGCCAAACGCGGCTGAACCCGTCAGGCCAGCGCCGGGACGCGGCGCAGGTCCTCCACCGAGGCCGCGTACGGCAGGCCCTCCAGGCCCTCGCGGCCGAAGAACCGCGTCATCAGGTCCACCAGCTCCCGCGGCCGCTCCAGGTGGATCAGGTGGTCGGCCCGCGCGATCTCGACGAACCAGCTCTCCGGGCACCGCAGCGCCAGCTCCCGGCACAGCTCCGGCGGGGTCAGCGTGTCGTGCGAGCCGGTGGTGAACGCGATCGGCACCGTCGGGGCCAGCGAGGTGTCGATCAGCTCGCCGGCGAGCAGCCGCCGCGTGTTGGCGACGAACTTGGCGATCTCGTCGGCTCCGACGCCGCCGAACCGGCGCGAGATGACCCGCTCGACCACCGTCCGCGAGGCGATGTCCGCCTCGGGGTCGCCGCACATGAGCACCTCGACCGCCCGGGGCCCGAAGCGTTCGCGCGGACCCGAGACGGCCAGGTCGACCGCCTCCCACATGGCCGGGCGCGCCCAGTCCGGGATCGAGCTCATCGTCCCGGCCAGCACCATCCGCGAGACCCGCTCGGGGTGGAGCTGCGCGAACCGGAAGGCGATCGCCGTCCCGTAGGACCCGGCGAAGACGTTGGCCCGCTCGACCCCCAGGTCGTCCAGCATCCGCCGCAGCGACTCGGCCAGCAACTCGGGGCCGTGGTCGCTCGGCAGCAGGTCGGCCTCGCCCCAGCCGGGAAGGTCGGTCGCGATCACGTCGGCGGACTCGACCATCCCCTGCTCGACGCGCCCCCAGTCCTCCTTGCGGTGCAGCGCCCCGCCCACCAGGACCACCGGGTCGAGGCGCGGGGCGGCCGAGCGCGCCACGCGCGAGGCGTACCGGAAGCCCGCCCAGCGGTGGGCGCGGACGGTCGGGGCGAATGGCGTGCGCGGCATGGAGGGCTCCCGTTCGAGGATCGGTTCGGCCGCGGATCGCGGCGGCCTGGGATGCCACTCTAGTGACGAGAATGCGAATTTATGGTATTTTGCGCCGCCAGTCGGGGTATGTCCCCTGATAGAGAGATAACTGCCCTCGGGCCGGGACGCCCCGCCACGCCCGCCACAGCTCCGCGTACGCGCCGCCGGCCGCCAGCAGCTCCGTATGCGAGCCCTCCTCGGCGATGCGGCCCTCGTCGACCACCGCGATCCGGTCGGCCGCCTCGGCGGCCTGCAACTGGTGCGCGATCGCGATGACGGTCCGCCCCTCCAGGGCCGCCGCCAGCGCCGCCTCGACGTTCCCGGCGCTGCCCGGATCGATCCCGGCCGTCGCCTCGTCCAGGATCACCACGTCGGGGTCGGCCAGGATGACCCGCGCCAGCGCCAGCTGCTGGGCCTCGGCCAGGTACAGCTCGCGGTGCTCCTCGCCGAGCATCGTCTCCAGGCCCTCGGGCAGGTCGGCGGCCCAGCGCGCGTCGACCGTCTTCAGAGCCGCCTCCAACTGCTCGTCGGTGGCCTCCGGGGCGGCCAGGTTGAGGTTGTCGCGCAGCGTCGCGGTGAACACATAGTGCTCTTGGGTCACCAGGACGACCTTGCGCCGCAGGTCCTCCAGCTCGATGTCGGCGGTCGCCGCGCCGCCGAGCGTGACCGAACCGGTCCGGGGCCTCTCGATCCCGGCGACCAGCCGCGCGATGGTCGACTTCCCGGCGCCCGAAGGCCCGACCACCACCAGCCGCTCGCCCCGCCTCGGGTGCAGGCTCAGGCCGTGCAGCACGTCGGGGCCGTCGCCGTATCCGAAGGTCACATTGTCGAGGCGGACCTCGGCCCCGGCAGGGGCCGCGAAGCGCTCCTCGTCGGGGATGAGGTGGACGCCCTCGACCCGGGCGAGCGCGGCCCCGCCCATCTGGAACTCGGTCATCGCCATCATCGAGCGCAGGACCGGCCCGTCGAGCCGAAGCGTCAGCATCGCCACCGCGACGACCTCGCCGACGCTGACCCACCCCTGCAAGTACAGGTACCCGCCGAACATGGTCACCACCATCGCCGGGACCAGGAACGTCAGGTCGATCCCGGGCTTGAACCAGAACTGCAGCCGGATGATCCGCCACAGGCGCCTCCGGTGGGTCCCGGCGCCCTCGTACCCGGCCCGCCCGCGCTCGTCCTGCATCCGGTATGCGGCGACGGTGCGCGCGCCCGCCGCCGACGCCGTCAGCGTCTCGGCGATCTCGCCCATCGCGGCCCGCTCGGCGAGGAAGGCCGGGCCGGCACGGCGCATATACCATCGCGTGGTCAGGACCAGCGCGGGCGACCCGATCAGGAACAGCGGCCCCAGAACGGGGCTGACGACGAACGCCGCCGCGGTGATGACGACGACCTCGATCATCGCCACGGTGACCTCGGGCCCGGTCTTGCGGAGCAACTCGGCGACCGCGCTGACGTCTCCGGCGGTGCGGGTGGACAGGTCGCCGGTCCCGGCTCGCTCGACGGTGCCCAGCGGCAGCCGCAGCACCCGATCGATGAACGATTCGCGCAGCCGCGCGGCGGCGCGCTCGCCGAACCGGTAGCCCAGCAGGCGGCCGATGCGCATGAGGACGAGCTGCACGACCACGCATCCGACGATGACACCGCACGCGAGGTCGACCCGAGCCGCGGTCCAGCCGGAGCCGATGCCGTCGACGACCTCGCCGAGCATCACCGGCAGTGCCGCGCCCGCGCCCGCGGCGGCCACGTACAGGGCGATGACGGCGGCGAACGCGGCCTTGTCCCGCGCGACGAGTCGGCCGACGGCGCGCATCACGGCCGCTCGGTCGGCGACCGGCAGGCGGTTTCCGGTCTGGTCGGTCATCGGGGCTCCTGTCGGGAGGTGAGACGGCGAAAGCCGGGTTCGCCGGCCAGTTCGGCGTGCGTGCCGGTCGCGCGGACCTTGCCGTCCACCAGCCACGCGACCCGGTCGGCGCGGGCCAGCCACAGCGGCGAGGAGGTGACGACGGCGGTGGTGCGTCCTTCGCGGGCGGCGGCGACCCGTCGGGCGATCAGGGATTCGGTATGCGCGTCGACCGCGGCGGTCGGTTCGAACGCGAGCAGATACTCGGGTTCGGCGGCGAGCGCTCGGGCCAGCCGCAGCCGCTGGCGCTGCCCGCCTGAGAGATTGCGTCCGCCCGCCGCGACCTCGGCGTCCAGGTCTGAGCCCAGGCTCGAGAGGACGTCGGCGGCGCACGCGGTGTCCAAGGCGCGCAGCGCCCGCTCTGGTTCGGCGCGGAGGGTCTCGCCGAGGGTCTGCGCGAACAGGTGGTCCTCGCCGAGCAGGAGGATGCCCTCGCGGACCTCATCGACGTCGATCTCGCCGAGCGGCGCGGTGCCCCAGGTGGCCGGGGAGTCCTCGTAGCGTGCGAGGCGTTCGAGTGCGGCGGTGGCGGGTCCGCCCTCGGCGCTGACGACCGCGGTGAGTCGGCCGGTCTCGATGGTCAGGCCCGTCTCCGGATCGTGGAGGACTCCCGTAGCGCCGGTGCGATCGCCGGTCAGGTCGATGTCGCTGCGGGTCGCGAAGAACGCCGTCAGCCGTCGGGCCGAGACGCGGGCGGTGATGTAGGCCTGAGCGAGCGCGAGGAGGCTCCCGGAGTGGACGGCCAGGAGCGCGGTCATGCCGAAGGCGGCGGAGAGGTCGCCGACGGTGATGGTCCCCGCCAGCACCAGTCGGGCCCCGATCCAGGTGACGGCCGCGATCAGCGCGAGCGGCAGGCTGATGCGCAGGCCCTGGATCCAGGAGTCGGCACCGGCGACGCGGTATCCGGTGTCTCGCAGGTCGGCCGAGGCGGCGCGATACCGCTCGGAGAACCGGCGCTCGCCGCCGAGGCCGCGCAGGACCCGGAGCCCGCCGACGACGTCCGATGCCATGTCGGTGACGTCGGCGACGCGATCGCGGTAGGCGATCTGATGGTGCTGCAGACGCGAGAGCGCCGGGCCCGCGACGAACCCGATCAGGATCGATCCGCCCGCGGCGGTGGCGCCGAGGGCCGGGTGCAGGCCCCACATCACGACCGTGCCGACGGCGAGCATGACCAGGCCCATCCATCCGAAGCCGAGCTGGAACACGAACAGCCCGGTCTTGAACGGATCCTCTGTGGATAGATTGACCATCTCACCGGGGGAGACGCGGCCGCGCACCCCGGTGCCGGCCGTGTTCAGCTGGTCGGTGAGCCGGCGGACGGTGCCGACGCGAGTGAGCGTCTGCGCGGCGAACAGGCATCGGTATCCGACCGCGAACACCCACGAGGAGGCGAGAGCGGTCGCGATCAGGGGGACCGCCCAAGCGCGCAGGGGTTCGGCGCTGCCGGCGGCGACGATCTCGTCGATGACGCGCGATATCACCCAGGGCAGCAGTATCCAGGCGGTGCCGGAGATGCTGAGGGAGGCGAATCCGAGCGCGATCCGGGCGGTCTGGGTGCGGGCCATCCGCAGCAGGTACCGCAGCGGTGAGGCGGGTGGGGAGGACGCGGTGTTCCGCGTCGAGTGAGGGCTCACAGCTCTCAAACGTAAGCGTCGCCGGATTCGGCGGCAACGCGCCGACGGAAACATTCAGGCCGCGACGCCCTTCCAGGCCCGCCAGAGGTCGGCGTAGGCGCCCCCGGCGGCGAGGAGCTGGTCGTGCGTGCCGGCTTCGGCGATGCGGCCCTCCTGGACGACGGCGATGCGGTCGGCGGCCTCGGCGGCCTGCAACTGGTGGGCGATGGCGATGACGGTGCGGCCGTGCAGGGCCGCGGCCAGCGACGCCTCGACGTTGCCCGCGCTGCCCGGGTCGATCCCGGCCGTCGCCTCGTCCAGGATCACGACCTCCGGGTCGGCCAGGATGACCCGCGCCAGCGCCAGCTGCTGGGCCTCGGTGATCGACAGTTCCCGGTGTTCGCCGCCGATCATCGTGTCCAGTCCCTCGGCGAGCCCTTCGGCCCAGTCGGCCCCGACCATACGCAGTGCCCTTGCCAGGTCCTCGTCGTCGGCCGCGGAATCGGCCAGGCGCAGGTTGTCCCGCAGCGAGGCGGTGAAGACGTAGTGCTCCTGCGTCACCAGCACCACTTTCTTGCGCAGTGCGGCAAGCTCCAGGTCGGCGCTCGGCGCGCCGTCCACCGTCACCGCCCCGGCGCGGGGCCGGTCGATCCCGGCGATGAGTCGAGCGATGGTCGACTTGCCGGCGCCGGAGGGACCGACCACTACCAGGCGCTTGCCCCTGCCGGGCTCCAGGCTCAGTCCGTGCAGCACGTCGGGGCCGTCGCCGTAACCGAACACGACCTCGTCCATGATCACGCCCTCGGGGCCGGGCGCGTCGGCCCGGGACCGGTCGTCGCCGACCATGCTCACGCCCTCGATCCGCGCCAGCGCGGCACCGCCCTCCTGGAAGGCGTTGAGGCTCATCATCCCCCCGAACACGTACGGGTCCAGGCGCAGCGCGAGCATCGACACCGTCGCGACCTGGCCGATCGTCACCGGCCCTCCTTCGAGGAACCACAGGCTGCCGACGGTGATGACGACGCCGACCGGGAACAGGATCGCGAAGTCGAGGCTGGGGAAGAACCAGCTCTGCATGCGCAGGATGCCCATGAGCCGCTTGAAGTGGACCGCGGCGGTGCGGCGGCCCTCCTCGCCGCGCTCGGGCCCCATCCGGTAGGCGTCGACGGTGGCGGCGCCAGCGGTCGTCGCGGTGAGCGTCTCGGCGGTGTCGCCCATGGCGGCCCGCTCGGCCAGGAACACCGGTGTGGCGACCCGGAGGTAGCGCCGGCCCGCGAAGAACAGGACCGGCGTCGAGACGAACAGCAGTGCCCCCAGGCCCGGGTTGACGGCGAATGCGGTGGCGTAGACGACGATGATCTGCAGCAGCGCCACGGCGGTCTGCGGTCCGGTCTCGCGCAGCAGGTTCGCGGCCGCCGCCACGTCTCCGGTGGTGCGGGTGGTGAGGTCGCCGGACCCGGCCCGCTCGATCTGCCCGAGCGGCAGCCGCAGCACGTGCGAGGTGAACCGCTCGCGGAGGTCGGCGGCGGCGCGCTCGCCGAACCGGTAGGCCAGGAGCCGCCCGTACCGGGTCAGCACCAGCTGCACCACCACGAACGCGATGATGAGGAAGCCGAGCCGGTCGACGTCCGAGAGGGTCCAGCCCTCACCGATGCCGTCGATGATGCGCCCGAGCATCACCGGCAGTGCGGCCCCGGCCGCAGCGGCGGCGAGGTAGAGCACCAGTGCGGCACCGAAGGTGCGGCGGTCTGCGGCGATGAGCCGCCCCAGCGACCGCAGGACGGTGCGGCGGTCGGCGGTCGGCAGGCGCTCGTGGTCGCGCATCGTTTCCCCTCTCGGTGAAGTTCGGGAGCCGTCAGCCGGCTCTGGAGGTCAGGGTCCGGAATTCGGGATTCTCGGCCAGTTCGGCGACCGTGCCGGCGGCGCGGACCTTCCCGCCGTCGAACCACACCACGCGGTCGGACCGCGTCAGCCACAGCGGCGAGGACGAGATCACGACGGTGGTGCGGCCGCGCCGGGCCTCGGATACACCCTGGGCGATCCGGGCCTCGGTGGGGGCGTCGACGGCGCTGGTGGCCTCGGCGGCGAGCAGGTACTCGGGCTCGGCGGCCAGTGCGCGGGCCAGCCGCAGCCGCTGGCGCTGCCCGCCGGACAGGTTCCGGCCCGCATCGTCGACGACCGCGTCCAGGTCGGAGCCGAGGCTGGTGTAGACGTCTTCGGCCGAGGCGGTCCGCAGCGCCGTGAGCGCGGCCTCGTCGTCGTCGGCTCGGAGGCTCCCGCGCAGGGTCTCTCTGAACAGGTAGTCCTCCTCCAGCAGCAGGACGCGATCGCGGATGACGCCGCGGTCGAGGTCGCGCAGCCGAGTCTCGCCCCAGGTCGCCTCGGAGTCGGAGCGGAAGGCGATCCGGGCCAGAGCCGCTTTGGCGGCGTCGCCGTCGTCGCTGACGACCACGGTCAGACCCGAGCCCTCTTCCACGACCAGTCCGGTGAGCGGGTCGACCAGGGCGCCCCGGCCGATCCCCGCGCCCTCGGCGGGGAGCGGGTCCCGCGTGGCGAAGAACGAGCTGAGCCGCCTCGCCGAGACCATGGCCTCGATCCAGTTCTTGGCGATGCCGACCACGAACCCCAGGAAGTTCGCCAGCAGCATGTTGTAGCCGAACACGGCGGTGACCTCGCCGACGGTGAGGTTCCCCTGGACGGCCTGGCGGGCCGCCAGCCAGGTGACGGCGGCGGCGAGCGCGAACGGGAGGCTCCCTTCGATGCCCCGCAGCCAAGAATCGGCCCGGCCGAGCCGGTACCCGGTGTCGCGCAGCAGCAGCGATGCCTCGGCGTAGCGCCGCTCGAACTGGGACTCGCCGCCGATGCCGCGCAGGATCCGCAGACCGCCCGCGATGTCGGCGGCCTGGCCGGTGACCTCGGCAGTCTGGGCCCTGTAGGCGGTCTGGCGGCGGTGGAGGCGCTCCAGCACCGGGCCGATGCAGGTGCCGATCAGGAACATGCCGACGCCGGTGGCGAGCCCCAGAAACCAGTCGATGCGCCACAGCATGAACACGCCGTAGCCGAACGCGGCGGCGTTGAACGCCCCGAACCCGAGCTCGAACAGCAGCTGCGCGGCCTTCCGGTTGTCGTCGGTGGAGAGGTTGACCATCTCTCCGGCCGAGACCTTCGAACGCACACCGGTACCGACCCGTTCGAGATGGTCGGACATGAGCTCCACTATGCGGACCCGCGCTCGCGATTCGGCGACGAACAGGATCCGGTAGCCGGTGATGAACAGCAACGGCCCGACGACCGTGCAGGCCATCAGCGCCACCAGCCACGGCAGCGCCTCATTGAGCGAACGCGTCTCGGTGACGGAGTCGATGATCTCGGCGACGATGGCCGGAAGCGACATCCACACCGCGCTCATCCCGATGAAGATCAGCACCCCGAGAACGAACCGTTTCAGCTGCGGCCGGACGATCCACCAGATCATCCCTGTCGGGCGGGTGGGCACGGCTGAACTCGGCGAGGATGCGGGAGACATAGAACATCGAGGCTAAGCCACCCGTATGACACTCGGCAATCGAATTACGCCGAGACCACGCTCACTTCTGGGCTCTGACCAGCGCCTCGGCGGCGGCGTGCAGCCCGGCGGTGAAGCGCGGGTTCGCGCCCATCGCCGGCTCGGCCCGCGCGATCGCCCGCCAAGCGTCGTCCTTGTACGTCTCCTCGCCGGTCACCTGCCACGCCTCCAGCAGGGCCGCCGCCGCCAGCGCCCAGCCTGAGGCGGTGGGGCCGTCGTGGACGTCGGCCGGGCGCGTCACCAGTTCCTCGGCATCGGACGCGGTGTCGAAGAAGCCGCCCTCGCCGTCGCTGAAGCGCTCCCTGACCTGGGCCAGCAGCGACTCGGCCCGGTCGGTCCAGGCCCCGCCCAGACGCAGGAAGCCCAGCGCGACCGCCGCGTAGTCCTCGAGGATCCCCGGCGCCTCGGAGGCCGTCCCGGCCAGCGAGGCCCGCGCCAGCCGCCCGTCCTGGCCCAGGTGCACCCGCGCCAGCGCCGCCGCGGCCCGCTCGGCCGCCAACTGCGAGTCGCGGTGGCCGGTGCGCGAGGCGTACTCGGCCAACGCCGCGATCGCCAGGCCGTTCCAGCAGGCCACGACCTTGTCGTCCCGGCCCGGCTGCGGACGCGAGCGCCGGGCCGCCGCCAGCCGGTGCCGGACCGCCGCGAACCGGGCGCCGTCGCCGGGGTCGGACGGCAGCAGCAGCACGTTCGCGCCGTGCTCGAAGTTCGGCCGCTCCGGATCGATCCCGAACGCCTCGCACGCCCAGCGGGCGTCCTCGACGCCGAGCACCTCGACCAGCTCCTGGTGCGTCCACGCGTACGTCAGGCCCTCGACTCCCTCGGTGTCGGCGTCGAACGCGGCCGCGAAACCGCCCTCACCGGTCGAGAAGTGCTCCAGGACGAACGCCGCGACCTCGTCGGCCACGCGCGCGAACAGCTCGCCCTCGCCGTAGAGCCGCGAGTACAGCCACAGCAGCTCGGCGTTGTCGTACAGCATCTTCTCGAAGTGCGGCACCACCCACGCCTCGTCGACGCTGTAGCGGGCGAACCCGCCCTCCAACTGGTCGTAGATCCCGCCCCTGGCCATGTGCTCGGCCGAGAGCTTGACGTGGTCGAGCGCGGCCGCGTCGCCGGTGCGCACCCAGTGGTCGCACAGGAACCGCAGCGCCGGGACGGTCGGGAACTTCGGGGCCGACCCGAACCCGCCGTGCACCGGGTCGGCCGCGCCCAGCACGGCCGCGGCCGCGGCGTCCAGGGCTTCGGTGCGGACCGGCGGGGCCGGCGGGCAGGGACCGTAGAGCGGGCAGGCCACGGTCACGTCGGCGAAGGCCGGACCGGCTCCCGCGGTCGCCTCGACGATCGCCGAGCCCTGGTGCCGCAGCTCGTCGCGCTGCCCGGTCCAGGCGGTGTGCACCGCCTCCAGCAGGCGCAGAAAGTGCGGCCTGGGGAAGTAGGTCCCGGCGAAGAACGGCGTCCCGTCGGGGAAGGCGAACACCGTCATCGGCCAGCCGCCCTGCCCGGTGATCGCCATCGTCGCCTGCATGTAGACCGCGTCCAGGTCGGGTCGCTCCTCCCGGTCGACCTTGACCGACACGAACCGCTCGTTCATCGCCGCGGCCACCGTGGCGTCTTCGAACGACTCGTGTGCCATCACATGGCACCAGTGGCAGGTGGAGTAGCCGATGCTGATCAGCAGCGGCACGTCGCGGCGCTCGGCCTCGGCCAGGGCCTCCGGGCTCCACTGCCGCCAGGCCACCGGGTTCTCGGCGTGCTGGCGCAGATACGGCGAGAGTGCTTCGGCGAGCTCGTTCATGCCACCAGCCTGTCACACGCCCACCGAGGGGGACTTGCGAGAATCGCTTGGACTTGGTACCTTTAGGTACTTAGGAGGTGTCCATGACTCAGCAATCGCCGCTCAAGGTCGACCCTTTGACCAACCAGTTGATCTCGGAGGGCGCCCATTTTCTGCGCGTCAGCAAGAAGAACTTCGTCGACGAGGCCGTGCGCTCTTACCTGGAAAAACGGCGGGAAGAAATCCATCAAGGCATGGTCGAGTCGATGCGTGTGCTGGATGGAACCATGGCATCCGAGGTCTCGCTGCTGACAGGTCTGTCACCAGAACGGCTCGACGAACTCGGCGGAGTTCGCGAGTAGATGGCCCACCGCGCCCGACCCACCCTGCGTTGTCTGCGGGAAGACCTCAAGTTCCCGATTCCACCTGTGAACGAGCCTCTCGACGAGCTCGATCACACACTGGTCGCGAAGACGGTCCGACTATTCGGCGACCCGAACTCCGCTCGAGAGCGGATCCGCGCCATCGACGATCAGATCCTCTTCAAGGTCAAGGTCCAGCGATGGCGTGGTGCTGTCTGGGTCGACGCGAGCAGTCAGACCCCGTGGTTGGTGGCCGCCGGACTGCGGGAGGACGGCAGCGCTGATGACTTCTACGAAGCTCTGGTCTCTCGTGCTCGCGACGACAGGACCCGCTACAACGCGAAATCCAATCCACCACTGACTACCGATACCCACAGCATTGGATTGCGTCCGAGCCGGGACGATGATGACCGCTGGGCTGCCGAGGCGGCAGTCAGGCTGATTCGCCATATCCAGTCTGTCCTGAACGATTTGGTGCGAGCGTCGTTGCTCGACGGCGAAGAGCACACCGCCACACTCACCGGAGCCGATGCAGCGGTCGGTATGCTCGTGCGAGCCGACCAAGGACATGAGACGTATGTTGCCGTCCGGATAACCGGTTCAGTGCCGCGGGAACTTCTGGCCGTCGTTCTCGCCAGGGTTCCCGGCTGTGACCGCGACGGCTGGTATCCCGAGACCTCTATGCCGACGAGAGTCCTCGCGAGTGGGGAGCAGGTCTGGTCCAATCTCATGGACCCGTCCATTGCGGCTGCGCTCCTCGATGATTGAGCCAAGTACCACACTTCTCAGAGCCGGCCCGAGTTACAGCTCATCAGGACATCGACCAGGGGCGTCCCGCTCTTCGCCATGATCCGCGTCATGCGGATCCGTGTACATTGCGGATCAGGATCTGCCAGGAGGTGGAACGGCCGTTTCGCCTACCAGCGGCACGTCGCGGCGCTCGGCCTCGGCCAGGGCCTCCGGGCTCCACTGCCGCCATGCCACCGGGTTCTCGGCGTGCTGGCGCAGATACGGCGAGAGTGCTTCAGCGAGCTCGTTCATGCCACCAGCCTGTCACACGCGGCTGGTCGCGGTCAGGTACAGCCAGCCCTACCCCCGGGGACCGCCCACCCTACCGCCGGGGGCGGGCTGGCACCGCCTCCAAGACGCCCGTCCGCGTCACTGCGCAAGGCCCGTTCGGCGGCGAGTCTGGATACATGACTTCACCTGCGCCCCTGAACAACCCGAACGCCTTCCGCAAGGGAACGGCGACGGTCGGCTTCGCCGGGATCGTCCTGGGCCTGGCCGCCATGATCGTCCTGCACCTCACCTCCGGCCAGAACCCGGCCTACGACGTCCTCAGCGCCACCCTGCACTCCCCGCTCGGCTGGCTCTTCCCGGTCTCGCTCGGCCTGTTCGCCGTCGGCGCGACCTCCTTCGGGCTCCTCGCGCGGGCCAACGGCGCGCCGCGCTGGATGAGCGCCCTGCTGTACGTCTGGAGCGGCCTGATCGCACTGGTCGCGCTGTTCCCCACCGATCCGCTCGGGACCTCGGAGTTCTCGGCGGTCCACCTGGTGCACCGCTACGCGGCGTTCGCCGCGTTCTGCACCATGATCGCGCTCGGCCTCGCCTACAGCCGCTGGTCGGGCCGCTGCGAGCGCGTCGGCCGCGTGGTGGCCGCGTGCAGCTGGATCGCGGTCGTGGCCCTGGCGGTCACCTCGCTGCCCTACGCGCTGGCGTTCTTCGGGGTCGAGGCCCCGCACTGGACCGACGCGGCCGGGCTCAACCAGCGGACGACGGTCGGTTCGGAGCTGGTGGCGTTGGCCTGCCTCGGAAGCTGGCTGCGCGGCGGGACGCGGAGCGCCGCTCAGCGCGAGGAGGCCCCGGCCCGGCGCGAACTGGTCGCGGCCGCCTGACGGCGCCGCCGGAGCTTGACCAGCAGCCCCGCCCACGAGATCACGACGACCGCCGCGACCGCCCACTGGGCGGTCGCGGCGTACCGCTCGGGGTAGACGATCCCCTCGATGTAGGTGTCGATGAACCCGGTCGGCTCCAGGCCCTCCTCGCCGGCGCGCCGCCGGAAGTCGTGTTCGAGCGGGGTCAGCGGGCACGTGAATCCGTACAGGGTGATCACCAGCCCGTAGACGGCCACCGCGGCGTGCGCGAACCAGGTCTTCGGCCAGCGCCACGCCACGAATCCGCCCACGACCAGGTACACCAGGAACAGGAAGTGGGCCGTCATGGCGACGTCGGCCAGAATCCGGTATCCCACCGGGCACCTCCTCCCAACGGGTGCGCCCCGATTGTCCCAGAACGGGCGGCCTAGTAGAAGTCCTCGGCCTCGGATTGGGCCCAGGCCGCGCACGGCGTGTCGTATTTGCCCTGGATGTAGCCCAGGCCCCACCGGATCTGGGTGACCGGGTTGGTCTCCCAGTCGTCGGCTTCGGAGGCCATCTTCGACCCCGGGTAGGCCTGGGGGATGCCGTAGGCGCCGCGGGGGTTGGCGGCCAGCTCATTCCAGCCCGACTCCTTCGTCCAGAGCTTCTCCAGGCAGCCGAACTGCTCCAGGTCGAAGCCCCATTCGAGGGTGATCGCGCAGCCGGTGGCGCGGTTGCCGGAGAACTCGTCGCAGCTCGACGGGATGTCCACCGACGTCGGATTGGTGTTCATCGCGGCCTCCTCGGCGGCGTCGTCGAGGCCCTCGGCCTTGTCCTGGGCGTAGTCGCCGACGGCCTCGGCCTTGACGGTGACGTCGGCCCCGGCGGTCTCGGCGATGTAGTCGACGTGCTCGTTCCGGAACTCCTCGGCCGCCTCCTCCGCCTCGGCCTGCGCCTCCGCGGCGGCCCGGCTCGGGTGCCGCTCGTCGAGATCGGAGGCGTCGTCGGTGATCGCCAGGACGGCGATGACGCCGCCGAGAGCGAGCACCAGCACGGCCGCGATCCGCGAGGCATGGCGGGTCAGCAGGGGGAGCATAGGGGGTCAGTCCTCTTCCTGCGGCGGGAAAGCTCGCTCAGTACCAGTTGTTCGCCTGCGAGTGCGCCCACGCCTCGCACGGCGTGCCGTAGCGGCCCTCGATGTAGCCCAGACCCCACCGGATCTGGGTGACCGGGTTGGTCTCCCAGTCGTCGGCCTCGGAGGACATCTTGGAGCCCGGCAGCGCCTGGGGGATGCCGTAGGCGCCGATGGAGTTGGCGGCCAGCTCGTTCCAGCCCGACTCCTTCGTCCACAGCGGTTCGAGGCAGCCGAACTGCTCCAGGTCGAAGCCCCATTCGAGGGTGATGGCGCAGCCGGTGGCGCGGTTGCCGGAGAACTCGTCGCAGCTGGAGGGGACGTCGACCGAGGTGGGGTTGGTGTTCATCGCGGCCTCCTCGGCGGCCTGCTCTGCCGCCTCTTCGGCGGCCTGTTCGGCCTCGTCGAGGCCCTCGGCCTTGGAGAGGGCGTAATCGGCGACCGCGTCGGCCTTGACGGTGACGTCGGCCCCGGCGGTCTCGGCGATGTAGTTGACGTGCTGGAACCGGAATTCCTCGGCGACCTCCGCGGCCTCGGCCTGCTGCTCGGCCGCGGCCCGGCTGGGGTGCCGCTCGTCGAGCGCGGAGGTGTCGTCGGTGACGGCGTTGACGGCAATGACCGCCCCGAGCGCCAGAACGAGTACGGCGGCGAGTTTCGCACCGTAGCGGGTCAGCAGTGGGATCATCTCTCACAACTCCTGTGTCGCGGGCGAGTGTAGACACAAGCCCGCGACACAGCATGCCAGAGACGCTCGATCAGCCCTCGAGCAGGTTCGTCACCATCTCTGCGATCTCCGAACGCTCACTCCTTGTGAGCGTTACATGTGCGAACAGTGGGTGTCCCTTGAGGACGTCGATGACCGAGGCGATCCCGTCATGGCGGCCGACCCGCAGGTTGTCGCGCTGCGCGACGTCGTGGGTGAGCACGACCTTCGATCCCTGCCCGATCCTGGAGAGTACCGTCAGCAGCACTCCGCGTTCGAGCGACTGCGCCTCGTCGACGATCACGAACGCGTCGTGGAGGCTCCGCCCCCGGATGTGGGTCAGCGGCAGGACCTCGAGCATCTCGCGCTCGAGGATCTCGTTGACGACGTGGTCGTTGGTGACCGCGCCGAGGGTGTCGAACACCGCCTGCGCCCAGGGGCTCATCTTCTCGCCCTCGGAGCCGGGCAGGTAGCCCAGCTGCTGCCCGCCCACGGCGTACAGCGGCCGGAACACGATGACCTTCTTGTGGACCTCCCGCTCCAGGACCTGCTCGAGCCCGGCGCACAGGGCCAGCGCGGACTTGCCGGTGCCGGCCTTGCCGCCCAGGGACACGATCCCCAGCTCGGGGTCCATCAGCAGGTCGAGCGCGACCCGCTGCTCGGCGCTGCGCCCGTGGATGCCGAAGACCTCCCGGTTGCGCACCAGCCGGATGCGCTTGTCGGGCGTGACCCGGCCCAGCGCCGAGGCGCTCGCCCCGCCCAGGACCAGCCCGGTGTGGCAGGGCAGGTCGGTCTCCGGCGGCAGGTCGATCTCCTCGCCGTTGTAGAGCCGCGACAGCTCCTCGTCGGCCAGGCCGAGTTCGCTCATGCCCGACCAGGTCGGGTCGACCGCCTGGCCGTGCCGGTATTCCTCGGCCGGGACCCCGATCGAGGCGGCCTTGACCCGCAGCGGCATGTCCTTGGTGATCAACACCGTGTCCTCGCCTTCCTGGCCGAGGTTGCAGGCCACGGCGAGGATGCGCGAGTCATTGGAGTCGACGGCGAATCCGGCCGGGAGGCCGGAGGTGTCGACGTGGTTGAGCTCGACCCGGAAGGTCCCGTCCGCCTCGCCGATCGGAATCGGTTCGTCGAGGCGCCCGTGCCTGATGCGCAGCTCGTCCAGTCGCCGGAGGCATTCGCGGGCGAACCAGCCGAGTTCGGGATGGTGCCGCTTGGCCTCGAGCTCGCTGATCACGACGAGCGGAATGACCACGTGATGTTCGTCGAACCGTGTGAACGCTCCAGGATCCGATAGGAGAACCGAGGTGTCGAGGACGTAAGTGCGCTGTGATAGCACGGTCGCCTCCCGGTGTCGATGTGTGGGGGAACTGGCCCCGTTGGTACTGCCACTGTAGTTGGGAGGTGTGTCACTCCGCCACCGTTAAATGCGATGAAACCGTCACCCCAGGTCACTGGAGCGTCGGGAATCCGACAAAGCAGACACGCCGTGTTGTCGGTCGATCACTGCGAGTCGGCGGTTTCTCGGTGAGAATGAACATCGTGTCCACCGTGAGCGTCGCCGAACTGAAGTCGGCCATTGCAGCTGCCCTCCAGCAGGTCCGCGACGGGCAGGCCGCCATCACCGCGGCCAGCCAGAACATCGAGGCCGCCCAGGGCAGCCTCAACGCGGTCACCGCCGGATCCGGCCACGAGTCCGTCTCGACCGCCCAGGCCGCGCTCGCGCAGGCCGCCTCCGAGCTCGAACAGTCCCTCGCCGCCACCTTCGCCGCCGCCGAGCAGGCCGCGGCCTACGCGGCGACCCTCTGAGAACGGAGCACCCCTTTGGACGTGGCCGCCCTCGCCAGCAGACTCCGCGCCCTGGCCGCCGACCTCCCCGCGCCCGGCGTCGACACCGCCGACGCGCACCTGGAGACCGCCCTGGCCGAACTCGCCGAGGCCGCCCGCGAATCGAACACCGACGTCGGCCTCCACCGGCTCGGCGCGGCCCGCGAGCACCTGGCCGCCGCCCGCAAGCGCCTGACCGAGGCCGGCGAGGCCGTCGACGACTACCTGGAGTCCATCGGCGCCTCCGGACCGGCCGTGCCCGCCGCGACTGGCCCGGCACCCGCGCCGGTGCGGAAGGCCGCCCCGGTCGACCTGCGCCGCTGGTGGACCGACCGCGTCAACGAACTGTGCGAACGCACCGGCAGCGGCAGCCCCGACTCCTCGCCGCCCACCAAGCTGTTCAACGAGATGCTCCGCGCCGCCGCCGACGGCAACGCCGCGAACTACCACCGGCTGCTGCGCGACGCGGGCCCCGGCACCGGCACCAAGCTCCCGGGCCTGGCCTGGCCCCTGGTCCGCACCCTCGCCGCCGAGCACCTCGGCCGCGCCCCCGCCGCCCGCGACATCCCCCTCCTGCGCTCGCGCACCGCCGACCGCGTCCGCGCCCTCGTGCCCGGGGCCGCCGAACCGGGGATCGAGGCCGCCCTCGCCTCGGCCTGCACCCTCCGACTGCCCGACCGCGACGGCGACGAGCGGGACGCCGCGGCCACCGCGGCCGTCGGACCCGCCCTGGTCGCCGCACTCCACCGTCTGGGCAAGAGCGAACGGAAGGGCCGACCGACATGAGCAGCTGGCGCAGACGACTCGTGGCCGCGCTCGCCGACGAACTGGGCACCGCCCGAGGCGAGGCCCGCCTGCTGGCCGAGCGCACGGCCGCGGCGGCCCAGACCGCCGGCGCCCGCGCCGAGGCGACCATCACCGCCGCCGCCCGCAAGCGGACCAAGCTCACCGCCATCCACGAGCGCATGCTCGCCACGCTCCGAGCCCGCCGGGACCAGACCCTGGCCTCCGGCATAGAGGCCGCCCGCGCCGCCGCGGCCGAGGCCGCCCCGGCCGCCGCCGGTGCGACCTGGGACGAATGGGAGCCCGTGTCGACCCTGGGCCGCGGCCCGGCCCCGCTGCTGCGCGTCGGCGAGCTCGACGACGAGGCCGCCCTGCCCGCCCTGGTCGGGCTGCTCGACCGCGACCACCTCGCCCTTGACGCGTCCGCCGCGCCCGCCCTCCCGGGCCTGCTGCTGCGCGCGGTCGGATCGGCCCCGGCCGGCCTGGTCCGCCTCCACGTCTACGACCCCGAGCGCCTCGGCGGCTCCCTGTCGGCGTTCGCCCCGCTCGGCAAGGCCGGCCTGCTGTCTTTCATCGGCCCCTCCGGGCTCCGCGAGACCCTCGACGACCTGGTCGAACAAGTCCGCAGGATCAACGCCGAAGTCCTGGCCGGCGAGCACGAGAGCCTGGCCGGCCTCGCCTCGGCGACCGGACGGCGCCCCGAACCCTGGCGCGTCCTGGTCCTGGTCGACTCCGGCATCGACCGGTGGCACGACCACGACCGCGCCCAACTGGCCCGGCTGCGGCGCACCGGCGTCGCCGCCGGGGTCCACCTGGTCACCGTCGGCGACCTGGACGAAGGGATGCCGCTGCTGACCGACACCGCCTGCCCCGGCCTCGGCGCCGCCGTCCGCCTCGACGGCCCGCCGCCGACGCCGACGATCACCGCGACCGCCAAGGCCGTCGCCGAGAAGCACGCGGCCGGACGCGAACCGGCCCGCCTGGTCGACCTCCTGCCGCGGCGGCTGTGGGCCGCCAGATCGGACACCGGCCTCCAGGCCGCGCTCGGCGAGAGCCCCACCGGGGAGCCCGCGATCGTCTCCCTCGGCGACAACCCGCCCCACGCCCTGGTCGGCGGCCCCTCCGGCTCCGGCAAGACCAACCTCCTGTACGCCTGGATCGCGTCCCTGGCCTCGTCCTACAGCCCCGACGAGCTCGAGTTCCACCTGCTCGACTTCAAAGAGGGCGTCTCCTTCGCCCGTTTCGCCTCCGGCCGCCGCGACCCCACCTGGCTGCCGCACGTGCGCCTGGTCGGGGTCAACATCAACGACGACCGGGAGTTCGGGCTCGCGCTCCTGCGCCACCTCAAGACCGAGCTGCGCCGCCGCGCCGAGGCCGCCAAGGCCCACGAGGCCACCAAGCTCGAAGAGCTCCGAGCGGCCGACCCCGAGGGCCACTGGCCCCGCATCGTCGCCGTCGTCGACGAGTTCCAGGTGCTCCTGGAGACCCGCGACGCGGTCACCGACGAGGCCGTCCAACTCCTCGAAGACCTCGCCAGGCGCGGCCGCAGCCAAGGCATCCACCTCGTCCTCGCCTCGCAGGACATCGCCGGCATCGAGGCGCTGTGGGGCCGGCCGAGCCTGGTCGCCCAGTTCACCCTCCGCATCGCCCTGCCCAAGGCCCGCCGGGTCCTGGCCGAGAGCAACCACGCCGCCGACACCGTCCCGCGCTTCTGCGCGATCGTCAACGACGAGTCCGGCGTGCCCGGCGCCAACCGCACCGTCGCCGTGCCCAACGCCGGGCACGCCGAAGCCTGGGAGCCGCTCCAGCACCGCCTGTGGCAGGCCCGCCCAGAGGGCAACGAGCCCCCGGCGCTGTTCGACGGCGACCACGTGCCCGACCTGACCGGCCGGACCCCGGCCCCGGAGACGGCGATCCTCGGCCAGACCATCGACGTCGCCGCCGCCGGGGCCGAGTTCGCCCTCCACCGCGCGCCCGGCCGCAACCTCGCCGTCCTCGGCACCCGCTCGGCCGAGGCCGCCGACGTCCTCGCCAGCGCCGCCCTCACCGCCGCCAGGGCCCAGCACCTCGCCGTCGACATCTGCTGTCTCGAACCCGACGCCGCCACCGGCGCCCTCGGCCTGGCCTCGGCGCTCGAAGCCGAGGGCGCGAGCGTCGACTGGCACGACAACCTCGCCGACGCCTGCAAGGACTGGGAGGACCGCGCCGACGGGACCCTGCGGCTCAACCTCGTCTACGCCGTCGACGCCGGCTCGGCCCGCCTCGACCCCGCCCAGGCCGCCAGTCTGCGCGCGATGCTCCTGGACGGCCCCGAGCGGCACCTGCACACCCTCGGCTGGTGGCGGTCCGTCCCGCGCCTGCGCGAGGACCTCGGCGGCTTCTCGGCCCGCTTCGACGCCGTCGACGCCTGGCTCGCCCTCGACGTCCAGGGCCCCGAGCTCGCGCCGCTCTCCCCGGCCTCCGGCGGCCCGGCCTGGTACCCCCGGCTCCGCCGCGGCCTGTACTTCGACCGCGCCAGGCACCGCCGCCCGCAGGTCGTCATCCCCTACGCGACCGGTGCCGCGATCGCCCGACCCGACGCCGTCCTCGACGGCCCGCTCAACTGAAGGGAGATCCGCCCATGACCGGCTACCACGAGGCCGTGGCCGCCTACCTGGCCGACCGCGAGGCCGCCGAGGCCGAGATCGCGTCCGTGGGCGAGTCCTACCGCGCCGAGACGGCGGCCCTGACCGAGAGCGTCGCCGCCGCCCGCGCCGAACGCGACCAGGCCAACGGAGCGGCCGTCGAAGCGGCCACCCTCGTGGCCGAGACCGACAAGACCGTCGCCGTCCTCTGGCGGGCCCTCGGCGGCTTCGTGGGCCACCGCCGCACCGGGCCCACCCCGGCCGCGGCCGGACCCCTCGACCGCGCTCGCGCCGAGCCGGTACCCGACGCCGGCCGCGTCCGCGCGCGACTGCGCCGCGCCGACCGCCTCCTGACCCTCGCCCGCCAGGGCGAACTGCCCATGGAGGCGCCGCGCCACACCGAGATCGGCGCCGCCGTCATCGGCGCGGCCTGCGCCGCGGCCGCCGTCGCCACCGCGGCCTGGATCCTCTCCGGCTCGGGCGAAGGCGAGGCCGGCTCGGTCGGCCAGGCCCTGGCCGCCCTCGTGCTCTTCCTCGGCATACCCGCCGGACCGGTCGCCCTCGGCGTCTGGCAGTCCTGGCAGTACCGCGTCCGGCCCCGACCCGGCCACCTCCTGGCCTGCCTGGCCGCCGGCGTGGTCGTCTCCTGCTCCCTGGCGGCGGTGTTCCTGCGGGGGATGTGACAGAGCGGTTGCGGCCATGCGGTACACCTTGAGGCGGCAACCGAACCCGAGGAGGGCGTGCACATGGCCGGCATCGACGACACCAGCTCGTGGCAGTACGGGCCCCTGCCGTCCACCGACGACGCCCCGGCGTGGATCTACGGGATCTTCCCCGACGGATGGATCGCCGGGCTCCCGGAGGTCACCGTCGACCGCGACGAGATGATCATCATCTGCCCGCTGACGGCGCCCGACCACCCGTCCGACGCCACCGAGTCCGACCGCGCCGCCACCGAGGAGGGCCGCATCTCCCGCTTCCGGGAGGCCACCCGCGAGATGCGCGTCCAGATCGCCCAGCAGCTCCAGTACCGCTACCACCGGCAGGCATCCTGGGGCGCCCGCTGCGGCGCCACCACCATGGTCTTCACCCACCAGTCCATCCCGGTCACCACCCGGCTGCGCCAGCCCGAGCGGCTGGTCCTGGACACCCTCGTCGGCTCCGGCGTCGCCTCCTCCCGCTCGGACGCCCTCTCCTGGTGCGTGCGCCTGGTCGAGCAGCACGCCGAAGACTGGCTCAAGGAACTGCGCGAGGCCATGACCAGCGTCGACGACCTGCGCCGCCGCGGACCGGCCGTCTAGCGGCCGCTACCACCGCACCGTCCAGGCCAGATAGACCGCCATCCCCAGCGCGAGCACCACGACCACCGCGACCGCCCACGCCCGGGCCCGCCGATTGCCCGGCTCCTCGGGCTCCCTGCGATGCGCCATCGCCGCCTCCGTGCTCGATTCCGACAGGTACGTCGCATCCTCGTACAAGTCGCGCCTCCGCGCCCGCCGAACGACCGGATTCGGGCGTTTCATCGGCGGGTAACCACCACGATATCGCGCTCTAATGCGCGCGAACACTGCGTGAAACCATCACTCTTCGTTTGAACAGCGAGCTAAATTCATCGAAGGTTGCTCGAAGATGATCGACTGAGCCCGAATGACCGATAATTCTGCTCATTTCGATCTCATACAAGCATCTTGTAGGAATCCGCAAACCGAATCCCTGCTCAACGCCGCATCATTCGAGCACGACTTCCTGCGCGAAACCCCGCGTTCACGTAGCGTCGGCACCACCGGTCCCGGCCGGTGACCCTGCCCGCGACCGACCCGCCCGCCAGCCGTGAATGAGCACAGCATTCGAAGGAGCGACAGTGAGCACCGAAACCACGACCGCGAAACCGACCACGGGGCTGACCGATCCGCCGACCCGCCACCCGCGCCTGCTCGCCTGGGTCGGCGACGTCGCCGAACTGACCGACCCCGACCAGGTCGTCTGGTGCGACGGATCCGACGCCGAATGGCGGCGGCTGACCGCCGAA
Source organism: Glycomyces salinus (assembly GCF_016428645.1). Lineage (GTDB taxonomy): Bacteria > Actinomycetota > Actinomycetes > Mycobacteriales > Micromonosporaceae > Glycomyces > Glycomyces salinus. Next base: position 47,427 of record NZ_JAELXW010000043.1, on the reverse strand, counting down.
CTGGTCGCCTTCGGCACGCTCGAACCGGTCGAAGCCAAACCCGACTCGTTCCTGGCCCGCACCGACCCCACCGACGTCGCGCGCGTCGAGGAGCGCACCTTCATCTGCTCGCCCGACTCCGAGGACGCCGGCCCCACCAACAACTGGACCGCGCCCGACTACATGCGCGAGACCATGACCGACCTCTACCGCGGCTCCATGCGCGGACGCACCATGTACGTCGTCCCCTTCTGCATGGGCCCGCTCGAGGCCGACGACCCCAAGTTCGGCGTCGAGATCACCGACTCGGCCTACGTCGCCGTCTCGATGCACATCATGACCCGCATGGGCACCGCCGTCCTCGACAAGATGGGCGAGGCGGCCGACTTCGTGCCCTGCCTGCACTCGGTCGGCCGGCCCCTGGAACCGGGCGAGGCCGACGTGCCGTGGCCGTGCAACGAGACCAAGTACATCTCCCACTTCCCGGCCGAACGCGAGATCTGGTCCTACGGATCGGGCTACGGTGGCAACTCCCTGCTCGGCAAGAAGTGCTACGCGCTCCGCATCGCCTCGGCCATCGGCCGCGACGAGGGCTGGATGGCCGAGCACATGCTCATCATCCGTCTGACCAGCCCCGAAGGGAAGGTCTACCACGTCACCGGCGCCTTCCCCTCCTCGTGCGGCAAGACCAACCTGGCCATGCTCGAGCCCACCATCCCCGGCTGGAAGGTCGAGACCCTCGGCGACGACATCGCCTGGCTGCGCTTCGGCGAGGACGGCCGCCTGTGGGCGACCAACCCCGAATACGGCTTCTTCGGCGTCGCGCCCGGCACCGACTGGAAGACCAACCCCAACGCCATGCGCACCATCGAGCGCGGCCACACCCTGTTCACCAACGTCGCCCGCACCGACGACGGCGACGTCTGGTGGGAGGGCATGGGCACCGCGCCCGACCACGCGATCGACTGGCACGGCCGCGACTGGACGCCCGACTCCGAGGGACCCGGCAGCCACCCCAACAGCCGCTTCTGCACGCCCATCAAGCAGTGCCCGGTCCTGGCCGACGCCTACGACGACCCGCGCGGCGTCCCGATCGACGCGATCCTCTTCGGCGGCCGCCGCGCCACCACCGTCCCGCTGGTCACCCAGGCCCGCGACTGGGTCCACGGCGTCTACATGGGCGCCACGCTCTCCAGCGAGACCACCGCCGCCGCGGCCGGGAAGGTCGGCGTCGTCCGCCGCGACCCGATGGCGATGCTGCCGTTCATCGGCTACAACGCCGCCGACTACTTCGGGCACTGGATCGAGATGGGCAAGGCCGCCGTGGACGAGTCGGTCCTGCCGCAGGTGTTCTACGTCAACTGGTTCCGCCGCGGCGACGACGGCCGCTTCCTGTGGCCGGGCTTCGGCGAGAACTCGCGGGTTCTCAAATGGATCGTCGAGCGCCTCGAAGGCACCGCCGAGGCCGTCGAGACCCCGATCGGGCACTGCCCGACCCCCGAGTCGATCGACGCCTCGGGTCTCGACCTCGAACCGGCCGACCTCAAGGCGGCGCTGCACGTCGACCGCGACGAATGGCTCGAGGAGGTCCCGCTCATCGAAGGCTGGTTCGCGCGCTTCGGCGACAAGCTGCCCACGATGCTGTGGTCCGAGCTCGACGCGCTCAAGAACCGCCTCGACACGGGCCGCCCGACCCGTGAGTAGCGGCACTGCCGCCGGGACGCTGCGCAAATAAACGCCTCCACCAGTGTCGGCGTGAGGGCGTTCCGGCCTACAATTGCCGGTTGTGGCGATCGAGAATCTGCTCTACCGCATCTACGAGCGGCGGCTGACCCGCGAACTGGCGGGAAAGCCGCTGCCCAAGCACATCGCGATCGTGGTCGACGGCAATCGCCGCTGGGCCCGCGACATGGGCTACACCGACCCGGCCGACGGCCACCGGGCCGGCGCCAAGCACATCGAGCGCTTCCTGGAGTGGAGCGCCGAGCTCGGCGTCGAGCACGTGACGATCTGGCTGCTGTCGACCGAGAACGTCTCCCGGCCCCCCGAGGAGCTGGCGCAGCTGCTCGACATCATCGGGGAACTGGCCCTCGAACTGGCCGAGCCCGACCAGCCGTGGCGGCTGCGCACGGTCGGCGCGCTCGACGTGGTGCCGCCCGAGCTGGCCTCGACGCTCAAGGAGGCCCAGCAGCGCACCGCCGCCAAGACCGGCATGCAGGTCAACCTCGCGGTCGGCTACGGCGGCCAGCGGGAGATCACCGACGCGGTCCGCTCGTTCATCCTCGAGAAGGCCGCCGGCGGGGCGACCCTCGAACAGGTCGCCGAGGCCGTCGACGCCGAGGCGATCGCCCGCCACCTCTACACCAACGGCCAGCCCGACCCCGACCTGCTGATCCGCACCTCCGGCGAGCAGCGCCTCTCGGGCTTCCTGCTGTGGCAGTCGGCCTACACCGAGTTCTACTTCTGCGACACCAACTGGCCCGACTTCCGCCGCGTCGACTTCCTGCGGGCGATCCGCTCCTACGCCACCCGCAACCGCCGCTACGGCAAGTAGTTCCGACCTAGCACGGCACGCGGCGATCGAGACTTCTGCCGTGTCGATCCACGGTTTGAGTACGGTCTGGATATGGGTAAGCGAGAAGATACGACTACAATCCGGATATCAGATGACACCCGGAGAGCCCTAGCGAGACTGGCCGAGACAGAATTCGGCGGTGTGACTCTAAATGAGGTCCTGGGGCGGCTGCTAACTGAGCATCGAAGCAGGTACCGAAGCTGATGGCGTGTTTCTCCGGTCAGTACAGACGGACTTCGATAGTCCGTGCGCCACGCTCCATCTTGGCGTCCGTCGTGACCAGGGGGCACCCCAGACGCTCGGCCAGTGCGATGTAGCTGGCGTCGTACGGGTTGAAGTTCGCTCGAAGTTCCCAAGTCCTGTCGCCGGTGATCTCGTCCGTATAGCGAACAATGGGCATGGTCTTCTTGAACACCAGGCCGGCTTCAGCGAGCTTGCCGGAGATCTTCGCGCCGAGCACCATCCCCCGAAGGGCGTTGCGGTATTCGTAGTCGAGCAGGTGGGGGACGTGGAGTTCGGTTCCGATGATTTCGCGAAGGAGCCCGGGACGAGCCTCTCCGCCCACCGCGGCCTCGATCAAGGCGGAGCTGTCGAGAACGATCACGATTCGCGGATTCGACGGAGTTCTTCCATGATCTCCTCGTGAGTGGCTCCACGGCCGATCTTCCGGAGCCCCTCGACTCGTTCGAGTAGCTGCTCAGGCGTGGGTCGGGATGCGGCCTCGGTAAGAATCTGCCCGACATAGGTGGACAGCGACTGACGAGCACGAGCGGCTCTCGCTTTGAGTTCGGCTACGACTTCCTCGTCGAGATCACGGATCTGCACGGTCTTTGTCATGGTTCGCTCCAAAGTCATGCCCGAAGCTAACACTTCCCGATTCAAATATATGGGACCTGCAGTCTGCGTGTCGCACACCGAAGCAAGTGTCACTAGTCAGGCGACTTCGACTCCGGCGTCGAAGAACTCCTGGAGCGTCTTCTGCTTGGTCTCCTCGGCGACCGCGGCCGTGTAGTCGACCAGCACCTTCGTCTTGAAGCCCTCCTGGGCCGCGTCCAGGGCCGTGGCCCTCACGCAGTGGTCGGTGGCGATGCCGACCACCTCGACCTCGGTCACGTCGCGGTCCCGCAGCCACTCGGCCAGGCCCGTCTCGCCGGCCGAGCCCTCGAAGCCCGAGTAGGCCGCCTCGTAGGCGCCCTTGTCGAACACGGCCTCGGCCAGCTCGTGGTCGAAGTCGGGGTGGAAGTCCGATCCGGGCGTGCCGACCACGCAGTGCGGCGGCCAGGAGTCGCGGAAGTCCGGCTCGGGGGAGAAGTGGATGCCCGGGTCGATGTGCCAGTCCCGGGTGGCCACCACGTGGTCCCAGCGGCCCTCGGAGGAGGAGATCAGTTCGGTGACGCGCTGCGCCACCTCGGCCCCGCCCGCCACCGCGAGCGAGCCTCCCTCACAGAAGTCGTTCTGGACGTCCACCACGATCAATGCCCGGCTCATATGCAAAGCCTATCGGCGGAACCGGCTCCGGTGAAAGGGGTGGGGACGTGAAAGGGGCCCGGAACTGCGAGTTCCGGGCCCCTTTCATCACAGCTCAGTGGCCTTTGACTTCTTTGACCAAGTGGCCCCACTTCTCGTCGAAGACGGGCCGCTCGGACCGAATGCGCGGAATGCGGTCGAAGTTGCGCAGCGGCGGCGGGCAGCTCGTGGCCCACTCCAGGGAGGCGCTGTAGCCCCACGGGTCGTTGGTCTCGACCACGCGCCCGGCCTTCCAGGACTTGAACAGGTTCCAGATGAACGGCAGGGTCGACAGGCCGAGGATGAACGCCCCGACCGTCGAGATCATGTTCAGCGTGGTGTAACCGTCGCCGACCTGGTAGTCCGCGTAGCGGCGCGGGAAGCCCTCGTTGCCCAGCCAGTGCTGGACCAGGAACGTGGTGTGGAAGCCGATGAAGGTCAGCCAGAAGTGGACCTTCGCCAGCCGCTCGTCGTACATGCGCCCGGCGACCTTCGGGAACCAGAAGTACACCCCGGCGTAGACGGCGAACACGATGGTGCCGAACAGCACGTAGTGGAAGTGGGCGACCACGAAGTAGGAGTCCGAGACGTGGAAGTCGATCGGCGGGCTCGCCAGCAGGACGCCCGACAGGCCGCCCAGCAGGAACGTGACCAGGAAGCCGAGGCTGAACAGCATCGGCGCCTCGAAGGTCAGCTGGCCCTTCCACATCGTGCCGATCCAGTTGAAGAACTTCACGCCGGTCGGGACGGCGATCAGGAAGGTCATCAGCGAGAAGAACGGCAGCATGACCGAGCCGGTGGCGTACATGTGGTGGGCCCACACCGCCATCGACAGGCCCGCGATCGCCAGGGTCGCCGCGACCAGGGTCTTGTAGCCGAAGATCGGCTTGCGGCTGAAGACCGGGAAGATCTCGGAGACGATGCCGAAGAATGGCAGCGCCACGATGTAGACCTCGGGGTGGCCGAAGAACCAGAACAGGTGCTGCCACAGGATCGCGCCGCCGGTCTCGGAGTCGAAGACGTGGGCGCCCAGCTGCCGGTCGGCCACGACCGCCAGCAGCGCCGCGGCCAGGATCGGGAAGACCAGCAGCATCAGCAACGCGGTGATCAGGATGTTCCAGGTGAAGATCGGCATGCGGAACATGAGCATGCCCGGGGCCCGCATGGTCACGATCGTGGTGACCATGTTGACCGCGCCGAGGATGGTGCCCAGACCCGAGATGGTCAGGCCGATGAACCACATGTCGGCGCCGATCCCGGGGGAGTTGACCGCGTTGGACAGCGGCTGGTAGGCGAACCAGCCGAACGCGGCGGCCCCGTCGGGGGTGATGAAGCCGGCCACCGCGAGCGTGGAGCCGAACAGGTAGAGCCAGTAGGCGTAGGCGTTCAACCGCGGGAACGCCACGTCCGGCGCGCCGATCTGGAGCGGCACGATGTAGTTGGCGAAGGCGAACACGATGGGCGTGGCGAACATCAGCAGCATGATGGTGCCGTGCATCGTGAACAACTGGTTGAACTGCTCGGAGGAGACGATCTGCAGACCGGGCTGGAACAGCTCGGCGCGGATCAGGAGGGCCAGGATGCCGCCGATGCCGAAGAACGCGAACGAGGTCACGAAGTACAGCAGGCCGATCTGCTTGGCGTCGGTGGTCCGCAGCGTCCGAGCGAGCCAGGAGCCCTTCGGTTCCCGCCGCACCGGCCAGGGGCGCGCGACGATAGGCGTTGGTTCGACCTTGGGTTCAACCGTGGTCACCTTGGGCCTCCAGATTCTCATTCCAGGTAGCGAAGGCAGGATAATCCCTCGGACCGCCGCCGCTGCGGAGGGGCAAGCGGGAAGCGGCGTGGCGCTGTGTAGCCGAAGTGGCGCTCAGCGTGGTTGTCGCAGCTCGAGTGCCCGCGTCGACGGGGCTCGCCGAGCCGCGGTCGGGCGGGGTCCGGCCCGACCGCCGCCTCTGGTGAGGAATCTCCCAGACGCGGGCGCGGGTCAGTTGCGGGCGTCGGGCTCGAGCGCGGCGTAGACCCGCTTGACCAGCAGCGCGGTCTCGTATCCGACCTGGCCGAGGTCGCAGCCGGCGTTGGCCAGGACAGCGACCTGCGCGCGGTCGCCCACGGCCATCAGCAGCAGCACGCCCTCGTCCATGTCGATCACCGACTGCCGGATGCGCCCGGCGTCGAGGACCTTGGCCGCGCCGGTCGTCAGGCTCGCGAGCCCGGAGGTGATCGCGGCGAGCTGGTCGGCGCGGTCGGTCGACAGCCCCTGGGAGGCCGCGATCGCCAGGCCGTCGACGGACACGGTGAGGGCCTCGGAAACGTCCGGCACCTTCTCCACGAAGGAGGTCAGGAGCCAGTCGAGTTCGCCGACGTTGTTGTCCTTGCTATCCATCTCGCTGCTTTCTAGTTGTCATCGCTGATCCTGCTCCGAGGCCGCCGCGATGCCGGAGGCGAATCCGGTCAGGCGGTCGCGGATCTCGACCGGGTCCAGATCGGCCACACCGCCGGCGTTGGGTCCGGGGACCGAGCCTGGCAACAGCCGCGAACCGGGCGTCCGCTGCGGAAGCTCCGCACCGTTCGCCCTGCCGGAGGATTCGAGGGCTCTTTGCTTCACCTTCCTGAAGGTAACACCCACCGGCTCCTCGGGAGCCCCCGCACTGGGCCCTGCGCCGGGCTCCGTTCCTGCTACCGGCCGTGGTTCGGGGGTGACTCCGGCCCGTCTCGGCCGGGGCACGATCGGTTCGGCGGCGCCGTCGGCGTCGGCCTCGGTACCGGTGCCGGTGACCGGCAGGTTCGCGGCCTGTGCCGCCAGGGCCCGCCGGGCCGAGCTGAGCGGCGCCGACACCGCATGCGACTCGTCCTGGATGGACGACGGGAGGCGTACCAGCGCGAGTGTGCCCTTGCCCATCGTCGAGTGCAGCTGGACGCTGATGGAGTGCTCGGCGGCCAACCGCCCCACCACCAGCAGACCCATCGTCGCGGTCAGCTCCGAGTTCAGCTGGGTCGGTTCGGCCAGGCGCCGGTTGATCGCCGCCATCTGCTCCGGGCCCAGCCCGATGCCGTCGTCGGCGACCGAGATGACGATCTCCGAGCCCGAGCGGCGCGAGGTGACCCGCACCTGCTGGCTCGGCGGCGAGTAGGCGGCGGCGTTGTCCAGCAGCTCGGCCAGGATCCGCGCCACGTCCCCGGCCGGCTTGGTCTCCAGGAACGCCGACACCTGGTTCTCCACCAGCACCCGCCCGGCGCCCTCGATCTCGCCGACCGCGTCGCGGATGATCGCGGCCAGATCGGTGGGCCGGTCGTAGCGCCGGGCCGGGTCGCCCCCGGCCAGCAGCAGCAGGTTCTCCTCGTTGCGCCGCATGCGCGACATCAGGTGGTAGACGCTGCGCCACTCCTCGGGGATCGGCTCGGCCGAGCTCTCGGCCAGCTCCTCCATGACCTGCTGCTGGCGGCGGATCAGGCTCTGCCCGCGCCGCGCGAGGGTCTTCATCATCGCCTCGACGTCCAATCGCAGCAGCGCCTGGTTCGCCGTCTGCCGCAGCGCCTGGTGGTGCGCGGCGCTGAAGGCCTCGGCGAGGCTGTCGAGCTCGTCGGCGTACCGGGCGTCGGTCGAGATGACCGTCTGCTTCTTCGCCGTCTCCAGCAGCCGGTCGACCTCGTCGGCGTGCCCGGCCTGGGAGACCGCCGCGACGGTCTTGGGCAGCGTGTCGTAGGCGGCCGTCAGGGTCGCCTCCCGCACCCCGTCGACGCGGAGGCTGATGCGCCGGGCCAGCATCGCCGCCGAGATGATCGCCGTCAGCGCCAGGACGATGATGAGCGCGAACGTCGTCAGCAGCGTCCTGGTGGAGGCGTCGCGCAGCTGCTCGACGTCGGTGACCAGGATCGACATCGCCCGCGACTGGGTCTGGTGGAGCGCCTCGACCACGGTGCCCTGCGCCGCCGAGAAGTCGGCCGCGCTCATGCTCCGCGGGATGTCGCCGTTGAGGTAGACCGTCAGCGCCTCGCGGGCCCGCGAGGGCTCCGCGTCGCCGACGGTCCGCTCATAGACCGCCGCGACCTCGTCGGAGGCGCTGTTCTGGAAGTCGCGGATCTGCCGGTCGAACTCGCCGGACAGGTACGCGGCCAGCGACAGCGACTCCCGGTCGACCGCCAGCGCGCCCTCGGCGTCCAGCCGGGCCAGGTCGGCGGTGACGCGGAACTGGATCTCCGAGGCCAGGCGCCCGGCCTGCATCGAGGCGGCCACCGCGTCCAGCTGGGAGGCGATGTCGGAGTCGTCGACCAGGTTCGGCAGCCGCGAGGCGAGGCTGACGATCCGCTCGGCCAGCGTCCGGTAGGCCTCGAAGGACTCGACGACGACCTCGTCCTCGAACCCGGCCTCACCGGCGGCGAGCGCGTCCATGCCCTCCCGGGCGGCGTCGAGGCCCTCGATGCGGACGCTCAGCTCGTCCAGCGCCGTCCGCAGGCTCGGGTACCGCTCGGCCGCCTCGTCGGCGGCGCTCTCGAGATCGGCGATCGCCTCGTCGGTGGTCGACCGCAGCGCCTCGACGTCGAGTTCCTCCATCGAGCCGGTCAGGGTCCCCTCCAGCAGGGGAGCGCCCTCGTTCTGGTGCCCGTCGAGCGTGTCGGACAGGCCCTTGGACAGGTCGGTCAGGACCTGCGCGTCGGTGGCGTCCTGGTAGGAGCCCCACACGTTCACGGTGTGGAACAGGCCGAGGACGAGCATGCCCATGAGCGCGGCGGCGATCGGCAGCATCAGCTGCATGCGGATCGGGAGCCGGCTGGTGCGCTGACGGGCTTTTCGGGACATCGGGGGAGTCCTTTCTCGCGAGGGGTCGGTCAGCCGACGAGCGGGCGGCCCTCGGGATAACGGTACAGCCGGTACCTCGAACGGATCGCGAGGGACGTGGCGAACAGCACCGGCCCGATCCTACCGCCGTACATGAGGACAATGGACACAACTTTCGAGGAGTCCGACAGCTCCTCGGTCACCCCGGCCGACTGCCCCACCGTCGCCCCGGCCGAGGTCGCCTCGAACATGATGTGCGCCAGGTCCTGGTGGGGCTCGAACAACTGCATCAGGAACACCCCGGCGGCGATGAACGCGACATAGACCAGCGCGACGCTCAGCGCCTGCCGGACCACCGCGTCGCTGAGCCGGTTGCGGAACGCCGAGGCGTCGGGCTCGCCGCGCACCTCCGACCAGATCACCCACAGCAGCACGAAGAACGTGGTCACCTTGATGCCCCCGGCCGTCGAGGCCGAACCGCCGCCGATGAACATGAGCACGATCGCGCCCAGCATCGAGGGGACGTGCATCTCGCCCACGTCGATGGAGTTGAACCCCGTCGAGCGCGGCATCACCGACTGGAACAGCGCCGGCAGCAGCTTGTCGTTCCACGAGAACGGGCCCAGCGTCGCCGGATTCGACCACTCCAGGATCAGGAAGAAGAAGAAACCCCCGACGAACAGGATCGTCGTGCCGGCCACCGTCATCTTGGTGTGCAGGCTCCACTTGCGCCGGCCCCAGCCGCGGCGCGCCAGTTCGAACAGCACCGGCATGCCCAGACCGCCGAGGATCGAGGCGACCACGACCGGCCCGATGATCCACGGGTCGTCGACGAACCCCTCCATCGAGTCCGAGAACAGGCTGAACCCGCCGGAGTTGAACGAGCTGACCCCGTGGAACAGGCCCTGCCAGAACGCGTCGAACCGCCCGAAGCCGTAACCGTAGTAGAACCGCAGCGCCAGGATCGCCGAGGCCACCCCCTCGACCGAGAGCATCACCAGGAACGCCCGGAGAATCACGCCCTTGACGTCGCCCATGCTGATGGCCCGGTTGGCCTCGGCCTGCGCGATCATGCGCGAACGGATGTTCAGCCGCTTGGAGACGATCAAGCCCATGAACACCGCGCTGGCCATGATGCCCAGGCCGCCGACCTGCATCGCCACCATGATCACGCCCTCGCCGAACAGCGTCCAGTGCGTGCCGGTGTCGAGCGTGACCAGCCCGGTCACGGTGATCGCCGACGTGGCGATGTAGAGCCCGTCGATCACCCTGGTGCCGCCGGGCTCGGCCAGCGACACCGGCAGCAGCAGGAGCACGGTGACGATGACGATGGCCACGCCGAAGCCCAGCGGGACCAGCCGGACGGGATGGCGCGTGAACCAGTCGGAGAATCTGCTCATCTCACGTTGTGGCGGTGAACGCCTCTACCTTCTTGGTGCTGCCCGAGACGATGAGCGTGTCGCCCTCGGCGATGACGGTGTCCGGGGTGGCGTAGGTGAAGTCCTCGCCGGTCTTCTTGACCCCGACGACGGTCACCCCCCACTTCGACCGCAGCCGCGACTCGCCCAGCGGCTTGTCGAGCGCCTCGGCCGGGGCGGCGGTCTTGACGATCGCGAACCCGTCGTCGAACTCGATGAAGTCCATCATCTTGCCGCTCACCAGGTGCGCCACCCGCTCGCCCATCGCGGCCTCGGGGTAGACCACGTGGTGGGCGCCGGTGCGGTGCAGGATCTGCCCGTGCTTGGCGTTGATGGCCTTGGCCCAGATCTCCCGCACCCCGACCTCTTCGCAGGCCAGCACCGTCAGCACGCTCGCCTCGATGTCGGTGCCGATGGCGACCACGACGTGGTCGAACTCGCCCAGGCCCAACTGCGTGAGCACCCGCGAATCGGTCGCGTCCGCCTGCACCACGTGGGTCAGGCTCTCCGAGGCGCGCTGCACGATGTCGGAGCGCTCGTCGAGCGCCAGCACCTCGTGGCCCAGCCGGGTCAGCGAGGTGGCCACGGCCGAACCGAAGCGGCCCAGGCCGATCACGGCCACGGCCTCACCGGACGGCGCCTCGTCTCTGCCGAAGAGGTTCATGAGCACGCGCCCCTGCCGTTAAGTGTTGACACGCTGATAGATTCTGCCACCAACCGACCGTGATCGTCCGCCGCACCGCGCGCCGGACCCCGGGCACGAGTGAGGGGGCGGTCCTAAACCCCTCATGACCGCCCCCTCGAACACCCCTAACACTCTCCAAGGATGGAGGAGATTCCGATTCTACTCCGCCAGGACCGCCCGAAGGAAGTCCTGCGTACGCACTTCTTGAGGATCTGAGAAGATCCGGTCGGGAGTGTCCTCCTCGACGATCACGCCCTGGTCGAACATCATCACGCGGTTGGACACGTCGCGGGCGAAACCCATCTCGTGCGTCACGATCAGCATCGTGATGCTCGTGGTCTCGGCGATGTCGCGCAGGACCGCCAGCACGTCGGCCACCAGCTCGGGGTCGAGTGCGCTGGTGACCTCGTCCAGCAGCAGGATGTCCGGGTCCATCGCCAGCGCCCGGGCGATCGCCACGCGCTGCTGCTGGCCGCCGGAGAGCTGGTTCGGGTAGTTGTCGATCTTGTCGGACAGGCCCACCAGCTCCAGCAGGTCCCGGGCCTTGGCCTCGGCCTCGTCCTTGGACCGCCTGAGCGTGTGCACCTGCGCCTCGGTGACGTTACGCAGCACCCTCATGTTCGGGAACAGGTTGAACTGCTGGAAGACCATGCCGACCTTCTGGCGGCGCCGGCGCAGGTACCGCTCGTTGGCGACGTGGAGCTTCCCGCCCTTCTTCATGTGCGAGTAGGGCTCGCCCTCCACCCAGATGACCCCGCCGTTCTCGTCGGGGTGCTTCACCGGGGTGACGTGCTCCAGCGTCATCAGCAGCCGCAGGATCGTGGTCTTGCCCGAACCCGACGGCCCGATGAGCGTCACGCGCTCCCCGGGGTCGATGTCGAAGCACAGCTCCTTGAGGACCCGCAGGTCCCCGAAGTCCTTGTTGACCCGGTCGAAGCGGATAATGGGCTCGTTAGAAGTTGGACTTGGCAAGGCGAATCTCCAATCTCCGCGTCGCGACCGCGACCGGGTAGGACGCGGCGAGGAACAGCAGACCGGCGATCGTGTAGCCCTCGACGTAGCCGGTGTAGTTGAGGCCGGCGTACCGGTCGACCATGGCGAGCATCTCCAGCACACCGATGGCGAACAGCGTCGGCACCTCTTTGAACATGGCGATCAGCCAGTTCGCGACCGCCGCCGTCGAGCGCCGCAGCATCTGGGGCAGGATGATCGCGAGCCAGACCCGGTGGCGCGGCAGGCTGAGCGCGGTGGCCGCTTCCCACTGGCCCTTCGGGATAGCTTCGATGCCCGCCCTATAGGACTCGGAGGTGTACGAGGCGTAGTGAATGCCCAGTACGGCCGAGCCGACCACGAAAGCAGTCCATTCGGGGTTGATGTACAGGCTCGTCGCATACCAGACGAACAGGACCTGCACCAGGAGCGGAGTGTTCCGCACGAACTGCATGATCCAGTTGACCGGACGCCGCAGCCAGAACGGCGCGGTCTGGTCGCTGATCGCCACCAGCAGGCCCAGCAGGATCGCGATGACACCGGATACCGCGGTGACCTGCAGGACGACCACGAATCCCTCGAACACCATCGGGAACATCTCGGCGGCGCGTTCGTTGCTCCAACCGTCCATCTACATCGCACCTCCCGAGGCCTGTACTCCGTGCCCGTCGGCGAGGGCCTTCTTGGAGGGCCTGGCGCCGATGCCGATTCCGCGTTTGGCGCGGCGCTCCAGCAGCCGCATGCCGGACCAGATCAGCCAGGCGAGGATGAAGTAGACGACCAGCAGGAAGCCGTACTGCACGAGCAGTTCGTTGCCCGGGACCCTGCCGATCGTGTTCGCCATGGCGGTGAGGTCGATGATGCTCACCATCGAGACCAGCGCGCTGGCCTTGAGCAGCATCACCGCGAAAGAGGTCAGGGACGGGATCATCTCCGGCCACGCCTGGGGGATGACCACCCGCCAGGTCCTCGTCCAAGGGGAGAGGCTCAAGGCGGTGGCGGCTTCCCACTGGCCCTTCGGGACCGCGCCGATCGCGGCGCGCACCACCTCGGAGGAGTAGGAGCCGTAGTTGAGGCCGAGGGCCATGATGCCGACCATGATCGCGTAGTCGAACTGGAAGCCGAGGAGCTGCGGCATCGCGTAAGCGAACCAGAACAGCTGCACGATCACCGAGGACCCGCGGAAGAATTCCACGACGATCCGGGCGGGGGTGCGCACGATCAGGTGCTTCGAACTGGTCATGAGCCCCAGTCCGAAGGCGACAAAGAGCGCCACGGCCGCCGAGCCGAGGGTGACCTGGACGGTCACCCAGAGCGGCTCGGCGTACCGGGGCAGCGAGTCGATGACGATCTGCCAGTCCATGGGACCTACTGGTACGTGTCCGGGCAGAGTTCTTCGGCGGTGAGGCCGTCCGGGTGGTTCGTCTCGACGGTGAAGCCGTACTTGCCGACGATGCCCTCCCAGGTCTCGGTGTCCTCCAGGAGAATGGCCAGCTCCTCGTTGACCGCGTCGCGGAAGTCCGCGTCGGCGGGCCGGAAGACCGCGGCTCCGGCGCCGGTGATCTCCTCGCCGGTCTCGGGGTCGATGTTCCAGTAGCCCTCGGTGACTTCGAGTTCGTCGTCCGCGTCGGCTTGCAGTTGCAGATTCGCCGAGGTCAGGGCGATCGCGTCGCAGCGACCGGCCTTGAGCTCCAGAATCAGGGCCTCCAGGTTGTCCTGGACGTTGATGCGGTCCTCGGGGTAGATCTGCTGGGCGATCTCGAACTCGGAGGTCGCGTTCATGACCCCGACGACGCCGTCGGTGTCGGCCATGTCGTGGAGCGTGGTCCACCCGCCCGGGTTTCCGGCCTCGACCAGCAGCGCCTCGGGCATGATGTAGTCCGGATTGGCGAAGGCCACGTTCTCGCAGCGGTCCGGGGTGACGTACATGCCGGCCAGGACCATGTCGTGCGCGTTCCCCAGGCCCGCGATCAGCGAGTCCCACTCGGTCTGCTTCCACTCGATCTGGTCGGCGCTGATGCCGAGCTGCTCGAGGATGTAGACGTGGGTGTCGACCGACTGACCGGTGGCGCCCGAGCCGTCCTCGGCCGGGTACGCGTACGGGGGCTCGTCCGTGAAGGCGATACGGATCGTGCCGCCGTCCTGGGCGCTCTCGAGGAGGCCGCCCCCACCGTCGCCGTCGCCTCCGCTGTCGCCGTTGCTTCCGCCGTCATCCGTGGCCGAACAGGCTCCCAGAGCCATCGCGGCCGCACCGCCACCTGCGCCGAGCATGAGGTGGCGGCGGTTCAGTTTCAACTTGTCAGACACGGTGGTTCCTCCAGAAACTATCTCGTGTACATTGCCGACCCTAGCGGTCTAATGTAAGTTTGTCGACAATCTGATGATCGACGTTCGATAACGAAACCGTTGTGAAACCGCGATATAGGTGCGACGCGCAACCCCTCGTTTCCGCCGGGCGTGGATTCGGTGCGGCGCTAAGATGCTGAGCAGTACTCATAGAAGGAGAGAGCCGGTCGTGTCGGATCGCAGGAGCGGGCTGTCGAGGACTCGGCAGGTAGGTCGGTTGTCCCCGGTGCGACGCACCTCGACGGTGGACCTCATCGCCGACGCCATCCGCGGTGCGATCGTCGACGGCGACCTTCCCCCCGGGGTGGCGCTCGGCGAGGCCGAGCTGGCCTTCCAACTGGGTGTGAGCCGCGGTCCGCTGCGCGAGGCGATGCAGCGGCTGTGCGCCGAGGGGCTCCTGGTCATTCCTCGCCGCCGGGGGCTGGCCGTGCGCATCATGACCGCCGACGACGCCCGCGACATCCACTGGCTCCGCGCCCGGATCGAGACCGAGCTGGGCCACCGCTTCCTGGCCCGGCCGGTCGCCGAGCGCAAGGAGATGCTCAGGTACCTCTCCGCCGAGGTCAAACGCATGCAGCGGGCCCTGAAGGCCGACGACGCCCGAGAGCTGGGCGACGCCTACCTCGACTTCCACCGCGTCCTGGCCGAGGCCGGGGGTTCGGCTCGCCTGGAGCGCATGATGGGCACCCTGCTCATCGAGACCAGGCTGTGCACCTTCTCGATGTACGCGCACTTCGAGGTCCACCGGGACCTGGCCGACGAGCACATGGCGATGCTCGGGGCCCTCGAGGACGGCGACGCCGAGCTGTTCTGCCGCCTGCTCGAGGCGCACCTGCGCGAAGAGGTCCGCCGACTGGTGGCCGAGCCGACCGAGGCCGAGGACCTCGAGGCCGGACGCCTGCTCGCCGAGACCCCGGACGTGCCCCAGCCCCTGGGCCGCCTGGACCTCTCCGAGGGCGTCTGAGAGGCCGGAGGAAGAGCTTCCGACGCGAACCGTGTCCACCGGTCGGTGATCAGTTCGGTCTGAGCTGAATGATTCTGGCGCAACAGATGTGACGTCAAATACAGCGAAACATGTTAATGTGTCTTCAACTTGACGATCCACATCGAAAGGACACAATGAACAGAAAACTGGCGGCCATCGCACTGGCCGCGGCCTCCGCAGGGATCGTCGCGGCGGCCGTGCCGGCCACCGCGCAGGCGGTCCACGCCCCTTCGAACTCCGTAGTCGTCCAGGACCACGACACCAGCGACCCCGACTGGGTATACCGCGGCCTCTACGGCACACGGGCGGCATGCGTGGAGGCTGGCCGGGACCAGATCTCCGCGGGCCTGTGGTCCAACTACTCGTGCCACTACACCGTCACCGACTCCAGGGGCTGGTGGGCCCTGTACACCAAGTACTACTCGTAGGCGCCTCGAGATCCGGTTCGCCGAATCCAGCAGGGCGGGTGATCCTTCGACGGGATCGCCCGCCCTGTCTACCGACGGTCACTCATATACCGCTGCGCCTCAAGGGCATCAGCGGTACATCGAGAAGTGTAAATTTACTGACTGGTGGCGTTCTGTTGGTGGATCGTCCGTTATCAGATTGATATAACAAGGGCTCCAGCCTCCTGACAAAATTCGAGACGGAGCCCTAAATGGACATACCCCGCCGTATTACCCTGCTCCTGGCCACAATGGTCGGAACCCTCGTCGCCGCGATCGCCTTCGCCGCCCCCGCCAGCGCCCAGAGCTTCGAGTACGTCGCTCTGGGGGACTCCTACGCCTCAGGGGTCGGCACCCGCGAGTACATCGACGACGGGTCGGGATGCAGCCGCTCGGAACTGGCCTACCCGTCCCTGCTGGCCGCCGAGACCGGCGCCGACCTCGACTTCGCCGCCTGCTCGGGCGCCACCACCACCGACGTGTCGAACAACCAGCTCGGGAGCCTGTCCGACAGCACCGACCTGGTCACCATCACCGTCGGCGGCAACGACACCGGCTGGGCCGACGTGGTGCAGCAGTGCGCCTACCCCTACCCGTGGACCTGCGACGCCGAGATCGCCGCGGCCGAGCAGTTCGTCCAGAACATCCTGCCCGGCAGGCTCTCCTCGGTCTACTCGGCCGTGGACGAGGCCGCCCCGGACGCCGAGATCGTCGTCCTCGGCTACCCGCGACTGTTCAACGGCGAGGAGTGCAACGTCATCACCCGCATCAGCCCCGCCGAGCAGGCCCAGCTCAACGACGCCGCCGACCTGCTGGCCCAGACCATCGGCTCGGTCGCGGCCGACTTCGGCTTCACCTACGTGGACGTGCGCGGCTCCTTCGACGGCCACGCCGTATGCGACGACGTCGAATGGCTCAACGGCCTCTCCTGGCCCATCGCCGAGTCCTTCCACCCCAACACCGCCGGCCAGAGAGACGGCTACTTCGCCGGACTCGAGGCCGCCGTCTGACCCGACCCGCCCCCGGAAAGACTTCGGGCCCGCAGGCGAAGCCTGCGGGCCCGAAGTCGCGTTCTACGCCGGTCAGGCGATGTCGATCGCGGAGTCGTCGCAGATCTTCCAGGCGCCGTCCTCCTTGACCAGTTCGACCGAGTCTGAGGTCTCGTCGGGGATCTCACCGAAGTCCGGGTGGGTGATCTCGGTCGTGACCACGGTGTCGACCGTGGCGGTGTCTCCGTCCTCGCTGGAGCCGGTGATCTCGTACGAGAACGAGATCTCCATGCCGCTGAGCTGGTCTTCCATCCCCTCGAACTCTGCGAACATCTCGTCGTTCGAGGCTTCGTCGAGCTCGGAGTGCATGTCCGAGCACATGTACGGCTTCAAGTCCTGGGCCAGCGACTCGATGTCGATGTCTTCGAAGGCGCCGTTGAAGTTGTCGGCCACGATGGAGTAGGCCCCGTCGACCACATCCTCGGGGGAGTCGCTCGAACCCGGGCCGCCGCTGCCGCCCATCTGCCAGATGAGCAGGCCGATGACCGCGCCGAGGACGACCACACCGCCGACGATCCCCAGGATCAGGCCGGTCTTGGACTTCTGCGGCTGCGGAGCGCCGTAACCGGGCTGCGGCGGGTAGCCCGGGGGCGTCCCGGGAGGCTGCTGCCCGTAGCCGGGCTGGGGCGGCTGCTGGCCGTAACCGGGTTGCTGGCCGTATCCCGGCTGCTGCGGCTGCTGCCCGTAGCCGGGCTGCTGCGGCTGCTGGCCGTAACCCGGCTGCTGGCCGTACCCGGGCTGCTGAGGGGAGTAGCCGCCCGGCTGACCGGGCTGCTGCGGCTGCTGATTCGGGTCGAAGCCCGGTTGCTGGGGCGGGTAGCTCATATCGGTTTCCTCAAGTCTCAGGAGTGCTGTCGCGCCAGGTTAACACGCTTGTTCCATCCCGGCGGCGGTTCAGAGAGCGGCCTATTCGCCGCCCTCGTCCTCGTCGGACTCGCCGGTGTCGAACACCGGGGGGTCCTCGTCCGGGTCGAGCTGGCTGCGGGCGTCCTCGGGGTCGAGGTCGACGCCCTCGCCGATCATGTTCAGCATGGCGTCGGGGATGCCCACCGGCGAGGTGGTGCCGTAACCCAGCAGCTGCTGCGTGGAACCGGTCTCGCCCTGGTCGACGAT
Source organism: Glycomyces salinus (assembly GCF_016428645.1). GTDB lineage: Bacteria > Actinomycetota > Actinomycetes > Mycobacteriales > Micromonosporaceae > Glycomyces > Glycomyces salinus. The sequence goes on along the minus strand of NZ_JAELXW010000043.1, from coordinate 29,558 downwards.
TCCGTACTTGATGCCGGTGCTGTCGACCAGGTACCGGATGCCCTCGAGCGTGGTCGAACCCAGCGGCTTGGACGCCACGATCGCCGCCGTACCGGCGGGCAGGACCGTCAGCGCCTCCTGCGGGACCAGACCCTCGATGTTCCCCTCGCCGTCGATCGTGACCGAGCCGGCGGCGGTGCGCGTCGTCTCCGGGGCCACCTCGAACAGCGCGATCTTCGGGTTGTGGTCCTCGGCCTCCTCCTCGAAGGGGATGCTCGGGTCGAACACCGAGCACAGCGCCGGCTGGTCGCCGGTGAGGGTCTCCTGGGTGCCGAGGTCGCGCGGGAAGTCCTGCTCCTCGTAGACCGCCTGCACCCCGATGCCCGAGACCTCGCTTGAGGGGACGCCCGTGACCGTCGGGAGGTCGTACTCGCTCTCCAGCAGCGCCCGGGACACCTCCCCGATCGGGGCGAGCTCGTCGTCGCCGTCCTCGCCCTCCATGAGCACGTACGTCTGCCCCTGGCTCTCCAGGGTGGCCCCGTAGTTCAGAATCTCGCCGTCCAATTCCGAGTTCGAGGGGTTGTCGAAGTACGCCGGGGCGTCGTCGGCGCTCAGGTTCGGGCCGGTCGGAATGGTGTGCAGGATGTTCTCGCGCACCGTGTACCGCATGCTCGTCTGGATCTTCAGGGCGTTCATGGCCTCGTCGCCGACCGCGTACTTCCGGTCGTCCCACAGCACGTACTGCTGGTCGCTCTCCCTGGCCTGCACCAGCATGTAGCGGTCCGAGCCCAGGTAGTCCGGGGCCTCGAAGTCCTCGACGACCACCTCGGAGATCAGGCGGCCGCTCATGCCGCCGGCGGTCGCCGGCAGCGAGCAGGCGTTCCAGTTCTCGTCCTGCAGCAGGCTCTCGGCGGGCGGAGGCGACGGCGGAGCGTTCTGGATGCCCACCGTGTAGCCCCGCTCGTAGCCGTTGAGCGACTCCGGCTTCAGGTTCTGCGTCGGAGGCTCCCCGTCATAGGGTTTGAGCAGCAGGAGGGCCGAAGTGTAGTTCGTGACCGGCCAGAGTTTCTCGTTCCCGTCCTCCTCGCCGGAGAGCGAGGTGTAGACGTATATCGCGTTGGTGTCCTTCTCGAAGATGATGTGGTTGAACGCGGGCGGGTCGTTGCCCTTGCCCAGCAGCGCCGCGATCATGAACCCGCCCATGATGAGCACCATGATCATCACCGAAGCGAAGATCGACACCCCGATGCGCCGCAGCGGGCGCTCGACCGAGTCCGGGTTGGCCAGCACGAGCGCCTGGTTCATCCGGGAGGTGATGAAGCGGTGGGCGTCCACCTGTTCCCGACGAGAACGCATCTGCGCCATCGGAATCCGCCTTCCTAATCCGGGCCGTGAATCGGGGTCAGCCGCGCACTGAGAGCGCGAAGTCGTAGAGGTTGCAGATCCAGCCGCCCAGCGGCAGGATCGACACGATCAGGAGGGCCTCGCAGATGTCGAGCATCCGGCCCCAGGTCGGAGCGATCTTCTTGCCCGCCACAGCCAGGCCGTACACCATCGCGATCACCGTCAGCAGCGTCAGCGCGCCGAGGATCGCCACCAGGCGGATCAGCAGGCTGTCGGTGCCCAGGAAGATGGCGGTCAGCACCGCGGTCAGCCCGCCCATCCCGCAGCCGAGCATCACGATCCGCGCCGGGCGGTCCTCGACGGTGCGCGAACGGCTCAGCAGGATCAGCGCCACCACGGTCGCCAGGATCATGCCCGGCGTCCGGCCCGAGAAGGCCAGCGCGATCGCCGAGACCAGCCCGACGACCGCGGCGAAGGCGTACAGCGCCTCCAGGTAGTTCCCGGCGTGCTGGGAGAGCTTCAGGATTCGCTTGCCGTCGACGGCCTCGGTGTCGCCCTCCTTGAGCTCGTCGGTCGTGGCCGGCAGCGAGGGCGTCGGCACCATCGCCATCGACAGCGAAAGGCGCGGCGCGGCCGGCAGGATCGCCAGCGCCAGCGGCGCGGCCAGCGCTGCCCCGGTCGCCGCGGTGGACGGGAAGTTCGGGCGGTCCACCAGCATCATGAATCCGACCGCGATCCCCAGCACCACCGCGCCCAGGATCGTGGTGATGAACACCGGCGCGGAGGCCAGGTCCCCGACCGCGACCATCCCCAGCACGCTGAACAGCAGGATCGAGCTGGCGGCGATCATCACATGCGGGGCCGACAGCTCCGAGACCGAGGCGTCCCCGGCTGCGAGAAGCAGGCCGCCCACGGCCGCGTAGAACACGGCGGTGACCCCGAAGTACGTGGCGGCCCGGGCGTCGCCCACGGCCCGCGAGAGCAGCGCCGAGGCGCCCACCAGGATCGCCGCCACCGCAATGGCCACGATCGCGCCCGGCAGCTGGGAGGCGCCGCCGCCGCCGGTGAACAGGATCGCGATCGCGCCGGCCGCCAGGGCGGAGGTGCCCACGCCGACGCTGAAGCGCTTGGTGGCCATGTGGTCCCAGCGGTTCCCGCGGTCATCGGTGGCGGTGGCGACCGCGTCGATGATGTCGTCGAAGACCACCTCGGGCTTGGCGGCGTCGGACGGGTTCAGGTACAGCATCTCGCCGTCCGCGATCGACAGCTGCGAGCACGAGTGCCCGGTGTCGAGCGGCTCCTCGCCCAGCCGCGACAGGATCCAGCCGCCGTTGTCTCCGGCCTCGTCGATGTAGTACTCGCCGGCCTGGTGGAGGATGGTCGGCAAGAGGTCGGACAGTGGCACGTCCGATGGCAGGGCGAGATCGATCCTGGTGCGAGGACTGACGATCGTCACCCTGCTCAGGGTGGCCGACTTGGTGCTCACCGCACGAACCTCCGGGTCGGTGTAGAGAATCGGGGGACTCTCACAGGATAAATCCCGCATGCAACCACCAGAGGGGCGCACTGGTGGTGATGCGGTCTTACCCTGTCAGTGCGATACTTGACAGCGCGCACTTTTATCTTTTATACGACCACGCTAATTTACGGCTCGCAAGCGTCGCCGTGAGAGGCGCATCCCCGGTGAGTACAAGGACCCATTGTGACGACCAAACTCTTCCGCAGGCCGCCGCGTAAACGCGGACCTCAGGCGCCCCGCGGTGACATCCTGCTCGAGTCGCCGCCGGACATGCCCGACCCCCAGCCGAAGTCGATCGGCCAGTACCTCATGGTCCTGCCGATGCTCGCCGGCGCCGCGGCGATGACGCTGATGATGATGCGGCGCGGCGGCGGGACCGGCGGCGGGATCGACCCGCTCATGATGGCCATGGGCGCCATGATGGGCGTGTCCATGATCGGCATGATGGCGACCAACATCACCTCGAACCGCGGCCAGAAGAAGGCCGAGTTCAACGCCGACCGCCGCGACTACATGCGCTATCTCAACCAGGTGCGGCGCCGCGCCCGCAAGGGCGCCGAGCGGCAGTGGCGCGCGGCCCGCTGGCGCCACCCCGACCCGAACGCCCTGTGGTCGCTGGTCGGCTCCAGGCGCATGTGGGAGCGCCGCCCCAAGGACGACGACTCCCTCGACGTCCGAACCGGGGTCGGCAAGCAGCGCATGACCATGAAACTGGTCCCGCCTGAGACCAAACCGGTCGAGGACCTCGAGCCGATGACGTCCATGGCGCTGCGCCGGTTCGTCGCGGCCCACTCCAACGTCATCAACATTCCCAGGTCGATGAAGTACACCGAGGCCGGACGCCACGTCCTGCGCGGTGACCGGGCCCTGGTCATGGACAACCTGCGCGCCCAGCTCTGCCAGCTGGCGGTCCTCCACTCGCCCGACGACGTCAAGATCGCCGTCATCGCCGACGGCGAGCGCATGCCCGAATGGCACTGGATGAAGTGGCTGCCCCATCTCCAGCACCCCGGCGAGGAGGACGGCGCCGGACCGGTCCGCATGTTCTACCAGTCCACCACGCAGTTCGAAGACGCCATGCGCGACCAGCTCAACGGCCGCGCCGCCTGGGCCCCGGGGGCCACCTCCGGCGACGGCGAGGTCCACCTGGTGATCGTCATCGACGGCGGCGAGGTCGACCCGGCCGGCATCATCGCCGCCGACGGTATGGCCGGCGTCACCGTCTTCGACTTCTCCGGCTACCTGCCCCGCAAGCCCGGCCCGCACATCAAGCTCGTCGACATGGACCCCGAGGAGATCCGCACCGAGCAGGCCGGGCGCCGCCGCGTCCTCGGCAGGCCCGACCGCCTCTCCTTCAGCCAGGCCGAAGGCATCGCCCGCTCCCTGGCCCCCTGGCGACTGACCGTCAAGGGCGTCGGAGGCGGCACCGAATCCGGCGACGCCGATGCCTCGCCGATGGCCAACCCCTCCAGCCTGCCCGAGATGCTCGGCATCAACGACGCCGCCGCGCTCGACCCGGCCGTGCACTGGCGCGAGAAGCCCATCAAGGACTACCTGAAGGTCCCGATCGGGCCCGGCCCGGACGGCGCGATCGTCGACATCGACTTCAAGGAGGCCGCCGTCGGCGGCATGGGCCCGCACGGCCTGCTCATCGGCGCCACCGGCTCCGGTAAGTCCGAGGTGCTGCGCACCATGGTCGGCTCCCTGATCGCCACCCACTCCTCCGAGGAGCTCAACTTCATCCTCGTCGACTTCAAGGGCGGCGCGACCTTCGCCTCCCTCGACGAGCTGCCGCACGTCTCGGCGGTCATCACCAACCTGGCCGACGAGATCGAGCTGGTCGACCGCATGGGCGACGCCCTCGAAGGCGAACTCGTGCGCCGCCAGGAGGAGCTGCGGAAGGCCGGCAACTTCACCAACCGGTGGGAGTACGAGAAGGCCCGCGCCGGCGGGCAGCCGCTCGACCCGATGCCGACCCTGCTGATCATCGCCGACGAGTTCTCCGAGATGCTCGTCGCCAAGCCCGACTTCATCAACCTGTTCCTCCAGATCGGCCGCATCGGCCGGTCCATCGGCGTGCACATGCTCCTGGCCTCGCAGCGCCTCGAGGAGGGCAAGCTCAAGGGCCTGGACACGTTCCTGTCCTACCGGGTCGCGCTGCGCACCTTCTCCGCGCAGGAGTCCCGCACCGTCATCGGCTCCGGCGCGGCCTACGAGCTGCCGCAGCAGCCGGGCCACGGCTACCTCCAGGTCGGCACCGAGGACCTGGTGCGCTTCCGCGCCGCCTACGTCGGCGGCGCCTACAAGCCGCCGAAGAAGCAGGCCTCCCGCGCCGAGCGCATCGCCGCCGTCCAGCACAAGGTGCAGCGGTTCCTGCCCGGCCACGTCGACCTGCCGCCCGAACCCGAGCCCGAAGAGGAGCCCGAGGAGGTCGAGGCCGCGGCCGAAGAGGAAGAGGAGAGCAAGCTCTCCGAACTCGAGGTGATGGTCGGCAACTGCATCGGCATGGGCCGCCCGGCCCACGAGGTGTGGCTGCCGCCGCTGGCCGAGCCGCCGACCCTCGACCAGATCCTGCCGCCGCTGGAGGTCGACCCGCAGCGCGGCCTGACCCCGCGGGGCTTCTCCCTCAACGGGAAGCTCCACGCCGTGCTCGGCGAGGAGGACCGCCCGTTCGAGCAGCGACGCAGCCCGTTCATCGTCGACCTGTCCGGCGCGCAGGGCACCGTCGCCATCGCCGGCGGCGCCGTCTCCGGCAAGTCGACGATGCTGCGGACCATGATCGGCTCGCTCGCGCTGACGCACACCCCGCGCGAGATCCAGTTCTACTGCCTGGACTTCGGCGGCGGCTCGCTCCGCGGCATCGAGGACCTCCCGCACGTGGCCGGCGTGTTCGGCCGCCAGGAGGAAGAGGGCGTCCGCCGCACCATTCAGGAGGTCATGTCCATCCTGAACGAGCGCGAGGCGTTCTTCACCGCCAACAAGATCGACGGCATGGGCACCTACCGGCGCATGAAGGCCGACGGCCGCTACGCCGAGGACCCCTACGGCGACATCTTCCTGGTGATCGACAACTGGATGACCCTGCGCGAGGACTTCGAGCCGCTGGTCGACCACGTCAAGACCATCGGCAACCGCGGTCTGGCGTACGGCGTCCACGTGATCACCACCGCCACCCGGTGGGGCGACATCCGCATGAGCATGCGCGACATGTTCGGCCTCAAGCTCGAACTCAAGCTCACCGACAACATGGAGTCCGAGATCGACCGCAAGTCGGCGGCGAACGTGCCGAAGAACCGCCCCGGCCGCGGCCTGACGCTGTCCAAGCTGCACTTCCTGTCGGGCGTGCCCCGCATCGACGGCATCCGAGACGGCGACGACCTCGCCCCGGGCGTGGACGACTTCGTCAAGAAGGTCAAACAGGCCTGGAACGCCCCGCCGTGCCCGCCGGTCCGACTCCTGCCGCGCGAGCTCAAGGTCGCCGACTTCCTGCAGGCGGTCGACCGCTCCAAGCCGGGCATCCCGATCGGCCTCAACGAGGCCGGGCTCAAGCCGGTCTACATGGACTTCAAGGCCGAACCGCACATGCTGATCCTCGGCGACTCCGAATGCGGCAAGACCAACCTGCTGCGGCACATCGCCCGCCAGATCGAGGCGACGTACACCGACAAGGAAGCCAAGGTCATCATGGCCGACTACCGGCGCGGCATGCTCGAGGAGATCTCGAAGCCGACCCTGCTGGACTACGCCATGTCCGCCAAGCAGTTCGAGTTCGCGTGCAAGAACCTGCGCGCGCCGATCGAGAAGCGCCTGCCCGGCGACGACGTCAGCGCCGCCGCGCTGCGCGACCGCTCCTGGTGGACCGGGCCGGACCTGTACCTGATCGTCGACGACTACGAGATGGTGTCCCAGGGCCGCCAGAACCCGCTCGCGGGCCTGGCCGACCTCATCCCGCAGGGCCGCGACATCGGCTTCCACGTGATCATCGCCCGCCGCGCCTCCGGCGCCGGCAGGTCCATGATGGACCCGGTCATGGGGCAGATCAAGCAGCTGGAGAACCCGGGCCTGCTGATGAGCGGCCGCAAGGAAGAGGGCGCGATCTTCGGCAAGCTCAAGCCGAGCAAGCAACCGCCCGGCCGCGGCACCCTCGTCCGCCGCAAGGACGGCGAGCAGCTGATCCAGACCACGCTGCTGCCGCCCAACGGCACCAGATAGGAGATGACCCGGCCCGACCGGGCGGCCGCCGAGCGGCCGCCCGTCCGCATCCAGGCGCTGCGCCTGCTCCTGCTGGCTCAGACCGGGATCGTCGCGGCCCTGTGGCTCGCCACCTGGCGTTCCCTCCAGGGCTACGCGTGGATCGGCGGCGGCGTCGAGACCGACCTGTTCGAACGCGGCCTGTCGTACCTGGCCGTCCTGGTCCCGACGCTGCCGGTCAACCTCCTGGCCGCGTTCTGGCTGGGCCGGGGCGGCCGCATAGCGCGCACCTACCTCGCCGGGGCGGCGGCGGTGACGGCGGTCCAGTTGATCCTGCTGCTGATGCCGGTGGACCCGGGCAGGCTGGTGACGCCGGGGATCATCTACGCCCTCACGATCCTCCCGGTGTCGTTCGCGGCCCTGGCCATCGCGGTGACCGGGTCGGCGAAGACCTGGCTGGGCCGCGAATACGCCCCGACAGGCCGCCTGAGGACCGCCGTGGAAACCCCGATGTGGGCCGCCGCCGCGACCCTGGCACTGGCCATGGCGGTCTCGGTCGGCACCTGGGTGTCGGCCGCGAACGAGACCGGCGAACCGACCGGCGCCTACGACGAGTCCGACGTCTGGTCGAGAATGGAAGAGGCGGTCACCAACACTGCCGCCGCCCAGGCCCAATTCCCGGGTTTCGAATCGCGGACCGTCGAGGTGACGAGCTGCCTCTACCGCACTGAGGCGGGTCTGGTCACCTACCTCTACGAGATCACCTACGAAATGTCGCCCTTCCCGGACGAGGCGGCTGAGGCCGACTTCACCGCGTCGGTGCGCGACAGCTGGAACGGCGAGGCCTACCGCCTGGTCCTGGACGGTCCCGGCAACGACGGCACCCGAACCGTCAGCGCCCACCGCAACGACGACATCGACCTCTCCCTGACCTTGGGAGAAGCCCCGGCCCTGCATCTCCAGAGTGGCTGCGTCGAACGGGTGGAGGAATCACCCCCCTGCCTCGACCCCCAAGGCGACCTCCCCCCGGAAGCCAACCGCATCACCGGCCTGACCTGCACGACCGAGAACTAGGTGAGACTTGGCAGGGCTCCCCGCTCAAGAAGGCAGGTATCGTTCGACAGCCTCCGTGAATTCGGAGGTGAAGAACTGAGCGAACGCCTCGGCGCGGGACACAGGGGCGTCGCCCTCCGGACCTAGATCGATCAAGGTGATCTCGGCATAGTCACGGAAATCGCCGTACACGTTTGTCGACCAGATCCCTGCCTGTACGGGGCCTTCTGTGGAATCAGCCCTGATAATGCAGGCTTCATCTTCGGGGAGGATTCCAGAGCCTTGATTCGTGATCTGGTCGAACAGTTCAGAGGACGCTTGGAAGACTCGAGTGCAGTCGTCGTGAATCGATGAGCCCCAAGGAAGATCGCGTGGAAAGCCCCGCAGAGTCTCTACTTCAATGGCGGCCTGCCCAGCCGGTTCGTCATCGAGGAGGACATCGAATCTGACCTCGCATCCCCCCGCGTACTCATACGAGCCATTCGCCGAAGACACCACTTCGACGAAACGGAACGACTCGGAACCTGATGTGGCAGTCTTCCAGATCACGTCGGAGCATAGGGCCGGATCATCGCTCTCTTGGCCCAGAACTCTCTCACTTCGGGAGGGCTGGTCCCACCACCATGGGCCTTCCGTCAGCACGATAGCGGTGGTCATGCCCATGAGGAACGATCCCACCAGAAGCAGGATGTACCAGACCGGCGTCCGATTGCCCCTCCGGGGGGCTCTCAGTTCCAGGTCGGAGTCAGTCATCGCTGGACGCACCTTCGAATTCTGACTGTGTCAGGTCCTCGCCGTCCGTGCCGGTATCGCCGGCCTGGCCGCTGACTGCTCCATGGAACTCTCCCATCGCCGCGACTGAGCCTTGGACATCTTCCGCTGTGATCCGGTAGTAATCCCAGATGAAAATGACAAGAGCGATGAGCGAGAACAGGAAAACAAGAAGATTTGATGCTACGGCGCTGATGATTCCGCCGACAAAACCTCCAGCCCCTAGGATGTTGCTCCACAAGCTGCTGACGGAATGACCGTTCTGTGCGGCTACATCCTCGACTACGGCGAACTGCTCTCGAAGGGAGGTATCGAGTTCATCCAAAGTTATCTTCAGGCGCTCGCCCAAGTTCAGAAGCACCAGGCTCGTTGCTTCGGCCTTCTGTAGCACTTCCTCGAAGTAAACGTTGATTCCTTGGTAGCCGTCTCCGCCTTCCACCCAGTTTCTGAACGTGTCGGCCAGGTCGCCGGTCCAGGATTCGGAAAGGAGATCTTCGAACGCGGAGTCCGACAAACTTGCGAAACGCTCTTCGGAGGTCCGGTGCAGGCGTATTGCGGAGGTCTGGATAGCAATAGGATTCAACTCGCAGAGCAGGAAGATGACCTGGCTTGGCATGGGAGAATCCGCGAAGCTTCCTTCGGGATTTCCGAGGCCATATTGTTCCGATAGCTCATCCAGGATTGCGATCTCGTCCGAATGCTCCTGATATAGCGTGATGATCGGGTTGGCCCACTCCGTGTCGATAGAGTCGGGAACTTCGGTGAATTCTCCGGACACGGATCATCCCTTCCAATCTTCGAGTTCCGAGGTGAGCGAATCCAATTCGTTGGAGATGGTCTCCTCGTCCTCTCGCCAGCGATCGACGAAAAGCTGAAGTGTCTCCTGCAGATCTGAAATGAGCCGGTTTCCGGTAACGGCCTCGCTCGCTCTGTGGAAGTAGACCATCTCCAGCGTTACGGTGACGTCTTCGGTCCAAAGCGCATCTGGACCAAACCAATCTGCCTTCGGGATAAGACCGCTTTCGATGTCGGTCAAATCGGCTGTCTCGGGGGCATCGGTGGCAAGCAGGGCCTCATATATCTGCAGTGCCTCGGCTCGGGGCGAAAGGTGTTCCTTGTACTCGAGGACGGCATCGGGGTCCATGTTGGCGTTCGTCATTTAACGGCCTCCCGGGATTGAGTTCCCGTCCTCTCGCCGGGAAGTGCCGCGAGGATCTGGTCCTGCAGTTGCTGGTGCGCCTGATTGTGGGTGCGTAGCACGTTCGCCTCGATGACCTCCGGTTCGAGGTACGACGCTCTGTCGGTGTCGATACTGATGGCGTAGGGATGCTCGGCACTTGCCAGTACTCTCACCGAGCCGTCGGATGAAACGGCTTCAGCTCTCATGGAGCGGGCCAGGTTTTCTCGGATCCCCTCGAATTGTTCGATGGCCCGTGTCAGGGCTGCCCATCCCTGTTCACTGCGGCTCACGAGGCGTCCCCATATGGTCCGCTTTGGGTGAGTTCGCCGCGCAGGGCGGCGACCCGTTGGTGCAAGGTGTTGACGAGCTCAGAGAGCGCCGCCGCTCTCCACTCCCAGCCGCTGGGCTCGAACTCCAGATCCGGTGCCTCGATCGAGACCGCCTTCAGTTCTCCGAGAAGGTTCATGGTGGCACCGACTCTGCGAGCTGCGTTGTTCTCCGAGACCGTCAGTTCGCGGAGGACGGCCTGGGTGATCTCGGGACGCTGATCAGCGGGAGCTGACCGCAGCCTTGCCTGGGCACGTTCGATCAGTAGAGATTCCAATGGAACTCCTCGCATGGTGGGGTTGTGCGGCTCCGTCGCCGATCTCCTGAACCTTCGGCATGTTACCAAGTGACCGCAATGCGTGGGGTTCACCGATCTAGCTGAAGACTGCAGGGGCACAGGCATACTCGGATGCAGCGCTGCAATGGCGAAAGGGTCTGTTCCGGGGTATCCGATAACGCTGCCGGAGCTGTCGAAGGCCCTTCGGCTGGGGTCGTGGCTTTGAGGTCGGTCCGGTATCTTGTGGGACAGAGCGGGCAGCGCTGTAACCGTAGACCTACGAAAGGGGCCATCCCCATGGCGACACCTCTCGACTCTGCATCCCCCGAGCGAAGACTCCGACACAGCGATTCCCGCGGCCGAACGGGCAAAGGATGGCCCCGGCGCGCCCGCGCGACCATGGGAGCGGCAATAGGATCGGCGGCCCTGCTGGGCACGATCATCGCGACCCCCGGCGCCGCGATGGCCCAGGACGAACTGATCACCTCGAACGCCCAATGGGCAATGGACCTGATGAACGTCCCCGCCGCCCAAGAGACCACGACCGGCGAAGGCGTAACGGTCGCCGTCGTCGACACCGGCATGGGCGAGCACCCGTTCTTCGACGACAAGGACGTCCTGCCGGGAACCTCATTTTATGAAGACGAAGAGGACGCTTGGCAGGTGTTCTCCCCGACCGGTCGGCATGGAATGCATGTAGCGGCCGGTGTGTTGCATGCCGCGCCGGATGCCACGATACTTCCGATTCGGTTCGACAACGGAGCTGAAGTTCTCGGGGGTCTTGGTGGTCTAACGCCTTCAACGCCAGACGCATTCAGATATGCCGCCGACAACGGTGCCGACATTGTGGTCTTTGCGTGGGGCCAGGACGAAGAAGACGAAGAAATCACGGAGTCCATTCAATACGCTATTGACATGGGCCTTGTGGTTGTAGTATCCGCTGGTAATAACCCTGAAAACCCTCCGACGTTCCCAGCGACGCTCCCAGGAGTCGTCGCTGTAACCGGTACCGACGAAAGCGGAAATCCGTGGTACGGCAACTCGATCGGTCCTGAGACTGTTATCGCAGCTCCGGCTGAGGAAATGACTCACCCTCAGCCGATGGCAGAAGATGTCGGATGGGGACCGGAGCCTGAAGTCGAATATGAAGATGGTATTGCCGGAACCTCGGTAGGGGCAGGATTCATCGGCGGAGTCGCCGCGTTGACCTTGGCTGCCAATCCCGATCTCGATGCTAACAATGTCATTCAGCGCCTCATTCAGACTGCCGGAGATGGCAGTGGCAGTAACCGCACCGACGATATGGGATTCGGACTCGCAAACGCTGAACAAGCGGTGAATGCCGAAGGCGTTGAGACTGTCGATGAGAACCCGCTCGGATACCCCATGGGCGAATCCGGTACCAGTGGTGCAGAGCCCGATGAGGAGGAAGGCGCCGCCGAAGAACCCGGCAATTCCGCCGAGGAACCGCAATCAGCCGACGACACAGAGGCGGCTTCCGAAGAATCGGACTCGGGTCTCTCGACGATCATTGTGATCGCCGCAGCAGTTGTCCTGGTAGCCGCCGCTATTGCGGTTTGGCTGGTGCTCCGCGGCCGCAGTCGCAGTCAGGCTGAGCCGGCCATGGCACAGGCACACGCCGGAGGAGAGGGTTCAGGTGGCTTGCCGCCCAATATGCCGCCGCCGGGGCCGACTCAGCAGTTCAGCCCGCCTCCGTCCGGTCCTCCGCCAGGATACGGTGGACCGCCACCGGGCCCGCAGCAGAACTTCAGTCCTCCCCCGCCAGGCGGGGGTGAACAGAGCCCGCCTTGGGGCCCGAGCGACCCCAATCAACCCAGGTAGCGACGACAAAGGCGAGGGGCGAGCGGCCAGGCCGCTCGCCCCTCGCCTGCGTATCGGGCTGTCAGTCGTCGAGTTCGTCATCCGGGGTGTGGTTCCTGCCCCAGTTGACGTCGTCTTCCCGCAGCCAGGTTTCGCGCGAGTACTCTTCTTCTTCGTCGTCATCGCTGTATCCGGAACGGGTGCCTCCACGGCCTCCCATGTTGTTCCGGCCGTTGAGTCCACGAGTCGAGGAGCCGGGGCGTCCACCGGTATTCGGACCGCCGCGCCCACTGCTGCCGGTCCCGCGAGAGTTGGTCGAAGCACCGCTGCGGGCCGGGCTGGAGGTGGGAGTGGTTCCGCGTCCGGTCGTTCCACCGCCTCCGGTGGTGGCAGGACCGAATAGGCCCGCGCCGGCACTGGTCATGGGACCGGCTCCGCCAGTCGGGACCGTGCTGCCGCCGAATCCACCCGTGGGAGCTGTGGAAAAGGTTCCGGCGGCCAGACCACCGGAGTCGACGTCGCCGTAGGAACCTGGCGTCCAACCGTCCACCGGCTCCAGGTCATCATCGGTTCCGACGATGCCGTCGGCTCCGGCAAGGCTCCCGTTCGTCGAGTCGAAGCCCGCTCCGTTGGCACCGGTGGCTCCGCCCGGACCAAGCCCTCCGGCGCCTCCCGGGTTCAACCCGTCGTTGCCGAACACTCCGCCGGTGGGTGGGTTATAGGTGGTGTTGCCGGGCATGTCGCTGGGCGGCGGAGGCGGAGGTTCCTTCCATTCCTCTGCGACTTGCTGGTAGTTGTCGCCAAGATTCGCGACAACCCGAGCCATCTTGTCATGACGGTCATCGAGATAGGACTGATGTTCCTGCTGCAGTTGAGACCGCTGTTCGACCTCTTTGTCCTGACCGTAATGGAGATTCTCGGGCTTTGTTGCCTCAAGCCAGTCAGCATACTCGGTCAAGGTGCTTGAGGGATAGAGATCCTGATTGCGGGCCTCACTCTGCGCCCCGCCCAAGAACTCGGATAGCCGCGGAAGCAGATCCGACTCGGCCCTTTCCATGCTTTCCGAGGCCTCGTCGCCGTAGTCACGCAAAATCCGCATACGACGCTGATACTCCTCAGAGGCGTCGCCTTCCCAGTAGCCGACAAGCTCCTGCATTGCCGTATCGAGGTTGTCTCTCGCGGTGTTGATGTCCTGTCGAGCGGTGCGCCAGACACCACTGGCTTGCTCGACCGACCAGGAGTCGCCCATGCTGAGCATTTCCCACAGCTCTTCGTGGGTGTAGTTGTTCCGGTAGAAGTCGAAGCCTTTACCAGACCCCATAGCTTGGCTCCTTTCTAGGGGCTGAGACGAAGTGTGCTAAACGAGCCGTTCAGGTTCGAGGAGTGGTGTCCTCCTCGCCCTCAGGAGTCTCGGTCTCAGTCTCGGTGTCCGATCCCTCGTTTTCGGCCTGGGCGTCGGCGAGCTCCTCATCCGAGATGCCGTCGGACTCGGTGAACTCGTTGCCCAACTGGTCGACCGATGCGGCGACGTCGCCGTCGTTGTTGACGTACTCGGTCCGGACGTTGTCGGCGACCTCGCGGCCGGTGGAGTAACCATGGGCGATGCGTTCGATCTGGTCGGCCTTGGCCATGTAGAAGTTCTCGCGGTACAGGTCGCGGACCTCTTCGGCGTCGGGGAAATTTCCCAGCTTGAGGTTGAGCGCGTCGACTTGGGCGATCTGGTAGTCGGGCATCTGGGCGTACTCTGCGCCCCGCACGACCGTGAGGTTGCCGTTGGTCACCAGGTCCCTAGTGCCTGCAAGGAGCTCCTCGATGTCGCTCATCTTGATGCCGAGATCCGACAGGGCGTCCTCGTCCGCGACGACCAAGCGCCCGTCGGTACTGCTGTACATGGTGTAGCCGTCGGCCGAACCGTCTTGGACGACGATGATCGTCTCACCATTGCCGGCATCGATGATCTGTGGCATGTGGTTCACCTCATGGAAGATCGTTGGGGGTATCCAGATGGTGGCCGGACATGGCTCGGCCGCTGTAACCAGCATAGCGAGCCCCCGCAAACTTCACGGATCGACCTTGCGGGTCTGGCACGAACGGGGGAGGTTGGGGCGCAGACGATAGGCGACCCGGGCCCCCTACGGCTGCTCAAGGGTTGACAAGCCCATAATCTTGGTTCACCATGCGATGGGTACATTCACGGATACTGTGAGCGACGGGATTTCTTACGTTCCTACGTGAGTCGGTTACACCCACTGCTGGCAGTCCATTCCGGTCCATATGCAAGCATGAGAAAGCCGTCCGGCGGCTCAAGTCGCCAAACAGGGACCGCCGGACGGCACCGGACAAAGAAGGAGTCCTCCCTTGCCGTCTACGACCATACGCTATCCCAGGCTGCCCGAAAACTCCCGGGAGTTCTCGCGCGACTACCCTCCGGGATTCGGTCCGGGAGAGCCGAACTATGAGCCTGACCACCTCCGACACCGCCCCGGCGACGACTGGCAGATCGGTGGCAGGCCGTATGATCCCGAAGACCGCGGGCCGTACGGCGCACCCGGATGGAGTCCCGACACCCGCACCGGCCGCCACCGCCGCGGCGAACTCCCGGACCCGCCGGCCGAGTCCGATTCGCCTCACTTCTCCAGGCCGCGCGAGGAGGCGTTCGAGCGCTATATGCGCTTCTCAGAACCCCTTGCATCCGCCCACGACCAGGACCGCGCGGCCATGGACGGCCCGGGCCGAACCGTCGCGCTCCTCAAACGCATCCTCAACTGGCTCATCGCGGTGATCAGAGGCCCTGAACCCGTTGGCGCCGCGCAAAGACCGGAGGGCGAGTACAACCTCCGCCGCAACCCGTCGAACCCACCCCGCCCGACTTCTCAGTATCTCCAGCTCTGGGAGGCACGCTTCGACGCTTGCCACCACGCCTCGGGGAACGAGGTGGCACTGTGACGCCGCCTTATTACATAGACGAGGAACTCGAGCCGCTCCCGATCCTGGCCACCAGGATGATCGAAGGTCGTCAACTCCAGTTCGCGCTGCTGCCCGACCGACCGGGCTTCCGGCTTTCCTTCACCGACCGCTACCCGGCCCTGCTCGGCGAAATCACCGGCCTGGACACGCCGACCCCGACGCTGACGGCAACCGAGAACCTGCACCGCCCCTGGGCCCTGAATACAGGAGCAGCGGTAGCCCTCCACGACATAGCCACCTTCACCTGGCACCACCGGGTTCGACTCCTGGACGAAGCCGAGTGATATTCAAGGGCCGGAGTCGTGCCGTGGGGCGTCTCCGGTCCTTCCTGCGGCAAGAGCGGCGTGAGTTCCCGCCGTGCCGAGCCAGGAGGTGCAGTTCATCTGGTGAGTCTGGCTTCGATGGATTCGACGACCGCCGGGGCGTACTGTTCGAACATCCATTCCCCTACCTCACCATCTGAGGGCATGAGGTCATCCACGGTGACGATTAGTTCGGCCCTTATGACGTAGAACTCGCCGAGGACGAATGTACGGATAATGTATGAACCGGTCGCCCCAGGGAGCCTGTAGACGACTGCATACGCCTCGGTTTCGCCTGATTCCCCGACGTATCCCTCAGTCATTGAGTCGGGATTCTCAACTCGACTGTAGAAGTGTTCGGCCGCTTCGATATTGTTGTTTTCGGTCCAAATGTTGAGGTTGATTTCAGCGTGTGATTTCGGGAACTCTTTCCACACGCTCGTGTTGCATACGCTCTGGGGGCCGCTGGGTTTCTCCTCGTACTCGTCCTCAAGGAAGTACTCCTCGATCATCGCTGCTCCGAGTAGGGCGCAAGCGTCTTCGATCCCCTCGATCTGAGTCCGCAGCTCGTGAGTACGTATGGTCTCCGTCGGAGACGGGCGGTCTGGCTTCTCAGGAGGTGAATCTTCGCTGCCTGACGTGCAAGCGGAAATCAAGAATACTGTGGAGAGCGCGATACCAAGTATCAGGTGCTTCATCGAAATAGAGTGTGTCATCAGGTCCCTGCCCCCGGGATCAGATGGGAGTACCCGGTGTCTCCTCGGTGGCCATCAAACTCTCGTGTGAGGTTTATCGATGCCTCTTTGATGTTCGCGGATCGACTCTGTTCGGCATTGCCGATAGCTGTCTTGAAAGCTGACGTATAGGTGGAGGGTTCTCAGGACTCAGCGACCTTTTCGAC
Organism: Glycomyces salinus; assembly: GCF_016428645.1. Classification (GTDB taxonomy): domain Bacteria; phylum Actinomycetota; class Actinomycetes; order Mycobacteriales; family Micromonosporaceae; genus Glycomyces; species Glycomyces salinus. The sequence continues at coordinate 12,926 of NZ_JAELXW010000043.1, read as the reverse complement.
CGAGATCTCCGAACTCCAGTTGCCGAAGGCATCAACCACTCCTGCGGTAAACCCGCCAGCGTTGACTACCCAGGGCACCCCACTGAACATGAGCCCCAAACCGCCTATGAACATAGAGAAACCCCCGAGAGGGCTCACGGCGGCATCGTAGATCTCGGTGATCTCCCCGCGTTCACCGAGCTGGCCGTGGAGATCGTCCAGTGCCGCATCCAGCTCCAGACGGAACATGGTGGTAGCCGCCAACTGCGCACCAGCGCTGTCTCCTAGCCAGTGGGTCATGACTTTAAGCTTCGCAAGTGCATCGATGGTGTACCCGAATTGCTCCTGGGCCTCCCCGGAGGCGTCGTCGTCCCAGTTGTGTTCGAACATGGAGTTGATCAGAGTGCTCTCGGTCGGACTTGCCGCTTTTTCCGTCACTCGGGTGTATGCGGCCCGCGCCAGTTCGGTCACCTGATATGCCTGGTCGGGGTCGCCGCCGTCGGCGAGTGCTGATTCGAGTCGGCCCGAGGCGCTTTCGAGGTGATGGGTGACATCGGCCGATGCGGTGGAAGCCATCGCCTCCAACTCTGCCGATTCGGCTTCTTCCGGCACGGGGCACATGGTGATTTCCGACCAGATCGTCTTCATGTCTCCGCTGGCGCTGGCGACATCGGGAGCCGGTTGCCCGCCATCGGACTCCCAGATCGACCGGGGAAGCCACAACTGCCATTCGATGTCCGGGTACGCGGTCGCGACCTCGCGGCGGCAGGCGATCGCTTTGAGTGGAGTCCGAAGCTGTTCGAGTTTGTCCAGCAGTTTCTCGTCGGTCGGGTAGTTGGGCTGTTCGGCGGGAGGACCGGTTGCTGTGAGCCCTTTGAGTGTGTCGAGCCAGCTCATGGGGTATGCCCTTCGGTATAGACGGGTGTCGGCCGCTCGGGGCCGAGGGGCGGGGACGGTCGGTCGAGGTCAGTAGGTCCGGCCCTGTTGGCCTGTCCGGTCGGTGCCATCGGCGTCGTTGATCTCGTAGACGCCGTACTCCTTGTCCAGGTTCTCGTACTCGTCACCAGCTTCGTAGTCGTCACGATGATCGGGAGCTGCTGCCTCTTCCAGCTCGTCGGCCCGCTGCTCGATCCGATCGTCCAGGGTCTCGTAGCCTTCCGGCGCGACGACCGATTGAGCGTCGTCAACGGTTTCTTCGAAGAGACTCTCGAACTGGTCGGTGTTCTGGGATTCGGACTCCCGGATGAGCTCGACCACTTGGACGAGGCTGGGGCCGAACGCCTCGAGATTGATCGCCGACTCGTAGACCACCTCGTACGTGAATACATAGCAGTCGTTCCAGAGCGGGACCAGCGAATCGCTGAACGCGTTGTCGCTCCAGCGGCCGGCCTTGTCGACCAGCTCCAGGGTTTCGAAGTACCAGTCGGCCAGGGCCGGAGCGTGGGTGGTACCGACTTCCTCGATCTTGTCGAGGTCGTATGAGGGCATGGTGTTGGGTACTCCCGGGGTGTCATCGGTGAACGGTGCCTCGACAATATCGAAAATCGACCAACTGTGGTGTTCGCCGGGATTCAGGTGGTCACGCACGTTCTGACGCCCGGCACCTTTGAATCGGCGAGCCGTGCAGCGGCGCAGCGAGACCCTCTGGTGCGGCATCCCGGACGCATGCGAGACCGCTTCCAGACGAGGTGAGAGTCGGCGATCTCGGTCCAAGGCATGATGCCGTCCACCTCCCCAGCGCCCCTCCGCGAGGCGCGGTTCGACCGCGCGCTATCGAAGGCGCGTGCGTTCGTTCGGGGCCGACCGCTGTGGGCAGGGCTCGACGGTCGGGTTTGGGTGGGGCGGGGTGGTGTTGGCACGATGTCGGGATACACCGCGCGGGCGCCGCTTGTAAACTGAGAGACGCACCGCCAACCCGGTGAGTTTGCACGGACGGGTTATGGTGACTGCGAATCGACACAAAACTCACTGGGATACCCCTGACGGCCTTGCGCCTCAGCCCCGGTTCTATTAGCAGGAGGTGAACGATGGCCGGCCAAGAATTGGATGCTGACACAGCCCACCAGGCAGCCACCGACACACTGAACACGCGGGAGAGCGTCGACGGGAACCTCAACACCCTGAGGAACCTGATGGAAGACCTCTCTCAGGCATGGACTGGTGCCGCTGGAACCTCGCTCCAGAACACCATGACCACCTGGGACGCGAAGGCCGCCCAGCTGCTTGACGCCCTCTCGAACATCGCGACGAACCTCGACGCCAGTGCCACCGCGAGCACCGAGCAGGACGCCGACGACGCTTCCGCCCTCGGTGCCTACGGCAACGAGCTGTAGAAACCCCCAAGGACTTAGGAAAGAGGTGAAAATTCATGGGCCGCATTAAAGTCGATTACGCGACTCTCGAAGAGGCTTCCCAGATCGTCACCAGCAACGCCCAGGACATCGAGAGCCAGCTCGGCGACCTCCGCGGTATGCTCCAGAACCTGGACTTCACTGGCGCCGCTCGCGACGCGTACCAGGAAGCCCAGGACCAGTGGGACAACTCGATGGAGGACATCCGCTCGATCCTGGAGGCGCTCGGTAACGCCATCGACACCGCCAAGGAGAACTACCAGGCGACCGAAGCCGCGAACATCAGCCGCTTCGGGTAGCGAGACCTTCTCGAAGCCGAGAAAGAAACCCGGGCCGATCCGCGATCGGCCCGGGTTATTCGTCGTCCGGGTCTGTTCTCCAGGGTCCTCTAAAGGCCTTCGTCGGCGGTCTTCGCCGGCAGCGGGCCGCTCGAACGCGACCCGGCCCGCCAGCCGCGCCGGCGCCCCTCCGGGATGACCTTGCGCAGCACCAGCACCAGGGTGATCAGCAAGATCGCGCCGCCCACGCTCGCCCAGGCGATGGTCTTCTCGGTCGCCAGCGGGTCGTAGCCGACGTCGATCGCCGGGATCTGGCTCGGCTCGGCCTCGACGAACGGCTCCTCTTCTTCGGAGTCGTCCTCCAACGGCGCGGTCAATGCGTTGGGGATGTTCAGCACCCCGTAGCCCTGGTACATGTTGAAGTCGTCCGGCGGGTGGATCGCCGTGTCCCGAAGGCGCTGCTCGACCCACCGCGGGTCCGCCAGATCCGGGAACTCGGCTTTCAGCAGTGCGGCGGCACCCGCCACGTGCGGTGCGGCGAAACTCGTGCCCGAGAGCAGATCGTAGTCCTCGCCGTTCGCCGACGGCAGTGCGATATCCACCCCCGGGGCCAGCAGGTCCAGGTTCTCCCCGAAGTTGGTGTCGTTGTACCAGTTCCCCGACTGGTTGTGTCCTCCGACCGCGATGACCTCCGGATAGTTGGCCGGATAGTAGGCCCGATCGTTGGCGTCGACTCTGTCGTCGTCCATCCAGATGGAGGCGTTGCCGGTCGCGGCCACGATGATCACGCCGTCCGCGATCGCGCTGGCAACGGCCTGCTCCAGTTCGGTGGTTTCGAGCACGGCGATCGACACGTTGATGACATCGGCCCCGGCCTCGACCGCGCCGAGGATCGAGGCGGCCAGCATCCTGCTCTTGACCTCGTCCCCGGCCTCGGATCCTTGGAAGATCCGGATCGGGATGATCTCGGCCTCCGGCGCCACCCCCAGATAGGCCGAATCGGCCTCGGATCCGCCCGCGATAATGCCCGCGACGCCGGTGCCGTGCCCGTTCGCATCGCACTGGCCCCGGGAGTCGGCGTCGAAGAGGTCGGCGCCCTCCAGCACTCGGTCACCGAAAGTGGGATGGAAGGCGGTCACACCGGAGTCGATGACGGCGACCCTCACCGGTTCGCCGTTGTCGACACGGATGCCCTCGTTGTACTGGTGGGCGATCTCGATACCGGCGGTGTCGACGTTCCACGGCTTGTTCTGCAGCGGCTCGTTCGACACTGTCGGGATCTCGCACGGCACGCGATCGTCTTCGCCGACCATCCACTCCTCCTGCCACTCGCCCCAGTCGAACTGGGCCGACGCCGGGGCAGCCGTCAGCAGGAGCGTGCTCGCCGTCACCGCTGCCGCGACGGCCGAATAGAGAGGAAAACGCGGGAGGAATCGCACTCGGCCAGTCTAACGCCGGACCGCCAGCCACACCGACCTGCACACCGCCGGGCCCAGGTCCCCGCCAGGTGGACTTGCCCGCTTACGATAGGTACGACCACTCACCTTCTTGATGGAGACGTCGCAAATGACGATGATGCAGGCCGGGGAGCAAGCTCGCGGCACCGCGTCCGTGCAAGCCCAGCAGGACGGCCCAGCCCCGGGCGAGACCGTCGTGTTCACGACGCGCTCCTCGGGAAGGCTCGGCCCGATAACGGTCGTGCAGCTCATCGCCGTCGAGATCGCGCTCACGATCGCCCTGGCCTGCATGGCCTTCCCACTGCCGATCATGGCGGCGGGCGGCGGCGTCGCGCTGATCATCGTGGTGATCGCGTTCTGGCGCAAGGGCGACTACTGGTGGTACCAGACCGTGCCGTTGCGTTCGCGGCTGCGCCGCCGCGTGCGGTCCCTCGACCCCGAGCAGCTCACCGAAGTCCTCCACCGGATCGCACCCGACCTGGGTATCACCGGCGTCGAGGACCGCGACGAGAACGTGGGCATCGGTCACGACAACAGCGGCTGGTTCTCGGTGATCGAGATCGGCTCCACCGACGAGGGCACCAAGGCCGTCCCGCTCGAGCGCCTCGAGCGGCTCTTCGACGAGACCTCGGTGCCGGTCACGGCCGTCCAACTCGTCGGCCACACCACTCCGGTCGGCTTGGCCGCCTACGACGACAGCGCCGCCGCCCGCTCCTACCGCGAACTGCTCGGCCAGTACCCGGCCGTCGTCCACCACAAGGCGTGGCTGGCCGTCCGGCTCGGCGCCCGCGACGCCCGCGAGGCCACCGCCGAGCGCGGCGGCGAGGTCGACGGCGTCTACAAGGCGCTCGCCTCCACCTCCCAGCGCGTCTCCAAACTCCTGGGCAACGTCGGCGTCCCCAACCGGATCCTCGACGCCGAGGGCGTCCGCGAGGGCGTCCAGCAGTCCCTCGGTGTCGCCTTCGCGCCCGTCCCGGGCGAGCGCACCGCCGAGGAGTGGAACCACTGGTACGCCGACGGCCTGCGCCACGTGTCCTACCGGATCGTCAAATGGCCGAGCGACGCCGAGGCCCTGCACCGCACGGTCGACGCCCTCTCGGGCATCCCGGCCGCGTTCGTGACCGTCTCGATCGTGGTCACCGCCGGAACCTCCGGCAAGGTCAACCCCGACGGCCGCGTCACCGGCCGCCAGCTCGCCGTCGACGCGGTGGTGCGGCTGGCGCTCGACCAGACCGCCTGGGAATCGGCCCAGAACCAGCTGCTCAACGTCGCCGACCAGCTCGGCGTGCGGCTGCAGCGACTCGACGGCGAGCACGGGCCCGCCGCGTACGCGTCCGCCCCGACCGGAGGAGGTCCCCGATGAGCGACCGCAGGAACGGCAACGTCTACGGCGGCGGCACCTACCGGGGCGGCTCCTACCAGGGAGGCACGTACGGCGGCGGACGTCACCACAGTGGCGACGACGAGGAGCCGCGTGACAAGACCGGCGACGCCGAGAAGGCCGAGCAGCGGCCCTCGATCGAAGACGACGACGGCACCATGAAGGTCGCCAGGCGCGGCGGCCCGTCCGCCTACGGCTCGCCCGCCCGCGGCGGCGCCGAGCCGCCGCGCGCGCAGCAGGCACAGCAGCCGCCTCAACCCCAGCCACAGCAGCCTCAGACACCGAAGCCGACCGGGCAGCCGGGGCCCCCGGCCTCCCCGCCGCAGTCCGCGCCGCGCCCGCCCGCCCGGCCCCCGGCCGCGCCGCAGGCCCGACCTCAGGCACCCCAGCCCTCGCAACCGCAGTCACAGCAGCCCACGTCGCCACCGGCCGGGCCGCCCACCTCACCGCCTGCGAAACCGCCGACCTCTCCGCCGGCGCAGCCCCCGACCTCGCAGCAGCAGCGCCCGCCGACCGGGCCGCCCACTGGACAGCAGCCCCCGGCGAACCGGCCGCCCGCGGCCCAGCCTCCGGCACCGCAGCCGCCCGCACCCAAACCGACCCCACCGGGACCGCAGCAGCAGACCCCGGCCCCGCCCCCGCCGGCTCCCGCGCCGTCGCCGGCGCCGCCCGCGCCGACCCCGTCCCAGGCCCCAGTCTCGGCCGCCCCCGTCTCGGCCCAACCGGTCTCCGGGCACCCGATGTCCGTCCAGCCCGTCTCCGGCCAGCCGATCTCCGGGCAGCCGATCTCCGGGCAGCCCATGTCCGGCCAACCGGCCTCGGCCCAGCCGTACTCGGGCATGCCCTACTCCGGCGCGGCCCCCATGAGCGGCGGACCGGTCAGCTCCATGCCGACCTCCGCCGGACTCTTCGGCGTCTCCCAGGTCTCGGCCGGACCCACCGAAGGCACCGTCTACGGCCTGCCGGTCACCGACCGCGCCGTCGAAACCGCCTCAGACGCCGGCAAGCCGATCGAACCGCTGCGCTCGGCCCCGCAAATCCCGACCGCCCGCGCCCTCGAACTGATGACCTCGGCCAGCCCGCCCTCCGGGCTCGTCATCGGCCGCGACGCCGAGCAGGTCCCGGTCGTCGCCCCGTTCTTCCGCCCCGAGGAGACCCGCGTCAACGTCATCGGCGGCGTCTACCTCGCCCGCCTGCTGGTCTTCCGCGCGCTCGCCCTCGGCACCCGCGTCGCGGTCTGCACCACCCGCCCCCAGGAGTGGAACGGTCTGGGAGAGGCCGCCACCGGACGCAACGACCGCCTCGCCGTCCTCCACGGCGACCAGCCGGTCACCGTCGAGGCCAGCCAGCACTCGCCGGCGCTCTACGTCTACGACGTCGGCGAACGCGGCTCCCAGGTCAAACCGGTCCTCGGCCCCTGGCGCACCCAGCTGACCGTGCTGCCGCGCCTGAGCAACTTCGCCGACGAGCTCACCTCCGAGGCCCACATGACCGTGCTCCAGCGCCTCACCGCCGAAGAGGCCCAGATCGCCCGGTCGAGCATCCGCGTCAACCAGGAAGTCCTGCAATGGCTCCAGATGCTCCACGACGACATGATCGCCATGCTCCGCAAGGGCCAGAAGGAGAAGTACCTCTGGTGCGCCCCGACCTCCATCGAAGGGCAGATGTTCGGCCAGCCCATGCGCACCTACTAGACGTATGAAGAAGGCGGGCGGCGCAATCGCCGCCCGCCTTCTTCATAAGCTCTGTCAGGAATCGCGCCAAGCCGACAGGTACGAGTCGGCCAACTCCGCGGACAACTCCCCGAGACCCGCCTCGTCGAGCCCCGAATCGACGATCGACAGCCGCACGACCAGATACACGTTCCCGTCCTGGACATGCAGCTGGTAATTCGAAGTGCCCTCGTCGACCACCCGCGCCACCGCCGCCGACTGGTCACCGACATCGGGCGCCGAATCGACGACCGCCCACGTCTCCTCCGACTCGCTGACCTGTCCGTAACCCAGATCGAAGTTCACCCCGGCCTTCGCGTCGGACTCGAAGACCGTGCTCTCGAACTCCAACAGCGCCGTCGAGCTCTCGGCCGACCCGTACGTCATCGAGCACAGCTGCTCCCAACCGCGCTGCCGGTCCCGCGTCTCCGCGCTCGGCTCCGCCTCGCCGTCGACATAGTCGGCCATCGGAGCGGCGTCGACGAAGCTGCAGGGCTCCTCGCTGGCCGCGTACTCCAGGTTCGGGTCGGCCGCCTCATCGCCGCCCCCGGTCGAATCATCGCGGTTGAACCACCACCAGCCCGCAGCGCCCAGCAGACCCAGCACCACCACGACCGCGATGATCTTCGGAATCGGACTGGACTTGCGGGCGCGGCTGCGCTTCTTCTGGAAGTCCGAGCGGCGACGCGAGCGCGACACCTCGCCCAGCCGGCCGATCGCCGTGGTCTCCTGGCCGTCCCCCCAATCGCCCTGCCCCGCGTCGGAGAAGGCGGCCTCCTCGAACGGCTCGGGCGCGCGCTCCGGGTCCGCCGGCGCCGGCGTGGGCGGCGACTGGGCCCCGTACGCCGGAGGCTGCGGCGGCTGGGGCACGCCCCCGGCCCGCGGCGCGGGCTGCGGCGAAGCCGGCGGCCGCTGACGATCAGGGCCTCGACCGGCCTGCGGACCGGGCCTGCCGCCCGCCGCCGGCATTTGGCCTCCCTGCCCGGGAGGCGTCTGGCCTCCCCGGCCGGACTCGGGCCGCCCCGCTCGCGGCTGCCACTGGTTCGACCCCTGCCTCCGGCCGTCGTCTGGCGGCTGGTTGTAGGCCGGGCCAAAGGGCGGTGTGGCGCTCACAATATCCTCCACGCGTGATTTCCCGGCGTGTCGGACTTGACGCCGGGGCAGTCACGGCCAGCTTAGAGGGAAGCCGCTCAATTCCCTTCCCGGGGGAGCGCGTCGATGAGCCCGGCGGCCAGATCCGCCGTCAACTGCTCCCGGTCTCCGCCCTCGGGCGGCGCGCCCGTGAAGAACCCGTTCATGCTCAATGTCGCGTTCGCCTCCTGGGCGTGGAGCCGCACCTCGACCTCCTCACCGCCCTCGAGCAGCGCCGACGCCGCCTGCTCGGCCACCCCGCCGACGCTCGAAGTTTCGTGGCCCTCGGAGGCCTCGAACTCCAGCACCCCCGCGTACGAGGCCCGGGCGTCAGAGGTCTCCTCGTACACCTGCACCGTCGCCAGCAGCGTCACCAGGCGATACGCCTCGTCGCCGGCGTACTCGGCCGTGTAGGTGCAGGAGAAGGCGCGAACCTCCTCCTGCGACTCGGTCGACGACTCCCGCGACACCTCCGCGTCCGCCCACGGCGCCAGCAGTTCCTCGTCGATCACCGAATCGCAGAGATCGCCGATCCCGTCGGTGAGCACCAGCGGCTCGGCGTCTCCGATCCCGCTCATCCAGAACAGGACCGTCCCGCCGCCGGTCAGCAGCAGCACGATCGCCGCCAGCACACCGCCGGCGCTGGCCAGCTGCCGGAACCGGTCGGCACCACGATGTCGCCCCTGGTAGGCGTCGGGTTTCCCGTCGCCCGAGGGCTCCTCCGACTCGTCTGAGTCGACAACCTGCAGTGCGATCTGTCCGTACCTCCGTGTGTCGGCCTGCGCCGCCGCGCCGCCCCAAAGCGTATCGAGTACACAGGACTCAAGCCAGTTCCTCGACGTGCCAACCACCGAGCGTCGCCGTAACTCACCTGTTCGTGTGGAGAGTCACTGAGAGGCGCGGCACCGGCTCGCCGTCCGGGTCGGCGGATGACCCGGAGTGTGCGATACTCGAACTTGACCACTCGACCGGGCAGAGGTGTTTTCCCGGGACGAGGTGAAGGCTTTAGGTGTGGTCAGGATGGCGCCGGAGGGTGCCGCAACCGCACCGCTTATGCCGCGCCCGTGCGGCAGCGGACGCAACAACGCGTCAGCGCCCGGGCAGCGGCTGGAATGGAGATTTATTCGCATGCGCGAGAACGAGCCGCGCGAACAGCAGGTGCCCGCTGCCCCGGTCACCTTCATGCCGCCGCAGAAACCGAAGAACCAACCGCCCGCCGAAGCCGAGACGGGAGCCGAGCGCAACCGCGCCTCAGCGGCCCCCACCGCGGCTCCGGTGTTCGCGCCCCCGCCCAAGGTCGAGAAGACCGACAAGCCCGCTGACGAGGGCGAACGCGAACCGGCGCGCCCCAAGAAGACCCAGCCCAAGCAGGCTCAGAAGAAGAAGAGCAAACCCGAACCGGCCTCGCGCTCGAACCGCAAGGCCGAAGAACCCGAGGCCGTCGATGACACCGACGACGACTTCGACGACGACACCGAAGCCGGACGCCGCCGGCGCGGCCGCCGAGGCCGCCGAGGCAGGGGTCGCGGCAAGGGCGCCGAAAACGCGTCGGACAGCGACGAGCAGACCGACGACGAGCCCGAGGCCGCCGACGACAACGGCTCCGACGAGTCCCCCGAGGTCACCCGCCGCCGCAGGCGCAGACGCAAGCGAGCCGGCTCCGACGACTCCGACCGCAGCGCCAAGAGCAGCGACGACGACACCGAAGTCGTCGTCAAGGTGCGCACACCCCCCAAGAAGACCTCCAACGACGACGTCCGCGGCGTCTCCGGCTCCACCCGCCTCGAGGCCAAGCGCCAGCGCCGCCGCGACGGCCGCAAAGGCGGACGCAACCGCGTCCAGGTCGTCAGCGAGGCCGAGTTCCTCGCCCGACGCGAAGCCGTCGAACGCCAGATGGTCGTCCGCTACCGCGCCGGCCGCGCCCAGGCCGCCGTCCTCGAAGACGACATCCTCGCCGAGCACTACGTCCAGAAATCCGGCTCCCAGGGTCTGGTCGGCAACGTCTACCTCGGCAAAGTCCAGAACGTCCTCCCCAGCATGGAGGCCGCGTTCGTCGACATCGGCCGCGGCCGCAACGCCGTCCTGTACGCCGGAGAGGTGAACTGGGACGCCACCGGCCTGGCCGGCAAGGCCCGCTCCATCGAGCAGGCCCTCAAACCCGGCGACTCGGTGCTCGTCCAGGTCACCAAGGACCCCGTCGGCCACAAGGGCGCCCGCCTGACCAGCCACATCGCGCTCTCGGGCCGCCACCTGGTCTACGTTCCCGGCGGCAACGCCTCCGGCATCTCCCGGAAGCTCCCCGACCGCGAGCGCACCCGCCTGCGGGCCGCGCTCAAGAAGTTGGTCCCCGAGAGCGCGGGCGTGATCGTCCGCACCGCCGCCGAAGGCGCCGGTCCCGAGGACCTGGCCCGCGACATCTCCCGGCTCCAGATCGAGTGGGAGGAGATCCAGACCAAGGCCAAGAAGGGCAACGCGCCGTCGGTCCTGCACTCGGAGCCCGACGTGCTCATCAGGGTCGTCCGCGACGTCTTCAACGAGGACTTCAAGGAACTCCTGGTCGAGGGCGACGACTCCTACGACGAGATCCACAAGTACCTCGAATCGGTCTCGCCCGAGCTCCTGCCGCGCCTGAAGCACCACACCGGCTCCAAGGACGTCTTCGCCGCGAAGCGGATCGACGAGCAGCTCCTCAAGGCCCTCGACCGCAAGGTCTACCTGCCCTCCGGCGGATCCCTCGTGATCGACCGGACCGAGGCCATGACCGTCATCGACGTCAACACCGGCCGCTTCACCGGTGAGGGCGGGAACCTCGAGGAGACCGTCACCAGGAACAACCTCGAGGCGGCCGAGGAGATAGTGCGGCAGCTGCGCCTGCGCGACATCGGCGGGATCATCGTGATCGACTTCATCGACATGGTCCTCGAATCCAACCGCGACCTCGTGCTGCGCCGCCTGACCGAATGCCTCGGCCGGGACCGCACCAAGCACCAGGTCACCGAGGTCACGTCCCTGGGTCTGGTCCAGATGACCCGCAAGCGCGTCGGCCAGGGCCTGCTCGAGGCGTTCTCCGAGCCCTGCGACCACTGCAAGGGCCGCGGCCTGGTCGTCAACACCGACGAGATCCTCGGCGGCGGTTCTTCCAACAAGAAGAAGAACGGCGGCGGATCCGGCGGCAAGAAGAAGAAGGCCAAGTCCGGGAAGTCCGAGCAGAAGCAGTCCGACGTCAAATCGGCCGCCGAGCAGACCGCGAAGATCGCCGCGGCCGGCACCGAGGACGAAGCCGGCGAGGAGAGCGAGACGGCCTGAGGCCCGAGCACGCCGCGGACTGTGACGTTCGCGGCGTCGGGCTGAGCCCGATGCCCGAACCAGGCGCTACATGACGTACGCTAGTGAGCGGCCTGCAGAGCCCTCAGCTTCCCCGCCTGCAAGTGCGGGGGCGGACTCGGTCAAGCGGGCCGGCCACGGCGACGCGTGCGGAGCCGATACTGGCAAGGGCGGGACACCGCAAGATTTGACAACCACCGTTCCCCTGCGGGGGGAACTATTTCCCCGCACGGGGAGGACCCAAGGAGACCAGCGTCGACATGTACGCAATCGTCAAGACTGGCGGAAAGCAGTACAAGGTCGCCGAGGGCGACGTCCTCGAAGTCGAGAAGCTTCAGGGCGAGCCCGGCGACGCTCTTACGCTGCCTGCGGTGTTGCTCGTCGACGAAGGCACTGTGGTCACCGACGCCGCCGGCGTCACGGTGAGCGGTGAACTTCTCGAGCACACCAAGGGCCCGAAGATCAAGATCCACAAGTACAAGAACAAGACCGGCTACCACAAGCGCCAGGGGCACCGCCAGCCGCTGACTCGCGTCAAGGTCACCGGGATCAAGAAGTTAGGGGTTGACCGATGGCACACAAGAAGGGTGCATCCAGCTCCCGTAACGGGCGCGATTCCAACTCCAAGCGCCTGGGCGTGAAGCGCTTCGGGGGGCAGCAGGTGAACGCCGGCGAGATCCTGGTCCGCCAGCGGGGAACCAAGTACCACCCGGGCGACCTGGTGGGCCGCGGAGGCGACGACACGCTCTTCGCACTGTCCGCGGGTGAGGTGCTGTTCTCCAGCAAGCGTGGTCGCAAGCTGGTCAACATAGTCCCGAGCGATTCGTAGGACGAGCCGCCAAGAGAGCTTGAGAAGCCGGGGACCGCCGAGAGGCGGTCCCCGGCTTCTTTCGTTCATCGAGGAGAGGCCCGAACACTGTAGGTAGTCCAATGCGAACTCCATTGGGGGCCATTGCATTAGCGCAGTTCAGGGTAGTGGCGCCGATCATGCTGACCCCCCTTTGCGAGCCGGGTTAAGCGCGTGTATATTTGTTCCTGCCCGCGGGGGAACGGAACAACCAGAAGGTTGGTCCGGAAGCCGCCGGAGATACAGCGACAGGCTCATAGAAGCAGTGGCGCGATCCGGTAGCTGAGCCGCGGGAGATCTCAGAGACTCGAAGAGACTCGATCATGTGTGACTCAGGTTAATCACCCTGAACTTTGCACAGCAGAGAGAGACTGGTAGAGTTAAGAGGTTGCTCCGGCTAAGGCCAAATCACGAAAGTGAATTGACTTGGTTGTGGCGTGTTGTTTGAGAACTCAACAGGGTGTTT
>NZ_JAELXW010000042.1 GCF_016428645.1 Glycomyces salinus | reverse complement strand
AGCACTCGGGCGTGGAAGGCGTTGATGGCCGCAGCCGCCGCGTCGAGGTCGGTGCGGATCTCCTTGGCGGTCTCACTCCGCTCTGCCGGGTTCACGCTCCTGGCCATGTGCCACACCCCCCTTGATCCGAACCTTCGAACCTTCGATCTGCTGGTCGGTTTCCGTCCGGTTGTGCTACATCAATGGTGACAGCCGAACCAGCGTTTGCCATCACCCGCAGGGTTGGAGAAGACTCATGTTCACCGCCTGGGACCGGTGGCGTCCCAAGCGATCCACGCCCGGAGCCGTGCGCACCCGCCAGGACGCGAGCCGCCTTCACGCCAGCCCCGGGGCCACCCGGCCCGAGACACGCCGCAGACACCAGCCCTCCACACACCTCACCGTCGCTGATCGCCTGAAGTCGGGCCCATTGTGGCCTGGTGGGGGGGTCGATGCGTCGAGTCGTGTTCGCTTCTCTCTTGGCGAGCCCATGGCCATCAAGGCGTATCAGTGATTCGGTCTCGTAACCCGAAAGTTCTGGACGCGTAAGGATCGGAGGCGAAGGACGCGCGTGTCACGACTTCCGAACGGGGGAACCGCGTGTCATAGTGCAGACACGCGCTGTGCGTAGACAGCACAGCGTGTGCTCCAACTGAATATGGACCGGCGGGTCGCACCTGAGATTGGCGTCCTGGGCGACCCGCCACCCAGCCAGAGAGGAGACCTCCGTGGCTAGCGACAGCCTACTCCAAATCCAGTCCGCTACACCAGTCCAAAACTCAACCGTTTTCGCAGCTCACACCCATCGTGTGAGCGGGTCGGACCCTGCCCTCGGCTATGTCGAGGGCCGGGGTTACTACGACCGGGCGGGCCGCCGTCTCTTCCTGAGCGACGGTTCTCCCGACCCCGACACACCCAGCGCTTACCGATACCGATTCGACCCGGACTCGTGCGACCCGACCGCACCGGAGTCCGACCCGGCCAATCCGCGCTACGAGCCGCCGCACCTGCGTCACCGACCGGGCGACACCTGGGAGATCGGCGGCAAGCCCGCGGACCCGGACGACCCGGGGCCGTATGGCTCACGCGGCTGGTACCAGGACACCCGCACCGGTCGTCACCGCCGCAACGAACTCCCGGACCCGCCGGAGCCCGAGGTCAGTACGCAGGAATCCGGTTCGGAGTACCGGTTCGACCGGCTCCGCGAGGACGCCTGGGACGACTTCATGACCGATTCCGCCCCGCTCGCGGCTGCCCACCGCCGCACCGGCACTACCGCGTTCGAGCGCGAAATCGGGGGACAGTGGGCGCTCTGGGTCCGCCTGATCCAGTGGCTGATCGCCGTGTTCAAGAGCCTGAACGCGGACCCGGCTGCGGCCGTGCCCGACTCGACCCCGCCGCGAACGGCCCCACCGCGCAGAATGACGCCGACCAAGAGGGATCGGGGCGCGGGCATGGCACGGGCCGTGGCCGGTGCGCAGCGCGCGAGGGCGGGGGTCGCCTCGTGGGCGTAAGAAGAACAGCGCCGCACCGGCTCAGGTTCGCCTACGCGCGGGCCCTCGCCGAGATTCCGCTGCCGGTCCGATCGATTTCGGCCCCGGCCGAGGAGGCTCTGACCGTGCTCGGGCAGGCGGAAATCGGCGGCAGACCGATCCGGTTCGGCACCCTGACAGAGGCTCCGAGGCTCTGGGTGGCCTTCGCGGACACGTCACCTCCGGTCTTCGGATACCTGTCCGGGTTGGTCGGTGAGCGGTTGAGCCTCCAGGTGACCGAGACCGCGCACTTGCCCTGGACCCGCGAGGCCGACCACACCGAACAGCTCAAGAGCCACGGCCTGGAGGTCTGGCGGGCGGCTCAACGCTGGTGCGAGGGGTGAGGCGAATGAGATACCAAGAGCGCCAGGCACTGTTCCGCGACCATGCGAAAGCGGCTCTCCGCCGCGACGCCCCGGAACTCTCCCGACTCCGGTCCCTGATCGGACCCGACCTCTACCTCCACCACCAGCTGTTCGTCTTCGCCCTGTTCGCCGCCGCTGTGACCGACCACTTCGGCGACGACCTCGACCGGGAGGAACTGGCCGGCCTGATGGCCAAGCTCCGGGAGACTCGGCCCGGGTTGCACTGGCTGCGGGCCGAGGCTCTGGTCCGAATCTGCTACGGCGAATCGGCCTTCTACCTGGACGTTCCCCAGAGAGAGCAATACGGCCTGATGTGGGCGGTCCTCGAACAACTCATCCCACCGGACATGGGCGACGCGGACCTGACCGCACTGCTCGAAGAAGCCGACGAATTCGGCCGCCAGACGGTCACCGGCGTGTTCAAGTCCGAGCGCCTCTTCGGCTTCGGTGACGAGGTCGAAGACCCCGAATCGCGGGAGGGATCGGCATGAACGACGCCGAACTGATCCGGGCGGCCATCACGGCGCTGGCCTTCCGAGACCGGGACCGATACCGGGCCGTCCGAGAGCAGTACCGGACCTACCATCCGCGCCACGAAGCCGAGCAGTTGATGTGGGTCGCGAAGGTCTGCGTGGAATGCCGCTTCCCGATCTCCAAAGTAGAGGAAGAACCCGAGGGCCCCTACATAGACCACGCCGAACTGGGCCGCTTCCTGGCAGAAACCCGCCAGGCCGGGCCCGACTATGTGGTGCCGCCCAACGTCCTTGAAGTGGAGGGCGTAGTCCGGGGCCTGCTGGGGGAGGAGGGAATCCTGAACCAAATCGCCCCGGCGAGCATGCGCGGCATCGTGCTCTTCCTCATTCAGTACCTGGTCGACACCATGCCAGAACTCCGAGAGGACTTCGACCAGGCAATAGACGAGGCCAGGCAATACGCCTACCACCAACTCATGGGCACCGAGCCCGAGCAGTAAAGAGCCGGGCGTAGGGCCGAAGGCCCTGCGCCCGGCTGAAACCCTCGAACCCGGAACCCGTTACGCCTCGCTCTGCCACTGAGCCGCAAGAGTCTCGGCATCAGCGAGATAGTCATCCAGCCGGGCTTTGATGTCCTGGTTTTCGTGAACGATCATACGAATCGCCAGGAGCTCGAACCTGAGTTGATCCTCCGGAGAGACCTCGTCTAGCAGGTGATCCTCACCGTAGATCACCCGGATCAACGCTTCCATCGTCATGGGTTTGAACGGCGGATCGGCCTTACGGTATGCATAGGCTGTCCGGTTCACGAAGTCGCGGATTGACTCGTGGTTCGGGTCTTCTCCGAGGTGAGCCGCCGTAACTCCCGTGAACATTGCAGCTACGTAGATAACGTAGCTGTCGCGGGCTGCATCTGGAATCTGGCTGTTCAGCTCTCGTGCCTTGGACCCGTTGCCCAGGGCCATTTCTCTGACAGTGTCCTGGAACAGCTTGTTAGTGGTCATTGCCCCTTCTCCTAACGAACCGGGTGAAGCCTTCGACGGCAGCAGCGACGAATACAGTCAGATTGCCAACGAAATCGGTTGCGTCCACCACACCTGTGTCGTGCCCGAACATGATCTCACCAGGATGACGGTTCGTTGTTGTCTCGGTTGTCGTCTTGGCTTGAGGTCCCCACGGGTCGAAGCCGTCGTCGGTGTCGACTGTTGCCGCATCCGTGACGGCCTCGGAATAGCTTTTCGCGTTGCCGACGTTCCTGACGAGACCTCGCCCGAGGCGACGGGCCTTCGGCAGGTTCCGGTCGGCGTCGGCGTTCTCGTGTTCCTTCTCGAAGGGGCTCAAGTTCGGGTCTTGGCCCATCAGCTCCTCACCGCTGGGGTCCCCTGTCCGCAGGTGCGGCGGGAGAATGTCCGGCACTCCGGGCGGTGGAGCGCCGTCAGGACCTCCCGTGGCCTCGCCATGTCGGCTGGTCGGCGCTCCCGGTCCGACACCATGAATCGCGGCCATGACCTGCCAGCGGGCCTTTTCCAGGCTCCCCTTCAAGGTCTGTCTGCCGCTCTCGACCTCCTCCAGCAACCGCTCGACCGCCGCCAACGCCTCGGCCACACGACCCAAGCCCAGCGCATGTGCCTGCGCGGCTACCTCGGCCACCTCATCCTTCGCGACACCGATGCGGCCCCCGGCCTCGGCTACCTGCTCCTTGTCGGCCTCGATCTGCTCGGCCAACTCCTGCGCGCCGCTCATACCCTCGCCCGCCGTTCAGGCGTGCTTCGAGGCTTCGACCGCGGCCTTGGCCTCCTCCAGCTTGTTCTGAAGCGCGATGGCCTGCGCCAAGCACTCCTCCAACTGGTCCTTCCCGGCGCTCAGCGCATTCGCCGCCGCCCGGATCCCGAGCGCCTGCAACGAGGTCAATACCTCCTCGGCCTGCTGCTTGCTGCTCTCGATCCGTCCCGCGCCCTCACCGATCTGCTGCGCCGCGGCCTCGATCTCGGCCATCGCCTCATCCACTGATGCCATGCTCGGGGGTGCCCTCTCCAGGTCTTCGAATCATCCGGGGAACCAGCCGCCACAACCCTCCGTAGGCGGCCAGCGTCCGACACGTTACCCGAATTGGTCGCAATGCATGGAACATCCTCGTTGGTCGTCCCCTCCTCGCCCACAGGGGATCGCGAACCGTGCCGATAGCCGGTAACGTACCCACATGGCCCCGGACGAGCTCGAAGTCGGTGAGGCATACACGCGTCCCCAGCTACAGGAGATCTTCGGCGGCGCGCTCTACAGCGGCATCGTCCCCTCCCGATCCACCCCCAACATCTTGTTGTTCTCCGACCCTTCCAAGGGGGTCAAGTACGGCTATCACGACGAACCTGGGGAGGACGAGTTCGGCGACCTTTACCTCTACACAGGTGAGGGGCGCACCGGCGACCAACAGATGACCAAGGGCAACAAGGCGATCCTCAATCACGTCAAGGAAAGGCGAGCACTGCGGCTGTTCCTTGCGGTGAGCAAGATCCCCGGCAGCGGCACCAAGATCCACCAGTACTTCGGTGAGTTCAAAGTCGATCCTGTCGAGCCGTGCGTTCGGAAGTACCTACCTGTAGAAGGTGGCGTGGCGCGGAAGATGCTGATCTTCCAGCTGCGGCCGGTCGGAGATGCGGCGATTCCGCCGCCCGACCAACTCCCGATCCCAGCCGGAACCGGGCTCACCGAGGTGTTCCCGGAACCGAGCCGGCCGACGAAGCCCGAGTCTTCGGCCGAACTCGTCTCCACTGAGAACAACCTGACGCCCGAGAGCGACCGCAGAGCCGTCGAAGGGCTGAAGTTGCGCCGCCGCGAGGCCGCTCTGGTGGAGCGCTTCGAACGATTCCTCGAACAGCATGGGCACGTGCCGAAGCGGTATCAACTCACCATCGCGGGCGTGGCCTCGGTCTTCCCTACTGATGTGTTCGATGTGACCGCGAACGTGCTCTACGAAGCCAAGGGCACGGCCGCTCGCAACTCGATCCGGCTAGCGATCGGGCAGCTGTTCGACTACTCGCGGCACATCGACCCGAAGCCGTCTCGGCTGGCGATCCTCCTACCTGAAATGCCGAGTCCCGACCTGCAGGAACTCATCCGCTCGGTCGGAATGTCGCTTGTGTATGAGGACGGCGATTCGTTCGCGGGGTGGCCGGTAGCGCCCGGCTGAATCATTCAACAGAGGGAAAGCATTGAGCCGCGTCGCGGAGCAAGTCCGTGAGGCGACCGCAGGTGGATTCGATCGCCTCTCGCTGGTCCAGGTCTGGGAGCCGGTTGGAGGCGATTCGGGTCATGATCAGGATGTTCAGCGCCGTCTCGCGCAGTAGACGGTCCTGTGGAATCCGACTGCGTCGGTTGGCGACGGCGGTTATCGCATCGGCCAGGGCTTCGAGTTCAGGTTGTTCCATCCGACCCCCGTTCGCTGATGTGTCGATTCAGCTACCTAGGGTGCTGGACGGGTGTGACACGCAGCGGTGGGAGAGCTGACCTGCTCGATCGAACGGTCTCCGCGAGGCGATCCCGTCTCGCTGGTTCCTGCCTCCCCCCGTGGCCCCCACGGATGTGAGGGTGGTCCGTGGAGGTGTTCAGTTGGCGGCGGTGGGGGTGTTAGTACCCGCAGCCCCACTCTTCCTGGGCTTTGATCAGGATCGGCATCGTCTGTGTCACGGTTCCGTCCGTGACGACGAGGCCGGCCGGGTACTCCCCGTAGTCCAGGGGAGGCAGGTCGACGGCGAGCCAGATGGTGCCGACCGACCGGTCGCCGTTGTCGCCCGGCGGGATCGACGAGATCAGTGAGATGTCGGTGCCCTCGGGCAGGCCGTGTGCCTCGGGTACGAGAGGCGAGTCCCAGGACCCGGAGATGAAACCGACGAAGTAGGAGAATTGGGATTCGTTGGCGGGGATGCAGAGTCGCTGCTCGGCGTCCAGCAGCTCCCAGGTCGCCTCTGACGCGTGCGACTCGGACTGGACGGTGGGTGAGGCTGAGGCGGCCGATGAGCTGAAGGCCACGCTCATCGCCAGTCCGGCGACTACGGTGAGCGCCAACTTGAGGTGGCGAGAGACGGATCTCATGACGAAGGTCCTCCGTGTCTCGGTACCTGAGTGGCCTCCCCCGTCAGGGCTGGTACCGGGCGCCGACTGAGGCCTCGTGAAAATCACGCTACAAGGCCGGATTCATGAACACAATTACTTGAAATATCAATTAAGTGTGTGATCTGTCACACGAATTCTCTTGTGGTGGCGGCGACTCGATTGCTCGGTGAGCGCTGTTCGCTGCGCCTCGATGGCATCCGCCCGCCGCTCCGGGTTCCGCGGGCCGGGTTCTATCCCGGGATGGGAGTCTGCTGGTACACGGCGAGCCGCCAGGTTCCCTCGGTTCTGGTGTAGACCGACGACATCAGGGCGGTGAACTCCGTTTCCTCGCCGTCGCGCCAGGCGCGGGCCCTGTAGGTGGTCGCCGCGGCGTCGGATCCGAGGCGGATCAGGCGGGCGTCGGTGATCTCGTACCCGCTCCAAGGCGGCGCCTCCCGCAGGGACGCCACCACCTCGGAGCGGTCGAGAGCGAAGCCGTGGGCGAGGACCATCATGCCGTCCTCGGTCATCTTCGAGCCGTAGAAGTCGGCGCCGCTGCCCTCGCAGAGGGCGTCCCAGCCGGCCCGCTCGGCGCTGAGCAGTTCGTCTATGAGCTCCATTACCCCTGGATATCAGGTGCGGCAGAGGAGCTGGACGTGGGGGATGATCAGCGTCGCCTCCGGGTCGTCGGTCCAGGCCCTCCAAGCCTCGGCAATGGCCTCCAGCTCCGCCTGCGTGGCGTGGCCGCCCTTCAGGGCCTCCTTAGCGAAGGTCGAGTGCAGGGCGCGCTCGGCCCAGTGGCCGCCCCACCAGGCCCGGTCCTCCGGCGTGGTGAAGGTCCAGGTCGCGGAGGTGGCCTCGATGTCCTTCTCGTCGAAACCGGCGCGCAGCGCCCAGGACTTCAGGCGGCGGCCCGCGTCCGGTTCGCCGCCCAGCGCTCGGGCGGCGCGCTCGTACAGCTCCAGCCAGGCGGTCAGGCCCTCGGAGGCGGGATGCCACAGGAATCCCGCGTAGTCGCCGTCCCGGACGGCCACGACGCCGCCGGGCCGGGTCACCCGGCGCATCTCCCGGAGCGCCTGGACGGGGTCGCCGACGTGCTGGAGCACCTGGTGGGCGTGCACGACGTCGAAGGCGTCGTCCTCGAAGCGCAGGCTGTGGACGTCGGCCCGCTCGAACTCGACGTTGGTCAGGCCGCGCTCGGCGGCGACTTCGGCGGCCTGGTCGAGGATGCCGGGAGCGTAGTCGACCCCCGTCACGTGTCCCTCGTTCGCGATGGCCGCCAGGTCGGCGGTGATCGTTCCCGGCCCGCAGCCGATGTCCAGGATGCGGTCGGTTGATTTGAGTTCCGGCAGCAGATAGGCCGCCGAATTCTCCGCCGTGCGCCGAGCGTGCGTGTTCACGACGGACGCTTCATGACCGTGGATGTAGGTCGCTGTCTCTTTCGCCATGCCGCAACGGTAATGGATGAATCCCAATTCCTAGGAGGCGGCTCCCGAGTAGTGGAATCGGATGGGCTGGCGGGCGACGGCTAATCTCTCCGCATGCGCCGAGCGACAGTGGTCCTGACAATGTTCATCCTGGTCCTGTCGGGCTGCTCGGGACCGGACGAGGACACCGCCGTCTCGCTCGACTCCGGCACCGCGACCATCGCGGTGGAAGAGGAGCTGTGGGTGGACATGGGCGAGGTCAGCACCTCGGTCGGCGACAACTGGTTCCTGGTCGGAGAGCCCGATATGGAAGTGCTCACCGAGACCGAGCAGGTCCATGAGCGGAGCCTCGCGTGCAACCTCGGCCTGACCGAATGCGGCGACCAGCTGTACTGGGGCTTCGAGGCCGTCGCCCCGGGCGAGACCGTCCTGGTGTTCCAGTACTGCCTCCAGACCGACCTGGAGAACTGCGAGGCCGGGACCGGGCAGGAAGCGCCCGACCCGGTCGAACTGGCCGTCGTCGTCACCGAGTGACCGACCCCGTCACCAGCCACGCCGCTTCGCGAGCCAATCGGCCGCGGCCAATCCGCACCACCTCTGGTGCCTGCGGATGTACGGCGAGACGCCCGGAATCTGCGGCGCTTGGGCCTGGGACAGGTAGTAGCCCGTGTACGAGGCCAGGACCGCGTCGAGCTGCTCGGCGGTCACGCCCTTCGCGGTCGGGTGCGCCCAGAACAGACCCTCGGCGTCGTGGCCGTCGCCGTGGGCGACGTTCAGCAGGCCGACGGTGTCGAACCAGGTCGAATGGACCTGGAGCCAATTCCAGTCGCAGATCCACGCCCGGTCGGCGCCGATGATCATGTTGTCGGGCCTCAGGTCGAAGTGCATCACCGAGTCCGAGGCCATCGCCTCGTCGACCCCGGATTCGATCTCGGCGAGCTCCGCGAGGCGGCCATCGAGTGCCGGCGGCAGCGGGAACGGTTCGATTTCCCCGGCCCTGGCGGCGCCGAACCGGTGCAGGTATCCGTCGATCGGCACCTCCGAGATGCCGAGGTCTAGAAGGGATCGCGGCGCGGGAGTCAGGAGCTCGGCGGCCTCGGCCCAGGCCCGCAGCATCAGATCGAGGTCTCCGGGGTCGATCGGCAGCGACGCGGCGCGGCCGTCCACTGCCTCGAAACCGAGGACGATCCATTGGTGAACGTCGGCGGCGAAGTGGAGGCTCGGCGCGGGAACGCCCTCCGGCAGAGCCGGATGGACCTTCGCCTCCTGGCGGTACGAGGCCAGAACATACGGCAGTTCGGGGCCGGCGGCCTTGACGAACAGCTCGGTCCCGCTCCCGGCGCGCAGCCGGGCGGCGAAGCCTCCGGTGAAGCCGCCTCCGGCCACGCGGATGTCCGTCGGCGTCCCGCCGAGCTCGCTCTCGATCAGCGCCTGGACGGGATCGGGAAGGCTGTCGTAGGCGGGGCGGACCGCAGTGCCGTCGTAGGGGACGGCCTCGCCGAATCTGGACATGCGTCGATTCTCGGACAAGCGGGCCGAGGGCGCAAAAGGATTAAGCCCTCGCCGCCGTGGTGGGGGCGGCAGCGAGGGCCGTGTTCCATTCTAAGCCCTCGCGAGCAAAGATGGAATGACCACTGGAAGAACGTAGTTTCCGACGTCCCCGACGGTGCTGTACGTGAGCGCCCACTTCGCCGTCCGCGCGTCGCGGCACAGGACCACGAACGCCACCATGCAGCTCAGGGCCCGCTGAGTCTCCACGATGAGCGCGAGCCAGAACTCGGCCTGCGCGGGGTCGGGCTCCAAGAGGGTGTCGAAGAGTACCGCGAACTCCTGTTTGTCGCTTTTGGAGTACACGGCGAGCGCGCAGACGCGCAGTCGGTCGGGTTGGCTTGGGACGCTGAGGGTCTGGCGGTCGATCGTGATGCTGTCGTAGTCGGGGAGTGCGGGGCCTTCGGTGGATTCGTAGAGGTCGGTGGCGAATTCGGGGCGGGCCTCCATCAGAATCGCCAGAAGCTCGTTGTACTCGCTAGGCATTCGAGTTCCTAACTGCCGCGTGGGGTCGCAAACTGTGGGTTGCAGGAACAACGAGGACACAAGCCGCATGGTTACGGGCAGGTGACCAGTGTTGACGAGAGCCCTATCCGCACTTCGGGCGAGGTCGGATTCAAGGATGGCGGCGGTGCCTCACCGGCGAGTACACCGTGCCGCAGGCGGCGTACACGGAGCGGGCGGCACGGCCGGGGAAACCTCGGCTGCGCCGCCCGCTCCGATTCGGTCGGGTCTAGAGACCCAGCTGGTGTTCGAAGTTGCCGTCCTCGATGCGCTTGGTGACCGCCTCCAAGTAGCGGGCGGCGTCGGCGCCGTCGATCAGGCGGTGGTCGTAGCTCAGCGTCAGGTGCATGACCGAGCGGACCGCGATGACCTCACCCAGCTCGGGGTCGTTGATCACGCGCGGGCGCTTGACGATCGCGGCGGTGCCGAGGATCGCCGACATGCCCAGCGGCACGATCGGCGTGTCGAACAGCGCGCCCACCGAACCGGTGTTGGTGATCGAGAACGTCCCGCCGCTCAGATCGTCGGGCGCCAGCCCGCCGTTGCGGGCCTTGTCCGCGATCTCGGCGATCCGCTTGGCCAGGCCCGGGATGTTCAGGTCCCCGGCGTTCTTGATGACCGGGACGATCAGGCCCTTGGGCGTGTCCACCGCGAAGCCGACGTTCTCGGCCTCGGGGTAGGTGAGCGTCTTCTCCTCCAGGTTCATGGAGGCGTTGATGATCGGGTACTGCTGGAGTGCCTCGATCGCGGCGACCGAGAAGAACGGCAGGAAGGACAGCTTCACGCCGTGGCGGGCGAGGAACTCGTCCTTCTTGGCCGCGCGCAGCTTGGCCACCTTGGTCACGTCGACCTCGCGCACCGTGGTCAGCTGGGCCATGGTGGTCATCGACTCGTGCAGGGCCTTGGCCGCCGACTGGCGCAGGCGGCTCAGCTTCTCGGTGCGGCCGCGCAGCGGGCTGACCTCGACCGGAGCCGCAGGCTTCGGGGAGCTCGGGGTCGTCCCTTCGGAAGCGGCCGGGGCCTTGGCCTTGCGCTCGTCGATGACGGCCTGCACGTCCTGCTTGCGGATGCGTCCGCCGACGCCGGTCCCCGCGACCTCGTCGAGGTTCACGTCGTTCTCCGAGGCGAGCTTGCGGACCAGCGGCGTCACGTACGAGCTGTTCGGCTTGGTGGCCGACGGCGCGGCGGGGGCCGAGGGCGCGGCAGGGGCCGCGGGAGCCTCTGGCGCCGCCGGAGGCTCGGGCGCGGCGGCCGGCTCGGGCGCCGGGGTCGGCTCCGGAGCGGCGGGCGCCGGGGCGGCCGAACCGCTGCCGACGATCGCCAGCACGGATCCGACCTCGGCGGTCTCGTCCTCGTTGACCTTGATCTCCAGCAGCGTCCCCGCGGCCGGGGAGGGGATCTCGGTGTCGACCTTGTCGGTCGAGATCTCCAGCAGCGGCTCGTCGACCTCCACGGAGTCGCCGATCTGCTTGAGCCAGGCCGTCACCGTGCCCTCGGTGACCGACTCGCCCAGCTCGGGAAGGGTCACCTCGGTGCCTTCGGCGCCACCGGAGGCCGGGCTCGCTTCGGCGGACTCGGACCCGCTCGAAGCGGACTCGGCGGCAGGCTGCTCTGGTTCAGATTCAGGTTCAGGTTCGGGAAGCTTCTCCTGGGCGGGCGCCGGCGAGGAGGGCTCAGAGGACTGCCCGGACTCGGACGGGTCGCCGATGACGGCCAGCTCGCCGCCGACCTCCACATCGGAGTCCTCGGGGGCCACGATCTTGAGCACCACGCCCGCGACCGGTGAGGGCACCTCGGTGTCGACCTTGTCGGTCGAGACCTCGAGCAGCGGCTCGTCGACCTCGACCGAGTCGCCTTCCTTCTTCAACCACTGCGTGACGGTCCCCTCGGTGACAGACTCACCGAGGGCGGGCATCGTTACCGATGTCGGCATCGTTCTGTTCAGCTCCTGTCCTGGCTGTTATTAAGACCTAGTCGTGGACGTGCAGCGGCTTGCCGGCCAGGGCCATGGCCGCTTCGCCGATCGCTTCGTTCTGAGTGGGGTGCATGTGGATGAGCTGCGCGACGTCCGAGGCGTAGCCCTCCCAGTTGTAGATGAGCTCGGCCTCGCCGATCTGCTCGGAGATGCGCGCGCCCACCATGTGAACGCCGACGATCGGGCCGTCCTCGACGGAGACGAGCTTGATGAAGCCCTGGGTCTTGAGGATGTTCGACTTGCCGTTGCCCGCGAGGTTGTAGTTGACCGACTTGATGTTGTCGGCCCCGTACTGCTCCTTGGCCTTGTCCTCGTTCAGGCCCATGGAGGCGACCTCGGGCTCGGTGAAGGTGACCCGCGGGATGCCGGCCTCGTCGATCACGGCCGGGTTCATCCCGGCGATGTGCTCGGCCACGAAGACGCCCTGGAGGAAGCCGCGGTGGGCCAGCTGCACGCCCGGGACGATGTCGCCGACCGCGTAGACGTTCGGCAGGTTGGTCTGGAGGTACTCGTTGGTGAGCACGAAGCCGCGGTCCATCTCGACGCCCTGCTCGTCGTAGCCGCAGCCGTCGGTGACCGGGCCGCGGCCGACCGCGACCAGCACCAGGTCGCCGTCGATGACGGTGCCGCCCTGGATGGAGACCTGGACGCCGGTGTCGGTCTTCTCGATCTTCTCGAAGAACTTGCCGGTGTGGAACTTGATGCCGCGCTTGCGGAACGCCCGCTCGATCATCTTGGAGGTGTCGGCGTCCTCGGCGGCCAGCAGCCGCGGCAGGCCCTCGACGATCTCGACCTCGACGCCCAGGGACTTCCACGCGGAGGCGAACTCGGCGCCGATGACGCCGCCGCCGATGACGATGGCCTTGTTCGGCAGCTCGGTGAGGTTGAGGGCGTGCTCGGAGGTGATGACCTTCTCGCCGTCGATGTCCAGGCCCGGGAGGGTCTTGGAGTACGAGCCGGTGGCGAGGACGATGTTGCGGCCGGTCACGGTGCGGCCGTCGACCTCGACCGAATTCGGGCCGACCAGCTTGCCGGTGCCGTTGATTACCTCGACCTTGTTGGCCTTGAACAGGCCCTGGAGGCCCTTGTACATCTTGGCGACGACGCCGTCCTTGTACTTGTTGACCGCCTCGATGTCGACGCCCTTGAGCTCGGCCAGGATCCCGAAGTCCCCGGCGTCGCGAGCGGTGTCGGCGACCTCGCCGGCGTGGAGCAGCGCCTTGGTGGGGATGCAGCCGCGATGCAGGCACGTGCCGCCGACCTTGTCCTTCTCGATCAGGGCCACGGACATGCCCAGCCCGGCCGCGCGGAACGCGGTCGCGTAGCCGCCGCTGCCGCCGCCCAGGATCACTACGTCGTATCCTGCGTTCGGGTCGCTCATTGCTCTCCCCACTTAACTGTGCAAATTTACGGCTCCGCAAGCGTCGCCGTGGGTGCCTTGGTACGAAGTCCATCCTTCCACCGGGAACGGCTCGGAGTCGAACAGACCCGATGGATTGGAGTGTGCAACACCATTCAACCGCTTGGTGCCGTCTTCTGAAAGAGCGGTTCGTGTGCGGCTGGACACAGCCGATCTCGGGCGTGTGTACGCTTGTTAGTTGACACCTCAACGGTGCGGAAGGAGCCGCCGTGGGCTGGTTTGGACGCAGGAAGAAGAAGAACAACGGGACGCTCGACCGTGCCCCCGACAACGGGGACCAGCGGCATCTGGTCGAGTTCATCAAGTCGCGGACGGGCGTCGAGGCATACATCGAGCCGAAGACGACGGTCACCGAGACCACGGTCATGCTCATCGCGCATGACGGGGAGTGGACGCGGCGCCGCGTCGACGGTCCGTCCGGGGCCTTCGCCTTGGGCCGCAAGCACGACATCCCCGTGTACGAGGTCGCCAAGACCGGGTATCCCCAGCGCAAGCGTGACTACGACCAGCGGAGGAAGCTGGAGCGGCAGCGCCGCTCCTGAGGCTCCGATAACGGTTGCACAACTGTTGCCGCACCGTCCCGCCACTTGGCCGTGAGGGACGGTGCGGCCCCGGAACCTAGACGAACTCCTCCAACAGGGCCACCAGCGTGCGCACCGGCACCCCGGTGGCGCCCTTGCGGGTGTGGCCCCATGCCTCGGACGTGTCGGCCGGACCGGCGATGTCCAGGTGCGCCCAGGGGATCTCCTCCGGCACGAACTTCGACAGGAACACCCCGCCCTGGAGCATGTGCCCGTCCCGCTTGTTCCCGGTCCCGCACTGCGAGACGTCGGCGATCGGGGAGTCCATGAGGGCCACGATGTCCTCGGGGAAGGGCATCGGCCAGCCCGACTCGCCCACCGACTCGGCCACGCGGGCCACCCGCTCGGTCTCGGAGTCGGTCCCCATCAGCCCGAACGTGCGCCTGCCCAGCGCCACCAACTGGCCGCCGGTCAGGGTGGCCACGTCGTAGATCGCGTCCGGCTCGTCCTCGGCGGCGCGCGAGAGCCCGTCGGCCAGCACCAGGCGGCCCTCGGCGTCGGTGTTGAGGATCTCGATGGTCTTGCCGTTGCGGGCGGTGATCACATCGGAGGGCCGGTACGCCGAGCCCGAGAGCATGTTCTCGGCCAGCCCCACCAGGCACGTCACGTTCACGTTCAGGCCCAGCTTCGCGGCGGCGACCGTGGCGCCGACCACCGCCGCGGCCCCGGCCATGTCGGTCTTCATGTCCCACATGCCCGCCACCGGCTTGATGGAGATGCCGCCGGAGTCGAACGTGATGCCCTTGCCGACCAGCGCCACGTGCTTGGAGGCGCCCTCGGGCCGGTAGGACAGGCGCAACAGCCGCGGCTCGGCCGCCGATCCGCCGCCCACGGCCAGGATGCCGCCGTAGCCGCCGGCCGAGAGCGCCTCGGCGTCGAGGATCTCGACCTCGAGCCCGGCCTCGGTCGCGGCCTGCTCGATCTCGATCGCGAACGTCGGCGGCCGCAGCAGGTTCGCCGGGGTGTTGACCCAGGTCTTGGTCAGGGCCACGCCCTCGGCCAGCACCGACGCCCGCACCACGGCCTCCTCGGTGGCCCCGTAGACGCTGACCTGCGCGGGCGGCTCGTCGCCGCCGTCGGTCTTGTAGCCTTCGAACTTGTAGGCGCCCAGGATCGCGCCGACCGCCGTGGCGGCGGGGTCGCCCTCGAAGGCGATCGCGACGCTCTCCTGGCCGAACGCCGAGCGCACCGCCGTCCCGGCCGCGCGGCGCAGCACCTCGTCGTCGAGCTCGTCGGCCTCGCCGAGGCCGACCGCGAACACCAGTTCCGCCTCCAGGCCCTCGGGCGCGGGCAGCCGCGTCAGCGACGAGGCCGAACCGGTGTTGCCGAGCGAAGCCAGCATCTGGGCCAGGCGGCCGCCGAAGGCGTCGTCGACGCCCGCGGCGCTGTCGGGGATAACCGGGGACTCCTCGCCGGCGAGCACCCCGACGACGATCACCTCGGAGCGCGCTGCGGCGATGTCGCCGGAGGCGCTGACCAGATCAGTCATATTCCGTCCCTACATCAAGTGAGTGCAAACGGACCGATCCTAAGGGTTGAGAATCTCGCGATAGTGTCTAAGCCATGTCTGAGCCCGCACCGTCACTCATGGTCTCGCCTCTCCACCCTCGCCACCTGGAACAGGGCGCGAAGTTCGCGGAGTTCGCCGGATGGGAGATGCCCCTCCAGTACCCGAGCGGGGTGCTCGCCGAGCACGCCGCGGTGCGCCATCGGGTCGGAGTCTTCGACGTCTCGCACCTCGGCAAGGTGTGGGTGTCCGGTCCGGGTGCAGCCGACTTCGTCAACCGCTGCCTGACCGGTGACCTCGACCGCATCGGCGACGGCGGCGCCCAGTACACACTCTGCTGCGACGCCTCCGGCGGCGTGGTCGACGACCTCATCGCCTACCGGCTCTCCAGCGAGAAGATCCTGCTGATCCCCAACGCCGCCAACGCTGCCGAGGTCGCCCGCAGGCTCACCGACGCCGCTCCGCGCGAGATCGAGATCCGCGACGCCCACCGGTCCCTGGCGGTCCTGGCCGTCCAAGGTCCTGAGTCGCCGCGCATCCTCGAATACCTCGGACTGCCGCACGGCCACGACTTCATGACCTTCGCCGAACGCTTGGTCGACGATGCGGCCGTCGTCGTCTGCCGCTCCGGCTACACCGGAGAGACCGGGTTCGAACTCGTCCTGCCCGCCGAGGCCGCCGGAGACTTCTGGGACGGCATGCTGGTCGCAGGGGCCGTACCGTGCGGGCTCGGCGCGCGCGACACGCTCCGCCTGGAGATGGGTTACCCCCTCCACGGCCAGGACCTCAGCCTCGAGATCACGCCGGTCCAGGCCCGTCTGAACTGGGCGGTCGGCTGGAAGAAGCCCGAGTTCTGGGGCAAATCGGCCCTGGAGGCCGAACGCGCGGCCGGCCCGAAGCGGAAGCTGTGGGGCCTGGAGGCGGCCGGGCGCGGCGTCCCGCGAGCTCACATGAGCGTGCTCGACGGCGAGCGGACCGCCGGCGAGACGACTTCCGGCGGGTTCGCGCCCACGCTCAAGCGGGGCATCGCCCTGGCGCTGCTCGACGCCGAGTACAAGCCCGGCGCCGAGCTGGAGCTGGACGTGCGGGGGCGCAGGCTCCCGGTGAAGGTGGTCAAGCCGCCGTTCAGCGAGTCCAGTCCCAATTCCTGACGCGGTGTCTCAGGGCGTCACATGAGCGCCTCGAGGCCGCAGACCGCCCATGCGCCGTCTTCCTCGACGACCGTGAAGATGGCGATGGTGTCGTCTGGCCGCGACTCTTTCGCCCAGATGTATTCGTAGGTCGGATCCTGGTCGTTCAGGAAGAACGCCACCTCGGTGGCTCCCTCGACCTCGCGGGAGGTCACGTATGGGAAGGCCGCGGGTTCATAGTCCGTCGTCTCCGTGTCCGCGGCGGTTTGAAGGTGGCCCGCAATGTTCGCGGGCGGACTGGCGCACGTGAGCTCCTCCAGCGTCTCCTCGTCGTAGTTCTGAGACGCGATGTTCCAGCTCAGAGCGATGTGCTCGGGAGTCTCGGGCTCGGCCTCGCTGGCGAGCACGTACTCCAGCTGTTCCTCGGTCTCGTCATCGTCGCCCGCTGCGGTGGTCTCGTCGGCGGCCACCGGTGGTTCGGGCTCGGGAGTGGGCTCGGCCAAGGCGTCGGGCAGTTCCCTGACGCCGAGGAAGACCATCGCGCCGAGGATCGCGAAGACGCTGATCGCGACCGTGAGCATGGCGGCCTGGTCCCGGGTGAGGCGCCGGGACGGCCGAGGCGGGGCAGGCTGAGGGGCGGGGCCGGGGTAGTGGGTCATGTCAAGTCGAGCTCTCTGCTTCGTTCCGGGAGTTCACGGACAGGTCGAGGCGGGGCGTCGCTGAACGAGGTTATCGGGCGCGCGCAACTCATATAGGCGAGTTCGAGGCGGCTCGCGTGCATCGGACCGGTTCGCCGGAAGTGCGGGAGGAGGATACAGTGGTCGCAACCTCGGCAATCGTTTGTCTCGGGTCCTCTGTCTTGTGTTCGACCCCCGAGTTCGATAGCGTTTACCAGAACCTCGCAGACGAAGGAGCCACATGTCAGGCACGCCGCATCGCTACGCTCTGGTCGGTACCGGCGCTCGGGCCACGATGTATACAAACGCCGTGGTCGAACGCAGCGACAAAGCGCGGCTCGTCGCGCTGGCCGACACCAACCCCCACCGCATCGAACACCACGCCGCGGCCGTCGAGGCCGCCGGAGCCCCCAGGCCGGCCGCCTACGCCGCGGCCGACTTCGACCGACTGCTGACCGAGACCGAACCCGACACGGTCATCGTCACCTGCGTCGACGCCTACCACCACGAGTACATCCTCGCCGCGCTCGCAAGCGATTGCAACGTCATCTGCGAGAAGCCCCTGACCACGACCGGCGAGCACGCCGCCGCCATCCTCGAAGCCGAGCGGAAATCGGCCGGGGCGGTCACGGTCACCTTCAACTACCGCTACAACCCGATCCACGAGAAGGTGGCCGACCTCCTCCGCGAGGGCGCGGTCGGCGAAGTCGTCTCGGTCGGGTTCGACTGGCTCCTCGACACCCGCCACGGCGCCGACTACTTCCGCCGCTGGCACCGCCTGGCCGACCAGTCCGGCGGCCTGCTGGTCCACAAGTCCGGCCACCACTTCGACCTGGTCAACTGGTGGCTCGACTCCGCACCTGTGCAAGCGTTTGCTAGAGGGAAGCTCGCGTTCTACGGCGAGAACGGCGAACGCCACGGCCACGACCGCGGCTACGAGCGCGCCAACGGCGCCCCGCAGGCATCCGGAGACCCGTTCGCCCTCGACATGAAGGAGAACGAGCAGCTCAAGGCCCTCTACCTCGACGCCGAGGAGGCCGACGGCTACATCCGCGACCAGAACGTCTTCGCCCCGGGCGTGACCATCTACGACGACATGATGGCGCTGGTCGACTACGAGAACGGCGCGACCCTGTCGTACCGGCTCACCGCCTACTCGCCCTGGGAGGGCTACCGGGTCCACTTCAACGGCACCGAGGGCCGCCTGGAGCTGCTCGTGGTCGAGAACGACCACGTCAACCCGGACCAGCACGGCCCCAACGGCGCCCAACTGCACGGCTCGGCCGCCTCGCCCGAGGAGGGCTGGTACGAACTGACCGTCCACCCCTTCTGGGCCAAGCCGAACCGCATCGACGTGGGGGAGTACGAGCGCAAGGGCCACGGCGGCGGCGACCGCCGCATGCTCGGCGTGCTCTTCGACGGCGACACCGACCCTCACGACCGCTCGGCCACCGCCCAGGACGGCGTCAACGCGCTGGCGGCCGGCCTGGCGTCGAACGAGTCCATCGCAACCGGGCAACCGATTGCGGTGGCGGATCTGCTCAAGTAGGAAACCGCAGTGAACCGCAACGACACCCCGACCACGACCCGGAGTAGACACCGATGAGTTTGCATCCCGACCGGCTCTTCCCGGCCGACGACCGGACCCGCGCGATCGCCCGAGAGCTCCACCGGCGCACCACCGGTCTGCCGCTGGTGAGCCCCCACGGACACGTCGACCCCCGGCTGATGTCCCGCAACGAGCCCTTCCCCGACCCCGCGCGGCTGTT
The DNA here is from genome assembly GCF_016428645.1 of Glycomyces salinus. Classification (GTDB taxonomy): domain Bacteria; phylum Actinomycetota; class Actinomycetes; order Mycobacteriales; family Micromonosporaceae; genus Glycomyces; species Glycomyces salinus. Next base: position 54,857 of record NZ_JAELXW010000042.1, on the reverse strand, counting down.
CGTGGTCCCCGACCACTACCTGACGCGGATGCTCTACAGCCAGGGCTACACGCCCGACCAGCTCGGCGTGCCCTCGGCCGACGGGAGCCCGTCCGAGGCCGACGGCCGCGCGATCTGGCGCCGCTTCGCCGAGAACTACCACCTCTTCCGCGGCACCCCCTCGAGACTGTGGCTCGACTACACCTTCGCGGAGGTCTTCGGGATCTACAAGCCGCTGAGCGGCGAGACCGCCGACGATTTCTACGACCACCTCTCGGCCCGGCTCACCGAACCGGACTACCTGCCGCGCGCGCTGTTCGACAAGTTCAACATCGAGGTCCTGGCGACCACCGAGAGCCCGGTGGACTCCCTCGACCCGCACGCCGAACTCGAGGCCATGCCCGCCGAGAACGGCCGCAAATGGGGCGGGCCCGGCGGCAAGGTGGTCACCACGTTCCGTCCGGACAACCTCGTCGAGCCCGGCTGGCCCGGCTGGAAGGAGCGGGTGGAGCGGCTGGCCGAGATCACCGGAGTCGACACCTCCACATTCGACGGCTTCCTCTCCGCGCTGCGGGCCCGCCGCCGGGACTTCATCGCGGCGGGAGCGACCTGCTCGGACCACGGCAACCGGACCGCCGGCACGCTCGACGACCCCAAGAAGGCCGCGGAGATCTTCCACAAGGCGCTCAACGGCGAGGCCGACGAGACGGAGATCCTGCAGTTCCCGGCGTACATGCTGGTCGAGTTCGCCCGCATGAGCGTCGAGGACGGCCTGGTCATGCAGCTGCACCCGGGTTCGGACCGCAACCACAACAAGTGGCTGTACGAAGGCTGGGGCCGCGACGTCGGCGGCGACATCCCCTCCTCGAACGAGTACACCCTGGAACTCAAACCGCTCCTGGACGCCTTCGGCAACGACCCGCGCTTCCGCCTGGTCGTCTACACCCTCGACGAGACCAGCTTCAGCCGCGAGATCGCCCCCCTCGCCGGCGGCTACTCCGCGGTCTTCGCCGGCGCCCCCTGGTGGTTCCTCGACTCGCCCGAAGGCATGATGCGCTTCCGCGAGGCGATCCACGAGACCGCCGGGTTCTACAACACCGCCGGGTTCGTCGACGACACGCGCGCGTTCTGCTCCATCCCGGCCCGCCACGACGTGGCCCGCCGCATCGACGCCGCGTTCCTCGCCCGCCTGGTCGCCGAGCACCGCATGACCGAGGACGAGGCCGGCGAAGTGGCGGTGGACCTGGCCTATAACCTGCCGCGCAGGATCTACGGATTGGAAAAGTAAATGTCGACCGTGCCAACTTACGCTTCCGCAGGCGTCAGCGCGAGGATCGAACGCCTCGAAGTCCACGACGTCCGCTTCCCGACCGCGGCGGACGCCGACGGCTCCGACTCGATCAACCGGGCCGACTACTCGGCCTGCTACGTCGAGCTGTTCACCGACGGCGGACCGGTCGGCACCGGGTTCACCTTCACCGGCGGCCGCGGCAACGAGATCTGCGCCGCCGCCTGCCGCGCCTACGCCCACCTGGTCGTCGGCAGGACCGTCGAGGGGATCTTCGCGAACCCGGTCGAGTTCTGGCGCTCCATCGTCCAAGAACCCCAGATCCGCTGGCTCGGCCCCGAGAAGGGCGCGACCCACATGGCCGTCGGCGCCATCGTCAACGCCGTCTGGGACCTGCGCGCCAAACTCGAAGGCAAGCCGATGTGGCGGCTGCTGGCCGAAATGGACTCCGCCGAACTGGCCGCCCAGATCGACTACCGCCACATCGTCGACGAGCTGACTCCGGCCGAAGCCGAGGCCATCCTCGACGACGGCCGCAAGGGCTACGAGGACCGCCTGGCGACCCTCGAACGCGACGGCTTCCCCGCCTACACGACCTCGGTCGGCTGGCTCGGCTACTCCGACGACAAGGTCCGGGCCCTGACCGAGCAGGCCGTCGCCGACGGCTGGAGCGCCGCCAAGATGAAGGTCGGCTCGCCCGACGTGGCCGACGATGTCCGCCGCGCCGGCATCATCCGCGACATCCTCGGCCCCGACCGGCTGCTGATGATGGACGCCAACCAGATCTGGTCCGTGCCCGAGGCCGTCGAGAACATGAAGCGCCTGGCCGCCTTCGACCCCTACTGGATCGAGGAGCCCACCCACCCCGACGACATCCTCGGCCACGCCAAGATCGCCGCCGCCGTCGCGCCGATCCGCGTCGCCACCGGCGAAGTCGCGGCCAACCGCGTCATCTTCAAGCAGCTCCTCCAGGCCGAGGCCATCCGCGTGTGCCAGATCGACGCCTGCCGCGTCGGCGGCATCCCCGAAGTCGTGGCCACCCTGCTCATGGCCGCCAAGCGCGGCGTCGAGGTCTGCCCCCACTCCGGCGGCGTGGGACTGTGCGAATACGTCCAGCACCTGGGCATGTTCGAGTACCTCCGGGTCGGCAAGACACTCGAGGGCCGCATGATCGAGTACGTCGACCACCTGCACGAGCACTACACCGATCCGGTGACCGTCGTCGACGGCCGGTACCAGGTGCCCACTCAACCGGGATACTCGGTCACACTCAAGGACGAATCGATCGCCCGATACAGCTATCCCAACGGACCGGCATGGCGCAACTGACACACACCGCACTGAACAACGAATCCGTCAAAGGGGTGCCCGAGGACGTCCGCGTCCCGGGCCCCCGGCCTGAGAAGGCCGGCATCCTGCATATAGGCGCCGGCGCGTTCCACCGCGCCCACCAGGCCGTCTACACCGACGACACCGACTGGGGCATCATCTGCGCCGCGCCGCGCTCCCGCGAGGTCATCGACGCCCTCGCCGCCCAGGACGGGCTGTTCACCGTCGCCACGCTCGGCCCCGACGGCGCCGAGCTCCGCGTCATCGGCTCCATCGTCGACACGCTGCACCTGGCCACCGAGACCGAGCGCGCGCTCGAACTCATCGCCTCCGACGACATCCACATCGTCACGCTCACCGTCACCGAGAAGGCCTACCGCGACCCCGAGGGCGTCCCCGGGCTCCTCGCCGAGGGCCTGGCCCGCCGGGCCCGCCGCGGTGGGCCGCCGCTGACGATCCTGTGCTGCGACAACCTGCCCGACAACGGCAAGACCACCCGGGCCGCCGTCGAACCGCTGCTCGACGGCCCCACCCGCGCATGGGCCGCCGAACACGTCACCTTCCCGTCCACCATGGTCGACCGCATCGTGCCCGCCTCCACCCGGGCGACGTACGACCGGGCCATCGAGACCCTCGGCCTGGTCGACGCCGCCGCCGTCGAGGCCGAACCGTTCCTCCAATGGGTCATCGAGGACGACTTCGCCGGCCCGCGGCCGGACTGGAACGCCACGTTCACCACCGACGTCGCCGGCTGGGAGAAGCTCAAGCTCCGCACCCTCAACGGCGTGCACTCCAGCCTCGCCTACCTCGGCGCGCTCGCCGGAGCCGAGACGATCAGCGAGACCCTCGCGCTGCCGGGCGCCCGGAGCTTCGCCGAACGGCTGGTGGCCGAGCAGATCGCCCCCAGCCTGACGCCTCCGAACGGTCAAGACGTCGTGGCGTACGGTCGAAGCGTGCTCGAGCGCTTCGCCAACCCAGGGATCAGGCACCGCTGCCTGCAGATCGCCATGGACGGCAGCCAGAAGCTCCCGCAACGGCTGCTGGGCACCATCGCCGACCTCGCCGAGGCCGGACGGGCGCTCGACCTCATAGCCCTGCCCCTGGCCGCATGGATCCGCTTCTGCGGAGGAAAGGCCGACGACGGCACCGAGCTGCCCCTCGACGACCCCCTCGCGCCGGTCCTGCGCCAGAGTCTGGCCGCCGCCGGAGACCGGGCCTCGGCCCGCGTCGACGCGATCCTCGGCATCCGGCAGGTCGTACCAGAACCGGTCGCGTCCGATCACCGGCTGCGCCGGGCCGCCACGGCCTGGCTCGGCGAACTGGACCGGCACGGTGTGGCCCGAACCCTGGAGAAACTCTAAAATGGATCTGACCATTCCGCGCATCGCCATCGTAGGCGCCAACGGATACGGCCTCCACCACCGGCACGACATCGAGGCCCGGCGGCAAGCCGGGAAGGTCGAACTGGCGGCGCTGTGCGACACCGCCGAGATCATCGAGGACGACCAGATCCCGATCGGCGACGCCGCCGTCTTCGACGACTACGAGCGGATGCTGGCCGAGACCGACCCGCACATCGTCGTCATCGCCACCCCGCCGCCCACGCACCTGCCGATCGCGAGCGCGGCCATGCGCCACGGCTCCGACGTCTACCTGGAGAAGCCGCCGGTCGCCTCGCTGGAGGAGTACCGGCGGCTCTACGAGGTCATGACCGAGACCGGACGGGCCGTGCAGGTCGGCTTCCAGGCGCTCGGCTCGCACGCGATCAACGCGCTGCGGGACGCGCTCGACGCCGGGAAGCTCGGTCGCCTGGAAGCGGTCGGCGTGGCGGGATCATGGCAGCGCCCCGACTCGTACTACCGGCGCTCGCCGTGGGCGGGCAAGCGCGAGCTGAACGGGGCTCCCGTGGCCGACGGGGCCCTGGCCAACCCGTTCGCGCACGCCTCCCAGCAGGCCCTGGCCATCGCGGGGGACTGGCCACTGGACGGCTCCATCGAGCTCGAACGGCTGCGGTGCCGCTCCGAGATCGAGGTCGACGACACGGCCGTGTGGCGCGGGAGGAACAAGGGCGGCGTGAGCGTCACCGTCGCCGTGACCCTGTGCGGCGAGCGCAAACTCGAAGGCGACGTGTGGGTCAAGGGCAGCGAGGGCGAAGCCTGGCTCGAGTACCCGACCGACCGGCTGCTGCTCCCCGGCGAGGACGAGCCGAAGCAGTACGGCCGCACCAACCTGCTGGACAACCTCGTCCACCACCGCCAGCGCGGCGTCGGCCTCATCTCCGGCCTGCGCCGGTCCAAGACCTTCACCGGCGTCCTGGAGCGGGTCCTGAGCGACCCCATGCCGCGACTGGTCGACCCGGCCCACGTCGAGCGGATCGGCGACGACCCGGTCTCGGTCCTGTCCGGAGCCGACACCGCGGTCGAACGCGCCGCCAGGAGCGCGTCCCTGTTCAGCGAACTCGACCTTCCCTGGGCCTGACCGGGACCCCTCCCGCGGGGACGGGAGTGGCTTCGGCGGCACCGCGCGGGCGGCCGAAGCCCTCGAAGGGCCCCGACCGCCGGGTGCTCAACCTCGAATGACTCGCCCGCCTCAGCTCGCGCCCGCTCCGTTGCTGACGATGGAGTTGATCTGCGAGGGCGTGTCCAGGTTGAAGCCGTACGGGACGCTCCCGACCGACCCGCTGGAGACGGGGTTCGGGGAGCTGACGACGTGGTTGTTCCGCGAGACGACGCTGCCGGCGGGCGAGGAGCCCTGTCCGAGGTCGATGGTGCGGTTGCAGTTCTCGAAGTAGTTGCCTTCGACGATGACGCCGGCCTCCTGCGTCGTGGCGATGCAGTAGCTGCCGATGTTGCGGTAGTAGTTGTTGTAGACGTGGACCGGGTTGCCGAACCTGACGCGCGGGGTGCGCTGGTTGGTCCCGTTGAAGTAGTTGTGGTGGTAGCTCACCCGCAGGTGGCCCCGGTCCTGGCCGCCGTTGGAGTCGGAGTGGCCCAGCAGGCAGGTCTTGTCGGTGCCGTTGAACCGGTTCCAGGACACGGTGATGAAGTCCGAGCCGCGCTTGATGTCGCACGCGCCGTCGTAGCCGGGTTCGAACGTGTTGTGGTCGATCCAGATGTTGGTCGACCCGTCCTGGACGTTGATGCCGTCGTCGGAGTAGTCGCTGAAGGTCAGGTTCTGGATGATGACGTTGCTGACCCCGTCGACGTCGATACCGCCGCCGCCGGTGATCCGCGCTCCGGGGTTGCCGATGAGCGTGGTGTTGGAGCCGATGTCGTTCATTCCCGAGATGCTGACGGTTCCGCTGACCCGGACCACCTTCGGGGAATTGCCGCTGATCGCCGAGATCAGGGCCGAGCCCGAGGACACGGTGGTCTCGGATCCGCCGGCGCCGCCGGTGGTGCCGCCGTTCTGAGTCGCCCAGCCTTCCAGGCCGCCCGGGTTCGGCTCGCCGTTGTCGTCGACCGGCACGAGTTGGAATTGTTGGTTGTTGCCGCCGGTGGGGTCGTATTGGGAGATGCGGGTGCCGGGTTCGGTGGAGTTCTCCCAGACGTCGAGGGCTTTGCCGGAGAAGCGGTTGATGAAGGTGGCGTAGCCGCCGGATTCGTTGACCTGCCATTGCTGGTTGGTGCCGCCGAGGTCGTCCCATTGGGCGATGGTGGCGCCGTTGTCGGCGTTCCATTCCCAGACGTCGAGGACGAGGCCGGAGTGTCGGGCTTGGATGCGGTAGTAGCCGTCGCCGGAGTCGAGGAAGCGGAACTGCTGGTTGGTGTTGCCGGTGCCGTTCCATTGGATGAGTTCGGCGCCGCCCTCGGTGGAGAGGTCGAGGATGTCCAGGTAGAGCCCGGAGTGACGGCTCTGGATGTTGTACCAGGTACCAGTCTCGACGGCCTGTGCCGGGCCGACCGCGAGCAGTCCGGTGCCCGCCGCTCCCGCGCCGACCGCGGAGAGGCCGGCGACCTTCCAGAAGCCTCGTCTGGAGTGTCTGCTGCTGAGGAATTTCTCCATATCGGAGTACCTTTCATGATGAGGAGTGAGATGCCGATATATTTAGACATCTCGATATAGGAACTACATGCTAGCGCTTGCATAATCTCCTCTGCAAGCGTTCGCTCCAAATTGGTTCGGCGGAGCTGAACGTGGCCGCCGGTGCGGGGCCGGTCCCGTCGTGCGCATTCCACCGGCTGTGGCCGGAGTTGCGCTCGGTGCGAATGTCCGCGGTCGGCCGCTCGCGGCGCGGGAACCGCCCGTGCCACGGGAGTTTCCATGTTTACGCATGTGGCTTTCTGATGACAGCTGTGCTAAAAACACGCCATGGCACTTTTCGATCTACCGCTCGAAGAACTCCGCGAGTACCGCCCCGAAGTCCCCGAACCGGCCGACTTCGACGAGTTCTGGAAGCGGACCCTGGGTGAAGCCGGCGCGGGCGACCTGGACGTCCGGCTCGAACCGGTCGACGCCGCCCTGACGACCGTCGAGATCTTCGACCTGACCTTCGCGGGTTTCGCCGGGCACCCCATCAAGGGCTGGCTGGTCCTGCCCAAGGGGCTCGACCGGCCGCTGCCGTGCGTGGTCGAGTACATCGGCTACTCCGGCGGCCGTTCGGTGCCGTGGGCCCACACCATGTACGCCGCGGCCGGCTGGGCCCACCTGGTGATGGACACGCGCGGCCAGGGCTACGGCAACTGGCAGCCCGGCGACACCGGCGACCCCTACGGAGGCACCGGCCCGACCAACAAGGGCTGGATGACCCAGGGCATCGAGTCCCCCGAGCACTACTACTACCGGCGCGTGTTCACCGACGCCTACCGCGCGGTGGACGTCGCCAAGGGCCACGAGGCGATCGACGCCGACCGCGTGGTCGTGGCCGGCGGCAGCCAGGGCGGCGGCATCACCCAGGCCGTCGGCGGACTGCGCGACGACCTGGCCGGGGCGATCGTCGACGTGCCGTTCCTGACCCACTTCCGCCGCGCCGTCGAGATCACCGACGGCTTCCCCTACCAGGAGCTGGTCGAGTTCCTGGCCGGGCAGCGCCTGCGCGAGGAGGAGGTCTTCGGAACCCTCGCCTACTTCGACGGCGTCCACTTCGCCGCCCGAGGCACCGCCCCGGCGCTGTACTCGGTCGGCCTGATGGACGACATCTGCCCGCCCTCGACGGTCTTCGCCGCCTACAACCGGTGGCGGGGCGAGAAGCGCATCACCGAGTGGCCGTGGAACAAGCACGAAGGCGGCGGAGTCCACCAGCGCGGCGAGCACCTGAAGTTCCTCGCCGAGCGGTAGTCCCGGGCCGCTGAGTCAACGGCCGGCGCTCGCCCTCCGTCCGGGCGGACTGAAGGCGATCGTTGGCCGCCCCGTGCCCTCGTCGACGGCGACGGCGGCGTCGACCTCATAGACGTGGGCGATGAGATCGGGGGTCAGGACCTCGGCCGGGGCGCCCGCCGCCACCGCGCGGCCATCTTTGAGGACCAGCAGCGAGTCGCAGTACATCCCGGCCAGATTGAGGTCGTGGAGCGCCACGACCGAGGTGACGGGCAGCTCGGTGATCAACTGGAGCAGTTCGAGCTGGTAGCGGATGTCGAGGTGGTTGGTGGGCTCGTCGAGGAGCAGCTCCCGCGGTTCCTGAGCCAGCGCGCGGGCGATGTGGACGCGCTGGCGCTCACCGCCGGAGAGGCGGTGCCACAACTCCGCCGCCTTGTCCGCGAGCCCGGTGCGCGCCAAGGCGTCCGAGACGGCCGCGGCGTCCGATCGCCGGTCGCCGCCGAAGACGCCCCGGTGCGGGATGCGACCGAGGGCGACGATGTCGCGCACCGTGATGTCGACGACCGTGTCGGCGTGCTGGGTCACGGTGGCGATGGCGCGCGCCGCCTCCCGCCGGGCGACGGCCGTGAGCGACCTGTCGTCGAGCGTGACGACCCCGGCGGAGGGCTTCACCGCACCGGAGAGCAGGCGGATGAGCGAGGACTTCCCCGACCCGTTGGGGCCGAGCAGTCCGATGGTCTCCCCCTGCCGCGGGCGCAACGTGACGCCGTCGACGACGAGACGGCCGCCGCGGTTCCAGGTGACCTCGCGAGTCTGGAGTGTCACGCGGCCCTCCTGCGGCGGAACATGATGGCGATGAACATCGGCACGCCGACCAGGGCGGTGCCGACGCCGACCGGCAGCGGCGACGGAGAGAAGGCGACCCGCGACACGGCGTCGACCCACACCATGAAGGCCGCTCCGATGAGCGCGGTGACCGGCACCAGGCGCACATGGAGCGGTCCGACGAGGAAGCGGGCCGCGTGCGGGAGCACGAGGCCGACGAATCCGATGGCGCCGCAGATGCTGACCAGCGTCGCCGTCAACAGCGCGGTGACGGTCATGAACATGACGCGCGAACGCCGGACGGAGACGCCCAAGGAGGAGGCGACGTCGTCGCCGAACGCGAACGCGTCGAGGACCGGGGCCCGGAACAGGCAGAACATCGTCCCGGCGGCGACAGCGGCGCCGCACAGCCAGACGTCGTTCCACCGCATCCCCTCGAGCGAGCCCAGCAGCCAGAACATCACGCCGCGGGTCGCGTCCGAGTCGGCGAAGGCGAAGATGACGAACGAGGTCAGCGCCGAGAACAACTGAGTGACCGCGATCCCGGCCAGGATCACCTTGTCGTCGCCCCCGCCGGCGAGCCGCGCGATCAGCAGGACGACGGCGAAGGCGAGCACGGAGCCGATGAACGCGCCCCCGGGGATGCCGAGCGCGGCCCCGCCGACGCCCAGGATCCCGACGACGACCGCGCCGGTCGAAGCACCCGACGAGATCCCGAGCACGTACGGATCGGCCAGCGGATTGCGCAGCAGCGACTGGAGGACGACCCCGCACAGGCCCAGACCGGCACCGCAGGCGGCGGCCACCAGCGCGCGCGGCAAGCGGTCGTCCCAGACGATCGCCTCCTTCGAGACCCTCACGGGGATCTCCGCGCCTCCGAGGTGGTTGAAGAGGACGTCGCGCACATTGACCAGGGAGACGTCGGCCGGGCCCAGGGTGATCGCCGCCCCGATCGAGGCCAGCAGCAGCGCGGCCGCGCCCAGGCCGACGCCCGGGAACCGCGGCCGCGACCCGGTCGGGGGCGGCCGGTCGGTCTCGGCCGCGTCCCGGACCGGGCTCGGTGTCACCGCTCGGCCTCGAACGAGGCCAGTCCTGCGGCGAGGTCCTCGATGCCGTCGATGGTCCGTATCGACGGGTTCAGTTCGGCCCCGTGGAGGGCGATGAAGCGCTCCTCGGTGACGGCGGTGAGGTTCTGAGCGACCGGGTCGGACTGGAGGAAGTCGATCTTCTCCTGCAACTGGTCGCCGGGCCAGCGTTCCCGGCTCAGGTCTCCGAGGACGAGGACGTCGGGGTCGCGTTCGACGAGTTCCTCCCAGGTGGTGGTGGGCCAGTCGTCGTCGAGGTCGGCGAAGACGTTGACGGCGCCGACCTCGGTGGCCATCAGGTCGGCCGAGCCCAGTCCGCCGGCGATGTAGGGGGTCTTCAGGTCGGCGAACCAGAACGCGACCGTCCGCCCGGAGTCGTCGATGCTCTCGAGGGCGGTCTGGCGGCGCTCTTCGAGGTCGGCGATCAGGGTCTCGCCTCGGCTCTGGACGTCGAAGATCTCGGCGAGTTCGCGGATCGTCCGATAGATGACGTCGACGGTGAGCGGCCGGGTGCGGGTGCCGCCGCCGTTGATGCTGACGTCGCCGTCGCAGTCGGTCGGCGAGAGGTAGGTCTCGATCCCGGTCTCGGCGAAGCGGCTGCGCTCGGCGACGCCGCCCTCGACGTAGTGGCGGCCGTGGGCGGCGGTCACGAAGTCCGGATCGGTGTCGAGGACGATCTCGTAGGTCGGGGCCTCGTCGGCCAGGCGCGGCACCTCGGCGTTGGCCTCGGCCAGGTTCTCGCGGACCGGGTCGGTCCAGGAGGCGGTGCCGACCATGCGGTCTTCGAGGCCCAGGGACAGCAGGATCTCGGTGGTGTCCTGGTCGAGGGAGACCACCCGCTGCGGGGCGGCGTCGAAGGTCACCTCCTGGCCGCAGTTGTCGACGACCAGCGGATAGGCCGTCTCACCTTCGCCGGCCGCGTCGATCGCCTCCGGTACCGGCTCGGACTCGCCGCAGCCGGCCAGGGCCACCGCCGACAGCACGGCCGCGCCGACGGCGGCGGTTCTCGTTCGCACTCCTGCGTTCACCGATCATTCCTCACTCCGGGCGAAGCGGCCTTGGCGACCGCTTTCCGCGAGGAGCTTAGGCGAGGCTCACCTAAATCCTGGAATGGACGTTTGCGCTTGAGGCGGACGCCACAGCCGCCGGTAGCACCGTCAGCTGCGGATGCCGAGGCGCTCCAGCGCCTGGTCGTGCAGCAGGCCGTTGGTGGCCAACGCGGTGCCGCCGTCCGGCCCCGGGCGGCCCTTGAGGTCGGTGAAGGTCCCTCCGGCCTCCTCGACCAGCAGCGCCAGCGGCGCCAGGTCCCACAGCGCCACCTCGGGCTCGGCGGCGATGTCGACGCTGCCCTCGGCCAGCAGGCAGTAGGAGTAGAAGTCGCCGAAGCCCCGCTCGCGCCAGGCCTCGTGCAGCAGCGCCAGCATCGCGCCCTGCCGGTCGACCTTGTCCCAGCTGCTGATCGAGGAGATGCTCACCGCGGCGTCGCTCAGCTTGGCGACCTTGGAGACCTCGATCCTCTTGCCGGCGCGCTGATCGCGCCCGGCGAAGGCCCCGGCGCCCTTCATGGCCCACCAGCGCCGCCCGAGCGCGGGGGCGCTGACGACGCCCACGACCGGCTCGCCGCGGTCGAACAGGGCGATGAGCGTGGCCCAGATCGGCACGCCGCGCACGAAGTTGCGGGTCGCGTCGATCGGGTCGACGATCCACTTCCGGCCCGAGGCGCCGGGGTTGTCCCCGTACTCCTCCCCGAACACCCCGTCCCTCGGGCGGGCGCGCGAGAGCGTGGAGCGGATGACCTCCTCGATGGAGGTGTCGGCGTCCGAGACCTCGGTCATGTCGGGTTTGGTGGAGACCCGCAGATCCGAGGAGCGGAACCGGTCGGAGGCGATCCTGGCGGCGGAGTCGGCCAAGAGGTGGGCGAGCCCGAGATCGTCGTTATAAGAGGAGGACATGGCGCTCATCCTACTTAATAACGGTTCTCGGCCTCTGCCAGCGAGGCGAGCACGCGGCGGAAGGACGCCAGACGGCCGCCCAGCGGGTCGTCGGGGCCGATCTCGGCGTCGAGGGCGCAGTCGCCGATCTCGGGGGTGTGCGTGCAGCCCCGGGGGCAGTCGGCGGCGATCCGCTCGAGCTCGGGGAACGCCTTGATGATCGAGTCGGCCGTGACATGGGCCAGCCCGAGCGAGCGCACGCCGGGGGTGTCGATCACCCAGCCGCCGCCGGGCAGGTGGAGCGCGACGGTGCTGGTGGAGGTGTGGCTGCCCTTGCCGATCGAGCGGACCTCGGCGGTGGCGCGGTCGGCGCCGGGCACGAGCCGGTTGATGAGCGTGGACTTGCCGACCCCGGAGTGCCCGAAGAACACGTTCTCCTTGTCGGCCAGGAGATCGGTCAACTCGTCCAGAGAAGCGTCGGGCCGCATGGTGACCATGGTCAGATCGAGCTGGGAGTAGTAGGACTCGGCCTCGGCGATCAGTTCGGGCCCCAGGTCGGCCTTGGTCAGGCACAGCACGGGGGCGACCCCGGCGTCGTAGGCGGCCACCAGGCACCGGTCGACGAAGCCGTAGCGCAGCGGCGGGTCGATGAGGCTGGCGACGATGACCAGCTGGTCGACGTTGGCGACCACGACGCGCTCGGTGGCGCTCTCGTCGTCGGCCGAGCGCCGCAGCTCGCCGTGGCGCTCGGCGATGCGCACGACCCGCGCGAGGGTGCCCTCTCGGCCGGACAGGTCGCCCACCAGGAAGGCCCGGTCGCCGACGACGATCGACTGCTTGCCGAGCTCTCGGGCCTTCATGGCGGTGACGGCGGTGCCGTCGACCAGACAGGTGTACCTGCCGCGGTCGACGGCGGTCACGAAGCCCGTGCGGGCGTGCTCGTGCTTGGGGCGGATCTTGGTCCGGGGCCGGGAGCGCCTCGCGGCGCGGACCGGCACGTCCTCCTCGTCGAGGTCCCAGTCACGGCCCGGCACTAGGCACCGGCCTCCTCGGATCGCTGGAGTCCGCGGACCATCAAACGGCACCGTTCCCTCGGCCGAGGATGGCCTGCTCCCAGACGGCGGCGAACTCCGGCCAGGTCTTGGAGGTGCACGCGACGTCGGAGACCTCGAAGTCGGGGGTGACCAGGCCGACGATGGCGCCGGCGTGGGCCATGCGGTGGTCGGCGTAGGTCTCCCAGGTCATCGGGCGGGTGGCGTGGCCGCCGATCTTGAGGCCGTCGTCGTATTCGACGACGTCGGCGCCGAGCTTGGTGAGCTCCTTGGCCAGGGCGGCGATGCGGTCGGTCTCGTGGCCCCTGATGTGGGCGACGCCGTGGATCGAGGAGGGACCGCGGTTGATGCCGAACAGCGCCGCCAGCGAGGGGGTCAGCTCGGAGGCGTCGGCCAGGTCGAGGTGGACCGGCAGGACCGCGGGCGCGCCCACGATGGTGAGACCGCCGCGGGCCCACTCCACGCGGGAGCCCATCTCCACGAGGATCTCGCGGATGCGGTCACCGGCCTGGGTGGTCTCGGTGGGCCAGTCCAGCACGGTGACGCGGCCGCCGGCGGCGACTGCGGCGCACAGGAACGGCGCGGCGTTCTGTAGGTCGGGCTCGATGACCCATTCGCGTCCGCGCAGGCTTCCCGGCTCGACCCGCCAGCGGTCCTCCTCGGAGTCGTCGACCTCGGCCCCGGCCTGCCGGAGCATCTGGACGACCATGTCGAGGTAGGGCCGGCTGGGAACCGGGCGGTCGCCGACGTGGCGCAGGTCGAGCCCGCGCTTGAAGCGGGGGGCGGCCATCAGCAGGGCGCTGATCAGCTGCGAGGTCTTGGAAGCGTCGACCTCCAGTCCGCCGCCGGTGACGCCGCCTTTGGCCTTGACGGTGAACGGCAGGGCGGCCCGGTCGCCGTCGTCGACCTTGACACCGAGATCGCGCAGGGCCCAGATGACGCCGTCGTTGGGGCGCTTGCGGGCGTGCGGGTCGCCGTCGAAGGCGACCGGGCCGTCCGCGAGGGCGGCCACCGGCGGCAGGAAGCGCATGACGGTCCCGGCCAGGCCGCAGTCGACATCGGTCCCGCCGCGCAGCGGGCCTGGCTCGACCCGCCACAGCTCGGGGTCGGCGGTGTCGACGGTGACGCCGAGGGAGCGGAGCGCCTCGACCATCAGGAGCGTGTCGCGCGAGTGCAGGGGTCGCCGGATCGTTGAGGGGCCCTCGGCGAGGGCGGAGAGGACGAGGGCGCGGGCGGTCATCGACTTGGAGCCGGGCACGCGCACGACGGCGTCGAGCCGGTCGGTCGCGTACGGCGGAGTCCAGCGGCGTTGTTTCGGAGCGGCGGTTCCTGTCACTCGGCCATTCTAGTGTCTTGGCGTCGGCCGACCGGATTGTCGGTGTCCGGCGTTAGCGTGGGCTCATGTGCGGAAGGTACGCCAACAGCAAGTCCAGCGCCTCGATGGCGGCGCTGTTCGAAGTCGAGGACCTCATCGGCGGCGAGTGGTCGCCGAGCTGGAACATAGCGCCGACCTCGCCGGCCCCGGTGGTGCGGCGCTCGAAGAGCCGGGACGGGACCGTGCTGGAGTCGGCCCGGTGGGGCCTGATCCCGCCGTGGGCCTCGGACCCGGGGATCGGCACCCGGATGTTCAACGCCCGCATCGAGACCGTGGCCACCTCGAAGGCATATCGGCGGCCGTTCGCCGCGCGGCGCGCGCTGGTCCCGGCCGACGGGTGGTACGAGTGGCGCAAGCTCCCCGGCGGCGGCAAGCAGCCCTATTTCTTCACTCGTCCGGGTGGAGTCGTGTTCGCCGGACTGTGGGAGAGCTGGAACCGCGGTGACGCGAGCCTGCTGAGCTTCACGATCCTGACCTGTCCGGCGATGGGGGAGGCGATGGAGTCCGTGCACGACCGGATGCCGTACATCCTTCCGCCCGAACGGTTCTCGGCCTGGCTGGGGGAGGAGGACGCCGATGAGGCCGAGCTGCTGGCGGGCCCCGAGCCGACGGTGCCCGAGGAGCTGGAGATCCGAAAGGTAGGCCGTGCGGTCGGCCGCACGGGCAACGACGGGCCGGATTTGATTCGCCCGGTTGATGCCCCCGAAGGCCCATCCACCCTTCCTGGGTTGTGAGATCTGTCACTCACCCTGAACGGTATCTGGGGCCCACGACGTCGATCTTTCGTGTTAGAAGCCGCCGATGGTGAGTAGCGGATCCCCCCGGTGCCCTGGAGTGGGAGGTCGGCGGCTACGGCAAAGGGAGGCAGAGATGCGGCGTATCCGAGCCGAAGAGGTCGACAGAGTCCGGACGGACCCCCGGTTGCTCGACGCGACCAAGTACCGGAACGAGGTCAAGGGCAGCTACCGGATGAGCGCGGACCACTGGTTGCGCCAGGGAAACTGCGCCGAGGCCGATCCGGACGTGATGTTCCCCGAGCCCCGGGAGCCCGTGGATGAGGCCCTCGCCATCTGCGCGTCCTGCCCGGTCAGAACCCCATGCCTGGTCAGGGCCCTCGAGGCCCGAGACCGCCACGGCATCTGGGGGGCGACCGCCCCCCGCGAGCGCCGGGCCATGATCGAGGCGTGGAAGGACATCAACCCCCTTGCTGTGGGGGCTTGATCTCGGAAGGGAACCAAGAGAACGGCCGCGATGCCCTCCCCGGGCGTCGCGGTCTCTTGTTCCTCTGGGTCTCTCGAGCGGGAGGGGGGATTCGGAGTGGGAGACCTCCCCGGGCCGACGGCGGTGTCAGGTCCGCCGACCCGGGGCAGGTACTGGGAGTTCGCACGTCGAAATCTCGCCGCGCGCAAGGGCCCCTCGAGGGCCCAATCAACATAACGAGCCTCGGTACGCAAAGTCACTCATTCACTCCAAAAAGTCACCTTCTCGGAGAATTCTCTCGAGAGTCGCCGACTTGCGGCCTGGTCGGCGGGGTGTGGCCGGGGTCGCGGAATGAACGGAGGGGTCGGTGCGTTGTTCGGTTCGAGTCTCCCGGAAGGAGCGCACCCGCATGATGATGACTGTGCGACAGTCTCGGCGCAGCGACGACGAGCGCGTGGCGGCGCTGCTGCGCGGGCCCGAGTGGGCCCCCAGTGCCGAGGACGACGTCACTGCCACGCGTATTTCCTCAGTCGGTACCGACACCGCTGCCGTAGGCTCGGAGACGATGCTCGACGAGAGGGAGACGGTGTCGGAGCCAAGCAGCGAGACGGCCCAGGAGCGGCGCAAGCGCTTCGAGCGCGACGCCATGCCCCTGATCGACCAGCTTTACGGTGCGGCGCTGCGCATGACCCGGAACCCGGCCGACGCCGAGGACCTGGTGCAGGAGACCTACCTCAAGGCCTACTCCAAGTTCCACCAGTTCCGCGAGGGCACCAACCTCAAGGCGTGGCTGTACCGGATCCTCACCAACACCTACATCAACTCCTACCGCAAGAAGAAGCGTCAGCCGCAGACCTCGCCGACCGACGAGATCACCGACTGGCAACTGGCCGACGCCGAATCCCACAGCCCGACCGGCCTGCGCTCGGCCGAGGCCGAAGCGCTCGACCACCTGCCGGACTCGGACGTCAAGGAGGCGCTCCAGCGCCTCGGCGAGGACTTCCGGCTCACCGTCTACCTGGCCGACGTCGAGGGTTTCTCCTACAAGGAGATCGCCGACATCATGAGGACCCCGATCGGCACGGTCATGTCGCGGCTCCACCGGGGCCGCCGTCAACTGCGCGAGATGCTGAGCGCCTACGCCTCCGAGCGTGGCCTCTCGACCGCACGGGAGGGACAGCAGTGATCGGCCCAGAATCGGCGAAGCCGGAAGTCGACTGTCGCGAGGTGCTCGAAGAGGTCTACCTCTACATCGACAACGAGTGCTCCGAAGTCCGGCGCTCGGTCATCCGGGCCCACCTGGACGAGTGCTCGCCGTGTCTCTCGGAGTACGGCATCGAGCAGGAAGTGCGCTCGCTGGTCCACCGGTGCTGCAGCCAGGAGAAGGCCCCGGGCGACGTCAAAGAGCGCCTCCGCGCGAAGCTGAACGCCATAGAGCAGGCCCGCGAGACGCTCACCGAGACCGCCGAGCGCGAACGCTAGAGACCGACCGGCGGCCCGGCCGCCGGCCGTGCCTCGGGTTCAGCCGGCGCTCGGCTCTTTCTTCTCGCGTTCGTTCGCCTCCAGCAGCCGGATGGCGATCCGGAGCGACGCCTCCCGCACCTCCTGGTCGGAGTCGACCGTGCGCGGGAAGGTGATCCAGTTGCTGTAGAGGGTCGTCAGGGCGTCCCAGGCCCGCATGCGGTGGAGCAGCTCGTCGTCCTCGTCGGCCAGCAGCGAGTGAAGCCTGAGCAGGCGCTGGCGGAAGAGCGAACCCCGGTCCAGGCGCGTCAGGGCGGCCAGGTTGAACTGCTGGAACCGCAGGACCTCGACGTGGGTGCGGATGACCTCCGCGTAGCGTCGCAGGATCTCGATGCGCGTCTCGATGGTCCGAGGCTCCGCCTCGCCCCATTCGCAGATCCGGTCGACATCTTCGGCGTAGGAGTCGAAGAAGCTGGCCGCGATGTCTTCCTTCGTCTTGAAGTGGTAATAGAGGGCGGCCTTGGTCACACCGAGACGCTCGGCGATCTCCCGTAGGGACGTGCGTTCATACCCCATCTCGCTGAACAGCGAAATAGCTATTTGCTGAATTCGCTCGCGGGTGCTGGGCTGGTTCTTGTCGCGCGCTTCGCGCGGCGCTTCAGTCATCTGGGCAATTTCGTTCGTGACCTGGTCCGGCCGGTGCAATCGCGGGGCGGGCAGGATTACCGCGAATCCGCCCCGCAATCCGCTAGCTGTTCGGCCGCTTCCCGTGGTTCGCGGACTTCTTCTTGCGCGCCTTGCGCTTGCGAGCGGCTTTGGCCATCGCTCCTCCTTGGTCGGTGGTTTTGCAGGGGTCAACCATACCGGCATTGTCCCGGCGACTCCGAAGGCGTGAGCACAAGCTTGTCCAAATCGCCGCCCGGGCGCCGCCGAGGCGGAGCTAATCTCGTCTGGGTGGCAGGTGGACGCCGCGTCGGCGGGTCGACTACGCTCATTATGAAGGTTTATTTAATATTTGGCAGTACGCGCACGAGGAGCAAGACGTGAACCAGCCCCCCAGCGGCGAAACCGAGGCGACCGCGCCGACCCCCGGCGCAGGCATGGCCGCCGACATCGCCGAGCAGCCCGAGGTCCTGGCCGGCATCCTCGACCGCGGCTCCGACGAGATCGCCGCCGTGGCCGCCCGCATCGCCGAATACCGCCCCCGGTCGATCGTGTTCACCGCCCGCGGCACCTCGGACCACGCCGCCCTCTACGCCGCCTACCTGACCGAGATCCGCCTCGGCCTGCCCGCCGGACTCGCCAGCCCCTCGGTGGTCACCGTCTACGACTCGCGGCCCGACTGGTCCGGCAGCCTCGTCATCGCCGTCAGCCAGTCCGGCGGCTCGCCCGACCTCGCCCAAGTCCTGGCCGCCGCCCGCGCCTCGGGCGCGCTCACCCTGGCCGTGACCAACGCCCCCGACTCGCCCCTGGCGGCCGAGGCCGAACTCCACCTCGACGTCCGCGCCGGCCACGAGCGCGCCGTCGCCGCCACCAAGACCTACACCGCCGAGCTGCTCACCCTCCTGCTGCTCATTGAGGGCGTGCGCAGCGGCACCGGCCGCGTCGACCCCGCCGAGTCGGCCGCGCTCGAGAAACTCCCCGAGCTCGCCCACGACGTCCTCGACGGCTCCGACGCCGACGAGCTGGCCGGCCGCTACCGCTTCGCCGAGCGGTTCGTGACCACCGGCCGCGGCTACGCCTACCCCACCGCTCGCGAGACCGCGCTCAAGCTCATGGAGACCTCCTACCTGCCGTCGCTGGCCTTCTCCGGCGCCGACCTGCTCCACGGGCCGCTGGCCATGACCGACCCCGGTGTGCCGGTGCTGGCCGTGGTCGGCTCCGGCCCCGGCGGCCACGCCATGTGGAACGTGCTCAGCCAGCTCGGCCGCCAGCGCGCCGACGTGGTCGTGGTCGGGGCGGCCGATCTTCCTGGTCAGACCGCCAGGCTGAGGACCCCCGCGGTCGACGAGCGCCTAGCGGCTATTCTCGACATTCTTCCCCTGCAGCAACTCGCGCTCCATCTGGCGATAGGGCGCGGCGAGAATCCCGATGCGCCACGCGGTCTCAAAAAGGTCACGGAGACCATGTGAGCGCTCCGAGTCGTACCCGGATTGTGCTGTTCAATCTCGGTTAACCTGAGCTTTCCCCGATCTCGATAGGCTCCGCAATATGCAGGCCCCGGCAACCTCGAGTTCAATCACCGAGATCGTCTGGCACGACAGGCGCTATTCGGCCCGACCCGTCGCCGGAGGCGCGGCGTTCGAACTCTATTCGGACACCCAGGAGAACGGATTCCAGCCCAGCGGCCGGTCCTTCCACCGGTACGTCCACGCCTCCGAAGTGGCCAGTGCCGGCGCGGAGCTGCTGCGGGCCGGGGTCGCCCCGGTCTCGGTCCCGGTCATGCCGGGCGCCGATTTCCAGACCGTTCACCAGTTCAGCCAGAACCCGCGCATCGAGGGCGCCGAGCGCGCCCTGGTCTCGACCGTGCGCGCGACGGCCTTCATCGACGTCGGCACCCGCATGATCAAGCCGTTGAGCCGCCACCAGGTCGCCCGGCAGCTGACCAGTTCGCCGCTGGTCAGCGGCGTGTGCTTCCGCGAGTTCGACGTGGCCCACCTGCGCACCCCCGCCGACCGGGTGATCCTGGCGGGCGATCCGGACAACGTCTCCGACGTCGTCTTCGCCCTGCGCTGGAAGGCCATATGCTCGTGCGACTACGTCAGCACCGAGGCGGTCCACTTCCCGGGCCTGGTGTCCATGCCCGGCCGCGAGCGGCGCGGCTCGATGGTCCTGGGCACCGGCTTCGTGCCCAGCGGCAACCATCTGATCCCCGAGTTCGCCAGCGCGAACCTGGCCGACCTGCCGCTGACGGCGCGGGCCGAGATCCTCGCCTACACCGCCGAGGGCCACCAGATCGCGCTGTTCCAGTACCAGCCGCAGACCAACGTCTGGGACCGCGTGTCCGGAGCCCGGCACCGCGACCTGGTCAGCCGCATCCCCGGCACCGAGAGCGGGCGGGCCCTGTTCCGGGTCGACCCGGCCATCCACGCCGGGCTCACCGGCGAGCACGAGGGCGACCGCGTCCCGGTCACCGCCGACCCCGGTCACGGCTTCAGCGCCTACGTGCGCGGCGCCGCCAGCCGCAATCCGGTCAAGCGGCCCCAGCGGTTCTACACCAAGGCCCGCTGGCGCGACACCGAAGTCCTGGTCCTGGGCCGCAACGAGGACTGGGTGCGGCTGCGGCTGCGTCAGCCCGACGTCGAGTCGGCCATGACCACCGGCGCCGCCTGCGTCGAACGAGGCGTCTACGAATGCTGGGCGCCCCGCGCCGAACTCGAGAACCCCCGCACCGTCACCGTGGACTACCCCCACGGCGAGGACGGTCCCTGCTGACCGCTCGGGGCACGTCCCTCATCTGGCCAGTCGCCACCTCCCTTCCAGCAGCTCGACCCACCCGTCCGAGCGCAGCTTCTCCAGCGCCTCGGCCGCCTTGGGCACCGGCACGCCCGCCGCGGCCGCGAGCCTGACGTCCTCGACCACGTAGCCTCGCGGCAGCGCCTCGACCAGCCGGGCCTCGATCTCGGTCAGGCTGTCGAACGGCCTCCGTGGCGAGGGCGGCGGCGTCGCCATCGGCCCGGCGATCCCGGTCAGGTCCTCGATCACCTCCTCGGCGCGGGTCACCAGCCGCGCCTCCCACGGCTCGCGCGCCAACTGATGCACGCCCACCGAATGCGAGGAGGTCACCGGGCCCGGCGTGAACATCAGCACCCGCCCCAGCTCGGCCGCGTGCCGGGCGGTGTTCCGGGCTCCCGAGCGCACCCCGGCCTCGACCACGACCGTCCCGGCCGCCAGGGCCGCGATCACCCGATTGCGGGTCAGGAACCGGTGCCGCATCGGCGAGGCCCCCGGCGGCCACTCGCTGACCAGCAGCCCGCACTCGACCACCAGGTCGAACATCGAGCGGTTCGCCGCCGGATATGGCTGCTCGACCCCGGAGGCCACGACCGACACCGTCGGCCCGCCGCGCGCGATCGCACCCAGATGGGCGGCCCGGTCGATGCCCAGCGCGCCGCCGGAGACGATCGTCCAGCCCGCCTCGGACAGGTCCGCGGCCAAGTCGTCCGCCAGGTGCTCGCCGTACTCGCTGGCGACCCGCGCGCCCACGATGGCCACCGACCGCCGGCACACGGACGCCAGCGAGCCCCGGCCCTTCACCCACAGGCACCGCGGCGGCCGCAGATGCGGCTCGTCGGCGTCGCAGACCAGCAGCAGATCGCGCAGCTGCTCGGGCCAGTCCGGGTCGCCGGGGACGAGGACCCTCGCCCCGGCGTGCTCGGTCGCCGAGACCAGGTCGGCGGCGCGCCCGGCCGGATTCGGAGTGCACGCCACGGTCGCGCCGGTGATGCGGCCCAGCCGTTCGGGGACGTCCCCCGACCAGATGCGTTCGACCGCCGCCACCGGCCCGACCTCGCCCAGCAGGTCGTCGAGCTCGCCGTCGCCGGGCTCGACGATCGAGGACAGCAGCATCAGCGCCTGGCGCGGGTCGTCGGGAAGACTCGTCACGGACCCTCCTAGGTGATCGTGTAGCCGAGGCGCAGCTCGGCGGCGGAATCGATGTCGTCGGCGGTCGGCCGGTCGTGGCCGCGCAGGTCGGCGAGGGTCCATGCGAGCTTGAGGATGCGGTCGTAGCCGCGAGCGGTGATGCGCTCCTTGCGCAGCAGCCCGTCGGCGGTCCCGGTGGCCGCGGCCGGGAGCCGCCACTGCGGCGAACGCAGCGCCGGGCCCGGGACCTCGCTGTTGAGCCTCCAGCTCTCCCCGGCCCCGGACCAGCGGGCGGCGGCGATCTCGCGGGCGAGCGCGACCCGCTTGGCCACCGGCCCGGACGGCTCGGCGTCGGCCACGTCGGCCAGGATCGCCGAAGCCGCTGGCGCCTCCACGTCGATGCGCAGATCGATCCGGTCGCGCAGTGGTCTGGAGATGCGCCCGAAATAGCGTTTGCGCTCCCCTGGGGGACATCGGCATTCGATCGGCCGGGTCGGCGCGCACGGGCACGGATTGGCGGCCAGCACCAGCAGCATCCGGGCCGGATACCTGAGCGTGCTCTCGGCCCGGCGCACCAGCACTTCGCCGCTCTCCAGCGGCTGCCGCAGCGAATCGAGGACCTCCCGCCGCCACTCGGGGGCCTCGTCCACGAACAGGACGCCCCGGTGGGCCAGGGCCAGCGAGCCGGGGCCGGGGTGGCGGCCGCCGCCGATGAGCGCCTGGATGGTCATCGAATGGTGCGGGGCCTCGAACGGGGCGGCCCGGATCAGCTCGGCCGATCCGCCGGTGAAGCGGCCCCGCAGCGAGTACAGCGAGGTCACCTCGACCGCCTCGTCGTCGGTCAGCGGCGGCAGGATCGAAGGCAGCCGCTCGGCCAGCATGGTCTTCCCGGCTCCCGGCGGCCCGACCATGAACATGTGGTGGCCGCCGGCGGCGGCGATCTCCAGCGCGCGCCGGGCCCGCGGCTGGCCGCGCAGGTCGGCCAGGTCCGGCAGGGCGGGGGCCGGGGCGGTCCGGCCCGGCGCGGCCGGCTCCAGGTCGGCCTGCCCGTGCAGCCAGGCGACCAGGGCCGCCAGGTTGCGCGGGGCCAGGACGGTGAGGCCGTCGACCAGGGCGGCCTCGTCGGCGTTCTCGGGCGAGACGATCGCGGTGGCGAACCCGGCCCGGCGGGCCTCCAGCAGCGCCGGGAGCGTGCCGGGCACCGACCGCAGGCTCCCGTCGAGGCCGAGCTCGGCGAGCAGGACCGCGCCGGTCAGCCGGTCCCCGGGGACCATCTCGTCGGCGGTCATGATCGTGATCGCCAGCGCCAGGTCGGCGGCCGAACCCGTGGTCGGCAGCGAGGCCGGGACGAAGTTCACCGAGACCGACTTGTCCGGGAAGCGTAGTGACGAGTTGGCCATGGCCGAGCGGACCCGGGTCTGGGCCTGGTTGACGACGCTGTCGGGCAGGCCCGACATGCGGACGGTGTCGGCGTGCTTGCCGCCGGACTTGAAGACCGAGGCCTCGACGGTGACCACGACCCCGGCGGTGCCGATCATGCAGACGGTGTCGGTGCGGCTGTATCCCATTGCTTCCCCCAGTGGTGTTCGAGCTTGATGCGGCGGGCGTCGACGACGGTCAGCGCGATCCGGTCGACGCGCCAGGGCTGGTCGTGGCGGCAGTGCTCGCGCAGCCAGGCCCGCGCCAGGCGCTCGACGCGGTCGAGCTTTGCGGCGTCGACCGACTCCAGCGGGCCGCCGTAGCGGGTCGAGCGGCGGGTCTTGACCTCGCAGAAGACGACCGTGTCCTTTTGCCGGGCCACGAGGTCGATCTCGCCGAGCCGGTGCCGCCAGTTGCGGTCGAGGACCTGCATCCGGTCGCGGCGCAGGTGCAGCGCCGCGTACTGCTCGCCGAGCCGCCCCAGGCGGCTCGGGCTGACCTGCCGGATGCTCATCGCGGGAGCAGCCGGACCAGGCCCGACCCGAACAGCAGCATCGGGTCGAGGTAGACCGGGCCGCGCTTGAGGCCCAGGTGCAGGCAGGACCGGCCGGGGCAGGAGGCGTGACCGGGTTCCAGGAGCCCGATCACCTGCCCGGCCGAGACCGGCTCGCCCGGCTTCACGACTGGCGCGACCGGTTCGTAGGTGGTGCGCAGGCCGCCGGGATGGTCGATGCTGACCACTCCCCGCCCGGCCAGCTCGTCGGCGAACACGACCGTCCCGGGACCGGCCGCGACCACTTCGCGCCCGGCGGCCGCGGCGAGGTCGACCCCCCGGTGGCCGGCCAGCCACGGCGCGGGCGGCGGGTCGAATCCGACCACCGGATCGAGCGGGCCCGCCGGGGCCGGCCAGGTCCCGCTGGGCGTGCCGGGGACCGCATCGGCCGGGCCGGCGGCGGCCTCGGCGACGGTCGGGTGGAGAATCGCGGTCGCGGCCAGCAGGGAACCGGTGACCAATATCGTGACGATCGCTGTGTGTAGTCGACGCATGGCTCAATGGTCCGGCCGTTCGTCCCCGATCGGCAAGAAAAAGTCCTTGCCTGTGGATAACTCCTAATATCACCTTTGCGACCTGCTGATACATAACGATATACGTGGCCTTTTCGGGTTCGGGTCCCGCGTATCTCCAATCACTGGGCTCCACCGCCCGCGCGCCAGGACCCGGCCCCTGAGTACACTGTCATCAGCGGTATGGCACCTCCGCGTGCCGCACCGACTTCGCGCGCTCGCCGCGGTCGAACCAATCCAATGCATTCCAGCAAAGGGCGAGGTCTGGCCGTAGCGGTCTCCCAGGTCCGGAATTTCCGGTTGCATGACCGCCGAGGCGGGCGCCAGGTGCGGGAGCCCCGATCCGGGGCGCTCCCGCTGTCAACCAGGGAAAGAAAGGACTACAACCGTGTCGGTTGTCACCATGAGGGCGCTGCTCGAGAGCGGCGTGCACTTCGGGCACCAGACCCGTCGCTGGAACCCGAAGATGAAGCGTTACATCCTCACCGATCGCAACGGGATCTACGTCATCGACCTGCGCCAGACGGTCGACTACGCCGAGAAGGCCCACGACTTCGTCAAGAACGTCGTCGCCGAGGGCGGCGAGGTCCTCTTCGTCGGCACCAAGAAGCAGGCCCAGGAGGCCGTCGCCGAGCAGGCCACCCGCGTCGGCATGCCCTACGTCAACCACCGTTGGCTCGGCGGCATGCTCACCAACTTCCAGACCATCCAGAAGCGCCTGATGCGTCTCAAGGAGCTCGAGATCCTCGAGGCCAACGGTGCGGCCAACCGCACCAAGAAGGAAATGCTCCAGCTCATGCGCGAGAAGGACAAGCTCGAGCGCACGCTCGGCGGCCTCCGCGACATGGAGAAGACCCCGCAGGCGATCTGGATCGTCGACACCAAGAAAGAGCACATCGCCGTCGACGAGGCCCGCAAGCTGGGCATCCCCGTCGTCGCGATCCTCGACACCAACTGCGACCCCGACGAGGTCGACCACCCGGTCCCCGGCAACGACGACGCGATCCGCTCGGTCGCGCTGCTGACCAAGATCATCGCCGACGGCGTCGCCGAGGGCCTGATGGCCCGCTCCGGCGGCGGCGAGGCCGAGGCCGGCAAGGCCGAAGGCGAGCCCCTGGCCGAATGGGAGAAGGACCTCCTCGAGGCCGAGAACAAGGAAGACACGGAGAAGGTCGTCGAGCCCGCGGGCGAAGCGGTCGTCGAAGAATCCGACAAGAAGTAAGAAGGGGAGCAATGGCCAACTTCACGATGGCTGACGTCAAGAAGCTCCGCGAAGCCACCGGCTCGGGGATGATGGACGTCAAGAAGGCCCTCGAAGAGGCGGACGGCGACTACGACGTCGCCCTCGAGGCCCTGCGCATCAAGGGAGCCAAGGACGTCGGCAAGCGGGCCGAGCGCACCACCGCCCAGGGGCTGGTGGCGCAGTCGGACGGCACGCTGCTGGAACTGCTCTGCGAGACCGACTTCGTCGCCAAGAGCGGACCCTTCATCGAGCTCGCCCAGACCCTGGTCGAGCTCGCCGCCGAGACCCGCCCGGCCGACACCGCGGCCTTCGCCGAGGCCAAGCTCGGCGACAAGACCGTGGCCGAGACCGTCGCCGAGGAGTCCGCGAAGCTCGGCGAGAAGATCGTCGTGGGCCGCGTCGGCTCGCTCGAGGGCGAGGTCGCCGTCTACATGCACCGCAAGGCCGCCGACCTGCCTCCGGCGGTCGGCATCCTCGTCGCCTACTCCGGCGACGTCGAGGTCGCCCGCCAGGTCGGCATGCAGGCCGCCGCCATGCGTCCGAAGTACCTGGCCCGCGACGAGGTGCCCGCCGACGTGATCGAGAACGAGAAGCGCATCGCCCTCGAGACCGCCAAGGAAGAGGGCAAGCCCGAGCGCGCCTGGGACAAGATCGTCGAAGGCAAGGTCAACGCCTACTTCAAGGACTTCTGCCTGCTCGAGCAGGCCTCCGTCAAGGAGAACAAGAAGTCCGTGCAGCAGGTCCTGAAGGAGGCCGGCACCGAGGTGACGGGCTTCCTCCGCTTCGAGGTCGGCCAGGAGTAGTCTCCGGTCATAGACCGCCGACTACACTGGCTCCAGCCGTATTGCATATGGAGGAGGCGGCGGCGTAGATGCCGCCGCCTCGTTCCATGTCCGGAGCCGAGCAGCCACAGCAGGGGGAGCGCCATGAGTGAAGCCACATACCGCCGGGTCGTGCTGAAACTGTCCGGGGAGGCCTTCGGCGGCGGCGCCGTCGGCGTCGACCCCGACATCGTCCAGGGGGTGGCCCGCCAGATCGCCGCCGGCGTGGCCGCCGGAGTGCAGGTCGCCGTGGTCGTCGGCGGCGGCAACTTCTTCCGGGGCGCCGAGCTCCAGCGGCGCGGCATGGACCGGGCCCGCGCCGACTACATGGGCATGCTCGGCACCGTCATGAACTCGCTGGCCCTCCAGGACTTCCTGGAGCAGGAGGGCGTCGACACCCGCGTCCAGACCGCCATCTCCATGGCCCAGGTGGCCGAGGCTTACATCCCGCGCCGCGCCATCCGCCACCTCGAGAAGGGCCGGGTGGTCATCTTCGGCGCCGGAGCCGGCCTGCCCTACTTCTCCACCGACACCGTCGCCGCCCAGCGCGCCCTCGAGATCGGCGCCAAGGTCGTGCTGGTGAGCAAGAACGGCGTCGACGCGGTCTACACCGCCGACCCCCGGGTCGACCGGGACGCCCAGCGGCTCGACGACCTCACCTTCGAGGAGGCCCTCAAGCGCGAGCTCATGGTCGTCGACCAGACCGCCTTCAGCCTCTGCAAGGACAACGGCCTGCCGATGCTGGTGTTCGGCGTCGAGGGCGAGGGCAACCTCCGCCGCGCCATAGTCGGCGAGAAACTCGGCACCCTCATCCACCCACAACTGTCGCCCCACCCGCACCCCTAGTCAGAGTGAACGCTCTTCCTTGTGCAGACGGGCCATAGCAGAACGGTACGGTCAGAAGTGCTGTCAGGCCGCAAGAGAATGTGAGTAGAGCCGTGATCGACGATAGCCTCCTCGAAGCCGAGGAGAAAATGGAGCGGGCCATCGAGCACGCCAAGGAGGAGTTCGGCGCCATTCGGACGGGCCGCGCCTCCTCTGCCATGTTCAACCGGGTCACCGTCCAGTACTACGGCGCACAGACGCCGCTCAACCAGGTGGCCTCGATCGCCATCCCCGAGCCTCGGATGGTGCTGGTCAAGCCGTTCGACGCCTCGCAGATCAAGGACATCGAGGACGCCATCCGCAACTCCGACCTCGGCGTCAACCCCTCCAACGAGGGAACCCAGCTGCGACTGAACCTCCCGCCGATGACCGAGGAGCGCCGTCGCGAGATGGTCAAGGTCGCCCGCACCAAGGGCGAGGACGCCAAGATCGCCATCCGCAACATCCGCCGCCGGGCCAAGGACGAGATCGGCAAGTTCGTCAAGGACGGCGAGGCGTCCGAGGACGAGGGCCACACCGCGGAGAGGGAACTCGACGACCTCACCGGCCGCTTCACCGGCATGGTCGACGAGTTGATGAGCTCCAAAGAGTCCGAACTGCTCGAGATCTGATGAGCGCACTCCCCGACGGTCCCCCCGGCGGTCGCTCCCACCCGTCGCCCGACGGGGAGGGGCGGCACTCCGACACCGCCGAGCCCGACCCCGATCCAGCCCCCGAGGGCCGGCGCCGCCCTTCGCCCGGCCGCAACCTGCCGGTGGCGATCGGCGTCGGCCTAGGACTGGCCGCCGTCGTCCTCGCCTCCCTGCTGATCCGCCCGATCGCCTTCCTCGGCCTGGCCATGATCGCCGTGGCGGTCGCCTGCTGGGAGACGGGATCGGCGATGCGCAGGGGCGGCAGGAACGTCCCGGTGATCCCGCTGGCCGCCGCCGGTGCGCTCATCGTGGTCCTGGCCTGGTACGGCGGCGCCACCGGGCTGCTGCTCGGCACCGCCGTGGGCGTGGCGGCCCTGTTCGTGTGGCGCCTGGCCGAGGGCGCCACCGGCTACCGGGCCGACGTCCCGGCCGGCTCGCTGGTGCTGGTGCAGGTGCCGTTCCTGGCCGGGTTCGTGATGCTGCTCGCCACCTCGACCGCCGGGGAGGCCGAACTGTTCGGCTTCGGCCTCGAGACCGGCGCCGCCCAGGTGCTGATCATGCTGTTCACCGTGGTCCTGTCCGACACCGGCGGCTACACCGCCGGTGTCCTGTTCGGCCGCCACCAGATGACGCCCAAGATCAGCCCTAAGAAGTCCTGGGAGGGCCTGGCCGGGTCGGTCGTGGCGGCAGCCGCCGGGGCCGGTCTGACCCTCTGGCTCGTGTTCGGGGTCAGCCTTCCGATGGGCGTGGCGTTCGGCGTCTGCGCGGCCCTGGCCGCTACGTTGGGGGATCTGTCCGTCTCGCTGCTGAAGCGGGACCTCGGCATCAAGGACATGAGCAATCTCATCCCGGGGCACGGCGGGGTCATGGACCGCCTGGACTCCATCCTCATGGTCGCGCCGGTGGCCTATGTGTGGTTCGGCTACCTACTCGGGTGATTGTCCTGATCGGTGGAGCAGAGGGAGGAGAGCTCGGGGTGAAAACCGCGATCTGGGGTTGGCGGGCTTGGCGCGTCGCATGCGAGACTAGGTCATGACATGTCTATAGCACTCACGTTGACCGAGCCGCGCCCGCGCAAGAAGGCGCCTGTGCACCTCGCCGACCTGGACCTGGCGGGGTGCGAGTCTGCGCTGTCCGAGATCGGGCAGCCCGCCTTCCGAGCCAAGCAACTGCGCAACCAGTACTTCGGGCGCCACGTCGGCGACGCGACCCTGATGACCGACCTGCCCGCCGCCGCCCGCGAGACGATCGGCGAGGCCCTGCTGCCGCGCCTGCTGGACGCGGTGCGCCTCGACGACTGCGACGGCGGGAAGACCGTCAAGGCGGTCTGGAGGCTCCACGACGGCGCCCTGGTCGAGAGCGTCATCATGGCGTATCCGGACCGGGTGACCGCCTGCGTGTCCTCTCAGGCCGGCTGCGGGATGGCCTGCCCGTTCTGCGCCACCGGCCAGGGCGGCCTGACACGCAACCTCACCACCGCCGAGATCGTCGACCAGGTCGTGGCCTGCGCCCGCATCGCCGCCGAGCGCGGCCTGGGGCGCCTGTCCCACATCGTCTTCATGGGCATGGGCGAGCCGATGGCGAACTGGCCCCGGCTCCAGAAGGCCCTGCGTCTGATCACCTCCCCGGTCCCCGACGGGGTGGGCCTGTCGGCCCGGCACGTGACGGTCTCGACCGTCGGCCTGGTGCCCCAGATCCGGAAACTGACGGCCGAGGAGCTGCCGGTGACCCTCGCGGTCTCGCTCCACGCCCCCGACGACGAACTCCGGGACGAACTCGTCCCGATCAACACCCGTTGGAAGGTCGCCGAGGTGCTGGCGGCCGCCTGGGACTACGCGGAGGTGACCAAGCGGCGCGTCTCGATCGAATACGCGATGATCAGGGACGTCAACGATCAGCCGTGGCGGGCGGATCTGCTCGGTGAGCTACTGGCGGGTAGGCTGGCTCATGTCAACCTCATCCCGCTCAACCCCACGCCGGGGAGCCGCTGGGACGCCAGTCCCAAAGCGGTGGAGGCGGAATTCGTGCGGCGGCTGCGCGCTGCGGGCGTACCGACGACGGTACGTGATACGCGCGGCCAAGAGATCGACGGCGCCTGCGGGCAGTTGGCCGCTTCGGTCCGGGAGGCTGGTTCGTCCAGCGCTGCCGAACCGGAGCCCGGCGGGCTGACCTCCAGCGACGCCGCGAGTTAGGCGGAGAAGGGTGGCTTGGTAGTGGCGAGTCATGGGGATCGATTCCGGCGCCGGGCATTGAGCCGGGGCTACAAGGTCGACGAAGTGGACGCGTTCTTGGACCGCGTCGAGGCCACCCTCGCCGGTGAGCCCGTCGGCAGCCCGGTCTCGGCCGATGAAGTCGACGACGTCGTCTTCCGCGTCCGGTTCGGCGGCTATGACGAATGGCAGGTCGACGTCTACCTTGACCGGGTCGCGAGGCAGCTCGCCGAGCTCGAGGAACGGGGCGTGCTCGGCACCGCCCCGGCCCCCGACTTCGGGAAGCCGGAGAGCACGGGCTCGGTCCCGGCCGCTCCGCCGGCGCCGCAGCGACGCGAGCCCGACCCGGCGCCGACACAGGCCATTCCCGCCAGCGAGATGATGGCGGCGCGTGAAGTCCCGCCGCCGCCTCCGCCGCCCGCGCGCGAACCCGTCGGCCGCGCCGCCCGCGCCGCCGTCGAACCCGATCCAGAGGGATTCGGCGACCTGCGGGCCGGCCCCGACGACGAGGGCTTCGGCTTCCTCGCCGCGCCTCCCGGTGACGACTATGAGGATCCGTTCGCGCAGCGAAGCGGAGCGAACAATGAGTTCGGTGCGCAGCGAAGCGGAGCGAACCCCGAACCCAGTGCGCCGCAGTACAGCGGAGCGAGCCATGAGTACGGCGCACAGCACAGTGCACCGAACCTGGATCCGGGTGCGCCGCGCGGCGGCCCGCCCCAAGAGCCCGCCCCCATGCGCGGCGCCAACCCGGAATTCGGGCCCGGTCCCGGCGGCTTCGGCCCGCCCAGCGCTCCCGAACCCGTGCCTGGACCGGCCGGGGACTTCGGGCCCCCGCACGGCGGCCCTCCACCGGTCCCCGACGGACCCCAGGCGGGCTCGTCGCCGAACGGCGCGACCCAGCAGCTCCCGCTCCAGTCCGACCCGCGTCGCGGCGCCTACCCGCCTCCCGCCGACCAGCGCGAGCGCGGCTTCGGCCCGCCCAGCGCTCCCGAACCCGCCCCGGGCTTCGGCGCGGCCTACGACGACAATCTGTCCGACACCGGCCGCCGCGCCGCTGTCCCGCCGCCCGGTCAGTCCCCGCAGCCGCAGGGACCCGTCGGGCGCCCGCCGGAGCCGACCGGTCCGATCCCGCAGCCGCCGCCGCGGCCCTCGCCGCCCGTGCAGCAGCCCGGCATGCCCGCCGGGCCGCCGCCGACCCAGGCGATCCCGCAGGCCATGCCAGGGGAGCCGGGCCCGCAGCAGGACCAGCAGTACGGTTCGCCTCGCGGCCGCGGCTACGCCCCCGAGACCCCCAGCCGCGAGGACACGGGGTTCGGCCGCCGCGCCGCCGCCCCGAGCCCGCCCCCGCCACCGCCCGCCGGAGGTTTCGTTCCGCCGCCGAGCGACAACGGCGGTTTCGGACCGCCGGCCGGAGGCGGCTTCGGCCCGCCCGCGAACGAGAGCGGCGGCTTCGGGTCGCCACCCAGTGACAACGGAGGCGGCTACGGCTCCGCGGGACCGGACACCGGCGGCATTCCCGTCGGCGGCGACGGCGGCGGTTTCGCGCCCCCTGCTCCCGGTCCTCAGCGCGGAGCGGCCTCTCCGCCGGACTTCGGCCGCCGCAACCCGTACGAGGGCCGCGGCTTCGAGGCACCGGGCCGCCACGGCCGCGAAGAGATGACCACCGAGATGCGGGCGTCGGACTCGCCGTTCACGCCCGACGACGTCCAGCGCCTGGAGCAGATGCGCCGCGCCTTCCAGCCGCGGCGCTTCGGCTCGGGCTACGACCCGGCCCAGGTGGACCAGATGTTCGACGCCGTGTCGGCGGCGATGACCGGCCGCACGCCGATGCCGCTGTCCGACCGCGAGCTCGACACCAGCCAGTTCTCACTGGTGCAGGGCGGCTATTTCGAGGCCGAGGTCGACTCGGCGCTCCGCGAGGTCAGGGAGATGTTCGCCCGGCGGGGCATGATGAACTGAGCGGACGAAAGCGAACGGGGCTGCCTTCGGCAGCCCCGCTTTTCGTTTCTGGCCCGGTCACCGCAGGCCGGACTTGCGCAGCCAGGCGTCGGCGGCGACGTAGAGGACCAGTCCTCCGGCGGAGATGAGCAGGAAGGCGTCCTCGACGCCGCCGACGTGGTTGCCGAACAGGAAGGACAGGATGATCGCGGCGCCGATCAGCAGGGCGGCGTACATGGCCTTGCGGTTGACAGGCTTGCGCTGATCGGGCGAGACAATCTGCTCTTCGGCTGCCATGGGGACTCCTTCGAAGTTTCGGTACCGGCCACAGTCTGCCACGCCACAACGCCCTTCAGCCCCTGACCGCCTCCGATGTGAGTTGTAAAGTTGAGGTTCCGTCGACCTCATCGGGAAGGGCAAGCGTTGCGCATCACAGGTACTGGGCACGCCAGCATGTTCATCGAGACTGCCGCCGGCACCATCCTCTGCGATCCCTGGGTCAATCCCGCCTACTTCGCCTCGTGGTTCCCCTTCCCCGACAACTCGCAGCTCGACTGGGACACCCTGGGCCGGGCCGACTACCTCTACGTCTCGCACTTGCACCGCGACCACTTCGACGAGGAGAACCTGCGCGAGCGCATCAGCAAGGACACGACCGTCCTGCTGCCCGAGTACCCCACCTCCGAGCTGGAGGCCGAGCTGCGCGCCCTGGGCTTCCACAAGTTCATCAAGACCGTCTCCGAGGAGGTCGTGGAGCTGCCCGGCGGCGTCAAGGTCATGATCCAGGCCCTGACCAGCCCCACCGACGGACCCATCGGCGACTCCTCGCTGTGGGTCGAGGACGCCGACGGCACCCGGCTGCTCAACCAGAACGACGCCCGCCCCACCGACATGAGCGTGTTCCTCCAGCACGGCAAGATCCACGCCCACCTGCTCCAGTTCTCCGGCGCGATCTGGTTCCCGATGGTCTACGAGCTGCCCGACAACGCCAAGCGGGCCTTCGGCAAGCAGAAGCGCGAGCGCGGCTTCGACCGGTCGCTGCGGTACATCGACGACGTCGCCGGCGACTGGGTCTTCCCGATCGCCGGGCCGCCCTGCTTCCTCGACGACGAGCTCTACCAGTTCAACGACGTCTTCGGCGACGAGGGCAACATCTTCCCCGACCAGCTCGCCTACGCTGACTGGCTCGAGCAGCAGGGACGCGACAACAACATCATCCTGCTGCCCGGCTCGGTCGCCGAGATCTCCGCGGACGGCAGCGCCAAGGTCACCCACCCCGTGGACGACCTGCGCGAGTGGTTCGCGAACAAGAAGAAGCACCTGGACGCCTTCAAGGAGCGCCAGGCGCCCCGGATCGCCGCCGCGAAGGCGTCCTGGTCGCACCCGGAGATCGACGTCCTGGCCACGCTCCAGGAGCGCATCGAGCCGCTCATGGCGCAGGCCGAGCACATCGCCACCGGTGTGGGCGGACCGGTCCGGTTCGACCTGACCGCTCCGGACTCCGACGAGGTCGTGGAGTCGATCATCTTCGACTTCCTGGAGCGCAAGGTCTACCCCGACCGGGGCGACAAGGTCCGCTACCGCTTCCGCACCGAGCGGCGCCTGATCGAGCACCTGCTGCACATCCGCGAGGTCGACTGGGTCAACTCGCTGTTCCTGTCCTGCCGCTTCACGGCCGCGCGCATCGGCCAGTACAACGAGTACGTCTACGCGTTCTTCAAGTGCCTGTCCGAGGAGCGCCTCCAGTACGCCGAGGGCTGGTACGCCGAGCAGCGCCCCGACGACGAGGACATCACGATGCAGGGCTGGACGATGCAGCGCCGCTGCCCGCACCTCAAGGCCGACCTGTCGGTGTTCGGCAAGATCGACGACGGGGTCCTGACCTGCCAGATGCACGGGTGGAAGTGGAATCTGAAGTCCGGCAAATGCATGACCTCGGTCGGGCACGACATTCGAAGCGCTCGCGCCGAGGATGAGTGAGCGCGACCCGGCCGGAACCTAGTCCAGGCCGAATTCCTTGAGCATGGACATGATCTGCGCCTTGTAGAACTCATCGACGTTCTCGGTGACCGGGAGGTTCCCGAACGCTTCCATCACGACCAGGCCGAAGACGCGGACCCAGCCGGAGATGAACGCGTACGTCCAGGTGAGCGGCACCGTGTCGCCGATGATGAGCGTTGCGCACTGCTCGACCAGTTCCCGTTCGAGTCCCGGTGACAGCTCGGGCATGTCGACCTGCCCGAAGTCGAAGCCCTCGCCGTCCGACTGGCGGTAGAACTCGGCGAGCTCGAGCCCGCACATCCTGGAGTGCTCGATGGACTTCTGCGTGATCGGGTCGAGGTCGTCGGGGGATTCGATCGGATTCGGCGGGCACGCGGAGAGCGATCCCTGGTCCTCGGGGAAGCTGAGCATCAGCTCGAATTCGCGCTTGTGCGACACCGACCAGGAGCGGAAGGTCCAGACCCAGGACTTCATGCGTTCGAGGTGCCGCTCGGGCGGTGAGGCGTCCATGGCCGCCCGTGTCTCGTCGATAAGCTCGTCGTAGAAGTCGCAGCACAGCGCCGTCAGCAGCGCGTCGAGGCTGTCGAAGTAGCGGTAGAGCGCGGCCGGGGAGACGCCGACGTCTCGGGCGACCGCTCGCAGCGAGATGCCGCTGGGCCCGTGATCCAGCAACTGGCGGCGCGCGCTGGCCTTGATCTCGGTGATGGTCTCGGCGCGCATCCGTTCGCGGCGGCTCGGCTTCCCGGCGGTGTCGGAGCTCACTGTTCTCCTCTGCTGAATCCAAGTTAACGGTGTTGATTTCACTATTGCCGTTCATTAGGGTTAACGGCGTTAGCAAAATTTCTACCGCTCACCATCCTACCGCCGGGCCGGCCGTCCGCAACAGTGGCAACGGCCTCCCGAATAGGAGATGCACATGTATTCCCTGCTAGGTCGCGCCGTCATCAAGGCGCGATGGTTCGTCGTCGCCGGTGTCGTGGCGGTCTTCGCGATCGGCTCCACCTGGGGCATCGGCGTGTTCGACTCGTTCACCAACGGCGGCTTCGTCTCCGATGAGGCCGAGTCGATGACCGACGCCGACGCCATCGAGGAGCGCTTCGGTTCGACCAGCGCTGACATCGTGGTCCTATTCGAGTCCGAGGGCCTGAACGTCGAGGACCCGGCGTTCGCCCAGGCCGTCACCGACTCGCTGGACGACATCGCCGACGTCGGCGTGGTCGAGAGCGTCACCTCCTACTACGACGCCGAGCTGCCCGACCTGGTCTCGAAGGACGGCCGCGCCACCATCGCCGTGCTGGACGTGACCGGATCCACCATGGACGACCTCATCGACAGCTACGAGGTCTTCCTCGAGCACTACGAGCAGATCGAAGTCCCGGGCGAGGTCTCGGCGTCGCTCGGCGGGAACGCGGCGATCAACTACGAGATCAACGAGCAGGTCCAGGAGGACCTCGAACTGGCCGAGATGATCTCGCTGCCGCTGCTGCTGGTCATCATGATTATCGTCTTCGGCGCCTTGGTCGCGGCCTCGCTGCCGCTGCTCATCGGCGGCATGTCGATCCTGGGCGGCTTCGCGATCACCCGCGTGATTACCGAGTTCACCGAGGTTTCGATCTTCGCGGCCAACGTCATCACCATCATCGGCTTGGGCATGTCGATCGACTACTCGCTGTTCGTGCTCCGCCGATTCCGCGAGGAGATCGCGGCCGGGCGGGACAAGCGCCTGGCCGTGCTGAACACCGTCGCCACCGCCGGTCGGACCGTCATGGTCTCAGGGCTCATCATCGTCCTGTCCATGGCCGGCCTGCTGTTCGTGGACGTGCCGTTCCTGCACGGCATCGCCTACGGCGTCATGTCCGCGGTCGGCGTGGCCATGCTCTCGGCCCTGGTGGTCCTGCCCGCGATCCTCTACCTGCTCGGCCACCGCGTCGACAAGGGGCGCCTTCCCTGGCGCAGGGGCAAGGCGGCCAAGACCGAGACCGGCTTCTGGCACGGCCTCGGCGCGGGCGTCATGCGCCGCCCGGTGCTGGTGCTGCTCCCGGTCCTGGCCTTCACGGCCCTGCTGGCCTCCCCGGTCCTGGGAGCGGCCTTCGGCGGCACCGACGAGCGCGACATGCCTGAGGACGCCGAGGCGCGGGTGGTCACCGAGACGCTCGCCTCCGACTTCCCCGGCGGCGAGGACGCGACGCTCGACGTCATGGTCTCCGGCGGGGGAGCGGCCGCGCTCAGCGAATCTATGCAAGCGCTCGAAAGACTCGACGGCGTCACCGCCGTCACCCCGGCAGGAGAGGACGGCGACGCGACCCTCCTGGCGGTCGCTTACGACGCCGACTCGTTCAGCAGTGAGGCCCGAGAGCTGGTCGAAGAGATCCGCAGCCTCGACACCGGCGCCGAGATCGCCGTCGCCGGCGGCCCGGCCGACCTGGTCGACATGTTCGAGGCGATCGTTGACGCCCTGCCGGCGATGGTCGGCTACATCGTGGCGGTCACGATGATCGTCCTGTTCCTGGCCTTCGGCTCGATCATCCTGCCGGTCAAGGCCGTCCTGATGAACCTGGTGTCGCTCGCGGCGGCCATGGGCGTGGTGGTCTGGATCTTCCAGGAGGGCCACCTGTCGGGCCTGCTGGGCTTCACCCCCACGGGGTATTTGAGTCCGTCCAACCTGGTCCTGATGGCCGTGCTGCTGTTCGCGCTCTCGACCGACTACGAGGTCTTCCTGCTCTCCCGCGTCAGGGAGGAATGGGACGGCGGGGCCGACAACCGCACCGCCGTGCTGCGGGGCATGCAGCAGACCGGCTCGATCATCACCGCCGCCGCGGCGATCCTCATCGTGGTCGTGGGCGCCTTCGCGACCGCCGGCATCACCTTCATGCAGATGATCGGCGTCGGCATGGCCGTGGCGATCTTCCTGGACGCCACCGTCGTCCGCATGCTGCTGGTGCCGGCCACCATGCGCCTGCTCGGGCGCGCCAACTGGTGGGTGCCGGGCCCGTTGGGCCGCCTGTACTCGAAGTACGGCATCAAGGAGAACGAGGCCGAGCCCGCCGAGGAGAAGGTCCCGGCACGAGTTTGACCTGGTCGGAACACCTGGCCCGCCCCGTCGTCGGGGCGGGCCTTTCTTGTTTCTGATATGACGGTAGTCGATCAGTGAGTCAGAATGATGTTAATGAGTTCAGGGGTGCCAAAGATATTCAGGAATTTAAGTCGCGCCATTGACATCTGGGCAAGCGGTTGCATAGCCTTGGTTGATCTGGAGCGAACCCCCTCCGAAAGGCCTCAATACTCAATGACCGACAACGAAGTCGCTGTTGCGCCGACCGATCAGCGCGGCTCCGGCGCGCAGACGCGGACGGAGGCGAACCAAGCCTCCCCGCCCCCCGCGACCATGCGGAAGGGCTTCGGCAGATCCGCCCGAAGCCGCGAACGCTGGGCGGCCCTGAGCTTCCTGGCGCCGTTCCTCCTCGGACTGGTGGCGATCACCATCGGGCCGATGGCCGCCTCGCTGTACCTGTCGTTCACCGACTACAGCCTCATCGGCGACGCCAACTGGATCGGCCTGGAGAACTACCAGCGGATGTTCGACGACCCCCGGCTGGCGGCCTCCATCGGCGTCACCTTCCGGTACGTCTTCGTCTCAGTGCCCCTGCAGCTGGCCATGGCGCTCGCCCTGGCGATGGTCCTCGACCGAGGCGTCCGCGGTCTGCCCATCTACCGATCGATCTTCTACCTGCCGTCCCTGCTGGGCGGCTCGGTCGCGATCGCCATCATGTGGCGGCAGGTCTTCGGCACCGACGGCCTGGTCAACCAGCTGCTGGCCATGGTCGGGATCCAGGGCCAGGGATGGGTCTCCCACCCCGACTACGCCCTGGACACCCTGATCATCCTGAACGTGTGGACCTTCGGCTCGCCGATGGTCATCTTCCTGGCCGGCCTGCGGCAGATCCCGGCCATGTACTACGAAGCGGCCCGCGTCGACGGAGCCGGACCGGTGCGCAGGTTCCTGAACATCACCGTCCCGCTGCTGACGCCCATCATCTTCTTCAACCTGGTCCTCCAGATCATCAACGCCTTCCAGGCGTTCACCCAGGCGTTCATCGTCTCCGGAGGCAAGGGCGGGCCATCGGACTCGACGCTGTTCTTCACGCTCTACCTCTACGACCGCGGCTTCACGGCCTTCGACATGGGCTACGCCTCGGCCCTGGCCTGGCTGTTGCTGATGATCATCGGGCTGTTCACCGCCCTCAACTTCCTGATGTCGAAATTCTGGGTGTTCTATGGTGACTGACACGACCACTCCCGCACGGGCCGAGCACGAGCCGCACCCGGTGCCCCGCAAACGCCGGCGCGGCGAGCTGGGAAGCCTGAAGCGCCTGCTGATCCACCTGGGCCTCATCGTCTTCGCGATGGTCATGATCTACCCGCTGCTGTGGATGCTCTCGGCCTCGCTCAAGCCCATCGACCAGATCTTCTCGGACCCGAGCCTTATCCCCCGGAGTCTCGAGTGGAGCAACTACACCGAGGGCTGGAACGCCCTGCCCCACCCGTTCCACCAGTACATCTTCAACTCGATGATCATCGTGGCCGGGGCGATCGTCGGCAACCTGGTGTCCTGCTCGATGGCCGCCTACGCCTTCGCCAGGCTGAAGTTCCCCCTGCGCGGGATGCTGTTCTCGGTCATGCTCGCCAGCATCATGCTGCCGATCCACGTCGTGATCATCCCGCAGTACATCCTGTTCAACAACCTCGGCTGGATCAACACCTTCTGGCCCCTCATCGTCCCCAAGCTCCTGGCGACCGACGCCTTCTTCATCTTCCTGATGGTCCAGTTCATCCGCGGCCTGCCGCGCGAACTCGACGAGGCCGCCTCGATCGACGGGTGCAGCTACTGGGGCACCTACCTGCGGGTGATCATGCCGCTGTGCACACCCGCGCTGGCCACGACCGCGATCTTCACGTTCATCTGGACGTGGAACGATTTCTACTCCCAGCTGATCTACATCCGAGACATCGACCTGCAAACCGTGCCACTGGCATTGCGCCTGTTCCTCGACGCCCAAGGCCAGTCGAACTGGGGCGCCATGTTCGCAATGTCAATCGTGGCGCTGGGCCCGATCTTCGGGTTCTTCCTCGCCGGTCAGCGCTACCTCGTCAGAGGCATCGCCACCACCGGCATCAAGTAGTAAATCCGGCAATCCCTCCCGAAAGGACGGATACAAATGCAGTCATACAACCCCTCGGGCCTGAGCCGGCGAACGCTCGCCAAGGCCGGTCTGCTCGGAGCCGCCGGCGTCGCCGGCGCCCCGCTGCTGGCCGCCTGCGGCAACGACGATGACTCGGGCGATTCCGGGGAGATGACCTTCATGTGGTGGGGCGGCGACGAGCGCCACACCTACACCCGCGAAATCATCGAGGCCTTCCAGTCCGCCAACGACGGCATCACGGTCTCGGAGTCCATCGCGGACTGGTCCGGCTACTGGGACGCCCTCAACGTCTCGGTGTCGGGCGGCAACGCACCCGACGTGATGCAGCACGAGGAGCGCTACCTGCGCGAGTACGCCGACCGCAGCACGCTCCTGGCCCTCGACGACGTCGGCATCGACTTCGCGAACCTGGACGAGGCGGTCCTGGGAGGCGGACAGCTCGACGGCACGACCTACGGCATCGGCACCGGCGTGAACTCGCTGTGCCTGCTGGTCAACCCGGCCATCGTCGAAGAGGCGGGCATGGACATGCCCGACGACACCACGTGGACCTGGGACGACTTCGCGGCGTTCATCACCGACATCGCCGCGGCCACCGGCAAGGTGGGGAACTCGGCCATCTCGTTCAACAACGAGGCCCTGTTCAACGTCTTCGCCCGCCAGCGGGGAGAGAGCCTCTACACCCCCGAGGGCCAGCTCGGCTTCAGCGCCGAGACCATGACCGCCTGGTGGACCATGGTCACCGACCTGCTCGAGGCCCAGGCGATCCCGACGGCCACCGAGATCGTCGAGGCCTACGCGGCCGGACAGGACGCGGCCCCGCTGGCGACCGGCAACGGCGCCACCGAGTTCTACTGGACCAACCAGATCGGAGGGCTCGAGGCGACGCTCGGCTCGGAGCTGCAGATCCTGCGCGTCCCCGGCGAGACCGAGGGCTCCCAGCCCGGCCTGTACCTCAAGCCGGCCATGTTCTGGGCCGCCTCGGCCGAGGCCGACCCGGAGAACGCCGGGCTGCTCATCGACTTCCTGCTCAACAGCGACGAGTCCATCGACCTGATGCTGACCGACCGCGGCCTGCCGGCCAACCTGGAGCAGCGTGAGCGAATCCTGCCGGACCTGCCCGAGTCCGACCAGAAGGGCGCGCAGTTCATCGCCGACCTGACCCCGGACCTGGTCGAGGGCCCGCCCGTGCCTCCGATCGGCGCCGGCCAGATCGCCGACGTCGCGCTGCGGGTCTACGAGCCGCTCCTGTTCGGGGACGCCAGCCCCGAGGAGACGACCGAGGCCTTCATGACCGAGGCCGAGTCGGCCATCGGCTAGCGAACGCCGTCTGCGGGGGCGGGGCCGGCCGGCCCCGCCCCCGCCGCGCTCCTCGGCTCGCCACGGCCCGCACCACCTCGTATGATTGGCGGAATGACCAGCCAGTTCGTGCTCACGCTCTCGTGCCCCGACCGCCTCGGCATCGTCTACGCCGTCTCGGGGTTCCTCACCCGCCGCGACGCCAACATCGAGGACTCCCAGCAGTTCTCCGAGCACGGATCGGGCCGGTTCTTCATGCGCGTGGAGTTCAGGGCCGAGGCCACCCGGAACGAGCTGGCGGTCGGGTTCGACGAGATCGCCCGCGGATTCGACATGGACTGGCAGCTCCACGACCGCGCCGTCAAGCCCCGGGTGCTCATCATGGCCTCCAAACAGGGCCACTGCCTCAACGACCTGCTCTACCGCTTCCGCATCGGCGCCCTCCACGGCGAGGCCGCCGCGGTCGCCTCCAACCACCCCGACTGGTCCGACCTCGCCGCGTCCTCAGGCGTGCCCTTCCACCACCTGCCGGTCGGCCCCGACGGCAGGTCCGCCCAGGAGCAGCGCGTCCTCGACCTGATCGAGACCGAGCGCATCGACGTGGTGGTCCTGGCCCGCTACATGCAGATCCTCTCGCCCGAGTTCTGCGACAAACTGCCGGGCCGCATCCTCAACATCCACCACTCCTTCCTGCCCAGCTTCAAGGGCGCCAAGCCCTACCACCAGGCCCATGAGCGCGGCGTCAAGCTCATCGGCGCCACCTGCCACTACGTGACCTCCGACCTGGACGAGGGCCCCATCATCGACCAGGAGGTCGCCCGCGTCGACCACTCGATGAGCCCGGCCGACCTGGTCGCCGCCGGCCGCGACCTCGAGTCCACGTGCCTGGCCCGCGGCCTGGCCGCCCACCTGGACCAGCGCATCCTGCTCAACGGTTCCAAGACGGTGGTGTTCCGCTGAGGCCGGCGGGGCCCATAATGTCGGAGTGACGAAACTCCGCGAGATCGTGCTGCTGGGCTCGACCGGCTCGATCGGCACCCAGGTCATCGACATAGTCCGCGCCAACCCCGACCGCTTCCGCGTGGTCGCGGTCGGCGCCGGCGGCACCCGGCCCGCGCTCCTGGCCGAGCAGGCGATCGAACTGGAGGCCGAGGCGGTCGCCGTGGCCGACGCCACCGCCGTCGAAGACGTGCAGCTGCGCCTGTTCGCCGCGGCCACCAAGCGGGGCTGGACCTCCGGCGACGCCCGCATCCCCAAGATCCTGGCCGGACGGGGCGCCATGACCGAGCTCGCCGCCTGGCCGGCCGACACGGTCCTCAACGCCATGGACGGCTCGATCGGCCTGGAGCCGACCCTCGCCGCCCTCAAGGCAGGGCGGACCCTCGCGCTGGCCAACAAGGAGTCCCTGGTCGCGGGCGGCCCCCTGGTCCGCGAGATCGCCGGGCCCGGCCAGATCGTCCCGGTCGACTCCGAGCACTCCGCGCTGGCCCAGTGCCTGCGCTCGGGCACCGCCGAGCGGGTCGCGAAGCTCGTGCTGACCGCCTCCGGCGGTCCCTTCCGCGGCCGGACCCGCGACCAGCTCGCCGACGTCACCCTCGAGGACGCCCTGGCCCACCCCACCTGGGACATGGGACCGGTGGTCACCATCAACTCCGCGACCATGGTCAACAAGTCCCTGGAGGTCATCGAGGCCCACGAGCTGTTCGACGTCGACTACGACCGCATCGAGGTCGCCGTCCACCCCCAGTCGATGATCCACTCCATGGTCGAGTTCACCGACGGCTCCACCATCGCCCAGGCGTCCCCGCCCGACATGCGCCTGCCGATCGCCCACGCGCTGGCCTGGCCCGACCGCGTCCCCGCGGCCGCCAGGCCGGTCGACTGGACCCGGACCCACGACTGGCACTTCGAGCCGCTCGACCGCGAGGCGTTCCCGGCGGTCGAACTCGCCAAGGAGGCCGGCCGCGCCGGCGGTGTCAACCCCGCGATCTACAACGCCGCCAACGAAGAGGCGGTCACGGCCTTCCGCGCTGGCACCCTGCCGTTCCTCGGTATCGTCGACACCGTCTCGGCCGTCCTGGAGGCCGCCCCCGAGTTCGGGCGACCCGGAAGCGTCGCAGACGTACTGGAGGCCGAGAACTGGGCGAGGGCTCGCGCCCGCCAGCTAGTGTTGGACGCGACTAAGCGATAGAAGGAGTCACGCCTTGCTGGCATACACCACCGGGATCATCCTGTTCGCGCTCGCGATCCTGATCTCCGTGAGCCTGCACGAATTCGGGCATATGCTCACCGCCAAGGCCTTCAAGATGAAGGTGACCAGGTATTTCGTGGGCTTCGGGCCGACCCTGTGGTCGTTCCGCAAGGGCGAGACCGAATACGGCCTCAAAGGCATTCCGCTCGGCGGCTTCGTCAAGATCGTCGGCATGACCCCCCTGGAGGAGGAAGAGGAGGAACTCGACGAGCGCGACAAAAAGCGCGTCTTCTGGCGCAAGCCCCTGTGGCAGCGCACGGTCGTGCTGGCGGCCGGCTCGGTCACCCACTTCATCCTCGGCTTCGCCGTGCTGTGGGTCCTGGTCTCCTTCGTGGGCGTCACCAACCCGGCCTGGGCCGAGTCGTACGAGCACTCGCAGAACACCGCCGCGGTCGACGTCTCCGAGTGCGTTCCGCCCGAGGACGCCGACGCCGACTTCACCTGCTCGGCGAGCGATGAGCCCGCCCCGGCCATCGCCGCCGGCATGCGCGACGGCGACCAGATCACCGGCGTGGCCGGCCAGGAGGTCACCGACTGGGACTCCCTGATCGCCGTGGTCTCCGACCTGGAGCCGGGCGAAGCGGTCGACGTCACCGTCGACCGCGACGGCGAGAGCGTGGACCTCCAGATCACCCCCTACGCCGCCGAGGTGGAGCTGGCCGACGGCACCACCGAGACCGTCGCCCGCATCGGCGTCACCCCCTACCTGGACCCGAGCATCGACCCGGTCCTGGTGGCCGGGCCGATCGGGGGCATCGACGAGACCGCCTCCTACACCGGTGACATGTTCCGTGAGACCTTCATCGCCCTCGGCCAGCTGCCGTCGAAGATCCCGCCGCTGTGGGACTCGATCTTCGGCGCCGAGCGCGCCGAGGACACCCCCGTGAGCGTCGTGGGCGCCTCCCGGCTGGGCGGCGAGATGGTCCAGTACGACCAGTGGGCGATGTTCTTCATGCTCCTGGTGGTCCTGAACTACTTCATCGGCGTGTTCAACCTGCTGCCGCTGCTGCCGATGGACGGCGGGCACATCGCCATCGCCTGGTTCGAGCGGGTGCGCTCGTGGCTGGCGGCCCGGCGTGGCAAGCCCGACCCGGGCCGAGTGGACTACTTGAAGCTGATGCCGCTGACTTACGCTGTGATCATCGTGCTGGGCGGCTTCATGCTGCTGACGATCACCGCGGACATCGTCAATCCCATCACAATCTTCAACTAGTCCGCGCCGTCTGGGGGGAGACTGGCACCTATGACCGCTGTGAACCTCGGTATTCCCACGAAACGCCCCGAAGAAGCCGAACCGCTCGCCGAACGCCGCAAGACGCGGCAGCTGAACGTCGGCGGGGTGCTCGTGGGCGGCGGCGCGCCCGTGAGCGTGCAGTCGATGACCACCACCCGCACCTCCGACATCGGACCGACCCTCCAGCAGATCGCCGAGCTGACCGCCTCGGGCTGCCAGATCGTGCGCGTGGCCTGTCCGACCCAGGACGACGCCGACGCGCTGCCGGTCATCGCCAAGAAGTCGCAGATCCCGGTCATCGCCGACATCCACTTCAACCCGAAGTACGTCTTCGCGGCCATCGACGCCGGGTGCGCGGCGGTCCGGGTCAACCCCGGCAACATCAAGAAGTTCGACGACAAGGTCGGTGAGATCGCCAGGGCCGCGAAGGCCGCCGGCACCCCGATCCGCATCGGCGTCAACGCCGGGAGCCTGGACAAGCGGTTGTTGGCCAAGTACGGCAAGG
This sequence comes from Glycomyces salinus, assembly GCF_016428645.1. Lineage (GTDB taxonomy): Bacteria > Actinomycetota > Actinomycetes > Mycobacteriales > Micromonosporaceae > Glycomyces > Glycomyces salinus. Next base: position 10,788 of record NZ_JAELXW010000042.1, on the reverse strand, counting down.
CCACGCCCGAGGCCCTGGTCGAATCCGCGCTGTGGGAGGCCTCGCTGTTCGAGGAGCACGGCTTCCGCGACATCAAGATCTCGGTCAAGCACCACGACCCGGTGGTGATGATCAAGGCGTACCGGCAGCTGTCCGAGCAGTGCGACTACCCGCTGCACTTGGGCGTGACCGAAGCCGGCCCAACTTTCCAGGGCACGATCAAGTCCGCGGCGGCCTTCGGGGCGCTCCTGGCCGAGGGGATCGGCGACACCATCCGCGTCTCGCTGTCGGCCCCGCCGGTCGAGGAGGTCAAGGTCGGCAACCAGATCCTGGAGTCCCTGGGGCTCAAGGAGCGCGGGCTGGAGATCGTCTCCTGCCCCTCGTGCGGGCGGGCCCAGGTCGACGTCTACAAGCTGGCGGAGGAGGTCACCGCCGGGCTCGAGGGCCTGCCGGTGCCGCTGCGGGTGGCGGTCATGGGCTGCGTGGTCAACGGGCCCGGCGAGGCCCGCGAGGCCGACCTGGGGGTGGCCAGCGGCAACGGCAAGGGCCAGATCTTCGTCAAGGGCGAGGTCATCCGGACCGTGCCGGAGTCGCAGATCGTCGAGACCCTGATCGAGGAGGCCGTGCGCCTGGCCGAGGAGATGGGCGCCGATCTGCCCGAGGAGCTCAAGGAGCTGGCCGGGCCGGTCGTCGAGGTCCGCTGATCGGCCGCTCGGACTGTCGGATGTGCGACTTACGCCGCTACCGGTTGTCATTACGCTGAAACTGCGGCCGCAGGTCCCGCGGTTTCAGCGCCACTGAGAATCCGACATTAGACTCATTATGTGCTTAATTGCACAAAAGTGACTCGTTGGATTCGGCGTGCCCGCGGCCCGCGGCGGCCGATAATGAATTCCGCGCCGCCAGGGCGTAGACCTTTGTCGCCGCCACCCGCGAAAGGGGAGCCACCGCCATGGGGAAGATCGTCCGCCAGGTGTCCGAAGGGGTCACCAAGTACTACTGGTACCCCGGTGAGAAGACCGACTACATCCGGGGCATCCTGACGCTCGCCGGAGGCGGACTGCTGTTCGCCCTGGTCTACGTCGTCACCAAGAACAGCCTGATCGCCGCCGTCGTCTCCGGCACCGCGGTGCAGGCCGTCGTCGGCGCCTACCTCGGCCGCCGCGACGCCGCCGGGATCAACGAGTTCCACGACCCGACCGCCGAGCGCCGCGCCGCCATCGGCGACGGCACCCGCGCCGCCTGGCGCGGGACGCTCCAGGGCCTGCTGTGCGCCGGATCGGCCATGCTGGTGCTCAACGTGCCGCACAGCGGGTTCATTGCCGACTGGATCCTGCCGTTCGTGCCCAGCGTGGTCGGAGCGCTGGCCCACTCCGGCGGGATGCTCTGGGAACGCATGTCCCAGGAGGTGGGCGGCGGGGAATCGGCGCCCGAGCCCGAAGAGGAGCCCGAGACCAAGGAACTCGAGGCCGCCTGAGCGCGCCCGGACCCGCCCGAGGTGTGAGCCGGCGCGGGACGACTGCCGCAGTCGCCTGGGTTGGACAGGCGGGGCGCTGCGACCGCGGGAGGTGTCGTACTCCGCGGCCCGTGCGATGTCACCGGCCGCGGAACTGCCACGGGAGCTGCGCCCCGCACCGGCTCGGTCCTGAGGCTTCGCGGTGTCCGGACCGGTTCTCGGCTCGCGGGTCCCCTCGCCGAAGCCGGCGAGGCGTAACCCGGCGGAGCCGCGAGGGCGGACACCGGTGTCCCTCAGCATGCTGCGAATTCCCGCCGAACGCAAGGGATTTTCCTGTCCAGATGCGAGAATTCCGGCCGTGACCGACCAGTCGTGTCACCGACGTCTCAAAGCCCCCCGCACCCCCGAACGATAGGGTGGAGCGATGAGTGTTCGTCCCGTTCTGCGACCCGGCAAGCAGAGCCCCCGCCGCCCCGTCCCCGACTCGATCGAACGGCCCGAGTACGTCGGCAGACCGGGCCCGAGCCCGTTCCGCGGCTCGGAGGTCAAGGACGCCGAGACGATCGAGAAGATGCGCGCGGCCGCCCGCCTGGCCGCCGACTCGCTGGTCGAGGTCGGCAAGGCCGTCGCCCCCGGCGTGACCACCGACGAACTCGACCGGATCGTCCACGAGTACCTGTGCGACCACGGCGCCTACCCCTCGACCCTGGGCTACAAGGACTTCCCGAAGTCCTGCTGCACCTCGCTGAACGAGGTCATCTGCCACGGCATCCCCGACTCGACGGTGGTCGCCGACGGCGACATCGTCAACATCGACATCACCGCGTTCATCGGCGGCGTCCACGGTGACTGCAACGCCACCTTCTTGGCCGGCGACGTCTCGCAGGAGGCGCGCGACCTGGTCGAGCGCACCTGGAAGGCCACGATGCGCGGCATCAAGGCCGTCAAACCGGGTCGGCGGCTGAACGTGGTCGGCAAGGTCATCGAGGCCTACGCCTCCCGCTTCGACTACGGGGTGGTCCGCCAGTTCACCGGCCACGGCATCGGCACCAGCTTCCACTCCGGGCTCTACGTGCCCCACTACGACGACCCCCGGCTCGAGACGGTGATCGAGACCGGCATGACCTTCACCATCGAACCGATGATCAACCTGGGCACCGCCGAGCCGGAGATGTGGGACGACGGGTGGACCGCCGTCACCCGCGACCGGAAGTGGTCGGCCCAGTTCGAGCACACCCTCCTGGTCACCGAGGACGGCGCCGAGATCCTGACCATGCCCTCGGGCGGCGTCCCGGCAGGCACCCCGGCCTTATCGGGCTCCGGGCGGCGTTGGCGGGCCGTTCCTAGACTGCGGGAAGCGGCGCCGGTCGGAAGAGATGTGACAGTCTCCGAGGGGTTGAGCCGGCGCCGCCTCCGTGCGCTCAGGTCGCGCGTCGCTCCGAGGGCAGCCTGGAGCGTGTGAACAGCGCGGCTCCCGCCATCGCGATCGCCGGTACCGCGACGAGCACGATCAGCAGGTTCGTCCACGGCACCGTGAACCCGTAGAGCTCCACCAGCGGATACTGCCACTTCAGGTTCTGGTTCAGGGCCGCCGCGATTCCCGCATAGCTGGCCAGTCCGACCGCCGTGCCGAGTGAGGCGCCCAGCAGCGAGATCACCGCCGACTGCCACATCGACAGCCGCCGCCGCAGCCCCGGCGTCGCCCCGACCGCCCCGAGGGTGGTCAGGTCCTTGCGGGTCTCGGTGACCACCAGCCCGGTCGCGACCGCGGTCGCGCCGAGCGCCACGATCCCGGTGATCCCGGCCGCTATGAGCGCGACGTAGTTTCCGAACCTGTTGTCGCCGAACGACTGCCAAGTGTAGGCGTAGAGCCCGTCCTCGGTTCCGGAGAGACCGGCCTCCAGCAGCGCCTCGTCGAGGGCCTGGATGTCCTGGGCCGTGATCGGGGTCTGGGCCGAGACCAGGTACTGCTGCGAGGCCGGAGTCTCCACTGCGCCCATGGCGGCCATCGACTCGGGAGCCATGACCAGGTCCGGAGTCGTCATCCGGGGGGCGTCGGGGACCATCGCCGGGAACGTGAACTCCTCGCGGGACGTCGAATCCGTTCCGTCCTGATCGACGATTCCCTCCATCAGCCGAGAGATCCTGACCGTGCCCTCGTCGGTCACCGCGAGCGGGTCGCCGGTGAGGACGCCGCCGTCCGCGAGGAACGCCATGGCCTCATCGAGATCGTCGCCCCCCAGACCGGTGTACGAGGAGACCACGAACGGATCGTCGGTGACGAGCGCGCCGTTGTTCCAGGAGTTCCAGTAGTCGTTGCTGTAGTTGCAGCGATCGTCCTCGACGGCGGCGCGCTGATCGGCCTCGCTCAAGTCGGTCTCCACGTCCCCGGTCGGGTCGTAGGGGCAGACGTTCGCCTCGGGCCGTACGACTCTGATCTCGCAGAAGAAGCCGGCGCCGCAGTCGCTGGCGGTCGTGTACGGGTGCGTTTCGGGATCGTCGAGCACCCGATCCAGCACGGAGAAGACCGCCTCGGTGCCCGAGGCGAATTCCTCGGGGCTCGGCCCCTCGTCGCCCTCCTCGGCGGACCAGTAACTGATTTGGACCTCGGCCATGCCCTCGGGGGTGGAGTACATGGTCGTCTCGTCCCACCGGTTTCCGTCGACGACCGCGAACATGGTGATGGCCAGGCCGCCGGCCACCACCGCCATGATCGCCGCGACGGCCGGGGCGGCAGCGCTGCGGTTGCGTCCGGCCTCGCGCAGCGCCATGCGCGGCGCCAGCCCGAGCCTCTTGCCGAGCCTCGATATGGCCGCGACCAGGCCGGGAGTGCAGCACACCAGGCCGATCTGGAGTGCCGCCAACCCGACGACCATGCCGATGGTCGTGTTGGTGACCACTCCGGCGAGCCCGGCCAGCGCCCCCGCCGCGATGAGTCCGAGCCCGATGAACGTCCACCGTTTCTTCGCCCGCGGCTGGGCCCGGCGACCCGCCAGCGCGGCGCAGACGTTGATCTTCGACGCCGCGATGGCGGCGGCCAGCGCCGACATCACGCCCGTGACGATCGCGAACAGGGCTATCAGGAGCTGCAGTTCGGGCCAGATCTCGAAGCCCATGGACCGGTATCCGTTCATGCGCTCCAGGAGCGGCAGCGCGAGCCACGTCCCCAGGAGACCGAGCGAGATGCCGATGACGGCTGCGATGATCCCGAACAGCAGTCCCCCGGCCAGGACGGTGGAGCGGATCTGGGCGGGATTCGCTCCGGCGGCGCTCATCAGCGCGAACTCGCGGGTCCGCTGCTTGACGCTGATTGCGAACGCCGGTCCGGCCAGCAGCACCACTTCGAGCACCACGAGCGTCACCAGCAGCCCGACGACGGCGACGGCGTTGGCGTCCGTCCCAGTACCGCCGCTCTCACCCGAATCCCGGGCCTCGGTGGGGGGATCGGCCGCCATGGCCCGCGACCACACGGCGAAGCCCAGCTCGTTGAGCGCCAGAGCCTGTTCGCCGGTGAGCTCGCCGGGCACCTCGACCAGCCAGCTCCCGGGGCCGGGCTCATCGAAATCCGGGCCGATGACGAACCACGCTCTGAGCTGGCTCGGGCGTTCGACGATCGCGGTGATCTCGTATTCGACGTCCTCCTCGTCCTCGACCACCTCGAGGTCGTCGCCGACCTCGACTCCCAGATACCTGGCGACCTCGGTGGAGACGGCCACCTGGCCGCTCCCCGGGGCCTCGCCCTCGATGGTGACCAGGTTGCCGGTCTCGTACAGAGGGTCGGAGAGGTCGAGATCCAAGAAGCTGGATCCGGCGACGCCGTCGGGAGTCCTGACCTGCCGCGACGGGCCGTCCATATACGATGAGAAGGGCACGACGCGGCTGCCCTCGGGGAGCACGGCCAGGACGTCGTCGGCCTCGGGCGCCGGACGCTCCTCGTATTCCTCGTCGTCCTCCTCGTCAGGGTTCCATTCGAAGTCCGGATACTCGCCCGTCCATGAGGTCTGGGTGACCGGACCGGCGTCGTAGGACTCGACGTAGGCGTCGGCGTCGCCCGCTATCTGCTCCAGCTGCTGGTCAGGGGAGAGAGTGGAGGTGTCGATGGCGGTGACGGCCGCCGCCGCTCCCAGCAGCGGCAGGCCCAGCAGTGTGATCGACAGGATCGACCGACCCCGGTGCCGCAGCGCTTCGCGCCGCGCGATCCTGAAGGTCAGTCCGAGGCCGCGCGGCATCAGGAGGCCTCCTTGAGCAGAGAGTCGGCATCGGCGAGCGGCTCGGAGGCGTCCACGACTCGGCCGTCGCGCAGGAACACCACCCGGTCGGCCCAGCCCGCGTGGCGGGCGTCGTGGGTGACCAGCAGGCCCGCGGCGCCGTCGTCGCAGCGCCCTCGCAGCAGCTTGAGCACCTCCTCGCCGGTGACCGAGTCGAGCGCGCCGGTTGGCTCGTCGGCCAGCACCAGGCGCCGGTCGCCGATCAGCGCGCGGGCGATGGCGGTGCGCTGGGCCTGGCCGCCGGAGATCTCGTCGGGGAACCGGTCGGCGACCGAGAGCTCGAGTCCGACCTCCTCGAGCGCGGCCAAGGCGGCCTTGCGGGCCTTGCCGACGCCCCAGCCGTCCAGTTCGAGCGGCAGGGCGGCGTTCTCGGCCGCGGTCAGGCTCGGCACCAGGTTGTAGTCCTGGAACACGTAGCCGATGCTGCGGCGGCGCAGCGCGGCGAGCTTCTTCTTCGAGAGGGTCGACAGGCCGGTGCCTTCGACGACCACTTCGCCGGAGGTGGGGGAGTCGAGCCCGCCGGCGAGGTTGAGGAGGGTGGACTTGCCGGAGCCGGAGGGGCCCATGATGGCCACCAGCTCCCCGGCTTCGATGGTGAGGTCGGCGTCGATGAGGGCGTGCACGGCGGTCTCGCCGGTGCCGTGGACACGGCTCACTCCCCGGAGGTGCAGGACGGTCATGGGTGCTTACCGCTTCTCTCTTAGGGATTCGGATTCGGATTCGGGGGAGGAGGCTGCGAGCTCATCGAAAGGGGGAGGGGTCTGCGGCCCCGAGCGGGCTACCACCGCCTCGGTGTGGTCGAGCCAGCGGATCTCGGCCTCGGCGCGGAAGATCATCGACTCCAGCACCAGCTTCCAGGCCAGGTCCCCGTCGCCGGCCTTCAGGCGGGTGTACTCCTGAAGCGTACGCAGGGTCGAGGCCCGCTGGCGCTGGATGACCTGGGCGACGTCGACGCCGGGGGTGGTGACGGCCAGCGCGAGTTTGATCGTCAGCTCGTCGCGTGGCCGGTCGGCGGCGCGCACCGGGGCGGCGAACCATCCTGCCAGGTGGCGCTTTCCCGAGTCGGTGATCTGATACGGCCGCTGGCCGGACTCGTTCTCCGGGAGCGCCTCGACCATCTCGTCGCGCTCGAGTCGGGAGAGGGTCGTGTAGACCTGCCCGATGTTGAGCGGCCAGGTGTGCCCGGTGGCGTTCTCGAACGCGGCCCGCAGCTGGTAGCCGTAGGCGGGCCCGCGTTCGAGAAGCGCCAGCAGACTGTGTTTGACACTCATGTGCAACCTCGCAAAGCCAATTGGAGATACCGAGTATGCCATATCGAGTATGGTTCGCCATACGCGGTGCCTACTCGGTATTATTCCAGGTCGTCAGTGAGGCTGCCCGGGGTCAGTCCTCCGGTCGACCGGGCCACGGGTCGGCGACCGGCCGGCCGGCCGCAAGTCGCAGCCGCGCCAGCGCCTCGGCCGAGGCGGTGTACATGTCCAGGCAGATCTGGCGCTCGGCCGGCTCGGTCGAGGCCACTCCGGCTCGCCATGCGGTCGTCAGGCGCTCCTCGACCTCCAGCAGCAGCGTCTGCGCCGCCTCGGCGTCGGCGACGCGCTCGATGTCGTACCCGGGCTCGGCCGCCCCGGCCTCCCAGCCGTGGGTGTCGTAGTAGTCCAGCAGCGTGTCGCGCCGCTCCCGGTGCTCGGATTCGAGGGCCTCGGCCGTCTCGCGCGCCTGCCCGTCGAGGTGGACTGTGACCGTCCCGTAGGCGTAGATGGCCGCGTACTCGCCGGCCAGTCCGGTGTCGACGGCGCTCATGCGAGCACCGCCGCGTGGGCCGCGCGGCTCGCCGCGATCTCGCCGAGCACGACCGCGTAGTCGCCCTCGGTCGTCAGGCACGCCTGGTGGGCCTCGTCCCCGGCCTCGGACTCGGCCTCGGCCAGGGCGGCGTCGTCGCCGATGTCCAGTCCCGCGCCTCCTTCGACCACATTGGGCTTGAGCAGCCGCTCCAAGGTGGCCGCGTGGGTCCGGTGGTCCTCGGCGATGTCGCTGTAGCCGAGCGTCTCGGCGGCTTCGGAGAGGTCCCTGGCCGCCCGCAGCGCGGCGGTCAGGTCGGTGTCTGCGGTGGTGATCGTGGCCGGTGGCCGGGTGCAGCCGGCCGCGGAGAGGGCGGCGGCGCCGATGAGGAGTCCGCGTCGGGTCGTGAACACACACCCAGTTTCCCAGGCTCTCTTTCGTTCATGTCGACGGGCGGATAATCTCGGCGAAACAGGGGCGGAGAATGGAGCGCGGAATGACATCGAAGCAGCGGGCCGAAGTAGAGGCCGCGGTGAAGCCCGCGGTGGAGCGGGCGGGGTTCGATCTGGAGGGTCTGACGGTCACGAAGGTCGGCCGGAGACTGTTGGTGCGCATACTGGTCGACTCCGACAACGGAGTGAATCTCGACGACATCGCGGTGGTCTCCAAGGCCGCCTCGGCGGCCCTGGACGAGGCCGACGGCACAGGTGGCCTGTTCGCGGAGGCGGCCTATACCCTGGAAGTGTCCTCTCCGGGCATCGACCGTCCGCTTACCGAGCCCCGGCACTGGCGGCGTAACATTGGGCGCTTGGTGGCCGTGCACATCGGGGAGGAGCCCGTGACCGGGCGAGTCGTGGCCGCCGACGAGCGGGGGATTGAACTAGAAGTCGACGGCTCACGCCGTTCGGCTGCCTATGCCGAGCTGGGGTCCGGCAAGGTTCAGATCGAGCTGAAATAGGCATCGGTCGATGCCGCGGCTCGCGGCCTTGCGACTCCGGCGAGGACAACTCAAGACTTTAAGGAGAACGGGTGCATATCGACCTGGCAGCGCTGCGGTCATTGGAACGCGAGCGCGACATCCCTTTCGAGACAATCCTCGGCGCAATCGAATCCGCGCTGCTGACGGCCTATAAGCACACGCCGGGCGCGGACGAGCGGGCGCGAGTGGCCGTGGACCGGGCCTCGGGCGTGGCCACTGTCTTGGTGCCGGAGTTGAACGACGAGGGCGAGGTCGTCTCGGAGCGCGACGACACCCCCGAGGGTTTCGGCCGCATCGCGGCCCAGACCGCCAAGCAGGTGATCCTCCAGCGTCTGCGCGAGGCCGCCGACGAGGTGAACTACGGGGAGTACTCCGGCAAGGAGGGCGACATCGTCACCGGTGTCGTGCAGGCCCACGGCGAGCGCAACGAGCGGGGCATCGTCACCGTCGACCTCGGCAAGATCGAGGCCACGCTGCCGCTCAACGAGCAGGTCCCCGGCGAGGCGTACGACCACGGCAAGCGGATCCGCGCCATCGTCATCCAGGTGAACCGCACCGCCCGCGGCCCCCAGGTGACCCTCTCCCGCACCCACCCGGCTCTGGTCAAGAAGCTGTTCGCCTTCGAGGTCCCCGAGATCGAAGAGGGCTCGGTGGAGATCCCCGCCATTGCTCGTGAGGCCGGTCACCGTTCGAAGATCGCGGTGCGCGCCACAACCAAGGACGTCAACGCCAAGGGCGCCTGCATCGGTCCGATGGGCTCGCGGGTGCGGGCGGTCATGAGCGAGCTCGGCGGCGAGAAGATCGACATCGTGGACTGGGACGTCGATCCGGCCAGATTCGTCGCCAATGCGCTCTCACCAGCGAAGACGCTGTCCGTACGGGTGGTCGACGAGACCACCCGGTCGACCGAGGTCGTCGTGCCCGACTACCAGCTGTCGCTCGCGATCGGCCGCGAGGGCCAGAACGCCCGGCTGGCCGCCCGCCTGACCGGCTGGCGCATCGACATCAAATCGGACGCGCATGTTGCGGGTGGGGCGAAGGAGGGCACGGGCCCGGCCGGTGGCGGTCGCTAGTCCGGGAGGTAGACTCAATATCGGATCGCAACGTAACGCAGCGGTAGTCCGCATGTGTGTGGGCTGCCGAAGGCGTGACGCGGCTTTCGAGCTGCTGCGCGTCGTCGTTCATCGCTCCGAGGGGTCACCGGCCCGATTGGTGCCCGACCCCCGTCGCCGCCTCAGCGGCCGCGGAGCCCATGTGCACCACGATTTGAACTGCCTCGACCAGGCAGTTCGTAGGCGTGCGTTCGCCCGGGCCCTCAGAACGGAGGAACCGGTAGACGTCGCGGCGGTGCGAGTCCTAGTCGAGTCGGAGTCGGCCGAGAGGCCGGCTCCCGCACACGAAGCAGGTAGAGACCGAATGAAGACCACGCGATGAAGTTCGTCCGATGAACTGGTTGCAAGTCTGTAGATGAGGTCGGCGGGGTTGCCCGCACGACCTCGAAGTGAGGAGTGCAGTGGCAGCAAAGCCCCGCGTACATGAGCTCGCAAAAGAGTTGGGCACCACGAGCAAGGAAGTGCTCGCCAAGCTCAGCGACATGGGCGAGTTCGTGAAGTCAGCGTCCAGCACGGTCGAGGCGCCGGTGGCGCGTCGACTGCGGCAGCAGTACGCCGACTCGCAGAAGGGTGCTCAGGCGGCGCCGACGGCCGAGAAGGCCGAACCGGCGAAGGAGACGGCGAAAGCGGCCTCCACGCCGCGTCCGGCGGCGCCCAGCCCCGCCAAGATCGCCAAGGCCAAGACCGACGTCAAGGCCGCGAAGAAGGCGCCCGCGAAGAAGCGCGCGGCGACCCAGAAGGCGACGGCCCCCAAGCCGGGACCGAAGCCGGGCCCGAAGGCCCCGGCCGCCCCGAAGGTCGCCAGTGCCCGCGACATCGAGGTGGCCGCCGAGCAGAAGCGCGCCGAAGAACTGCTCAAGCGCCAGGAGGAGCAGGCCGAAGCGGCCAAGCGCGCCGCTCAGAAGCCGGCCCCCAAGCCAGGACCCAAGCCGGCCGCGCCCAAGCCGGGCCCGAAGGCCGCGCCCAAGAACCCGTTCGGCGTCAGCGGCGGCAGCGGCACCAAGTCGCGCCCGTCCTCTGAAGGCGGCGGCGAGCGACCCGGCGGCCCGCGGCCCAGCCCGCGGATGATGCCGCCTCGCCCGAACCCCGGCATGATGCCTTCCCGCCCGGCGGGCGGCGGAGGCCGTGACGGCGGTGGCGGAGGCCGCGGTGGACGCGGAGGCGGCCGCGGGGGCGGACGCCCCGGCGGTGGCGGCGGAGGCGGCCGCAGCGGAG
>NZ_JAELXW010000041.1 GCF_016428645.1 Glycomyces salinus | reverse complement strand
AGCTCCTGGTGGCAGTAGTGGAACTGGTCGGCATCGCCCCACACGTCGTCACCGGCTCCGGTGACCTCGACCGAGCCGTCCGGGTCGAACACCGCGTCGCCGGCCGACTGCGGGTCGCCCACGTCCTGGCAGGTCCAGTCAGAGGCCGGGGCCCCGGCGTCGACGGTGACCGAGTCGAACTCGGCCGTGGAGAACACGGTGTTGTCGTGTGAGGTCGCGAACAGTCCGATCGTGGCCTGCCCGCTCATCGCGACCGTCGTCGAGCCGATCTCGGTCCATTCGACGCCGTCGGCCGACAACTCGGCGGTGAACACGTCGCCGACCCTGGTCAGCCGCAGCCACGCCTCGCCGGGGGTGTACTCGTGCCCGCCGAAGTCCTCGGTGAAGTCGGCCTGGAAGTGCGCCCCGTTCTGCGGGGTCACGGCGATCGCCGCGTACGTCGCCCCCTCGGCGGTCGACTCCTTGACCATCACCCCGGCCTTCGCCCACGGGTTCGTGTCCTCCTGCGAGATCAGCCGCGCGGTGATCCGGCCGTCGCCGTGGAGCGGCTGATGCACGTAGTGGAACTCGTCGGTGGTGTCCCAGATGTCCCAGCCGGCGCCGGTCACCGAGAACACGCCGTCGTCGTAGCTGCTCAAACCGAGCTGGGTGCGCCCGCCGACGTCGGTCGACTCCCACGGCTCGGGAGGATGCGGCAGCTCGGTGAAGGCGGCGGTCACCGTCGTGTCCGTCTCCGGCGCGGTGAACACGTGGTTCCGCTCCGCCCCGGTCGACCACGAGTCGAACTGGTACCGCAGGCCCTCGACATACTGCGGCGAAGGCGCGTCGAGCACGTACTCGGTGCCGACCACCATCGTCTTCGTCGTCGAGCCGGCGTACGGGCGGCCGTCCAGGGTGAACGACGCCGTCGGCGGGTCCGCCGCCACCGTCACGTCCACCAGGTTCGGGAATACCTCCACATAGGTCGTGTCGGTCAGGCCGCCGCTGTCGGTCACCGTCAGGCTGATCCGGTACCACGTCGTCTCCGCGCCGTGCGGCGCCGTCGGGATGGTGATCTCACCGCCCGAGAGCCCCTCCTCGGGCCCGTAGAACGGATGCACGTGGTCGCCGTGGTGGAACTGGACCGTCCACGTCATCGAGGCCGCGCCGAGCGGGCCGTCCTCGGGGTCGGCGCCCTCGCCGTCGAAGGCGATCGTGTCGCCGCCGCTGTAGTCCGTCCCGTCGGTCGGCGAGGTGATCACGGCGGTCGGTCTGGTGTTGCCGACCTGGATCTCGACCTGGTCCTGCCCGGTCTTGTCGCCGTCGGAGACGGTGAGGGTCGCGGTGTAGACGCCGTCGGCGGCGTAGGTGTGGACCGGGTCGGCCTCCGTCGAGGCGGCCCCGTCCCCGAAGTCCCACTCGTAGGTCAGCGCGTCGCCGTCCGGATCGGCCGTCCCCTCCGAGGAGAAGGCCACCTCCAGCGGTCCGTAGCCGCTGTCCGGGGTGGCCGAGGCCGCGGCCACCGGGGCGCGGTTCCCGCCCGAGGGCGCGATCCGGTACAACTCCCCGGGGTAGATGTTCAACTGGTACAGCGCCCCGTCAGGGCCGAACTCGAGCTGCACCGGCGTTCCCGCGCCGAGGTCGAAGTCGTGCTCGCTGACCACACCGGTGTAGTCGGCGTCCATCTTCAGGTACTTGACCCAGCCGAGCGTGTAGTCGCCGACGAAGACCGCGCCCTCGTACTCGGGGCCCAGCAGGCCGCCCTCGTTGATCGCCACCGCCGAGATCGAGCCTGCGTTGGCCGGCGGTGCGGTGTGGGGATAGGACCACACCGGCTGCGCGTACGGGCAGCCGGCGCACTCGCCCTCCACATGCGGCCAGCCGTAGTTGGCGCCGCGCTCGATGAGGTTCAGCTCCTCGAACTCGGAGCCGCCGACGTCGCCGGCCAGGATCTTCCCGGCGTTCGGTCCGCTCGGCACGATGTCCCAGCGGAAGGAGTTGCGCAGGCCCATGGCCCACACCGAAGGCTCGGCGCCGGGCGTGTCCACGTACGGGTTGTCCGGCGGAATGGACCCGTCGGCGGCGACGCGGTGCATCTTCCCGTGGACGCTCCCGAGGTTCTGCGAGGTCGTGTTGTCGGTGTTCATCCCCAGGGCCCAGTACAGGTACCCGTCCGGGCCGAACCTGACGCTGCCGGAGTGGTGGAAGACGTTGGCGTCCTGCTGCGACTGGATGAGCACCAGCTCGCTGGCGGGGTCGATCTCGTGGTCGGCCACGGTGAACCGGCTGAGCCGGTCGAGGTTGTCGGCGGCGGTGTAGCCGACGTAGAGGTATCCGTTGACCGCGAAGTCGGGGTCCAGTTCGAGGCCGAGGACGCCGCGCTCGTCGCTGCCGGCGGTGGGCAGCTCGATCAGCGGGTGCGGGTGGAGGACCCCGTCCTCGACCAGTTGGATCGCGCCGTTCTTCTCGGCGACGATGATCGAGCCGTCCGGGGCGAAGCGGAACGCGGTCGGCTCGGCCAGGCCGCCGACGACGAGGGACTTCTCGAGCTCCTCGGGCGGGGCCGCCGCCGACGGCGACGGCACGGCGATCAGCAGCGCCGCCAGCAGCACGGCGACGGCGGTCCGGCGGAACAGGTCACGCGACATGCGCTACTCCCTTCTCGCGCTCGGCGGCCGGTTCGCTCTCGGTGTCGAGGCCGTGCTCGGTGAGCTCCCAGAAGTAGCGTTTGCTGGGGCGCAGGAGCTGGAGCAGCGCCTTGTAGGCGGCCAGGCTCATCAGCGCCCAGTAGAGCGGGACGGTGAGCATCGCGCGGACGGCCGCGTACAGGCCGCGCTTGAGGCAGCCGAGCATGAGCGCGTAGCACATCAGGGCGTTGCCGGCGATCATGGCGATCACGCCGCCGTAGAGGATGAACGAGGGGAACAGCGGTTCCAGCGGCTCGGGGCCGAACGTGAAGTAGAACAGCGTCATCGCCCACATGATCGGGTTGACCAGTGTGGTCACCGTCGAGAAGCCGAGTGTCAGGTGTACCGCGGCGGCCTTCTTGGTGCCCAGTTCCCGCCACAACTGCATCGGGTGCCTCGAGTGGACCAGCCAGGTCTGCATGTACCCCTTGATCCATCTCGAGCGCTGGCGGATCCAGTTGCCGAGGCGGCTGTTGGCCTCCTCTTCGGTGACCGAGACGATCATGCGGACGTCCCAGCCGCGCCGGGCGATGCGGATGCCCAGGTCGGCGTCCTCGGTGACGTTGAACGCGTCCCAGCCGCCCAGGTCGCGGAGCGCGTCGACCCGGAAGTGGTTCGAGGTGCCGCCCAGCGGGATCGCGAGGCGGTGGCGGTCCATGCCGTGCAGGGTCAGGCTGAAGTTGGTCGCGTACTCGGCCGAGAAGCAGCGGGTGAGCCAGTTCGTCCACGGGTTCCAGTACTGGAGTTCGGCCTGGACGCACACGACCCGCCGCGGCAGCAGGCGGAATGCCAGGGCGGCCTTGCGGAGCTGGTCGACGTCGGGCCGGTCCTCGGCGTCGTAGATGACGCACAGCTCGCCCTTGGCTCGGGCCAGGCCGACGTTGCAGGCCTTGGGCTTGGTCTTGGGCTGGGTGTCGGGAGCGGTGACCAGGCGGAAGGACCCGCTCAGCTCGCAGGCTTCGATGGCGGCGCGGGTCTCGTCGTCGTCGGGCTCGATCAGCAGCAGGATCTCGAGCTTGTGGGCCGGGTAGTCCATGGCAGAGAGCCGCTTGATCAGGCCGGGGACGACGGCGGCCTCGCGGTAGAGCGGCACCAGGATCGTGTAGACCGGCAGTTCGTGGTCGGGCAGGCCGGCCAGGTCCGCTTCGTCGAAACGCAAGGCGCTGGAGGAGCCGGATCCGAGCACCATCGCGATCTTGAAGCTGATGACGGCGAGGTAGAGCACGATGAGCGCGGCCATCCCGGCCTGGGCCCACCACAGCGGGGAGGGCCCGAATCCGAAGGCCAGGTGCAGACCTATCGCGGCGGCAACCGCCGCGGCGGATCCGGCGGCCAGGAGGACCTGGCCGGGGCTGAGGAGCCGCCGAGCGCTGAGCCCGGCGGTCGTCGTCTGGGACACTTCATTCTCCGTTCTCGGCGTCGGCGCGGTAGATGAGCCGGTCGCCTTCGTCGTAGACGAGGTCGTAGTGGTCGTCGAGGGCGTCGGTGCCCCACAGGGCCTCCCAGACGTCGTCCTCGCTTCCCGGGGTGGCCCTCATGTAGATCCACTCGACCCCGGCGGTCTCGGGATCGGCGAGGGCCTCTTCCCACACCTGGTAGGAGCCCTCGTAGAGCAGAGAGCCGGTGGGGATCTGCGATTCGAAGGTGACCGACTCGTTCTCGAAGGACATCATCAGCGTCAGTTCGCCGTCGTGGTGCTCGCGCAGCCAGGCCGCGGCCGCATCGTTGTCGGTCTCCCAACCCGATTCGTGGTACTCGACCGCCTCGTCGAGGGTGACCGCGCCGCCGACGGCGACCGCGGATCCGGCCACGGCCACCGCGGCGGTGGCGCCGCCGACGGCCCGGTACCTCAGGTCTCGATCGGCGGCGGCCTTGGCCAGCAGGCCGATCAGGTATCCGGCGAAGACGGCCGCGGGCAGCAGCATGATCAGTCCGAAGCGGACGTTGTAAAGCGCGCCCATGACCTCCTTGACGTGGAGGGGCCGCTGGCCGGTGTAGAGGGCGAACACGAAGAACGGGGCGAAGCCCAGCATCAGGTAGGGCGTGATCCAGCGGTAGTCGAGTCGGTGGCGGACGAGGTAGACGACCAGGCCGGCCGCGCCCAGCACCAGCACCGCCGGGCCCAGGTTGTGGAGTACGGCCAGCCCGTAGGTCTGGGCGGCGGTGTCGAGCGATCCGACGTTCGCCTCACCTTCGGAGACCCACAGGGAGGAGTCGGCGTATTCGCCCGAGCGCCAGTTCATCGGATCGCCGAAGATGACGAGGTTCCACGCCATCCAGGCGAGGATCCCCGAGCAGGCCACGAACGAGAAGATGAGCGTCGAGCCCTCGGTGTGGGAGTAGCGCCGGTGGCGCAGCAGCGCGGTGAGCGCGACGACGCCGACCGCCGCCGCGCACAGGATCCAGCCCTCGTAGCGGGTGAGGCTGGCGGCCAGGACCGCGGCGGAGGCGCAGGCCAGGTGCCGCAGCCGGTCCTCGACGCACCACTGGTGCAGGTAGTGGACGGCGGCGGCGCAGCAGGCGAAGAGCAGCAGCTCGGTCATGGCGGTGGCCTGCAGGTAGAGGATGTTCGCGTTGAGCGCGAAGATCCCGGCCGCGGCCAGTCCGCCCGCCGTGCTCCCGGTGAGCGCCTTGACGTGGAGGTACAGGAATCTGGTGGCGACCACGTAGGCGGCCATCGAGACGACGGCCCCGGCCAGGCCGTTGAAGTAGAGCGGCTGCCAGACCGACAGCGGGGCCGACAGCAGGTGCGGCAGCGGCAGCCACACGCCGCCGAGCTGTGCCAGGCCCGAGGTGGGGCTGTCGACGATGCGTCTGGCGATGAGCAGGTGCGAGTTGGCGTCCTTGTAGGCCAGCAGCATGCCCTGGTCGGCGAAGTACAGGTAGGCGAGCACGGAGGCGGCGAGTGCGCCGAGGGTGACCAGTGCGGCCGCCCGGTCGGCCGGGGCGAGGCGGCGGCGCAGCCAGACCAGGCGGCGGGCGTCGCGGACCATGTTCCAGTAGACGGTGGCGAGACTGAGCAGCGACCGCGCGACCACGGACAGGCGGGCGCCGGTCTGCTCGCCGTGCGGGCGCGGATAGTGGCCCACGGGGTGCTCGACGATGCGGGCACCGTCGCCCGAAATGCGGCACAGCAGCTCGGGGGAGATGGCGGCGGCCTGGCCGGTGAGGCGCAGGTCGGTCAGGAGCGAGCGGTCGATGAGCTTGAAGGCGCAGTCGACGTCGCGGCCGGGCACGTGCAGCAGGGCCTTGCACAGCACGGTCCAGACGCGGGCGTTGAGGCGCCTTCGCCACGGGTCGGCGCGCCGCTTGCGGTAGCCGATGACCGCGTCGGCCCTTTCGCGGCGCTTGACCTCGCGCATCTCGACCAGGTCCTCGGCCCGGAACTGGCGGTCGGCGTCGGTCAGGAGTATCTCGGTGAATCCGGTTCGGCGCAGCGCGGCCTCTATGCCGGTGCGGACCGCGGCCCCGTAGCCGCGGTTGCGGTCGTGGCGGACGGCGACCACCCGTTCCCCGAAAGCGGCCGTGAGGCGGTCGAGGACTGCACCGGTGCCGTCGTCGGAGCCGTCGTCGACGACCACGACCGCGTGCGGGATGCCCGCCCGCACGAGCGTGCCGAGGAAGTCGGTGACGGTATCGGCGAGATTGGCCTCCTCACGGAAGGCCGGCATGACGACGGCTATGCCGTCAGTCAGCGCCGGTGCCGCTGGCGGCGCCGGCGCGTGCGGGTTCGGGGCGATGAGCGTCAAGGTCTTCTCCCTGTGTCTGTCGGATGGGTTCCGTACGGTTTCGGCGGTTGCGGAAGATCAGGTGGTTTCCGGTGATGAAGGTGAGGGCGGCGCCGGTCAGGACGCCGACGGCGGCCGCGGCCACGGGATCGAGGACCCGCACCGCGAGTGCGAAGACGCCGGTGTTGAAGCACAGGCCCAGGCCGGCGGTGGCCTGGAACGCCGCCCATCTGGCCGCGATCGCGCGGCGCGCGCTGAGCGGGACGCGGCGGTCGAACCAGGTGAAATAGGAGCTGAGCAGGAAGTTCAGTTGTGCCGAGGCCGCGAATCCGACGGCGTTGGCGAGGGTGGCCGGGACGCCGGCCCGTTCGAGAACGGTGAGGATCACCGCTTGCAGGCCGAAACAGGTCGCCCCCACTGCGGCGAAACGGGCGAGACGCAGGCATAGTTGCCATTGCCGACGCATTGAATACTGCCTCCCGAAGGCACGTTGGACTAACGCGATGACCCAATGGCGGTCATCGCGGCACGACGGAATTGATCAAGGCGCGGCGATGCGCGCCGATACGAATTCGGACTGGTGCGGGTGTCGAGGGGAGGCGTCGGTCGCCTCGCTGATTGCATTGATAACTGTGTTTTCAATGGAGACCGGCGGCGGTTCTCACCGCGGTCTCGAGTCCCCGGCGAGCGGGGGCGATGGGGTGTGTTTCTGGGTGTAGTGCCAAGGTAGCCCATGAACGGTGATCATGTGAGTCCCGAAGGCTTTCGTGCGGGTTACATTCGGCTACCAGTGATTTTGTTTTGTCGCTTATGTAATGCGCGGGCTCGTGGTCCACTGTGATTTTCAGGATGAAATGGACAGTTGGAATTGTGATCTAGAGGGAGTCTGTCGGATATTCGACCGCGGCGCGGTCTCACCCGAGTGAGTGACGACCGGTCGCCGGGGCGTATGGACCGCGTGGGGCGCGCGGGTCTTGTCGGACATTCTGGAGAACGATCTTCCGAGGAGGAGAGTTACGGCCGATGTGAAGAATTTATTTGTTATGGCGGCGCGTCTTTCGAGAGAATTCAAAAGCCGAGAGTAGAGGGAATCGCGCCCAATGCGGCGATTCGGGACCCGAGTCGTTCGGGCGCCCGAGCCGGTGAGAAGTCCGCAGTGTCTGTGTCGGCTGCCTCACCTCGACCCCGGTGGTGGGCGCACCCTGCGCGAACAGGCATAATCGAGAGGTTGCGCCCAGGCGCGACACCACCCGGTCCGCGGCAGTGCCCGGCCGGGAAATCGAAGCGAGTCGGCCCACCGGGCCGGCGTTGAGCAGTGAAAGGAATCAGTCTCGTGGCTGATCAACAGCAACAGGGCGGCAGAGACGGCGGCGACCGCCGCGGTCGCGGCCGCGGCCGCGACGGTCGCGGAGGCCGCGACCGCGCCGAGAAGTCGCCGCACATCGAGCGCGTCGTCACCATCAACCGCGTCGCCAAGGTCGTCAAGGGCGGCCGCCGCTTCGCTTTCACGGCGCTGGTCGTCGTGGGCGACGGCGAGGGCAAGGTCGGCGTCGGCTACGGCAAGGCCAAGGAAGTGCCCGCCGCGATCGCCAAGGGCGTCGAAGAGGCCAAGAAGAGCTTCTTCGAGGTGCCGCGCATCGGCGGGACCATCCCGCACGAGGTCCTCGGCGAGGACGCCGCCGGAGTCGTGCTCCTCAAGCCCGCCTCCGCCGGTACCGGTGTGATCGCGGGCGGCCCGGTCCGCGCCGTGCTCGAGTGCGCCGGCGTCCACGACGTCCTGTCCAAGTCCCTCGGCTCCTCGAACGCGATCAACATCGTCCACGCGACGGTGGCCGCGCTCAGGCAGCTCGAGAGCCCGGAGGCCGTCGCGCTCCGCCGCGGCATGCACCTGGAGGACATCGCTCCCCAGGGCCTGCTGCGCGCCCGCGCCGAGGCCGCCCAGGCCGCTCAGGGTTAGGGGGACTCGGACAACATGGCACGTTTGAAGATCACCCAGGTCCGGTCCGTCATCGGCACCAAGCCGAAGCACCGGGAGACCATGCGGACCCTCGGTCTGCGCAAGATCCGCCAGACGGTCGTCAAGGAGGACCGCCCGGAGTTCCGCGGCATGGTCCGCAGCGTCCGGCACCTGGTCGAAGTCGAGGAGGTCGAGTAGGCATGGCGATTCGCGTTCACGACCTTCAGCCGGCTCCCGGAGCCAAGAAGGCCAAGACCCGCGTCGGTCGCGGCGAGGGCTCCAAAGGCAAGACCGCCGGCCGCGGCACCAAGGGCACCAAGGCCCGCAAGACCGTCAAGCCCGGTTTCGAGGGCGGGCAGATGCCGCTGCAGCGGCGCCTGCCGATGCTCAAGGGCTTCAAGCCCTACAACAAGACCGTCTACCAGGTGGTCAACCTCGACCGCCTGGTCGAGCTGTTCCCCGAGGGCGGCGAGATCGGTCCCGAGCAGCTGATCGAGGTCGGCGTCCTCAACCCGAGGGAACTGATCAAGGTCCTCGGCTCCGGCGAGGTCGAAAGCGTCAAGTTCGACCTGAAGGCGCACGCCTTCTCGGCCTCGGCCACCGCCAAGGTCGCCGCCGCCGGCGGCTCGGCGACCGTGATCGACAAGAAGACCGGCGAGCCGCTCTCCTGATAGAGAGCTCGCAGTCGAACACCTGATCCGCGAGGCGGGCCGGAGGGAACTCCGGCCCGTTTCGTCATGGCTAATGCCGAATTCCCTCCCCTGAGCCTGGCCTGCTAGGCTGCCCTAGCGAGGACCACCGTCTACCTCGGCGTGTGCGGACTCACCCGTTGGACCTAATAAACACGCCCACTTGCGATCACGGCGGCCGGCGCAGCCAGCGTCCCGCCGCGAGGCCCCGTCCAAGGGGCTTGTTCAGGAGGAACTGCTTTGCTCTCCGCCTTCATCAGCGCGTTTCGGACCCCCGATCTGCGCAAGAAGATCCTGTTCACCTTGATGATCATCGCGCTGTATCGTCTCGGTGCGCAGACCCCGAGCCCGGGAATCGACTATTCCGCGGTGCAGGACTGCCTGAACGCGCAGCCCGACGACGAGAGCGGCGTGTTCGGACTGCTCAACCTGTTCACCGGTGGAGCGCTCCTCCAGCTCTCGGTGTTCGCCCTCGGCGTGATGCCGTACATCACCGCCTCGATCATCATGCAACTGCTGACGGTGGTCATCCCGCGGCTGGAGCAGTTGCGCAAGGAAGGCCAGCCGGGCCAGGTCAAGATCACCCAGTACACCCGGTACCTCACGCTCGGCCTGGCGCTGCTCCAGGCCTCCGGCTATATCGCCTTGGCGCGGTCGGGCATCCTGTTCCAGACCGAGTGCCCGAGCCCGATCCTGCCGGACCTGTCGAACGGGGAGGTCGGCGCGCCGTACTGGCTGTCGGTGGTCACGGTCGTGGCCGTCATGGTCGCCGGGACCGCCATCATCATGTGGTTCGGCGAGCAGATCACCGAGCGCGGCGTCGGCAACGGCATGAGCCTGCTGATCTTCGCCTCGATCGCCGCCCAGATGCCCGGCCAGTTCTGGGCCCTGCGCGAGTCCGAGGGCTGGTTCATGTTCGCCTCGATCCTCGCGGTCGGCATCGCCATCATGGTCGCCGTAATCTTCATCGAGCAGTCGCAGCGGCGCATCCCGGTCCAGTACGCCAAGAAGATGGTCGGACGCCGCATGTACGGCGGGACCTCGACCTACATCCCCCTCAAGGTCAACCAGGCCGGCATCATCCCGGTCATCTTCGGCTCCTCGCTGCTGTACATCCCGACGCTGTTCCTGCAGCTCAACCAGGACTCCGACTCGGCCATGCGCGACTTCGTGGAGAGCTACCTGCTCGACCAGGGCTCGTGGGTGTACATCCTGACGTACACCGCCCTGATCATCTTCTTCACCTACTTCTACGTCTCGATCACCTTCAAGGTCGACGACGTCGCCGAGAACATGAAGAAGGCCGGCGGGTTCATCCCCGGCGTCCGGCCCGGCAACCCCACCGCCACGTATCTTTCGCGAGTCCTGTCACGCCTGACGTTCCCCGGTGCCCTCTACCTCGCCACGATCGCTATCCTTCCGAACCTGGCCATCATCGCGTTCGGTAACGCGCAGCTCTTCGCTCAGTTCCCGTTCGGCGGCACCTCGGTGCTGATCATGGTCGGTGTCGGCCTGGAGTCGGTCAAGCAGATCGAGTCCCAGCTGATGCAGCGGCACTACGAGGGCTTCCTGCGCTAGCGCGCGGCGGCCCCGGCGACAGGAGGAGCACACTTGCGACTGGTATTGGTAGGCCCGCCCGGAGCCGGCAAGGGCACTCAGGCGGAGATCATCGCCGACGAGCTCGGCGTCCCCAAGATCTCCACCGGCGACATCTTCCGCGCGAACGTCTCCGGTGGCACCGAATTGGGCCTGGAGGCCAAGCGGTACATGGACGCCGGCGACCTCGTACCCGACGACGTGACCAACCGGATGGTGGCCGACCGGCTGTCGCAGGACGACGCCGAGGGCGGCTTCCTGCTCGACGGCTACCCGCGGAACACCGACCAGGCCGTGGTCCTGGACGGGTTCCTCTCCAGGCAGGGCCACACCCTCGACCTGGCGCTGGAGCTGACCGTCGACGACGACGAGGTGGTGCGCCGCCTCTCGGGCCGCCGGGTCTCGAAGTCGACCGGCAAGGTCTACCACCTCGAGTTCGACCCGCCGGCCGACCCCGATTCGGACGACCTCTACCAGCGCTCCGACGACCAGCCGGAGACCATCAAGAACCGGCTGAAGGTCTACGCCGAGCAGACCGAGCCGATCATCGGATACTACGAGCGGCACGGGAAACTGGTCCGCATCGACGCCATCGGCGAGGTCGCGGAGGTCACCCAGCGGGCCATGTCCGCGATCCGCGCCGCCGCCGAGTAGCCCGGTGTTCCGCCGTCGCCGCTGGGCCATCCAGCTCAAGACCCCCGACCAGATCGTCAAGATGCGGGCCGCGGGCCTGGTCGTCGCCGAGGTCCACCGGACCGTGCGCGAGGCCGCCGCTCCCGGAGTGTCGACGGCGGAACTCGACCGGATCGCCGAGGACGTCATCCGGGGCGCCGGTGCCGTGCCGTCCTTCAAAGGCTACGACATCGGCAGCGGCCCCTACCCGGCCTCGATCTGCTCCTCGCTGAACGACCAGGTCGTCCACGCGATCCCCTCCAAGGAGGCGGTCCTCGCCGAGGGCGACCTGCTCTCGGTCGACGTCGGGGCCGTCCTCGACGGCTGGCACGGCGACGCCGCCATCACCATCGAGGTCGGCGAGGTGCGCCCGGAGCTGACTGCGCTGCGCGAGGCCTGCGAGGCATCGATGTGGGCCGGTATCCGCGCGGCGGCCACCGTCCGGCGCCTCGGCGGGATCTCGAACGCGATCGAGCGGTCGGTGGAGTCCTCGGGCGAGTACGGGATCGTGACCGGCTTCGGCGGGCACGGCATCGGCACCGAGATGCACCAGGACCCGCACGTGCTCAACTACGGCGACCCGAACACCGGCCCGAAGCTGCGCACCGGCATGTGCCTGGCCATCGAGCCGATGATCACCCTCGGCGACCCCGACACGGCCGAGCTCGACGACGGCTGGACGATCGTGACCGACGACGGCTCGATCGCGGCGCACACCGAGCACTCGATCGCGATCTGCGAGGACGGGGTGTGGGTGCTGACCGCCCCGGACGGCGGAGTAGGGATGCTCGGGGAGCTGACCGCGAGCGCGGCTCGCGCGGAATTACTCGCGGTGTCATAATGACGTCGTGAGTGATGACAGAGGCCGACTGCGGATTTCCAACGACGATCGCGATCAAGCGATCGCGAACCTTCAACGAGCACTGGACGAAGGCCGCATCGAACTGGGCGAGTTCGACGAGCGCAGCAAGAACGTCTACGCGGCGAAGACCAACGCCGAACTGGACGTCATCTTCGACGATCTGCCGTTGGACCGGGCCGCGGACCGTTCGGTCAACACCATCGACCTGACCCCCGAGGAGCGCGCCGAGCGCGAGGAGGCGACCCAGGAACGCGTCCACGGCAGGCACGGCATGCCGGGGCAGTTGCACGGCCTGATCTGGGTCGCCGTGCCCACGATCACCATCTGGCTGATCTCGTCGATCGCCTCGGGCGAGGTCCAGTACTTCTGGCCCGCCTGGCCTGTGGGTATCATGACCGCGATCTTCCTCGCCTCTTGGCTGACCGGTGACCGCGGCCGGGACGACAGCTGCTGAAACCCCGGAAACCCTCAAAGGAGCCCGCCCCATGTCCTCTCTCGAGCGGTTCGGTGACCGCAACACGCGCATCGGCGACGCCGAGCGTTCGGCCCTCTCGGAGCTCCTTCGGGCCTCGGTCGACCGCGGCTACATCGATCTGGAGGAGTACGAGAAGCGCGTCGCGACCCTCATGGACGCCAAGACGGTCGGCGACGCCGAGGAGGTCATGCTCGACCTCCCGACGTACCAGGCGGTCCTGGACGAGGGCGAGCCGGAGCGCAGTCCGGCTCCGGAATGGCTCAAGTGGGTCTGGTTCGGCGTGTCGATCCCCATCGGCATCAACGTGGGCGTGTGGGCGTTCGTGTTGGCGCTGACCGGCGGCAACACGCAGTACTTCTGGCCGATCTGGGTGGTCATGCCGCTCCTGGTCGTGGCCGGAGCGCTGACCGTGGCCGAACGCAGGATCATCCGCCCCAAAATGGACGCGAAGGCCCGGGAGCGCCGCCGCCGCAACCGCCGCCGTCCCCTCTGACGGGACAGGCAAGGGAGGAGCCGATCCCGCACCGGCCCCTCCCCGCTTCCTTGAGAGTCCGAGACTAACCGCGGCCTGCGACAAAACCGCGCGGGCAAGCGAGAAGCCCCGCGGTTCTCCGCGGGGCTTCTGCTCTGGGGTGACCGACGGGGCTTGAACCCGCGACCTCCTGGACCACAACCAGGTGCTCTACCAGCTGAGCTACGACCACCATTGTCGGTTCGACGGGGAATCCCCTGTAACCGTCGACAATCATAGCCAGGGATCGGACTAATCCGTCAACCGGGTTAGGTGGTCGGCGTCTCAGTATCGGATCGGGGCGGTTCAGGTCTCCGGGATCCGGCCGAGATCGGCGGCCGCCTGCCTGGCTTCGTCGGTCGAGGGGCCCGGGGGCTGGACGAAGAGCGTCCTGCGGTAGTACTCCAGCTCCTGGATGCTCTCGTTGATGTCCGCCAGCGCGCGGTGGGCCAGGCCCTTCGGGGGCTGGTTGTAGTAGACCCGCGGGTACCAGCGCCTGGCCAGCTCCTTGATCGAGGAGACGTCGATCATCCGGTAGTGCAGGTGGTCGTCGAGGCGGGGCATGTACTTGGTGATGAACGTCCGGTCGGTGGCGATGGAGTTCCCGCACAGCGGGGCCGTCCGCGCCTCCGGCACGTGCTGCTTGACGTACTCCAGCACCCGGTCCTCGGCCTGGTCGAGGGTGATCTTCGAGGCGCGCACCTCGTCGGTCAGTCCGGATTTGGCGTGCATCTCGGTGACCACCGGGCCCATGTGGTCGAGTCGGGCCGGGTCGCAGCCGATGACGATGTCGATGCCGTCGTCGAGGGGGGCCAGATCGGGCTCGGTGACGAGTACGGCGATCTCTATGAGGGCTTCGGTCTCGGGGTCGAGGCCGGTCATTTCGCAGTCGACCCACACTAGTCGTTCTTCAGTCACCGTGCCACTCTACGCGGAACCGGGCCGTCGGGTGATCTTCGACGACTCGCCGCTCCGAGCGGGCACGTAGGGCAACCGCCGGGGAACGCCAGGTGACCGGCATCCGACCATGGGCCGTCGGGAAAGGTATTGCTCGTCACAGCTACGTTCCGCTATGGTGCAGGCATCAGAGAGTCGTCACTCCTGCGGTCGGTGTCGCAGTGATAAGCGCCGCATTGAGATGAACTCTCAACTTTTTCAAGGTAAGACGCGTGTACCCCTAGAGATAGAAGGTTTGCGATGAGGCAGGCCGGAGAAACCTATGGCTTGCAAGCTGCGCCAAGAAGGCATTACCGTGACCGAGGTCGATGGGCATCAGGCTCCGCTTGAGGGCCGGTGATCCCCGTCTCAAGGGCATCATGATCGGTTCGGACCCCCGTCTTGGGTACAGGAGCCGTGAACGAGGCCTTCAGTGAAGGCCAGGTCGCAGGGCCGGGGCGGCGCTCCGAAAGGACGCCGACGAGCATCGGTTTTGTAACCGTGGTGTATCGAACACCGGGGCACGGAATTCCACGCAACGAAGCGGTCGTTGTAACTACTGCCACCGTTCACACGGTGTCGGGGGACGAGGAAGCTGGAGGAGACCTTGAGCGTGGAGACTACGACTACACCCACCCTCACCACCGAAGAGGTCGCTGAGGAGCGAGATCTGGTAGGTGTTTACCTGCACGAGATCTCCAAGACGCCGCTGTTGGACGCCGCCGCCGAGGTCGACCTGGCCAAGGCGGTCGAGGCCGGACTGTTCGCGAAGCACCTGCTGGGAGAGGGCCAGGCCCTCGAAAGCGCCAGCGAGAAGGAGCTGAAGCGACTGGTCGAGGAAGGCGCCCGTGCCAAGGAGCAGTTCATCAAAGCGAACCTGCGCCTGGTCGTTTCGATCGCCCGCCGCTACGTCCGTTCCGGGATGCCGATGCTGGACTTGATCCAGGAAGGCAACACCGGGCTGGTCCGCGCCGTGGAGAAGTTCGACTACCAGCGCGGATTCAAGTTCTCGACGTACGCCACGTGGTGGATCCGCCAGGCCATCAGCCGCGCGATCGCCCAGCAGGAGCGCACCGTGCGCCTGCCGGTGCACCTGGTCGAGGATGTCAACCGGATGCGCAACGTGACCCGCCAGCTCACCCGTGAGCTCGGCGGCGACCCGGAGCCCGAGCAGGTCGCGAAGGCCCTCGGCGTCACCGTCGAGAGGGTCAACGAGCTCATCCGCTGGAGCCAGGACACGGTCTCGCTGGACACGCCGATCGGCGACGACGGCGACACCAATCTGGGGGACCTGGTGGCCGACTCCGACGAGCCGAGCCCGGAGGACGTCGTGCTCGCCGGCATGGAGCGGCAGCGCATCGAGATGATGCTCAACCACCTGGACGAGCGCTCGGCCGGGATCGTCAAGGCCCGTTACGGCCTCGAGGACGGCCGCGAGCACTCGCTGACCGAGGTCGCGCACCGGTTCCACCTGTCGCGCGAGCGCATCAGGCAGCTGGAGATCCAGGCGCTGGCCCGCCTCAAGGAGCTGGCCAACGACCAGGTCATGGCAGAGGCGGCTTGACTGCGCGAGAGACGTCGCTATTAGGGAGTGAAGCGTTGAGGGCCGGGGCGAAGCCCCGGCCCTCCTTTTCGTCTCGGCGGTACCGCCCCGATCAGACGCGGCGGTAGCCGTCGATGCCCATCATGTCGATGCCGGAGACCTTCACGACGTCACCGGTCGAGGGCGCGTGGATGACCTCGCCGCCGCCGATGTACATCGCCATGTGACCCAGCCCGTTGTAGAACACCAGGTCGCCGGGGCGCAGGTCGTCGCGGGAGATGGCGCTGGTCTCGTCCCACATCACGTAGGTCGAGTGGGTCAGCGAGATTCCGGAGACCGCGTAGGCGCCCTGGATCAGGCCCGAGCAGTCCCAGGTGTCGGGGCCGGCGGCGCCGAAGACGTACGGCTCGCCGAGCTGGTCGTGCACGAACTGGACCGCGGCCGTGGCCGCGTCGGAGCTGTAGGAGGGGGTCGAGGAGCCGCTGGAGGAGCCGGACGCGTCCGATCCGCTCTCGGCCTCAGCTTCGGCTTCGGCCTCCGCGGCCGCCTCGGCCTCGGCTTCCTCCGCCTCTTCGACCGCCTGCTCGGCCTCGTCGATCTGGTCGTCCAGGTCGGCGACGGCCTGCTCGGCCTCCTCGATCAGCCCTTCGAGGCGCTCGGCCAGCGCGAGGGCCTCCTGGGCCTGGCCGTACTGGTCGGACTGCTCGCGCGCGAAGTCGACCAGGGAGGTCATCTTCGAGCCGAGGTCGGGCTCGGCGGAGTCGACGGCGAACGTGACCTGGTCGAGCTGGACCTCGGCCGAGCCGTAGACGGCCGATGCCTCATCGACGACGGCCTGGGCCTCGGCCAGGCGGTCCTCGAGCCCGGTGAGCCGGTCGGCGGCCTCGTCCCGGTCGGCCTCGAGGTCTTCGAGGTGGTCCTCGATCTCGGCGGCCGACGCCTCGTCGTAGTCGATGTCCTCGGCTTCGGCGGGGGAGGCGATGAAGACGGTGGCCGCGCCGATCGCGGCCGCGGAGACGCCCGCGTACACGGCGGTGCGGCGGATGACGGTGCTTGTTCTGGAACGCTGTTCAGTTTCTGAGCACGCTCGAACCACAGGGTGGCCTTTCTTCCTCGGCCGCCTACCGGGTTAGCTGTCGGGTTCGGGCCGGAAGCGCGCCCTACCGGCGCGACGGATCGCGCCGGATTCACCCCGTGCGCCGCGATCGAAGGGTCGGCGCGAGTGGGTTCCCGGTCCGCGCTCGACGGGGCCTGGTCCGGAGGGTGAGGCTCCGCTCCGCGCGGTTCGGCGGTCCGGTCGGGAGGGACTCTGGGGGAGACCCTGACGTCCCGTCCGGAACAGGGGTCGACGCTAGTCTGGGGCGCGCGGTGTGCCAAGACTCCTGTGAAATGATCCACAATCCAGTAACGGACAGTGAGCGCATCCGGGCCGATAGACCCGCTATCCAGCGACTTCGCTCCGGCTCAGAAGCTGCGGAGCGAGGCGGGCGGGGGCGGGGAGGGGATCGCGGACTCGTCGGTGACCGGGACGGCCCCCGCGACGTACGCCGCCAGCTCCGTCCCGGTTACCACCCGGCACGGGAACGGCGCCCCGGCGCACTTCTTGCGGAGGGCCGCGATCGGCAGCTCGGCGTCGGCCGCGACCGCCACCACGTTCCCGAACCGGCGGCCCCGCAGGACCGCCGACTCGGCCAGGACCGCCACGTGCTCCCACACCTCGCCCATCGCCGCCAGCGCGGGCTTGAGGAAGCGCATCTGACCGCCGTCGCACAGGTTCACCGCGTAGTGCCCGCCCGGCCGCAGCACCCGGTGCGCCTGCCGCAGGAACTCGATGCTCGTCACGTGCGCCGGGACGCGGGCCTTGTCGTAGACGTCGGTGATGATCAGCTCGTAGCTCGCCTCCGGGGCGGCCTCCAGGGCCTCCCTGGCGTCGGCGCGGCGGATCTTGACCTTCACCCGCCGCGGCAGCGGCGCCCGAGCGCGCACCAGCTCCACCAGCTCGTCGTTGGTCTCCACCGCCTGCTGGTAGGAGCCCGGCCGCGTGGTCGCCACGTACCGCGCCATCGCCAGCGCCCCGGCCCCGAGGTGGAGCACCCGCAGGGGCCGCGCCGGCTCGGCCATCGCGTCGACCAGGTAGGAGATCCGCTGCATGTACTCGGCGTCCAGGTAGGTCGGATCGTCGAGGTCGATGCTCGCCTGGACCACCTCGTCGGCTATCAGGTGGAGCAACCTGGGGCGGTCGGAGTCGGCGTCGAAGCGGAGGGTGTTCACGGACCCATTGTGCCCGAAGGGCCCTTCCTCGCCTGGAGCCGAGCCGAGGCTGCGATGTGCGCGATGCGCCGCAGCGCGGCGAACACGGTTTCCCCCAGGATGGTCAGCACCACCGCCTGCTCGACGTCGACGCTGCCGTCCGCGGCGGCCTCGGCGACCGCCTCCATGTCGGCAGAGGCCAGCTGCGCGGCCGCGTCGGCGTAGTGGCTCAGGACCTCGTCCGGGTCGCGGTTGCCGAGCCGGTAGTACGCGGTCAGCGCCGTGACCAGCGCGTCCCTGTAGTTCGGCGGGGCGACCTCGGACCAGCCGTACTCGTTCAGCAGCCGGTCGACCGTCCG
Source organism: Glycomyces salinus (assembly GCF_016428645.1). GTDB lineage: Bacteria > Actinomycetota > Actinomycetes > Mycobacteriales > Micromonosporaceae > Glycomyces > Glycomyces salinus. The sequence goes on along the minus strand of NZ_JAELXW010000041.1, from coordinate 4,623 downwards.
CCCTGCCGCCTCGCTCGTGCCCTCGCTGCCCAGGGAGAACTCCGGAGGGCGGTGGGTGGCGGCCAGCGCCGCGCCCAGCGCCTGGAACACCGAGTCGGGGTGGCGCGCCAGGACCGTGATGACCTCGCCGATCTGCGCCACCGACAGGCCCGCCGTCTCCGACAGGGCCCTGATCAGCACCAACCGGTGGACGTGCACCTGCCCGTACTCGACGGTCTTGCCCTCGCCGTGCTCTCCCGGCGGGAGGAGCTGCTCCCGCAGGTAGTACTTGATGGTGGCGGCCGGAACGCCGGTCCGCTCCGACAGCTCGCCGATACGCATATGACGGAGTCTATTCCGGAATACGCCCGGACGTTAACGTTAAGATCATGTCCGATCCTCGCACAGCACTCCTCACCGAACTCCGTGAACTGGCAACGCAATCACTGCCGCCGTTCGATCCGGCGCTGGCCGACGACTTCGCCGAGACCGGCAGGCGCATCCCCTTCGAGAACCAGTACTTCGCGCGCCGCCGTCTCCTTGCCTCCCGCGCGATCGTCGGCCAACCCGGGGACCTCGACGAACTGCTCGAGGCGATCTGCGACGAGCGCTCCTGGGCGCTGCCGGCCCACTGGACCGAAGGCGAGGACCCGCGCACCTGCGTCGACCTGTTCGCCTGCGAGACCGCCCAGGCCCTCGCCGAGATCCTCGCCCTGCGCGGCGACATCGGGCCGGCCGATCGGGTTCGCGCCGAGATCAACGCCCGCGTGATCGAACCGTTCTTCGAGTCGGAGGAGCCGTTCTGGTGGGAGGAGCGGATCTCCAATTGGACCGCCGTGTGCGCCGGGGCGGCGGGCATGGCCGCGCTGGCGCTCGGGGTCGACATCGACGCCGTCCGCGGCCGGGTCATCCCCGCCCTCCAGAGCTACGTGTTCTCCTTCGGGCCCGACGGAGGCTGCGTCGAAGGCGTCGACTACTGGGTCTACGGCTTCGGCTACTTCACCTACTTCGCCGAGGCATGGCGCGAGGCCACCGGCGAGGACCTGCTGGCCGGCACCGAGGCCATCGCCTCGTTCCCGGCCGCGGTCCAGCTCTACACCGACTCGTTCGCGTCCTTCGGCGACGCCCGGTCGGACGCGGTGCTCCCCACCGGACTGCTGTCGCGCCTGGCCGACCGGCTCGGCGTGCGGCTTCCCGCGCTCGAACACGAGATGACGTTCGCCGACGACTACTGCGCCCGCTGGGCCCACCTCACCAGGTCGCTCGAATGGGGACGGGAGATCTCGGGCGAGATCGAGCCGGGCCGCAGGCTGCTTCCCGACGTCGGCTGGTACGTCGAGCGCCGGAGCATCGGGCGGCGCATGTGGGCGCTGGCGGTCAAGGGCGGCTACAACGACGAGCCGCACAACCACCTCGACCTCGGCTCGTTCATCATCGCGGTCGACGGCGAGCAGCTGCTGTGCGACCCGGGCGCGGGGGAGTACACCGCCGCCTACTTCGCCGACGAGCGCTACGAGCAGACCCACCCGTCCTCGGCCTGGCACTCGGTGCCGACCGTCGAGGGCACGTCCCAGCAGGTCGGGGAGGACTCCCGCGCCGAACTGGTCGACACCGGCGACGGCGTGGACGCCTACATCGACGCCTACGGGGACGGGGCGCTGCTGCGCAAGTTCACCTGGGGCGAGGACGGCATCGGCCTTTGGGACGCCGGCCCCGAGATCGTGGAGTCCTTCGTCTCCCGCATCCGGCCCGAGATCGACGGCGACCGGGCCACCTGGACCGGAGAGCGGGGCACCGTGGTCCTCCACGGGATCGACCCCGCGACCGCGGAGGTCGAGCACGTCGACACCACCGGCCACACCGGCAAGCCCGACCGGCTATGGGCGCTCCGATCCGGATTCGTCGGCCGCCTCCGCTTCGAGCTGCTCTAGGACCCCGTCGGTCTTGAGCTTGCGCCGCGCGGCGGCGATCGCCTCGCTGGTGTGCTCGAACAGCCTGCCGCGCCGCCAGAGCGGTTCGAGCACCCCGAGCGCGGCCAGCGGCTTGGCGTGCACCGGCTCCAGGCCCGAGAGGTAGACGGCGATGCCGCGGTGCTCCAGGCGCTTGATCGCGTCGGCCAGGACCATCGCGCCCGAGGCGTCGATGGTGGAGACCCGGCTCATCCGCAGCACCACCACCCGCACGTCCGCGACCTCCAGCAGTTGCAGCAGGAACCGGTGGGCCGCGGCGAAGAACAGCGGCCCCTCCAGGCGGTAGGCCACGATGTGCTCGTGCAGCAGCGCGGTCTCCTCGTCGTGGTGGTCGTGCGGGTCTATGTCCTCGCGCTCGACGCTGGTGGCCCGCGAGATGCGCCGCAGCGCCAGGACCCCGGCCAGGGCGATGCCGACCACGACCGCCCAGACCAGGTTGAGCGCGACGGTCGCGGCCAGGGTCAGGGTCATGACCGCGGCGTCGGCCCTGGTCGAGCGGGCCAGCGCCACCATCGAGGAGACCTCGATCATGCGGATCGAGGTGGCGATGAGGACCCCGGCCAGGGCCGCGAGCGGGACGTGGGAGACCACGGGCGCGAGCGTGAGCATCATCAGCGCCAGGATCGCCGAGTGCGACAGGGAGGCCAGGCGGCCGGCGGCCCCGGCGCGCACGTTGACGGCCGTCCGGGCCAGCGCGCCGGAGGCGGGCATGCCGCCGAACGCGGGCGTGACCAGGTTCGCCACGCCCTGGCCGAGCAGTTCGCGGTCCGGATTGTGGTGCTGGTGGACGGTCATGTTGTCGGCGACCGTGGCCGACAGGAGCGATTCGAGGGCGCACAGGGTGCAGACCGCGAGCGCGGCCGCGGCCAGGCTCGGGACCTCGGCGGGGTCGAGGAAGTCCAGGCCGGGGGCGGGCAGGACCGACGGCAGAGCGCCGATGACGTCGATGTCGGCGCCGAAGTACCAGGTGACGAGCGTGGCGACCGCTACCGCCACCAGCGACAGCGGGATGACCGGCTTGAGCCTGGCGCCGAGCAGGATCGCGCAGCAGACTCCGGTCGAGACCGACAGCGCCACCCAGTCGGGGTCGGCCGCGAAGGCCGCGGCCGCGCCCCAGGCGCCCGAGAGGACCTGTGCGGCGCTCACGCCGAATCCGAGGGCGGGCGGGAGCTGCTGGAGCAGGATCACCACCGCGACCCCGGCGGTGAAGCCCTCGACGACCGGCACCGGCACGTAGCGGACGAACTGCCCGGCCCCGGTGACGGCCAGAGCGATCAGCCCGAGCCCGGCGAGGAACCCGACCACCAGCACTCCCGAGGCGCTGTGCGCGGCCACGACCGGCACCAGCACCACCGCCATCGGCCCGGTCGGCCCGGTCACCTGGAGGTTCGAGCCGCCCAGCACGGCGGCCACCGCTCCGGCCACGATCGCCGAGATCAGGCCCGCGGTGGCCCCCAGCCCCGAGGCCATGCCGAATCCGAGCGCGAGCGGCAGTGCCACGATCGCGACCGTCGCGCCCGCGAGCAGGTCGGTGTGCCAGTGGCGGCGCACTGGAGCGAGGTCGGCCCGCCCCGGCAGCAACTGTCTGAATCGTCGGGGTTTAGCACTGTAATTCTCACGCACCGCAGCCATGAGCGTATTGTTCCAATCTGGCCCGGCGGACGACGGTTCTGCCGCGCCGACCCGGGAACCTGAATTGCGCGTACGGAATTGGGGCGCCGAGTGCCGCTGCCGTAGGATCGCTCCCGTGCGCGAGCGAGGTCTGGAAGCGGCGATCCGCATCGGCGGCGCGGTCGTGGTGATCGCGGCGGCGCTGCTCGCCGCCGTCATCGAGGTCTTCCTCGTGCCGTTCTACATCGGTGCCACGGCCGTGCCCGTGGCCGGCGCCCTCGCCTTCGCCGGGAACTGGGCTCTGGCCGCCCTCGGCGTGTGGTGGACGCGGAGCCGGTGGGCGACCGCGCTGACGGCCGCCGCATGGTTCGCGGTGGTGCTGACCGCCTCGGTCCCGACCGACGCCGGATCGCTCATCATCACCTCCGGGCTGGGCGGCTATGCCCTGCTGCTGGCCGGGACCGCGGGAATCGGTGTGTCGCTGTGGCAGTATTTTCGACCGGTGAGGGCGACGAACACCCCCAACGCGGTGAAGCTCGCGAGCCGTGAATTAGTCCAGACGTTAAGGAGTCCCGACCGTGACCCTCTTCAAGCGCCTCCTGATCGCCCACTGGCCCTCGATCTACGGCTTCGCCGTGGCGCTGATCGCCGCCAACCTCGTCGGCCGCGTCCTCGCGGGCCAGCTGGACGACGGCACCGAGGCGACCGCCGAGATCGGCGAGCTGGTCGGCTCGGTCTCGTTCCTGGCGATGGCCGCGGTGGCGGCCGCTTCCGGGATCTGGTGGGGCGTGCGCCGCCGCCGCCAGGAGATCGTGCCCGAGCTGCTGTCGATCTTCGTGGTCGCCACGGTCTTCTCGGTCCTGATCAACCCGCTGATCGCCCGCATCGACTTCCCCTCGCTCGACGGGGCGTTCGCCCAGTTCGTGTACTTCTTCGTGCTCCAGGCCCTCTCGGCGTTCATCGGCTACCTGATCGTCATGGCCCTCGGCGTCGACCACTACGGCCGCGAACTCAAGGCCACCAGGATCGCCTTCGAGAAGAAGGCCAACCCGGCACGCGCCTT
>NZ_JAELXW010000040.1 GCF_016428645.1 Glycomyces salinus | reverse complement strand
TCGGCGTTCATCGGCTACCTGATCGTCATGGCCCTCGGCGTCGACCACTACGGCCGCGAACTCAAGGCCACCAGGATCGCCTTCGAGAAGAAGGCCAACCCGGCACGCGCCTTAGAGGGTGTCTTGGGGTGCCGACCGGATCTCAGCCCGGTCGGCACCCCAAGGCACCCCCCTGCCCCCGGTAGAAGTACCGGTACCGCTCGCGGAAGCCCTGGCCGCCGTAGAGGGCCAGGGCCGCCTCGTTGTCGGTCTCGACCTGGAGCGCCACCCGGCGCGCGCCTGCCGCGGCCGCCCACGCCGTCAGCGCCCGCAGAATCTCGCCGCCCAGACCGAGCCGCCGGTGCTCCGGCAGCGTGCCGATGCCCGAGACGGCGGCGAGGTCGCCCTCGATCGCGGCCCGGCCGCGCGCGGCCAGGGCCCCCTCGCGCCAGATCTCGGCGAAGCCCCGGTCGGGTCCGGACCCGAGCACCGCCGCCGCGACCGCGGGATGGCCCCGGCCGAGCTGCTCGAGCATCTCGGGCACCGGCTCGTGCCGGATGAGCGCCTCGCCGTCGTAGTCGAACGGCTCGATCGGCCTGGTGAGCACCGCCGTCTCCCCCTCGGCGGTCCAGCCCGCCGCGGCCAGCGCCTCGTCGAGCCGCCGGCCCATCCGTCCGGGGATGGAGATCAGCGGCCGCGCCCGCCGCTCGCGGTACCAGTCCACGGCGTGCTCGACGGCCGCCTCCAGGCCCGCGTCCGGCTCGGTCAGGGCCAGCACCGAGTTCGCGCGCCTTGAGAACCCTTCGGAGTAGCGTAGAAGCCAACCGCCGAAGTCCTCGGTCTCCACGGCCGGCCAACTGGCCGCGAGCAGCCGCTCGAGCTCGAGGATCTCGGAGAACCGCGTCGGCTTCGGCGGGATGGGACGGGTGGCGACGACATCGGCAATGGCGACGGTGATCGCGGTCCCCGCTTCAGGAAGCACCCGCAGGCGCTCGGTGTCGATCTCGATAAGCTCACCGGTGACGTCGCTGAACCGGGGACTGGACACGGCGTCGGTCAGACGGAAGCGGACCGCAACCCGCCGCCCGACATGTTCTGGTCCCAGCATCTGGCGCACCTCTCCGCTCCGGGTGTACTACTACCAATAGGCTTTAGGCTCATCGCAGCGCAGTCCGCCCGATTGCGCGCTGTAGGAAGGACGACTCGTGACTTACATCATCGCCGAGCCGTGCGTGGATCTGCTCGACAAGGCGTGCATCGAAGAGTGCCCCGTCGACTGCATCTACGAAGGCAACCGGATGCTCTACATCCACCCGGACGAGTGCGTCGACTGCGGGGCGTGCGAGCCGGTGTGCCCGGTCGAGGCGATCTTCTACGAAGACGACGTGCCCGAGGAGTGGGAGGGCTACACCAAGGCCAACTACGACTTCTTCGACGATCTCGGCAGCCCCGGCGGCGCCTCCAAGGTCGGCAAGATCGAGCGGGACGACCCGTTCGTGGCAGGCCAGCCCGCGCGCGGAGAGTAAGGGTGTCGAACCGCCGCCTCCGCAGCGCCTCTCCGGCGAGGCGGCTGCCGAAGTTCCCCTGGGACCGCCTGGCCCCGTACAAGGAGCGGGCCGCCGCGCATCCGGCCGGGATCGTCGACCTGTCGGTCGGGGGCCCGGTCGACGAGGTGGCTCCGTCGATAAGGCGAGCGCTGTGCGAGGCGGCCGACCGGCCGGGGTACCCGACGGTGGCCGGACCGGCCGAGCTGCGCGAGGCCATCGCCTCCTGGCTCCACCGCCACACCGGCGTCGCGACCGACGTGGCGGTCCTGCCGACCGTCGGCAGCAAGGAGCTGGTGGCGAACCTGCCGGCCCAGTTGGGCCTCAGCGCCGGGGAGTCGGTCTCGTTCCCCGAGATCGCCTATCCCACCTATGAGATCGGCGCGCTGCTGGCCAAGGCCGATCCGGTGCCGGTGGCCGATCCGCGCGACGCCGCGGGCTCGCGCCTGCGGATGTCCTGGATCAACTACCCGGCCAATCCCACCGGGGCCGTCGCCTCGGTCGAGTACCTGCGCGGCCTGGTCCGGTGGGCCCGCGAGAGCGGGATCGTCCTGGCCAGCGACGAGTGCTATCTGACGCTCGGCTGGGACCGCGACCACCCGCCGGTGTCGATCCTCGACCCGCGCGTCAACGACGGCGACCTGACCGGCCTGCTGGCCGCGCACTCGCTGTCCAAGCGCTCCAGCCTGGCCGGATACCGCTCGGCGTTCCTGGCCGGAGACCCGGCGATCATCGCCGACCTGCTGGAGATCCGCCGCCACGCCGGGTTCATGGTGCCCTGGCCGGTCCAGCGGGCCACGATCGCGGCCCTCCACGACGAGGACCACGCGATCGAGCAGCGGCTGCGCTACGAATCGCGCCGGGAGACGCTGCGGGGGGCGCTCGAGGGCGCCGGTTTCCGCATCGACGACTCCCAGGCCGGGCTCTACCTGTGGGCCAGCCGCGGTGAGGACTGCTGGGAGACGGTGCAACGCCTCGCCGAGCGCGGCATCCTGGTCGCCCCCGGCGAGTTCTACGGCCCCCGCGGGGCCGAGCACGTGCGAGTGGCGCTGACCGCCGCCGACACTGCGGTGGCCGAGGCCGCCGAGCGCTTGAAATAGGACATGAAACCGGGCCCGTGGCCGGATGCCACGGGCCCGTGTCCTACACTGCGCTCAATCCTTGACGGCCGGGTCCTCAAGCGGCACTGGCAGATCGACCGGCAGGTCGAGCGGCAGGCCGAGTGCGGTCAGGAGCTCCAGGCACGGTTGGAGCCCGTCGGCCGCCCCGTCGCCGCCAGGCAGCGGCGGCAGTTGCTCGGCGTCCTCGCCGGACAGCGGCACATCGCCGCCGGCTCCGGAGACCGCGCCTACCACGGTCTCGACCAGCGCGGCCACGCACTCGCCGAGCTGTCCGATGAGGTCGCTCGCGGGATCGTCGCCGGGATCCCCGGGCACCGGCAGACCGGGGTCCGGAATCGGCAACGGTAGCTGTTCCGAATCCTCGGCGGCCTCGGGCTCGGATTCGACCGCGCTCGCGCCCGACGCGGCGAAGGCGACCGCCACAGGGACGGCCAGTGCGGCGGCGGCCAGGCGCCGCCACAGTCTCGATGCGGGTCGGTTCGGTGTGGATTTCTGCATTTGCGTTCCCCCGTGTGTGTTCTCCGGACCTGCACCGCGAAAGCCACGTATGCGTCGAGCGCCCCGGTGGGCGCCTCGGCTGCTCACCTGTGCCAAGGTCCCTACACCGACTGGACTATATGCACGTTCGGAGCGGTATGTGGGGAATCCGAGAAAACTACTAGTAGTCCTATCGCGACCGTATGTGTTCATGGTGAAGTTTCCACTGGCGCCTGTCGGTCCCTCGGGCCACACTTGACGGGTGACTGACTCGCTCCTTATCGGCCGGGACCACCCGGCCTCCGTTCTGCGGGCGGCCGTGGAGCGGACCGCCTCCAGCCACGGCGGCCTGGCGCTGGTCACCGGCGAGGCCGGCATCGGCAAGACCGCCCTGGTCACCCGCGTCGCCGCCGCGGGGCGCGACGAGGTGACGGTCCTGTTCGCCACCTCCTGGGAATCCGAGGCCGTCCCCGAGTACTGGCTGTGGACGCAGGTGCTCCGGTCCCTGCGCGGCCAGCTCACCGACGCCGAATGGGACGCGCTCCCCACCGACGGGCCGGCCGTGGCCGCGTTCCTCGGCGGCGCCGACGGGGTCAAGCCCGGCGAGTTCGAACTGTTCGACGCCGTCACGCAGGTGCTCATCGCCGCCTCCCACCACCGGCCGATCCTGGTCGTCCTCGACGACCTCCACTTCGCCGACCCCGGGAGTCTCGAATTGCTCAAGTTCGCCTCCCAGCACACCTGGTTCGAGCGAGTCCTGTTCGTCGGCACCTACCGCGACTCCGAGATCGACCCGGGCCACCGCCTGCGGGCCCGCATGCTGCCGCTGGTCGCCAAGGCCACGATGGTCAGCCTCGACGGGCTCGACGAGACCGGGGTCGCCGAGCTCATCCGCGCCACCGTCGGCTCGGCCCCCGACGCCGAGACGGTCGCCGAGATCACCCGCCGCACCGGCGGCAACCCGTTCTTCGTCGAGCAGACCGCGCAACTGTGGGCCACCGGCCAAGCGGTCGACGTCAGCACCGCGGGCATGCGCGACGCCCTCCAGCGGCGGCTCGACCAGCTCGACGAGCGGATGCGGCGCATGCTCACCCTCGCCTCGGTCGGAGGCCGCGAATTCCACGCCGCCGTCATGGCTCAGGCCGCCGGGTTGGACGTCCACGAGATCGAAGGGGCCCTCGACGCCGCCTGCCAGACCCGCCTGGTCCGGCGCGAACGCGACCGGTACGTCTTCGTCCACGACCTGGTCCGCGAGTCGCTCTACCGCTCGATGACCGACACCGAGGCCGCGGGGCACCACGGCTGCATCGTGCGCGCCCTGGTCGAGGACGAATCGCTACAGAAGCTCATGCTGACCACCGAGATGGCCAACCACGCCTGGCTCGCCGGGGACTCGATCGCCCCCGAGACCGCCGTGGAGCTCATCGCCCGCGCCGGGGACGAGATCAACAGCTGCTTCTCCGGGCCCGCCGCCGAACTCCACTACAGGCGCGCGGTCGAGCGGTGCAGTCCCGAGATGGTGCGCCGGCGGGTACTGCTCAAGCTGGAGCTGGCCGGGGTCATCAAGTGGCAGCGGCGCCACGAAGAGGCCCGGACCCTGTACGACCAGGCGCTGGTCGAGGCCGTCGACTCCGACGACACGCTGCTGCTGATCCGCGCGATCATGGCCTCCCCGCAAGACGAGCGCATTTCCGATCTGGTGCGCCTGAAGACCGAGGCGTTCGAATCGCTCACCGGGCGGGCACCGGACCCGGGCCTGGAACACGACGACCTCACCAGGCAGCTGCTCCACAACTTCCTGCTGGCCGCCCGCGCGAGCGGCTCGGACGACGACGTCTCCTTCGGGCTGTGGGCCACCCACTCGATCCTGTGGGGGCCCGGGACGGCCGCCGAGCGCCAGGAACTGGTCGAGGAGCTCATCGAGGTCACCCGCCGCACCGGAGACGCCGAGACGCGCCTGTTCGCCGAGTCGCTGCTGTGGGTGGCCCTGCTCGAACAGGGCGACCCGGCCTACCGCGGCCAGCTCGAGACCTTCTGCGCCCTGGCGCAGAACAGCAGCCTCGAAATGTGGCACGGAGCCACCCAGATCGACCGCAGCATCATCGACATCCTCCAGGGCCGCTTCGACCGTGCCGCCGAGCGCCTCGAGGCCGTCGAGAGCCTCGTCAAGGAGGACCAGGCGCACCGCGAGATGATCGACCACATGCGCTGGGAGCTCGCCTACGCCCGCGGGGACGTGCCCGAGGCGATCCCCGAGACCTGGCGGTCGGCCTACGGCTGGTGGCATTCGGACCTGCTCTCGGGCCTGACCGCGCTGCGCCGCGGCGACCTGACCGAGGCCCGCCGCGCCCACGACCGCATCGAGACCGAGTCCGACCCCTACGACACCTGGGTCTCGCTGCGGCTGCGGTTCGAGACCGAGCTCGGCATCGCCGACGAGGACGCCGAACTCCTCGAGCGGGTGCGACGGCGGCTCGCCGGGCACGAGGGAGAATGGCTCCAGGCGCTGTGGGGCTGCTCCATCCACGGCCCGGTCAGCTACTGGCTCGGCGCTATCGCCGCAGCGACCGCCGAGCCCGAGGCCGCCGCCGAGCACTTCGCCGCCGCGGCCGAGCAGGCCGACCGGCTCGAGGCCAGGCCGTGGGCCGAGAAGGCCCGCGCCGCAGCCAGGGAGCTTCGGAAGTCGATGCTCCAGGACGCCTCGGACGAGACCGGTGGGGCGGGCGAGGCCGTCTTCCGCCGCGACGGCGCGACCTGGACCCTCCGGTTCGACGGCCGGACCGTCCACCTGCCCCACACCAAGGGCCTGGCCGACCTCGGCTTCCTGCTGAACCGGCCCGGCGCCGAGATCGCTGCCGCCCGACTGCTCGACCCCGAGGCCGGAGCCGAGGTCGAGACCGACGCCCGCCTCGGCGGCGACGACGTCCTCGACGCCGAGGCCAAGGCCCGCTACCGCGAGCACCTGGAGGCGCTCGACGAGCAGATCGACAGCGCCACGACCCTGGGCGACCACGACCGGGCCGCCCGCCTGGACGCCGAACGGGCCGCGCTCATCGACCAACTCAGGGCCGCCACCGGGCTCGGAGGCCGGTCCCGGCGGTTCGGCGACAACGCCGAACGCGCCCGGAAGAGCGTCACCAACCGGATCCGCAACACCCTCAAGAAGATCGAGACGGTCCACCCGTCGCTCGCCGCGCACCTGCGCGAGGCGGTCGCCACCGGTTCGAGCTGCGCCTACCGCCCGGCCGGCGATCACCCCGACTGGCGCCTCTGACACGACGAAGCCGGGCGGGTCGCCCCGCCCGGCTCCTCCGGGTGTTCTCTGTGGTGGCTCACTTGCGGTTGTAGGCCCTGATCGTCAGGAACCCGAACACCGCGATGAATCCGGCCGACCAGAGCAGCGTGGTGACCACCGCGCCGGAGTCGACCGCGCCGTCGAACAGGCCGCGCACGCCGTCGACCAACTGCGTGATCGGCGTGTTGTTCACGACCGGCTGGAGCCAGCCCGGCATGGTGGACGGGTCGACCATCACGTTCGACAGGAACGTCAGCGGGAACAGGATCGACATCGAGATCGACATGACCGTCTTCTCGGAGCGGGCGATCAGGCCGATCCAGGTCCAGATCCACGAGAAGGCGAAGCAGAACACCAGCAGCAGGACCACGCCCAGCAGCACGCCGTCGGGGCCGCCGGAGGGCCGGTAGCCCATCACCATGCCGGTGCCGAACATTATCGCCCCGGCGGCGGCGTACCGGAACGCGTCCGCCAGCAGGTAGCCGACCATCGGAGCGGCCCGCCAGATCGGGAGCGTCTTGAACCGGTCCGACACTCCCTTCTGGATGTCGATGTTCACGCCCATGCCGGTGTACATGGTGGTCATCACGATGCTCATGACCATGATGCCTGGCAACAGGAATTGCAGGTAGTCGCCGGTGCCGCCGGCGATCGCCCCGCCGAACAGGTAGGTGAACATCAGCAGCATCATGATCGGGAACAGCACGATGTCGAACAGTTGCTCGGGCACGTGCTTGATCTTCAGCATCGCCCGCCAGCCGAAGGCCCGCGCCGCCGCCAGCGGGCTCGGCGCCTGCGGACGCTCGCCCGCGGCGAGCAGGCCCCGCAGCCGTTCCTTCTCGATCTGCGCGAGCGACTCTTGATCTGACTTGGTCTTGGTCTCGGTGAACGCCATGATGGTTTCCTTTCCTTAAGACTTCGAGGGGTTTAAGCGTCGACTTTGTCCGTGAGGGCGAGGAAGACCTCGTCGAGGCTCGGCTGGCCCAGGGAGAAGTCGTCGACCAGGATCCCGGAGCGCGAGAGCTCCCCGAGCGCGTGCGAACCCTGCGAGGCGGTGTCCTCGCCGGGCTTGAGCGTCGCGGTCAGCGCCACCGGGTCGTCGTCGAGCTCGACCTCGGCGCCGAGCGCCTCGGCCAGGACGGTGCGCGCGTGGTCGCGCTGATCGGCGTGGTGCAGGCGCAGCCTGATCGAGCCGGCGCCCACCGCGGACTTGAGCTCGCCGGGGGTGCCCTCGGCGATGACCTTGCCGGTGTCGATGACCGCGATGCGGCCCGCCAACTGGTCGGCCTCCTCGAGGTACTGCGTGGTCAGCAGGACCGTGGTGCCCTCGGCGACGATGGTGCGGATGACGTCCCACACCTGGCCGCGGCTGCGCGGGTCGAGGCCGGTGGTCGGCTCGTCGAGGAACAGCAGCTTGGGCGTGATGATGATCGACGCGGCGATGTCCAGTCGCCGCCGCATACCGCCGGAGTAGCCCTTGACCTGCTTCCCGGCCGCCGCGGTGAGCCCGAACGCCTCCAGCAGGTCCTCGGCGCGGGAGCGCGCCGCGGCCTTGCCGAAGCCGTACAGGCGCGACAGCAGCACCAGGTTCTCCAGGCCGGTCAGGTCCTCGTCGAGCGAGGCGTACTGCCCGGTCAGGCTGACCTGGGACCGGACGGCCGCCGGGTCGGCGACGACGTCGCGCCCGAACACGGTCGCGCTTCCGGCGTCGGGCCGCAGCAGCGTGGCCAGCATCCGCACGGTGGTGGTCTTCCCGGCCCCGTTGGGCCCGAGCACCCCGTAGACGGTCCCGGCGGGAACGACCAGGTCGACGCCGTCGACGGCCTTGGTGTCCTTGAAGTGCTTGACGAGCCCCTCGGCTCGCACAGCGGTGTCTTGGTTCGTCATTATCGGCCTCCTGGGTGAATCTCCGTCTTCACCCAGAAGGCGCTACAACCCCGCCACGGCCCCGCTACATCCGATGTAGCGGGGCCGTGGCGATAACTTCTCGTAGTGGAAGCGGCATTGCGCGATGAAGATGCCGTCTTCCTCCACCTTGTAGACCAGACGGTGTTCCTTATCGATTCGCCTCGCCCAGAATCCCTGGAACCTGTGCTTGAGGGGTTCGGGTTTCCCGAGCCCCGCACTGCCGTTGCGCTCGATGTCTTTGATCAGGAGGTTGATGCGCTTGACGATTTTGCGGTCCTGGCCCTGCCAGTACACGTACTCGTCCCAAGCCCGTGATGACCAGGTGAGCTTCATTCGATGAGCTCCCGAACGACTCCTTTGCCGTTCTCGAGCTCTTCGATGGAGGCGAGCAGCCTGCGGGCGTTCGCCGGGCTGCTCATAAGGTAGGCGGTTTCCATCAGCGACTCGTATTCGCTGAGCGGCATGATGACGACCGACCTGCCCTCTTCGCGGGTGACGATCACCTCTTCTTGGTCATCGACCACGGCGTCAAGCGTCTTGTCGTACTCGGCCTTCGCCTCCGAGAACGTAATTGCCTTCATACTCACCTCCTCATCTTCTATGAAGAAGCGTAGCCTTCGGCGTCTCGACACGCCAGCTTCGAGGAACTTCCGGCATCAGGCCATGCGGTGGTGTTTGGGGCGGATTACCAGCCAGAACAACAGGGCGCCTATGCCGGAGGCGATCGCTATGAGGGCCGCGGTGGTGTTCCAGGCGCCCGGGAGGCTGAGTTCGTAGAACTCGGCCAGCGGCGGGATCGCCAGGACCGCGAAGAAGGCCCCGCCGCAGGCGGCGACCAGGCCGAACTTCCACGGGGTGTAGGGCTTGGCCACGACCGCGAGGGCCGTCAGTGCGATCGCGAAGAGGGTGATGCCGGCCGTCGTCTGGGTGTCGATGTGGGCGCCGCCGTGGTTCAGGGAGAGCAGGTAGACGATGAAGGTCGGGATCGCGCACGCCAGGCCCGCCGGGATCGCGAATCTGAGCACTCGGTTTATGAAGCCCGGCTTCGCCCGGTCGAACGTGGGGGCGAGCGCCAGGAAGAACGCCGGAATGCCGATCGTGAACATGTTCAGCAGGCTCTGGTGGAGGGGATTGAACGGGTAGGGGAGCTGCTCGCCGCCCTGGGCCCAGGACACGATCGCGCCGACGCCGACCAGGAGCGCCAGCGTGATCGCGTAGACGGTCTTGGTCAGGAACAGGTTCGAGACCCGCTCGATGTTGCCGAGCACCCGGCGCCCCTCGGCCACCACGTGCGGCAGCGTCGCGAACTCGTCGTCCAACAGCACCACCTGGGCGACCGACCGGGCCGCGGGCGATCCCGAGCCCATCGCGATGCCGAGGTCGGAGTCCTTGAGGGCGAGCACGTCGTTGACGCCGTCGCCGGTCATCGCCACCGTGTGGCCCCTCGATTGGAGCGCCTTGACGAAGTCGCGCTTCTGGTGCGGTTTGACCCGGCCGAAGATCGTGTTCTCCTCCATGACCTCGGCCAGCCGGTCGGGGTCGTCGGGGAGCCTGCGGGCGTCGACCGTGTCGCCGGCGCCGTCGACGCCCAGCTGCGCCGCCACCGCGCCGACCGCGGCCGGGGAGTCGCCGGAGATGATCTTGATCGCCACGCCCTGCTCCTTGAAGTACTCAAGGGTCTTGGCGGCGGTGGGTCGCAGCCGCTGGCGCAGCACCACCAGGGCCTTCGGCTCGATGCCCGAGGCCCCGCCGGTCGTGGAGGCCGATTCGGCGGTCACCAGCGCCAGCACCCGCAGGCCCTGGGCCGCGAGCACGTCGGCCTCCAGCGCCACCGGGTCGTCGCCGCCCAGCAGCACGTCGGGCGCGCCCAGCAGCCAGGTGCCGTTGTCGGTGAACCGGACTCCGCTCCACTTTCGCGCCGAGGAGAACGGCATCGCCTCGATGACCCGCCACGACGGGTCGCCGTGGTCGTGCTCGGCCAAGTGCTCGGCGACCGCCTGCATGGTCGGGTTGGGGCTGTCGTCGGCGGCCCGCAGCGCGGCCAGGGCGTCGACGACCGCCTGAGAGTCCTGGCCGTCCACCGGCCGGATGTCCTGGACGTCCATGCCGCCCTCGGTGAGGGTCCCGGTCTTGTCCAGGCACAGCACGTCCGCCCTCGCCAGCCCCTCGATCGCCGGCAGCTCCTGCACCAGGCACTTGCGCTGCCCGAGCCGGATGATCCCGACCGCGAACGCCACCGACGTCAGCAGCACCAGGCCCTCGGGGATCATCGGCACGATCCCGGCCACGGTGGACACGATCGTGTCGGTGAACGCCTCCTGGTCGATCATCTGGCTGACGATCAGGAGGATCGCCACCGGCAGGATCAGCCACGAGATGAGCTTGATGAAGCGGTTGATCGCCGTCTGGAGCTGCGAGTCGGTGCGTTTGAACCGGCTGGCCTCCTCGACCAGCTTCGCCGCGTACGACTCGGCGCCGATCTTCTCGGCCCGGAACACCCCGGTCCCGGCCACCACGAACGAACCGGACTGGACCTCGTCCCCCGGCGCCTTCGCCACCGGGTCGGCCTCGCCGGTCAGCAGGGACTCGTCGATCTCCAGGTTCCGCGACTCCACCACCGGCCCGTCGACCACGATCCGGTCGCCCGGTTCGAGCGCCACCAGGTCGTCGCGCACGATCTCGGTCGGGTCGACCACCTTGATCTCGCCCTCGCGCAGGACTCTCGCCGGAGACCGGTTCAGCAGCGACAGCCGGTCGAGGGTGCGCTTGGCGCGCAGCTCCTGGATCGTGCCGATCGCGATGTTCGCCAGGATCACCCCGGCGAACAGCGTCTGCTTCCAGCCGCCGAAGATCAGCGCGATGACGCCCAGGACGCCGATCAGCCCGTTGATGGGCGTGATCAGGTTGGCGCGCAGGATCGCCGACAGCGGGCGGCTGGTGTGCCGCTTGGTCTGGTTGACCGCGCCGGACTCGACGCGCTTGGCGACCTCGGCGGCCGACAGGCCGCGGTTCTCGGCGAGCATGGGAGTCGTCACGTCGCAAAGCCTATTCGATCGCGGCCGCTCCCACGTCCGCCGCGGGGCCGATTCCGCCGCTCGCCCCTAGGCCGATCGGCCGAGGGCCTCGCCCGGATCCACAGGCCAGGCCCGAGGGGGTATCCGGTGGCGCCCTGCGGGGCCGAATCCGTAGAATTCCTGGACATGGCCAAAGTACTCACACCGCAGAGCGAGGACTTCCCTCGCTGGTACCAGGACGTCATCACCAAGGCCCAGCTGGCCGAGAACGGCCCGGCCAAGGGCTCGCAGGTGATCCGACCGTCCGGGTACGCGCTGTGGGAGCGCATGGTCGAGGAGATGGACGCCCGCATCAAGGAGACCGGCACCGAGAACGCCTCGTTCCCCCTGCTGATCCCCGAGTCGTACTTCAAGAAGGAGGCCGACCACGTCGAGGGCTTCGCCCCCGAGCTGTGGATGGTCACCCACGGCGGCGGCAAGCAGCTCGAGGAGCCCCTGGCGATCCGGCCCACCTCCGAGACCATCATCGGCGAGTACATGTCCAAGTGGACCAAGTCCTACCGCGACCTGCCGCTGCTGCTCAACCAGTGGTGCAATGTCATGCGGTACGAACTGCGCACCCGCCTGTTCCTGCGCTCCTCGGAGTTCCTGTGGCAGGAGGGCCACACCGTCCACGCCACCTACGAGGAGGCGCACGAGTTCACCCTGCGCATCCTCCACGAGGTCTACGCCGACTTCATGGAGAACGTGCTGGCCCTGCCGGTGCTGCGCGGCATCAAGACCGAGGCCGAGCGCTTCGCCGGGGCCCTGAACACCTTCGGGTGCGAGGCGATCATGCGCGACGGCAAGGCCCTCCAGATGGGCACCTCGCACGAGCTGGGCCAGAACTTCGCCAAGGCGTTCGACATCCAGTTCCTCGGCTCCGACGGCAAGCAGCACCACGGCTGGACCACCTCCTGGGGCACCTCGACCCGCATGGTCGGCGGCCTGATCATGGGCCACGGCGACGACGACGGCCTGCGCGTGCCGCCGCAGCTCGCGCCCGTCCAGGCCCACGTCATGGTCGTCAAGGACTCCGACGAGGTCTCCGCGGCCGCCAAGAAGGTCTACGACGAACTCAAGGGCGACGGCCTGCGAGTGAGACTCGACACCCGCGGCGACGTGGCCTTCGGCCGCCGCGCGGTCGACGCCGAGCTCAAGGGCTACCCGGTGCGGATCGAGATCGGCCCCCGCGACCTCAAGAACGGCGAGGCCACCCTGGTCCGCCGCGTCTCGGGCACCAAGGAGACCGTCCCGCTCGGGATGCTCGCCGAAGCGGTCGCGACCGCGCTCGACGCCGACCAGCAGGCCCTGTTCGACGAGTCGCTGGAGTTGCGCGAGTCGATCACCGCCGACGCCGGGAGCGTGGACGAGGCGATCGAGGCCGCCCAGACCGGGCTGGCCCGGATCGCCTGGGACGACTGCGGCGTGGAAGGGGAGGCCAGGGCCGCCGAATCGGGCGTCACCGTCCGGGTCCTCCAGCGCGCGGACGGCACCGTGCCGGACTCGCTGGATGAGTCCGGTCTCATCGCCTACCTGTCCCGGTCGTACTGAAGAGCTGGTGCGATACACTCGGTCGTCGAAATGAGCTTTGGGACGGGTGCCCTCTCAACAACCGTGACGCAAAGCCAGGTCCTAGCGCAGCTCCCAGTGAATTCGGCTGGTGCGCCGCTGCGCTGACGTGATCCTTAAATCAGGAGTTACAGGAACGTGGCAGTAAAGATTCGCCTCACGCGAATGGGGAAGATCCGTACTCCCCAGTACCGCATCGTCGTCGCCGATTCGCGCGTCAAGCGCGACGGCAAGGTTATCGAGAATGTCGGGATCTACCGCCCGAAGGAGAACCCGTCCCGGATCGAGGTCGATTCCGACCGGATCCAGTACTGGCTGAGCGTGGGCGCCCAGCCGTCCGACCCTGTCAAGAAGCTGCTCTGCAAGACCGGCGACTGGCAGGAGTTCAAGGGCCTTCCGGCCCCGGCCCCGCTCAAGGAGGCCGAGCCGAAGCCCGAGAAGGACTCGCTGTATCTGGCGGCCCTCAAGGAGTCCGGCGTCGACCCGTCGAAGGCGTACGTCCCCGAAGAGGACGCCGCGCCCAAGAAGGTCGAGAAGAAGGCGAAGAAGTCCGCCGAGAAGGCCGACGAGTCCGCTAAGACTGAAGAGGTCAAGGCGGACGACGCCGAGAAGACCGAGGAAAAAGGGGAGTAGCCCGTGCTGCGGCCAGCGCTTGAACACCTTGTCAAAGGCATCGTCGACCACCCCGACGACGTCAGGGTCCGTCTGGTCGACTCCCGTCGCGGCAAGCGGCTCGAGGTCCGGGTCAACCCCGACGACCTCGGGACCGTCATCGGCCGGGGTGGTCGGACCGTCAACGCCCTTCGCCAGATCATCGGCTCGGTCGGTGGTCGCGGCATTCGCGTTGAGGTAGTCGATTCCTACTAGGTCTCGTCGCGCGGCCTCGGGGGGTTCGCCCCCCGGGGCCGCGTTTTCTATGAACTTCCCCGCTACGGATCAGGCTTTGGAACAGCGTATGGAACAGGTCGTGGTCGGCCGGATCGTCCGCCCGCACGGGGTGCGCGGCGAGGTCGTCGTCGATGTCCGCACCGACGAGCCGGAGCAGCGGTTCCGGCCCGGCACCGAGTACCGGACCCGCGACGGCGTCCTGCGGGCCGAGACCGTGCGCTGGCATCAGGGGCGCCCGATGCTCACCCTCGAAGGGGTGCGGGGCCGGGAGGCGGCCGAGGCGTTGCGCGGCGTGGACTTGATGGTCGACCTGTCGCTCTCGGACCTGCCCGGGCCCGGCGACGACGAATACCACGACACCGAGCTGATCGGCCTGCGCGTGGTCGACGGCGACGGCGTCGAGATCGGCACCGTCTCCCGGATCGACCACGGCCCGGCCCACGAGACGCTCGTGGTCCGGCGCCCGGGCGAGCACCCGGCGCTGATCCCGTTCGTGGGCGAGATGATCGACGACATCGACCTCGACGCCGACACCATCGTCGTCGAACTCCCGCCCGGCCTGCTGGAGCTTTGATGCGCGTCGACGTCGTCACCGTCTTCCCCGAGTACCTCGCCCCGCTGGAGCTGTCGCTCATCGGCCGCGCCCGCGAGCGCGGCCTGCTCGACGTGAACGTCCACGACCTGAGGCGCTGGACCCACGACGTCCACCACTCGGTCGACGGCCCGCCGGCCGGCGGCGGGGCCGGGATGGTCATGAAGCCGCAGCCGTGGGGCGAATGCCTCGACGAGCTGGTGTTCGACGCCGGTGAGGAGCGCCCGCACCTGCTGGTGACCAGCCCGGCCGGGCGCCCGTTCACGCAGGAGACGGCCCGCGAGCTGGCCGCCGAGCCGTGGCTGATGTTCGCCTGCGGGCGCTACGAGGGCATCGACCAGCGCGTCGTCGACCACGCCTCCGAGCACATGGCCGTCACCGAGGTCTCGCTCGGCGACTACGTGCTCTTCGGCGGCGAGGTGGCCGTCCTGGCGATCGTCGAGGCCGTCGCCAGGCTGCTTCCGGGGGTCCTCGGCAACGCCGCGTCCCTGGAGGACGAGTCGCATAACGCCGGACTCCTGGAGTCCCCGGCCTACACGCGCCCGGCCGAGTGGCGCGGCCACGAGGTGCCGCCGGTGCTGCTGTCGGGCGACCACGCCAAGGTCGACCGGTGGCGGCGCGACCAGGCGCTGCTGCGCACCGCCCGGGTCCGACCCGATTTGCTGGCCGGACCGGCGCGCGATAGCCTCGACGAACGTGACCGGCGCCTACTCGAAGGGGCCGGGTTCGAGCTGCCCGGCGAGAATGTGGCAGATTAGTATCCAAGACCGTCGTGATGTGCCGTCAGTTCAAGCGGTACCTCTCCCGGCGACCGAGCTTTTTATCAACGAGGGTTGAGTTCAATGAACGTTCTGGACGAGCTGAACGCTGCTTCGATGCGGGCCGACGTGCCCGACTTCCGCCCCGGCGACACCGTGAAGGTGCACGTCCGAGTGCAGGAAGGCGCCAGGTCCCGTGTCCAGGTGTTCCAGGGCGTCGTCATTCGCCGCCACGGCGCCGGCATCGGTGAGACCTTCACCGTCCGCAAGATCAGCTACGGCATCGGCGTCGAGCGCACCTTCCCGGTGCACGGCCCGATGATCGACCGCATCGAGGTCGCCATGCGCGGCAAGGTCCGCCGCGCCAAGCTGTACTACCTGCGCGGCCGCAAGGGCAAGGCCGCTACCAAGATCAAGGAGAAGCGCGACGTCTAGTCCGCGCTGAAGACTTCGGACCCCGGACCGCCTGGTCCGGGGTTTCCTTTTACCCGCGGGTTTCCGTTAGGCTCGTTTCATGAGTGCTGGTTCCTCCGATGGCGGTGCGTCGCGCAAGGGTCCGCGGCGCATCGACTGGGACCGGCTTCCCGGACCGGGCGGGCCCGGGCGGGCCCCGACCCCTCCGCCGCGCCGCGCGGTTCGGCGCGGCCCCGGACCGCCCCCGGCCCGGCGGACGCCGGGATCGCCCCACGCGGGCGGACCGGCCGAGCGCGCCCCGCGGGTCGGGGACGGCCTCACCGGCTCCCAGCCGCGGGTCACCGGCTCCTACGACCGGGTGACCGGCACCCACCGGCAGGTCGACGCCCGGCGGCGCGGCGGCGGGCCCGACAAGGAGGCCGAGAGCCGCCTGTCGCAGCCGCACAAGCGCCACTACCTGTCGCTGTGGATCGAGCTGCCGCTGCTGCTGGTGGTGGCGTTCTCGGCGGCGGTGCTGCTGCGGACCTTCGCCGTCCAGCCGTTCTACATCCCCTCTGGGTCGATGGAGCAGACCCTGCAGGAGGGCGACAAGGTCCTGGTCCTCAAGCTCACCTCGACGCTCAGGACCCCGCAGCGCGGCGAGGTGATCGTCTTCCGCGGCACCGACCGCTGGGACCCCGAGTACCGCCCCGTCGGCGGCGGGAGCGCTCTATCGGACTTCGGTACGGCCGTGCTCGACCTGGTGGGTCTGGCCGAGCCCGACGAGAAGGACTTCATCAAGCGGGTGATCGCCGTCGGCGGCGACACCGTCGCCTGCTGCGACGAGGACGGCAACGTGGTCGTCAACGGCGTCCCGCTGGTCGAGGACGAGTACGTCTTCGAGAACTCGCCCCTGGACGCCGAGCCCGGCTCGTGCCATTCGCGGCGGTTCGACGAGGTGGACGTGCCCGAAGGGCAGGTGTGGGTCATGGGCGACCACCGCGGCAACTCGCAGGACTCCCGCTGCCAGGGGCCGGTCCCGGTCGAGAACATCATCGGCAGGGCCATATCCCTGGTGTGGCCGACCGACCGCGCCAGGAACCTGGAGATACCCGAGGCGTTCGAGGTCCTGGAGGGCACAGGCGGCGGTTCGAGCGGCTCCCAGGTGACCCAGGCGTCCGCGGCGATCGGCTCGAACCGGGCCCTGCCGGTCGAGTGGGAGATGCCGTCGGCCTTGCCCGCCACGGGGATGCGGACCGAGGGTCGGCAGGCCACTGCGAGAGTGGCTGCCCCGAGCGGCGGTGGGCGACCGCGTAGACTCGCACCGTGATCGAAGAAGGGCAATCGTCGGGTGCGGACGACGACGGTGGCGGCAGCGCGGAGGAATCCCCGGATCAAATAGCCGACAAGAGCAAGAAGAAGGGCTCGTTCTGGAAGGAACTGCCCATCCTGCTCGGTGTGGCGATCCTGGTCGCGGTGGTGGTGCGCACGTTCGTCATCCAGACGTATTACATTCCCTCGGGTTCGATGGAGACGACGCTGGAGCTCAACGACCGCGTGCTGGTCAACAAGCTCGTCTACAACTTCTCCGAGCCCGAGCGCGGCGACATCATCGTCTTCCATGCCCCCGAATCGTGGCGGACCAACATGGAGGAGGACGAGTTCATCAAGCGGGTCATCGCCGTCGGCGGCGACCACGTGGTGTGCTGCGACGACCAGGGCAGGATCACCATCAACGGCGAGCCGCTCGACGAGACCGACTACCTGTACGTCAACCCCCTCACCGGGGACCAGAACGTGCCCAGCCAGGATCCGTTCGACCTGGTCGTCCCCGACGGGCGCATCTGGGTCATGGGCGACCACCGGCAGGCCTCGGGCGACTCGCGGCAGCGCTTCAAGGACACCTGCACCCATCTCCCGTACACACCGACCTGCGGCGACATACAGGCCTCGACCATCGCCGTGGACGACGTCATAGGCAAGGCGTTCGTCCTGTTCTGGCCGTTCGACCACTTCAACTGGTTCTCCGAGCCCGCGACGTTCGAGGACGTCCCCGACCCGTCCTGACCGTGCTGCGACCAGTCTCTGCCCGCATGCGCCGCGAGGGCGACCTGTACGCGCTCGAGGCGGCGCTGGAGCGCCGCGGCCTCGGCCCGGTGGCCGGGGTCGACGAGGCCGGACGCGGCGCCTGCGCCGGGCCGCTCGTGGTGGCCGCCGTGGTCCTGCCGCCCGGGGCCAGGCCGCCCGAGCTCGGCGACTCCAAGCTGCTGACCGCCGCCGCCCGCGAGCGCGTCTTCGAACGGCTCTCGCGCGGCCGCGCCCGCGTGTCGGTGGTCGCCTATCCGCCCGGCGAGATCGACGACCGGGGCGTCGGGGTCTGCAATCTGGAGGGGATGCGCCGCGCCGTCGCCCGGCTTCCGGTCCGGCCCGGCTACGTCCTCACCGACGGCTTCGCGGTCTCGGGGATGCCCTCCGCGAGTCTCGGGGTCATCAAGGGCGACCGCACCGCCGCGTGCGTGGCCGCGGCCGGGATCGTCGCCAAGGTCACCCGCGACCGGCTCATGGAGGAGCTGCACGCCGGCTTCCCCGAGTACGGCTTCGCCGAGCACAAGGGCTACGGGACCGCGGCGCACGCCGAGGCCCTGGGCCGCTGGGGTCCGAGCCGGGCCCACCGGCTGTCCTACGCCAACGTGGCCGAGCACCTCCCTGCCGACCGGCTGGCCGCGGTCCGCGGCGGGCCGCCGCGCACTATCGTGGGAGGGGCCGTTGAGAAGGAGGAGCGTTGAGCGCCGAGGACCTCGAGAAGTACGAGACCGACATGGAGCTGCAGCTTTACCGCGAATACCGCGACATCGTCCGGCAGTTCACCTACGTCGTCGAGACCGAGCGCCGCTTCTACCTGGCCAACTCGGTCGAAGTCCAGGTGCGCGGGGCCGACGCCGAGACCTACTTCGAGGTCGAGATGAACGACGCGTGGGTCTGGGACATGTACCGACCGGCCCGGTTCGTGAAGCACGTGCGCGTCCTGACGTTCAAGGACGTCAACGTCGAGGAGCTCGACAAACCGGATATGACGCTTCCTTGAAGCCGCCCCGGCCGGAGCGAATTCGGAGCCGAACCGGCGGTGGGCGCGCCGCTAAGATTGGCGCGTGTCAACTCTCCGCGATGTAGTCAGCGCCCACACCGCCCTGTCCTCGAACTCCGCGGCGCACCTTCAGCGCCTGGTGGCCGAGTGGCAGCTGCTCGCCGACCTGTCCTTCGCCGACTTCCTGCTGTGGGGAGCGGTCAAGGACCACCCGGGCGGCTACGTGTGCCTCGCCCAGGTCCGGCCCACCACCGGGCCGACCGCTTACGAGGAGGACCAGGTCGGGCGCATCGTGGAGGGCGAGGACGCCGCGCACCTGCACGTGGCGTTCACCGACGGGCGCATCTTCCGCGAGGGCGACCCGGTCTGGCGCGGCGACGTGGCAGCCCGCCACGAGGCGATCCCGGTCCGCCGCCGCGACCGCAACCAGGTCATCGCCGTCGCCGCCCGCGACACCAACCTCTCCGACACCCGCAGCCCCTCCCACTTGGAGCTCAACTACCTCAAGACCGCCGACTACCTGGTGCAGATGCTCACCGACGGCGGCTTCCCGCCGCCGCTGCTGCCCGGCGAGCCGACCACCGCGCCGCGCATCGGCGACGGTCTGGTCCGCATCGGCGCCGACGGCCTGGTCCGCTACGCCTCCCCGAACGCCCTGTCGGCCTACCGCCGCATGGGCGTCACCGGGCACCTGCGCGACCGCGACCTGGCCGAGCTGACCCGGAGCCTGCCGGCCGACCCGAGGGCCGGGGCCGACGCCGCCCGCCGGATCCGCGACGCCCTCGCCGGAGGCACCCCGCGCCGCAAGGAGATCGAGGCCAAGGGCGCCACGGTGCTCATGCGGGCCCTGCCGCTGCGCCCGGGCGGCAAACCCGCCGGGGCCCTGGTGCTGGTGCGCGACATCACCGAGGTGCGGCGGCTCGACCGCGAACTGGTGACCAAGGAC
Organism: Glycomyces salinus; assembly: GCF_016428645.1. Classification (GTDB taxonomy): domain Bacteria; phylum Actinomycetota; class Actinomycetes; order Mycobacteriales; family Micromonosporaceae; genus Glycomyces; species Glycomyces salinus. The sequence continues at coordinate 31,641 of NZ_JAELXW010000040.1, read as the reverse complement.
GCCACGATCCGTGAGATCCACCACCGCGTCAAGAACAACCTCCAGACCGTGGCCGCGCTGCTGCGCCTCCAGGCCCGCCGCGTCGGCTCCCCGCAGGCGCGCACCTCCCTGGAGGAGTCGGTGCGCCGCGTCGCCTCGATCGCGCTGGTCCACGAGACGCTCGCCCAGTCCAGCGACGAGTCGGTCGGCTTCGACCAGATCGTCGACCGGGTCGCGAGCATGGCCGTCGAGGTCTCGGTCGCCGAGTCGAAGGTCACCCTCCGCCGCGAGGGGACGTTCGGGGTCATCCCCAGCGAGTACGCCACGCCGCTGGTCATGGTCGTCAACGAGCTGATCCAGAACGCCGTCGAGCACGCCTACCCGCCCGGGCAGGAGGGCGAGGTCGTCATCGGCGTGGCCCGCGACGGCGACCGCTTCCGCGTGACCGTCTCCGACTCCGGCAAGGGCCTGCCCGAGGGGTTCCAGATCGCCGGCTCCAACCGGCTCGGCCTCCAGATCGTCTACACCCTGGTCACCGGGGAACTGCGCGGCACCATCGACATGCGCCCGCGACCCGAGGGCGGCACCGAAGCGGTAGTGGATTTCTCGCTTCAGTGACGTACCTCCGGATGTCCAGCAGCCGGGACATGGCTGTGAATTGTCGTCGAGGTGTGGCATCCTTGCTTGCATGTCTTCTGCGCACGGACTCCGCCTCGTGGCACGCCGCCACGTGGACTTCTGCCGTGTGTTCAGCGCCGCCTGTCTGATGCGCGCTTAATCTCGCAACCGGTCTCAGCCGGAGAATCCTGCAATCACTGTGTCCGCATCACCCGGGAGAACTGTGCCAACGCCAACGCGCAAACCCAGCCGCCCGAAGGGCCAGGGCCAATGGGCCATGGGCCACCGCGAGCCGCTCAACAAGAACGAGCAGTCCAAGAAGGACGACAACCCGCTCAACGTGCGGCAGCGCATCGAGGGCATCTACGCTCACGGGGGCTTCGACTCGATCGACCCCGCCGACCTGCGTGGACGGTTCCGCTGGTGGGGTCTTTACACGCAGCGCCGACCCGGCATCGAGGGCGGCAAGACCGCCATCCTCGAGGACGAGGAGCTCGACGACCGCTACTTCATGATGCGCGTGCGCATGGACGGCGGCCAGCTCACCCGGGAGCAGCTGCGCACGGTCGCCGGCATCTCCAAGGAGTTCGCGCGCGACACCGCCGACGTCACCGACCGCGAGAACGTCCAGTACCACTGGATCCGCATCGAGGACGTCCCCGAGATCTGGCGCCGCCTCGAAGCGGTCGGACTGGACACCCAGGAGGCTTGCGGCGACTGCCCGCGCGTCGTCCTCGGCTCCCCGGTCGCCGGGGTCAGCGAGGACGAGGTGATCGACCCCACCCCGCAGATCAAGGAGATCCACGACCGGTTCGTCGGCGACAGGAGCCTGTCGAACCTGCCGCGCAAGTACAAGACCTCGATCTCCTGGCTGCCCGACAGCCCGTACGAGACCAACGACTTCTCGCTGATCGGCGCCCACCACCCCGAGCTGGGCCCCGGCTTCGACCTGTGGGTCGGCGGCGGCCTGTCCACCAACCCGATGTTCGCCCAGCGCCTGGGCGTGTGGGTCTCCCAGGACGACCTGGTCGAGGTCTGGCACGGGGTCACGCAGATCTTCCGCGACTGGGGCTACCGGCGCCTGCGCACCCGCGCCCGCCTGAAGTTCCTGGTCAAGGACTGGGGCGCCGAGAAGTTCCGCGAGGTCCTGGAGTCCGAGGCCTATCTGGGCCGCAAGCTCCCCGACCTCGAGGCGCCGCCGGTGCCCGAGAAGCTCATCGACCACATCGGCGTCCACCGTCAGAGCGACGGCAACTACTACATCGGCGTCGCCCCCGTGGTCGGCCGCGTGTCCGGGGCCATGCTCGACCAGCTCGCGGACGTGGCCGAGAAGTACGGCTCCGACCGCGTGCGCACCACGCCGCTCCAGAAGCTGCTGCTGCTGGACGTTCCCGGCGACCGGGTCGACGAGGCCGTCGAGGACCTGCGCGCGATCGGCCTGGAGGCCGAGCCGTCGCCGTGGCGCCGCGCCACCATGGCCTGCACCGGCATCCAGTTCTGCAAGCTGGCCATCGTCGACACCAAGGACCGCGCCCGCGACCTCGTCGCCGAGCTCGAGAAGCGCGTCCCCGAGCTCGACGTGCCGATCTCGGTCCACGTCAACGGCTGCCCCAACGCCTGCGCCCGCACGCAGACCGCGGACATCGGGCTCAAGGGCCAGCTGGTGACCGTCGACGGCCAGCAGGTCGAGGGCTTCCAGGTCCACCTCGGCGGCGGCCACGCCGGCAGCGCGAGCCTGGGCCGCAAGGCCCGCGGCCTCAAGGTCGCCTCCACCGACCTCGGCGACTATGTCGAACGCGTCACCCGCCGCTACCTCGCGGGCAGGTCGGCGGGGGAGAGCTTCGCCAAATGGGTCCACCGGGCCGACGAAGAGGAATTGAAGTGAGCGGCCGAGTCGTTCCCTACTACTGCCCCTATTGCGGGGAGGAAGACCTCAGACCGTACGAGCCGGAGGGCGACAGCGACGTCGCCGTTCCCCACGGCGACGCTCGCGGAGCCGTAAGTTTGCGTGGCGGCTGGCACTGCCGCGACTGCACCCGAGTGTTCACCCTGAAGCACCACGGCATGGCGGTGCCGGTCATATCGGTTCCGCCCACCGGCGGGGAATCCCCGTCCTACCCCGAGGAGTAGACACATGAGCAGCACCACGAACCGGGATCCCTTCGAACTGCGCGACCTCGCCACCGACGCGGGCCGGCGCCTCGAAGACGCCGACGCCACCGAGATCATCGAGTGGGCCGTGGGCGAGTTCGGCGAGCGCTTCTGTGTGACCTCCTCGATGGCCGACGCCGCCGTGGTGCACTTGGCCAGCAAGGTCGCCCCCGGCCTCGACGTGGTGTTCCTCGACACCGGGCTGCACTTCCCCGAGACGCTCGAGGTCCGCGACTTCGTGGCCTCGACGATGGACGTCAACGTCCGCTCGATCCGGCCTGACCAGTCGGTCCTGGAGCAGGACGGCGAGTTCGGGCCGCGCCTGTTCGCGCGCTCGCCCGACGAGTGCTGCGCGCTGCGCAAGGTGATGCCGCTCAACGAGGCGCTGGCCGACTACGACGCCTGGGCCACCGGTCTGCGCCGCGATGAGGGCCCGACCCGCGCCAATACGCGCGTGGTCGACTTCGACGTCACCCGCCGCAAGATCAAGGTCTCCCCGATCGCGAAGTGGACCGAGGCCGAGCAGCTCGCCTACATCGAGCGCTACAACATCCCGGTCAACCCGCTGCTGAACGACGGCTTCCGCTCCATCGGATGCTGGCCGTGCACCCGCCGCACCGCGCCGGGGGAGGACCCTCGCGCGGGCCGCTGGGCCGCGTTCGACAAGACCGAGTGCGGACTGCATGCCTGATGCGGTAGTGCTGGTCGCGCACGGCAGCCCCGACCCCAGGTCGCCGGAGGCCGTGCGCGAGATCGCCGCCGCCGCGCGCGCCCGCGTGGGATTCCTGGAGTTCAACGAGCCCGACCCGGTCGAGGTGCTGTGCGAGCTGGCCGATGGCGGCGCGAGCCGCGCGGTGGCCCTGCCGCTGCTGCTGACCGACGCCTACCACTCCCGCACCGACCTCCCCGAGGTCGCCCGGAGGGCCGAGGAGGAGCGCCCGGGCCTGACGGTGACCGTGGCCCGCCCGGTCGGCGACGAGTCGCTGGCGCAGGCCCTCGTCCGCGGCCTGCCCGAAGGCGTCGACGGCCTGGCCGTCCTCGCTGCGGGCACCAGGGTCGACGCCGGGCGCGAGCACGTGGCGGCCGTGGCCGCCGCGACCGGGAGGCTCTTGGGCGTGCCGGCCCGCGCCGGCTTCGCCTCCGGGCCCGGCCTCAGCGGTGGCGAAGCGGTCGAGGAGCTGCGCGCCCTCGGCTGCGGGAGCGTGGCGGCCGCCTGCTATTTCATCGCCCCCGGCAAGCTGTGCGACGTCGCGGTCTCCTCGGCGCGCGAGGCCGGGGTCGTCCACGTCGGCGGGCCGCTCGGCACCGCGCCCGAGCTGATCGCCCTGATCGCCGACCGCGCCGGTCAGTCGTCCTGAGTGAAGGGCGCGCCGCCCTCGCCGAAGCCGACCGCGCGCCTGGTCGGCGCCGACAGCGCGAGCGCGGCGATCGCGACCGCCAGCCCCCAGGCGACGGCCCCGTAGACCGGGTGCGCGGCCTCCCGCAGGTAGTACCCGACCGGCAGCCACAGCAGGCCCTGGAACACGGCCTGGGCGATGATGTTGCGGGCCTGGATGAAGCGGCGGCCGATGAACCAGTAGTAGGCGGCCGCGAGCCCGGCGATGAGCGCGATGCCGACTGCCGCGCTCGCCGAGTCCACCTCCCCGGTGAAGACCTGTGCGATGCCCCACAGCCCGGCGGCGGCCAGGCCGATCGCCAAGAGCCAGAACAGCCCTCCCGCCGCGTAGAGGGTCCACGGTCGGGTACCGTCGCCCGGCTGATCGGTGACGGCGCCCATGTCGGCGTCGGTTTCGTTCACCCCGCAACCGTATCCCGGGCTACGCTGCGCTTATGCAAGCCCTGCAACCAGCGCCACAGCGTGGTCTGCTCATCGTCAACCCCAAGGCGTCCGCGACCTCCCGCCGACGGCTGCGCAGGGTGGTCAAGAAGCTGGGCGAAGTGATCGACGTCTCGACGGTCCACACCGACGAGCGCGGTCACGCCGAGGCGCTGGCCCGCGCCGGGGCCGAGAAGGGCTACGACGTGATCCTGAGCCTGGGCGGCGACGGCACGGTCAACGAGGTCGTCAACGGCATCCTCTCCGGAGGGCGCAAGGCCGCCGAGGCCCCGGTGTTCGCGCCGATCCCCGGCGGGTCGACCAACGTGTTCGCGCGGGCCCTCGGACTGGCCTGGGACCGCCGCAAGGCGGTCGGGCAGATCGTGGAGGCCCTGTGGGAGGGCCGGGAGCGCTTGGTGAGCCTGGGCCGGGTGACCGACGACTCCGAGGACCGACTGTTCACCTTCTGCGCCGGACTCGGCTGGGACGCGTCGGTCATCCAGAAGGTGGAGACCTATCGGCGCAACGGACGCAACTTCGGGGCCCATTACGCGCGCGCGGTCATGGCAGAACTGAACGAGCACGGCGTCGAGGGCGAGACGGTCGAAGTGGAGATGTCCTCGGGGGAGATCGACTCCTCCACCGGCATGGTGGTGGTCCAGAACTGCGCCCCGTGGACCTACTTGGGCACCCTTCCGGTGAATCTCAACGCGCGGGCGTCCTTTAATGCTGGACTTGATGTCCTGATTCTGCGTAAACTTGGGTTGTCGGCAGCCGCCCGCACCGCCGCCTCACTTCTGGTGGGGCGCGAAGGCCCGGACGGTAAGCACGCGGTCACGCATCACGATCTTTCCCGGATCAAGTTGCGCGCGTCGCACCCGCAGGCGTTCCAACTCGACGGGGATTATCTCGGAGAGCGGACGGAACTCGAACTCACATCGGTTCCGGAGGCATTGCGGGTGGCGTGCTAACAACTTGGGAAAACCTGAGCGTTGGTGTTGACAAGTCGACCAGGAGCGGGCAAGGTTGATTTCGCCGCCCAATGAGCTCATTTACAGCTCGCAAGCTCCGTAGAGGTGGGCGGTTGAGACTTAGACAATCGAATATCGTATTTTCGGTGTGTTTTGACCGGGCATTGGATCTTCACTTGGTGCCCAGTGCTCAGTCTCGACGAAGGTTGTGAGTCTTCAGTCAGTCCAGTCTGAGTATCAGTGTGTCAAAGCCGGTTCGACTCGCTGTCAGCACCCCCCGACCATACGATGGCGCGGGGAGGTGCTCCGGGACCCTCGGTAGGGGACCGGCAGCGTCCGGAGGGGCCGCCCGTGGGTCTTCTTCGAGGTAGAGCGGTGAGTTCACTCACTTCGAGGCAGTTTCCGGAGCCGAACCTCTTGACAAATCCAATCCTTGTGAAAGTATTCACAAGGTAGTCGGGTCAAGGTGCGGGCCGTCGACAATCGACCGGCCGACCCGCAGCGGTGGTGGGTGCTCTCGCGTGTGCCCAGGCGTTCAGCGATGGCGCTGAAGCGATTGAGAGCGATTCCGTGACTCGCGGTGACAGTTGTCCCGCGGGGGTGGTCCCGCCTTCCCGCCGTGGGTCGAAAGGTGGTTCCGCGCTTCGGTGAATACCGTCTCCAATGCAGTATCGGAAGACGGGATTCCCAAGCGGCCGAACCGCACGGACACCGAACCGCAAGCTATTCATAACACCGTGTAAGCGAACTTCTGAATTGCAGCAAGGAGATGTTTTGATGGATTGGCGCCACCAGGCCGTTTGCCGTGACGAGGACCCCGAACTGTTCTTCCCGATCGGGGACACCGGCCCGGCCTTGACTCAGGTTGAGCAGGCCAAGAGCGTCTGCAGGCGGTGCCCCGTCACCGAGTCGTGCCTCCAGTGGGCGCTCGAGACCGGACAGGACGCCGGCGTGTGGGGCGGGATGAGCGAGATGGAGCGCCGCGAGCTCAAGCGCCGCTCCGGTGCGCTGCGCCCCCTGGCCGCCCAGGTCGGCTGAGACGCCCTGCGCGGAATCCCCTTGAGAAGAGAAGCCATCCCTCGAGTTTGATGCGCGAAGTTTGAAAGGCCCGGCGGTCCCGCCGGGCCTTCAAGCTTTCCGGGGCTATTGCAGCCGGTACGACTCGGTGTCGGCGTCGCCCTCGGTCGCCGGGCGCTGCTGGAGGATGCGGATCGTCGCCGCCGCGGGGGTGGACTCGGAGTCGACCTCGTCGGTCAGGGCCCGCAGGACCTGCCACTGATAGGCGTTCCCGTCCAGCGGCTCGGAGCCGGGCCGGCTGAGGATGATCTGGAGGTGCTCCAGACTCACCTCCAGTCGGCAGTGCAGGGGCCCCTCGGCCTCACTGCGCTTTTTGAACGGACGCATGCGGCCGGAGTCCTGGGTGAGCAGCAGCGTCACCGCGGCGTTGACCGCCGCCCGCAGGTCCTCGATCTCGTCCAGGGAGAAGCCCAGCCGCGTGGCCACCGCCGCCGTCGCCGTCGGCAGGACCGACATGTAGTCGCCTCCCGTGGGGACGTCGAGCAGCAGCACGTCCTCGCGTTCATCGCTCACCGGCATCGCCGCTCCCACCTTGACTCGGCTCCCGGTCCACCAGGATAGTGCGCATCGCCGCCGCGCGGGCACCGCCCTGCTCGGCTTCACGCTTAGGGGCCTTCGGCGAATAAGTTGACCTTCCGGGTCGTGCGGTGCCTTGCCTCCGTCCGCGTCTGTCCCGGCCCCGATCCTCGGGTCCGGCGGTGCTCCGACCGGCGCGGCGCCCTGGCCGGGGTCCGGGCTCGGCCCCGGGCGGGGTGGCGGACGTGACGCCAGTCGGTGGACGGTGGCGGGCGGGCGTCATCGACGGTGCCGGATGGCCCGGACCGTAATGCTATGAAGCAAGCTTCTACGCAGCCTCTTTCTGTGGCACCACTCAGACCAGGGGTGGAAACGGACCGACTCGCCCGAACAACCCCCAACGGGAACCCACCGCGGCGGGCTCACCGGCGGGACCCCGGGCCGTACTCCGGCGGACAACCCCCAACGGGAACCCACCGCGGCGGCCTCACGGACGGGGCTCAAGGTGCCTGCTTCGCCGAACCACCCTCTTCGAGCAGCCACCGCGGCGACCTCAGGAGGGCGCCCCGAAGGCACCGCCTTCGGCGCGCTCCGCTTCTACTCGATGTGGGGCCCGGTCGAACTCCGCCTCGCAGACGGCCGCACCTTCGGCATCGGCGACCTCACCACGTGAGGCCGGAAACGACGAAGCGCCCGGTTCGAGGCCGGGCGCTTCGGAATTCAGCCGAGACGGGGACTACTTCTTGGTCTCCCAGAAGATCTCCGCGATCTGGTCGATCTTGGCCAGCAGCTCCTCGGCGACCTTCGGGTCTGCCGAGCCCTTGGAGCCGGAGGCTCCGGCGAGCTTGGTGGCCTCGTTGACCAGCGTGTGCAGCTGCGGGTACTTCTCGAAGTGCGGCGGCTTGAAGTAGTCGGTCCACAGCACCCACAGGTGCTCCTTGACGAGATTGGACCGCTGCTCTTTGATGATCAGGGCGCGAGTCCGGAACTCCGGGTCCTCGTTGGCCTGGTACTTCTCGCAGATCGCCTTGACCGACTCCGCTTCGATGCGGGCCTGCGCCGGGTCGTAGACCCCGCACGGCAGGTCGCAGTGAGCCGAAGCCGTAACCTGCGGCAGCAGCCGCTTGAACAGAGGCTTCACGATGGCCCCTCCAGCTTCTTTCCAGTGGGTGTGATTCCAACGCCGACCCTACCTCTCACCGGTGCCTTTCCGGGCCTGCCCCTAGAGTTAATGTCGCAACACAAGGACGCAAATCCACCATTATGGATAGTGAGCGCTCCCAGCCGAGTCGAACCGCGGCTCGCGAGCTGCGCCAAGAAGGAGGCCAACCGCCGATGCTCGCCGCCTACGCCCGCAACGTGAACCCCGAAGACCCGTTCGAGGCGCTCTCGGTGGGTGAGATCGACCCGCCTCAGGCCCCCTCCGAGTGGACCCGAGTGTCGCTCACGGCGGCCTCGCTCAACCACCACGACCTGTGGTCCCTGGCCGGGGTCGGCCTCCGCGCGGACCAGTGCCCGATGATCCTCGGCACCGACGCGGTCGGCGTCACCGACGACGGCGAGGAGGTCGTGGTCTACCCCGTCATCGCCGACGCCTCCCTCGACGACGAGACCCTCGACCCGCACCGCAGCCTGCTGTCCGAACTGCACCCGGGCACCCTGGCCGAGACCGTCGCCGTCCCCGCGCGCAACCTCCTGCCCAAGCCGGCCGGGTGGAGCGCCGCCGATGCCGCGTGCCTCCCGACGGCCTACCTGACCGCCTGGCGCATGCTCACCCACCGCGGCCGCCTGCCGGACGACGGCGCGGTCCTGGTCCAGGGCACCGGCGGCGGCGTCGCCACCGCCGCCATCGCCCTCGCCGGGGCCCTGGGCGCCCGCGTCTACGCCACCGGACGCACACCCGAGCGGCGGGAGAAGGCCGCCGAACTCGGCGCCGAGGCCGTCGAGCCGGGCGCGCGCCTGCCCGAGCGCGTCGACCTCGTCGTCGACTCGGTCGGCGGCGACACCGTCGCCCACTCGGTCAAATCGCTCAAGCCCGGCGGACGCCTGGTCACCTGCGGCGCCACGGCCGGACCCACCCCGCGGATCGACCTGCGGCACGTCTTCTTCAAGCAGTTGGAGATCGTCGGCTCGACCATGGGCACCCGCGACGAACTCGCCTCACTCATCGCCTTCTGCGAGGAACGGGGCGTTCGCCCCGTAATCGACTCGACTCATGCGCTCACGGACGCCGAGGCCGCTCTCAGGCGCCTGGCCTCGGGCGACGCCTTCGGCAAGGTCGTGCTGACAGTGTCGTAAGTCCGACGCTCCGCGGGGTTACTCCCCGGTATCCCCACCCCAGGCCGCGTTCTGGCCCCACCCTGTAGAAGCCAGTGGGAGTCTGCGGCTCGCGAGCTTCGCCGAGGCGAGCCGGATGGGGGCGGGTCATGTCAGTCGGAGAGAGCCTCAAGGGCGGGATGAAGTCGGGCCTGGGCTCGGCCTGGGCCGTCACCAAGAAGGTCGGCCTCAAGCTCGCCATCGCCGCGGGGATCGTGGCGGTGGTGATGGCCTTGATCGAGCACGGCGAGGGCTCGGCCGCCGAGCCGGCCTTGGAGGGACAGGGCGCCTCTGTGGTGGCCCAGCCGGCGATCCTGTTCGAGGCCGGCTACGACGAGCAGCTCCTGCTGTGCCGATACGAGGTCGACGCTCTCTTCGGAGTCTCGATCTTCGCCGACAAGGACTGGGGTTCCAAGCGGCTGCTGAGGCTGCGCGGCGGGGAGGAGGTGTACGGCTCGTGCTTCGCGCGGCAAGGGGACCGCGCGATCAGCTGCGACGGCCTGGCCTGGGAATACGAGTGGCTCAGAATCCGCTCGGGCACCACGGTCGGCTGGAGCCCGGTCTCGTGCTTCGAGCGGGTCGGATTCCTTTAGGGATAGGGGGAGAGAACGGGGCGGAGCGGCACCCTCCGCCCCGTTTCTTGTTGTCAGCCAACGGCCTCTCGGCCTCGGCGTCCGATGCCGAATCGTTGCTCCTCTGTTTCCGATCCATCCTCGTGCGACCGATAATTTTAGAGGCACACTCTCAGGACTATCGGATCCAGGATGGATATCGGAACAATGGCGAGAATTGACGGAACGATCGCCGAGACGAAGAAGCTGCTGGCGGTCGGAGGCATCGGGCTGTTCGCCGCGATGGGACTGGCGGCCTGTGGAGGGTCCGAGGACGGGGAGGACGGCGGTTCGGACGCGTCGACTTCGGCATCGGCGGTCGAAGAGGAGACCGCGGCCGAGGATGCGGCGGTGTCCTACGGGGACGGAACCGCCCCGGACGCGCCGCTGGAGCCCGGGGCCTCGGTCGAGATCGCCGACTGGTCCGTCTCGGTCGGAGAGGTGGTTCTCGACGCCACCGATCAGATCCTCGACCACGACAGCTTCAACGAGGCGCCCGAGGCCGGCCGGCAGTACATCATGATCGAGCTGGTGACGACCTACAACGGCGCGGACGCGAGCGATCCGTACCTGGACCTCGACTGGGACCTGTGGGACGGCACCCTGGTGGATCACACCGAACCGATCGTGCTGCTGCCGAACGACCTGATGGACGTCAGGGATGTCGCCGGCGGTGAATCGGCCTCCGGCAACATCTTCCTCGAGGTTCCAGAAGGGGACTACTCCACCGCTTCGGTCGTGATCGGCGAAATGCTTGGCGACGACGAGTTCTACCTCGCCCTCGGCTAGCGGCGAAACGAACCGAAACCGACGGGGCGGAGCCTGCGGCTCCGCCCCGTTCCTCAGCGTCCGGACTACTTCAGGCCGACGCCCGCGACGCCCTTGACGATCTGCTTCTGGAACAGCATGAACACGATCAGCAGCGGCAGCGCGCCGAGGACCGCGGCGGCCATGTTCTGGGCATAGAACAGGCCGTAGCCGCCGGCGACGACGCCGAGGCCCACCGGCAGGGTCATCATCGACGGATCGGTGGCGATCAGGAGCGGCCACAGGAAGTTGTTCCAGGAGCCGATGAAGGTGAAGATCCCGACCGCGGCCACGATCGGACCCGACAGCGGCACTATCACGCTCCACAGCACCCGCAGGTGCCCGGCGCCGTCGAGCTTGGCGGCCTCCTCGTAGTCGCGCGGCACGCCGTCGAAGAACCGCTTGAGGATGAACACCATCACCGGCGCCACGACCTGCGGGAGCGCCAGGCCCCAGTACGTGTCGCCGAGGTTGAGCGTGGTCACGATGTCGAACAGCGGGATGATGAGCGCCTGCGGCGGCACCATCAGGCCGGCGATGATCGCCGCGAAGATGAACTTCCTTCCCGGGAAGTCGAACCGGGAGAACCCGTAGGCGGCCAGCACGCACAGCACCAGCGTCAGGATCGTGACGATCGTGGAGACCACCGTCGAGTTGACCATCCAGACCAGGTGGTCGCCGCGCTCGAACAGGGTCCGGTAGCCCTCCAGGGACCACTCGGGTGGGATCCAGCGGATCTCCTGACCGAGGCTGGCGTCGGTCTCGGTCTTCAGCGAGGTCGACAGCGCCCACAGCAGCGGGATCAGCCACACCAGCGCCAGGACGAACGCCGAGGCGTAGACGATGGCGCTGCCGGCGGTGATCCGCCTGCGATTGCGCTTGATGGTGCGCCCGCCGTCGGAATCGGCGGTCCGCGGCCGTTCTTGCATGGTGGTCATGCCTAGCCCTCCTTCCGGGCGAACAGCCGGAACTGCACGATGGAGACGATCATGATGAGCACGAAGAGCACGTACGACAGCGCCGAGGCGTAGCCGATCCGGTAGCCCTCGAACCCGGAGATGTAGATGTAGTGGATGGCGACCTCGGTGGCGCGGTTCGGCCCGCCGCCGGTCATCAGGTACATCTGGTCGAAGATCCGCAGCGAGGCGATCAGCTGCAGGACGATCACCAGGGCGGTGGTGCGCTTGAGCAGCGGCAGGGTGATGCCCCACAGCTGCTGCCACCAGTTGGCCCCGTCCATGCTGGAGGACTCGTAGACGTCCTTGGGAATCGTCTGGAGCGCGGCCAGGTAGAGCAGGAAGTTGAAGCCGACGGTCCACCATACGGTGGTGATGACGACCGACCACATGGCGGTGCCCTCGTCGCTGAGCCACAGCGTGGGTTCGGCGGAGTCCTGGACGCCGAGGGTGTTCTGGAGGAAGTCGTTGATCAGGCCGCCGTCGGGCTGGTACATCCAGATCCAGATCATCGTGACCACGGAGACCGGGAGGATGAACGGGGCGAAGAACGCCATCCGCAGGAACCAGCCCATCTTGCGGGCGCGGTTGACCAGCAGCGCCAGGACGAGCGCGATGACGACCAGCGGGACGGCGCTGTAGACGGTGAACACGGCGGTGTTCCACAGCGCGTCCCAGGCGCGTTCGTCACCGAAGACCTCGGTCCAGTTGTCCAGGCCGATCCAGGAGGTCGGACGGCCGGTGAGGCTCCTGTCGGTGAAGGAGTAGTACAGGCCCAGGATGGTGGGCCAGACCAGGAAGAGAACGTACATCGCGGTGAACGGCAGCACGAACCACAGTCCGGTCCACGATTTCGGCTTTTCCCTGGTCGGCGGGGCCGTCGTGCTGGGCGGCCGCCCGGCGGCGTCGCCCGCCCGCGGCGTCTTGGTTTCAGTAGTCATAGGAGGTCCTAGGGCTCGATTCAGTCAACCGGGTTGGGCAGTGCGACCAGTTCGTCGACGCGCTCTTTCATGAGGTCGAGCGCGGGTTCGGGGGTCAGCTCCTGCGAGTACACCAGTCGGAGGACCTCGCTGACCTCGGTGAAGAGTCGACCGCCGGAACCGGAGAACCAGGCTTCGGGGTCGAATTGGACGTTCTCGACCACGCCGGAGTACTCGGCGTTGGGCTCCAGCGACTGGTACTCCTCGCTCTCGGTGACCGGGAGGTAGGCCGGGGTGTGGCCGCCCCCGGCGCCCCATTCGAAGCTGTGCTGGAGCATCCAGGCGGCGTAGTCGATGGTGGCCCGGCGGACGTCGGGGTCCCAGCTGTTGTGGTGGGGGAGGATGTAGGCGTGGCTGTCGCCCTGGGTGCGGCGGTTGCCGAAGAAGTCGGGCATCTCGGTGATGGAGAAGTCGAGTCCCTGGGCCTCGTCGAAGGCGCGGAAGCGGACGATCTCCCAGTTGCCGACCTGGACCAGGCCGCCGACGCCGTTCTCGAAGTTGGCCGCGGTCTGGGCGCCGTCGGAGACCTGCGGGCACAGGCCCTCTTCGGCCATCCGGTAGATGACCTCGATGGCGGTCAGGGCCTTCTCGTCGTCGAGCTCGTAGCCGTCGTCGTGGAAGATCCATTCGCCGTCCTGCTGCCGGTACCAGGCCCAGAACTGGCGCCAGCCGGCCCAGGTGTCCAGGGACGTGCCGTATTCGCCGGTGACGTCCTTGACCGCGCGCAGCAGGTCGAAGTACTCCTCGACGCCCTGGGTCTCCAGCAGCGTGCCGTCGGCGTTGAGCACGCCGGCCTGGTCGCAGACGGTGCGGTTGTAGTAGTTGACCAAGGCGTGGGTGTCGATCGGGATCGCGTAGAGGTCCTCGCCCACGAAGCACTTCTCCCACACGCCGGCGGGGAAGTCGTCCGGTGAGAGTCCGGCCTCCTCGATCTCGTCGAGGCCGATCGGGTCCAGCAGCGTGTCGGGGGACAGGCTCGGGATGCGCGCGACGTGGATCGTGGCGATGTCGGCAGCGTTCCCGCTGGTGGCCCCCATGACCACGCGGGTGTAGAACGGGGTGCCCCAGCCGAAGGTCGTGGCCTGGAGCTCGACGTCGGGGCGATCGGCCGAGAACTCCTCGTGCATCTGGGTCATGACCGCCCCGTCGGCGCCCGCCAGGAGGTTCCATTGGCGCACGACCGTCTTGTCGGTCAAGGTCGTGGCCAGGGATCCGCACCCGGAGAGGCCGAGCCCGGCCGCGGCGGCGCCGCCGGCCAGGAGGGTTCGCCGGGAGAGAGAGCCCGGCGGTGAGGGATTGTTTCGCATATGTGCATCACTCCAATGTGATTGGATATTCGGCACGCCCAGCGAGCCGTGAGGTCCACTACATTACCGATAAAGTAAGGAGACCGTCAAGCGGGCTGGACACGAGTATTGCGTGCTTGTGATGCGAGTGTTACCGGTGTGGTGCCGACGTGATGGAGGACCGGCGAAAAACGAGGGGGAGGCCGTCCGGCCTCCCCCTCGTGAGTACGTTCGCGGCGGTTGCCGCAACCGAATTACTGCGGCTGCGGGACGGCGACGTCGATCAGCGCCTGCTGCTCGACCTCGTGGACGCGCGGCGACCCGGTGGACGGGGCCGCGGCGGCCGGGCGCGAGATGCGCCGCAGGTGCACCCCGCCGAGCTGCTCGAGCAGGTTCAGCGCGATGTGCGACCAGGCGCCCTGGTTGGCCGGCTCCTCCTGCACCCAGGAGATGTCGTCGGCGTTGGGGAACGCCCCCAGCTCGCGCTTGATCTCCTCGGCCGGGAGCGGGTACAGCTGCTCGACCCGCAGGATCGCGGTGTCGGCGACCCCGCGCTGCTTCCGCGCGGCGGCCAGGTCGTAGTAGACCTTGCCCGAGCACAGCAGCACCCTCGTGACCTCCTCGGGCCGGATCTCGCCGGAGTCGACGGCCGGGTCGGCCATGACCGGGTTGAAGCGCCCACCGGTGAACTCGTCGACCTGGCTGACGGCGGCCTTGTGCCGCAGGAGCGACTTCGGGGTGAAGACCACCAGCGGCTTCTTGACCGGGTCGAGCGCCTGGCGGCGCAGCAGGTGGAAGTAGTTGGCCGGGCTGGTCGAGTTCGCGATGCGCATGTTCTCGTCGGCGCACAGCTGGAGGAACCGCTCGATGCGGCCCGAGGTGTGGTCCGGGCCCGCGCCCTCGTGGCCGTGCGGCAGCAGCAGCATCAGGCCCGAGTGCTGGCCCCACTTGGCCTCGCCCGAGGAGATGAACTCGTCGGTGATGGTCTGGGCGCCGTCGACGAAGTCGCCGAACTGGGCCTCCCAGGCCACCAGCATGTCCGGGTTCTCCACCGAGTAGCCGTACTCGAAGCCCATCGCGGCGAACTCGGACAGCAGCGAGTCGTAGACGAAGAACTTCGCGGCGTTCTCGCCCAGATGCGACAGCGGCGTGTACTCCGCTCCCGAGGACTGGTCGATGACCACCGAGTGGCGCTGCACGAACGTGCCGCGCCGCGAGTCCTGACCGGCCAGGCGGACGGCCTTGCCCTGCATCAGCAGCGAGCCGAACGCTAGGGTCTCGGCGAAGGCCCAGTCGATATTGCCCGAAGTGGACATCTCACTGCGCTTCTCGAGGACCTTCCGGACCGCCTTGTGCGGCGTGAAGCCCTCCGGAAGAGTGGTGTGGGCCTTGCCGATCATCGCGATCGTCTCGGCGTCCACCGAAGTGTCGATGTCGGCCACCGGCTCCGGCTGGTGGCGCCACGGCATCGGCCCGGTCCGCCCGGACAGGGCCTCCTTGGTCTCGCGGAAGACCCGCTCGAGCTGCGCCTGGTAGTCGGCCAGGGCCTCCTCGGCGTCGTCCATGGTGATGTCGCCGCGCCCGATCAGGGCCCGCGTGTAGAGCTTGCGGACCGACTGCTTGGCGTCGATGACCTGGTACATCTCCGGGTTGGTCATCTTCGGGTCGTCGCCCTCGTTGTGGCCGCGGCGCCGGTAGCAGACCATGTCGATGACGACGTCCTTGCGGAACTGCTGCCGGTAGGCGAAGGCCAGCTTCGCGACCTCGCAGACCGCCTCGGGGTCGTCGCCGTTGACGTGGAAGATCGGCGCCTGGATCATGCGCGCGACGTCGGTGCAGTACAGGCTCGAGCGCGAGTACGCCGGGGCGGTGGTGAAGCCGACCTGGTTGTTGACCACCACGTGCACGGTGCCGCCGGTGCGGTAGCCGCGCAGCTGCGAGAGGTTCAGCGTCTCGGCCACCACGCCCTGGCCGGCGAACGCGGCGTCGCCGTGGATGGCCACCGGCAGGACGGTGAAGCCGTCCTCGCCGAGGTTGAGCTTGTCCTGCTTGGCGCGGACGATGCCCTCCAGGACCGGGTTGACCGCCTCCAGGTGCGAGGGGTTGGCCGTGACCGAGACGACCGTCTCGGCCTTCCCGTCGGGGCCGGTGAACTTGCCGGTCATGCCAAGGTGGTACTTGACGTCCCCGGAGCCGCCGATGCTCTTGGGGTCGATGTGCCCCTCGAACTCGGTGAAGATCTTCGAGAGCTTCTTGCCGACGATGTTGGCCAGCACGTTCAGCCGTCCGCGGTGCGGCATGCCGATGACGACCTCGTCGAGCTCGTCGGTGGCCGCCGAGTTCAGCACCTGGTCCAGCAGCGGGATGAGCGACTCGCCGCCCTCGAGGCTGAAGCGCTTCTGGCCGACGAACTTGGTCTGGAGGAACGTCTCGAACGCCTCGGCGGCGTTGAGCCGGCCCAGGATGTGCTTCTGCGCCTCGACCTTCGGCTTCTCGAAGGGGACCTCGATGCGCTTCTGGAGCCACTCGCGCTCCTCGGGGTCCTGGATGTGCATGTACTCGATGCCGACGCGGCGGCAGTAGGAGTCGCGCAGCACGCCCAGGATGTCGCGCAGCGGCATCTTCTGCTGCCCGGCGAAGCCGCCGACCGGGAAGGTCCGGTCCAGGTCCCACAGCGTCAGCCCGTGGGAGAGGATGTCCAGGTCCGGGTGGCGGCGGATCTCGTAGTGCAGCGGGTTGGTGTCGGCCATGAGGTGGCCGCGGACCCGGTAGGCGTGGATCAGCTCGATGACCCGGGCGTTCTTGTCGATCTGGCCCTCGTGGGTCTTGGCCACGTCGCGGACCCAGCGCACCGGCTCGTAGGGGATGAGCAGGCTGCGGAAGATCTCGTCCCAGAAGTCGTCGCCCAGCAGGTACTGGTGCAGGGTGCGCAGGAACTCCCCGGACTCGGCGCCCTGGATGATCCGGTGGTCGTAGGTCGAGGTGACCGTCATGATCTTCGAGACGCCCAGATCGGCGAGGGTCTCGTCGCTGGCCCCGGCGAACTCGGCGGGGACCTCCATCGCGCCGACGCCGACGATCAGACCCTGGCCCTTCATCAGGCGCGGCACCGAGTGGACGGTGCCGATGCCGCCGGGGTTGGTCAGCGTCAGCGTCGCCCCGGCGTGGTCCTCCATGGTGAGCTTGTTGTTGCGGGCCTTGCGGACCAGGTCCTCGTAGGCCTGCCAGAACTCGCGGAAGTCCATCGACTCGCAGCCCTTGATCGAGGGCACCACCAGCGTGCGCGAGCCGTCCGGCTTGGCCAGGTCGATCGCCAGGCCCAGGTTGATGTGCTCGGGCGTGACCAGCTGCGGCTTGCCGTCGACCTCCTTGTAGGAGGCGTTCATGGACGGGTTGGCCTTGACCGCCTGGATCAGCGCGTAGCCGATCACGTGGGTGAAGGAGACCTTCCCGCCCTGGCTGCGGCGCAGGTGGTTGTTGATGACGACGCGGTTGTCGAACAGCAGCTTGGCCGGGACCGCGCGGACCGAGGTGGCCGTCGGGATCTCCAGCGAGGCGTCCATGTTCTGCGCGACCTTGGCCGCGATGCCCTTGAGCGGCTTGGTAGCGGCGCCCTGCTGGGGCGTGGAGCCGGTTTCAGTCACCGTTGGTGCCGCCTTCTTCGAGGTCTCGGGCTTGGGGGGAGCGGGGCTGGGATCGACCGTCTTGGGCACCACGGTCGGCTTCTCCGGTTTGACGGTGGCCGGCGCGGGCTTGCCCTTCGCGGTGACCTCGGCCTCGGTCTTGGCGGCCGCCACCGGCGGCTCCTCCGCCGGGGCCTCTGATTCGGCCTCGTCGGCGTCGGGACCGCTCACCGGCTGCCCGCCGAAGAACTCCCGCCAGCCGGCGCTGACGCTGTCGGGATTCTCGCGGTAGCGCTCATACATCTCGTTGACCAGCCACTCGTTGGCACCGAAATCGGTCAACGGACTGCCCGGAGTCGTACTCGACACGGCTCAATCGCCTCTTCTTTGCAGACGCTGCGTGGACGAGGGACCAAGGGCCCCCGGTCAAGGGTAACCGCGAGGCGAGAAATGTGTAGTACCGGCAACGGTGGTGCGGAACCGGTCACTCGGGAGTCCCGGGACCGACTCTCCCGGTGCCCAGACTCACATTCGGCTTACGCGGACTGTGAGGCGCTGCGCTCGGCGGCGGAGAACGTCTCGGTGGGCTCTTCCAGCAGCTCCTCGGCGCCGACCACGGTGAACAGGCGCGTGATGAAGCGGTTCGGATTGACCACCGAGAGCTCCACGCCCATCTCCCGGGCGATCCGGTAGGCCACGACCACGGTGCCGATGCCCGTCGAGTCCAGGACCGTCACCTTCGCCACATCGACGCGGATCGCCGTCAGGCCGCCCGCCTCAAGCGCGTTGGTGATCGTCTCTCGGATCTGAGGCGCGGTCGCGTAGTCGACCTCGCCGGCCAGCTCAACGGTGACAATCCCGTTCTCGGTCGTCCCGGTCTCGATTGACAGCGACATGAACTCACCTTACAAACTGCTTGGGCGTCACGGCCCGAGTACCTGCCGTACCCGGCTGCGAGACAAAGTCTATCCGACACGATGGACCCACGACAGGGCCTGCACCGCGCGTTCTCCCGCGAGTGAGCGAGTGAGCCGCGGAACGCCTGGACAGCGGTCCGCATCCCGATCCCTTGGAGCCCAGCCGGGCCCGAAGTATGCTCTGTAGCACCCCTGACCTGCGTACCGCCGAACCGTGTGAAGATGAGGTCCATGCCCCAGTCGACGAACACCGAGTCAGAGGCAACACTTCTCGTCGTAGAGGACGAGGAGAACATCTGCGAGCTGCTCGCCACCTCGCTGCGATACGCCGGCTTCGCCGTCCACGCGGTGGGGACCGGCGACGAGGCGCTGCGCTCGATCGCCCGCCACCGGCCCGACCTGGTCGTCCTCGACGTCGGATTGCCGGACATCGACGGCTTCGAGGTCGTCCGCCGGATGCGGTCGGGCTCGGACCACACGCCGGTGCTGTTCCTCACCGCCCGCGACGACACCGCCGACACCGTCACCGGCCTGTCGGTCGGCGGCGACGACTACATCACCAAGCCGTTCGCGCTCGAAGAAGTCGTCGCCCGCATCCGCGCCGTGCTGCGCCGCAGCGCCGGCGAGCTGCCCCGGCCCTCCCGGCTCAAGTACGCCGACCTGGAGCTGGACGAGGAGACCCACGAGGTCTGGCGCTCCGGGCAGGCCGTCCAGCTCTCCCCGACCGAGTTCAAGCTGCTGCGCTACTTCATGATCAACGCCGGCCGGGTCCTGTCCAAGTCCCAGATCCTCGACCACGTGTGGCGCTACGACTTCCGCGGTGACGACGGCATCGTCGAGTCCTATGTCTCCTACCTCCGCCGCAAGATCGACACCGGCGATCCCAAGCTCATCCAGACCCTGCGGGGCATCGGCTACGTCCTGCGGGAGCAGAATCGTTGAGCGCACCCCACTTCGTCGAGGCCCTCCGGGAGCGCTGGGACCGCACGCCGCTGCGGGTCCGCCTCACCGCCGCGGTCCTGGCGCTGGTGGCCGGGTCACTGCTGGTCATCAGCGTCTCGACGATCCTGGCGCTCCACTCCTACTTCCTCGGCACCATCGACGAGGAGCTCGAGACCTACCTGCACACCTGGGACCCGACCGAGTACAGCGAGCAGGTCGAGGGAGAGGACGACGAAGCCCCCGGCGTGAGCGCCCGGCCGAACCAGTACTTCATCAGCTTCATCTACCTCAACGGCGACGACGTCAGCCGCTTCGACCGGCCCGACAACCGCTCAGACGCCCCGCAGTTCACGCTCGAGGACATCGAGGACAACGGCGGCGACGCGTTCACCGCGCTGGCCGCCGACGGGTCCACGCGCTGGCGGGTGCTGGCCATGCCCGGCAGCGAGGTCGGCACCGAACTGGACGAGTACGACCCGGACGTGGAGCGGGACATCGCCGACTACTACGTGCTGTCGTACAAGCTCTACCACTTCGACAAGACCGTGGCCGGGCTCGTGTGGGTCGACATCCTCATCGGCGTCGGGGTCCTGGCGGGCCTGGCCGCGCTCGGGGTCGGCCTGGTGCGGGCCAGCCTCGCGCCGCTGCGGCAGATCGAGAACACCGCGGCGATGATCGCCGCGGGCAACTACTCCCGGCGCGTCCCCAGGCGCGACCCGGGCACCGAGGTCGGCCGGGTCGGCATGGCGATCAACTCGATGCTCGGGAAGATTGAGAGTTCCATCAGAGCCCGCGAGTACTCGGAGGAGCGCTCGCACTATTCCGAGCAGCGGATGAGGGAGTTCATCACCGACGCCTCGCACGAGCTGCGGACGCCCCTTACCAGCGTGCGCGGCTACGCCGAGCTGGTGCGCGCCAACCCGGACATGCCCGAGGCGGAGCGGCAGCACTACATCGGGCAGATCGAGGAGGCCGCCAAGCGGATGGGCCTGCTGGTGGGCGACCTGCTGCACCTGGCCCGCCTCGACCAGGAGCGCCCGGTCGAGACCGAGCCGGTGGACCTGGTGCTCCTGGGCCACGAGGCGGTCTCGGCGCACGCCGTGGTCACCGAGGACCACCGCCTCGAGTTCCGGGCCTCGCCGGGGGCCTCGGTCGTGGTCGTGGCCGACCGGGCGCGGATCCGGCAGGTGCTGGACAACCTGCTGACCAACGCCGTGCGGCACACCCCCGCCGGGACGACCGTCACCGTCGAGGTCGCGGCCGAGGACGGCGAGGCCGTGGTGCGCGTCTCCGACGACGGGCCCGGCATGGAACCCGAGGTCGCCGACCGGGTCTTCGAGCGGTTCTTCCGCTCCGACGGCGTCGCCCACCTGGGCACGGGCCTCGGGCTGGCGATCGTGTCGGCCATCGTCAAGGGCCACGGCGGCACCGTCGAGGTCCACTCCGCCCCCGGCGAGGGCACCGCCTTCACCGTGCGCCTGGAAGCCGAGGACACCGCGGGCGCCCAGCCCGATCATTAAACGGTTTTAAGGCGTTTTTGCAGCGAGCCGAGAGCATGGCCCTGCATGCTCCTAGTCATGAGCGAACCTGAGAACATCCCGCGCCCCGAGAGGGAGCCGGGAGAGCAGACCCCGAGCGGCCAGCGGCCGCCGCAGTCCGAGCCCGAGGCCGCCGCCGAGCAGACGCCCCAGCCGCAGACGCCCCAATCCGAACCCGCCGGACAGACCCGCGTCCTCGCCGGCGCCGGCGCCCCGGCCATGAGCGCGCCGGGGCAGGCGCCCCCGGCCTGGCACCCGCAGGGACCGCCGCCGGGATACGGCATGCCCGGAGCGCCGGTCTCCCCGCCGAAGAAGGGCCGTGGCAAGCTGGTCGCCGCGGCGCTGGCGCTGGTCCTGATCTCGGGCGGCGCCGGGGGAGTGGCCGGATGGGCGCTCTCCGGCGGGGAGGGCGGGACCACCAACGTCCAGTCGGTCTCCATGGACGCCGGGAACGGCATGACCTACACCGAGATCGTCGACAAGGTCACCCCCTCGGTGGTCACCATCGTCACCGACATCGCCGAGGGCTCGGGCGTGGTCTACTCCGACGACGGCTACATCGTCACCAACAACCACGTGGTCGACGGCGCCTCGACCGTCGAGGTCCGGTTCTCCGACGGCGACACCGCCGAGGCCGAGGTCGTGGCCACCGACTCGACCCAGGACCTGGCCGTGCTCAAGGTCGACGGGATGGACGACCTGACGCCGATCGAGTTCGGCGACTCGGACTCGCTCCAGGTCGGCGACGCGACCGTGGCCATCGGCTCGCCGCTGGGCCTGGAGGGGACCGTGACCACCGGGATCGTGTCGGCCCTGGACCGGACGATGAGCCTCGGCGGCCAGGAGGACAGCCCCTTCGGGGAGCAGCAGCAGTCGGCCCAGACCCTGAGCGGGCTGATCCAGACCGACGCGGCGATCAACTCCGGCAACTCCGGTGGCGCGCTGGTCAACGGCGAGGGCGAGCTGATCGGCATCAACACCGCGATCGTGACTCCCAGCTCCGGCAACGTCGGGCTCGGCTTCGCGATCCCGTCGGACACCGTGCAGGACGTCGTGCAGCAGCTGATCGAGAACGGCTCGGTCGAGCAGGGCTTCCTCGGCGTCTCGCTGGCCGACACCCAGGGCAACGGCGCGATGGTCGTCGAGGTCGAACCGGACTCGCCGGCCGCCGAGGCCGGGCTCGAGGCCGGGGACGTCATCACCGCGATCGACGGCACGGCGGTGACCGGCGCCTCCGAGGTGGCCGCGATGGTGCAGAGCACCCCGAGCGGCACCGAGGTCGCGATCGACTACACCAGGAACGACGAGGAGCAGAGCACGCAGGTGACGCTCTCGTCCCGCTGAGCGGCAGGACGGGGCGGGGCCTGTGGCCCCGCCCCGCCGCCTTGCCGCGCTACGGCTCCGCGAGCGTGGCAGTGCGGCTCGTGCCATCACTGGTGGTCTCGGATTCGGCCGGGGGAGCGGCCTGGATCTCCTTGGGCACCGGCAGGAGCTGGGCGGGCGGTTCTCCGGTGTCGATCCACTCGGCGAGCTTCCCGCGGTCGACGACGAGGACGCCGAGCTGGGCCGCGACGGTGTCGTTGCGGGCCGCGTGCCGGATGGTGTGGAGGTTGGCGTTGGTGATGAGGACGCCGGCGTCGCAGTTCCAGCGGGGATGGATCTCCCCGCCGAGAAGCTGGATGTGGCGTGCCCCCTCGCGGCGCACGATGCGGTCGTCCTTCTTGGCCCGTACGACGATGCGCTGGCCGGTCCCCAGCGTGACCACGAAGTTGCAGCCGAGGTTGTTGCGGCGGTGGCCGAACTTCTTGACTCGCTTGGCGTCCAAGCGGATGAGGAGCTGGCCGACCATGGAGTCGAAAGCGGGGACGGGCATCTTGTCGATGCTTCGCATCAGCTCGTTCCGCTCGGCGGTGAGCTGGCGGTCGCGGTGCTCGGGCGAGTCGCCTCGACCGCGGAAGAGGACCCACGCCGCGAGCGCGGTGCCCCCCAACAGGATCGTTATCGAGACCAGCCAGGCCCAATATTCGGCGATGAAACCGAGTGCGAAGTATCCGATGACGAGAGCGGCGATTACCGCTCCGGCTCTTGCGATCACGGACATGGCGTGCTCCACTGTGTTCGGCAGGGCGTGCGGGTTCGTTATGTCGCCTGTGGTGTGACTCCCAGTATCCGTTACTGTTCGCTCATATGTAAGGTCACTGTCGGGTACCGGACAAGATGGCCGCGCAAGTTGCATGTGCATTTCTCGCTGCGCCGGTCCGTGGCCGCGGACCCCGCCGAAGGCGCCCGCGAACGGCGATGCGGCATCACCCGGTCACCGAGCCGTGCCGCTCGGCTCGACGGTAGTGGATACTGGCCGAGTGTCAACATCATCGACGGGCGTGCTCGTGCTTCTCGGTGCGCCCCTGGGAAATCCAGAGGACGCCTCGCCTCGGGTGGCGGCCGAGCTGTCCCGCGCTGACGTCATCGCCGCAGAGGATACCCGGCGGCTGCAGCGACTCCTGAGCGAGCTCGGCGTCACCACCGGGGCCGCGATCACCTCCTACTTCGAGGGGAACGAGACCGGACGCACCGAGACGCTGATAGAACAGTTGCACGACGGCAAGCGGGTCGCCGTCATCACCGACGGCGGCATGCCCTCGGTCTCCGACCCCGGGTACCGGCTGGTCCGGGCCGCGGTCAAAGCCGGGATCGCGGTGACGGCCGCGCCCGGGCCGAGCGCCGTCACGACCGCGCTGGCGCTCTCGGGCCTGCCGTGCGACCGGTTCTGCTTCGAGGGCTTCGCGCCCCGCAAGGAAGGCGAGCGCCGGCGGCGCTTCGAGGACCTCGCCGAGGACGAGCGGACGATGGTCTTCTTCGAGTCGCCCCGGCGGATCGAGGCGACCCTGGAGGCGATGTCGGCGGTCTTCGGCGCCGAACGGCGGGCGGCGCTGTGCCGGGAGCTGACCAAGACCCACGAGGAGGTCCGCCGCGGCACCCTGGCCGAACTGCGGACCGGTGCCGCCGACGACCCGCCGCGCGGCGAGATCACCCTGGTCGTCGAGGGCTGGTCCGGCCCCGACCCCGAGGAGGCCACCCCGGAGGCCCTGGCCGCGGCCGTAGGCGTCCTGGAAGCCCAGGGCCTGGACCGCAAGACCGCGATGAAGCAGGTCGCCTCCCGCTTCGGCATCCCCAAACGGGAGGTCTACGACGCCCTGATCAAGCCCGACTGAACGAATTCAGGAGTCCGCTCGAAGCGTGGCAATCGAGCACTGCGCCACCCCTGAACGCTCGATACGAGCATCGGCTGTGAGCAGTTCGAGGTTGAGGTGCTCAGCGAGCGCTACGTAGAGTGCATCGTAGGTGCTGAGGTTATGACGCAGCTTCCAGCATCGTTCTGTCACGGTGAGGTCCGGCGGCACGAGTTGTAGGTCGAGGTCGAAGTACTCGCGGAGGGCCCACTCCGCCCGTTCCTGTTCGATCTTGTCTCCCCGCACCATGCCCCGTAGGCCGTGGGCGAACTCGGCCGTGAGATGCGTCGGGGCCAGCCACTGCTCGTGCATCGAAAGCTCGGCGCGAGCTTTGTCGCCAAGGACTCGATCGTCGGTGAGCGCGCGGATCAACGCACTGGAATCGACGACGATCATGCGTCGGTTCCGTGGCGAGGCGCATCCTTGGCGGCGAGCAGGTCCTCGGTGGTGAAGGTGGCGGGGGGCATGGACTTGAGGTGAGCCTCGATCTCCGCGAGCTTATTGCGGTTGTGATCTGCGGACAACGTCTTGCGGACCATGTCCGCCATGAAGGACTGCAGCGACATGTGACGGGAATCGGCCATCGCTCGGAGCTGGTCGAGCTCTTCCTCTGAGAGTGATCGGATCAATACATTCGGCATGCAATCATTATAGCTAGCAAGTTTGTAATCATCCGCTGCGACGCGCTCAGAGCTCGTCGAACTTGAAGGTCTTCCAGGAGATCAGCGCGACGACCGCGGCGAAGCCGGCCAGGTAGGCGATCTGGGCCAGGACCGCGGTCGGGGGTTCACCGAGGGCCACCACCCTCTGGATCGCCACGTTCAGGTGGGTCATCGGGGACAGCTGCGAGATCCAGGCCATCCAGCCCGGCAGGGCGTCCACCGGCCAGAACGCGCCGGAGACGAAGGCCATCGGCATCGTCACCAGGTTGCTCAGCCCGGCCGCGCCGGGACTGGTGCGGGCGATCGAGCCGATCACCACGCCGATGGCCAGGAACGAGAAGGTGCCCAGCAGCACCAGCGGGATCGCGAACCACGTCCACGCCGAGAGCGTGAGGCCCAGCAGCCCGGCCGCCACGCCCAGGAAGATCGCCGTCTGGATCACCGCCACCAGCAGGTTCACCGAGATGCGGGCGGCGATGAACCGGCCCGAAGAAGCCGGGGTGATCCGCAGCCGGCGCAGCAGCTTGTCGCGTTTGAGGTCGACGATCGTGCCCGCCGCGCCGAACACGCCCGAGATCGCGATGCCCCAGGCCAGGATGCCCGGCGCGAGGTACTGCACCGGCTCCATCGACCGGTCCTCGGTCGCCTCGGTCTCCACGTTCAGGGCCGGACTGACCCCCTGCGTGCTCATGACCTCGACGTTCATCTCGGCGAACAGCTCGCCCAGGCGGGCCGAGGCCAGGTCGCCGGTGACACCGGAGGTCTCGGAGTAGTAGACGGTCAGGTCGTCGCCCTCGCGCACCACGGCCGCGTCGGCCGAGCCCTCCTCGAGCTCGGACAGGGCCGCGTCCAGGTCGGGGGCCGCCTCGACCTCCAGTTCCGCCTGGTCGACCGTCTCGCTCAGCACCGAGTCGCCGACGGTCAGCACCCGCGGCACCGCGTCCCCGCCCGAACCGTAGACGAGGCCGAGCAGCACCAGGAACATCAGCGGCAGCACGATGTTGAAGAACACCTGCGCCCGGTCCCGCATCCACGACAGCCACAGCGCCCGCACCAGCGCCAGATAGGTCTTGGCCGCGCTCGGGCGCGCGGCGGTCCGGGTGGTCACTCGCGCCACTCCCGTCCGGTGACTTCCAGGAACACGTCCTCCAGGCTCGCCGTGCGCACCGCCAGGTCCTCCAGGGCCCCCGCGGCGGCCAGCTCGGTGAGCAGCTTCTGCGGATCTCGGGTCTCGAACACGGTCAGGCCGCCCTCCTCGCGCACGGGCTCACCGGCGGCCAGCTCGCCCACCCGCGCCGCGTCGAGCTGGCCGGAGGCGACGCTGATGCGCGTGGGCGCCTCCAGCGAGGCGATCAGCTCGCGCGGGCTGCCGATGGCGCGGACCCTCCCGGCGTCCATGATCGCGACCCGGTCGCACAGCGCCTCGGCCTCCTCCATGTAGTGGGTCGTCAGCACCACCGTGCGGCCCTCGCCGTTGATCTTCCGGATCAGGTCCCACAGGTTGCGCCGCGCCTGCGGGTCCAGCGCCGCGGTCGGCTCGTCCAGGAACACCAGCTCCGGGTCGCCCACCAGCGCGCACGCGATCGACAGCCGCTGCTTCTGGCCGCCCGAGAGCTTCTCGGCCCGGACGTTCGCCGAATCGGCCAGTCCGACCTCCTCGAGCATCGCCGCCGCGCGCGCCTCGCCGGCGCCGTAGAGGCGCGCGAAGGTCTCGATCTGCTCCCGCGCGGACAGGAACTCGAAGAACGCCGACGCCTGGAGCTGCACCCCGATGCGCGCGGCCAGCGCCGGAGAGTGCGGCCAGGGGCTCGAACCCAGCAGCCGCACGTCCCCCGAGTCCGGGCGGCGCAGACCCTCGACGATCTCCAACGTCGTGGTCTTGCCGGCCCCGTTGGGCCCGAGGATCCCGAAGAACTCGCCCTCCTCGACGCGGAAGCTCACCCCGTCGACGGCGTTGATCTCTCCGGTCTTGCGGCCGCGATAGGTCTTCTTGAGGTCGTCGACCTCGATTGCGGCGGTCATGCGTACAAGCTATTCCATGCCCTGCTGTGACGGGGTTCTCGTCCGCCGTCACGTCCGCGCGGCACACCTCCGCCTTGCGAGCGAACAAATCGACTCGGATATCGACTCGCCGGGGGTTCTCGAGCACCGCCTAACATCCTCCGTAACAGAACCGTGAGCCGATCTTCACAGCTTCGGCACAGCCGCCGAAAACACAGGCAACGCCGCCCCCGCACGGTGGTCGCATGACAGCGACAATGCCTAAGACCACGGCCGACGAGCCGACCGAGACCCGCAAGGGCTGGATCTCCGACTGGAGGCCCGACGACGAAGCCTTCTGGCAGTCGACCGGCAAGAAGGTGGCCAAGCGCAACCTCCTGTGGTCGGTCATCGCCGAACACCTGGGCTTCTCGGTATGGGTGATGTTCTCGATCGTCGCCCCCTACCTGGCGGTCGCGGGATTCGACTTCTCCACCAGCCAGCTGTTCTGGCTCACCGCCGTGCCGAACCTCGTGGGCTCGTTCCTGCGCATCCCCTACACCGCGGCCGTCGCGATATTCGGCGGGCGCAACTGGACCATCATCTCCGCCGGCCTGCTGGTGATCCCGACCGCGCTGCTGGCCTACTGCCTCATGAACCCCGGCACCCCGTACTGGATGTTCATCCTCGCGGGCGTCACCGCCGGGTTCGGGGGCGGCAACTTCGCCTCCTCGATGGCGAACATCTCCTACTTCTATCCCGAGCGGTACCGCGGGACGGCGCTCGGCGTCAACGCCGCGGGCGGCAACATCGGCGTCCCGGCCGTGCAGTTCGTCGGCCCGTTCGTGATCGCGCTCGGGATCTTCGGCGCCTCGCAGGGCACCAATGACGCCGGAGACAGCATCTGGCTGCACAACGTGCCGCTGCTGTGGCTGGTCCTGGCGGTCTTCGCCGCGATCATGGCCTGGCGCTACATGGACAACCTGTCCGTCTCGCGCACCCCGATCAAGCAGCAGCTGCCCGCGCTGAGGCGCAAGCACACCTGGATCATGAGCGTTCTCTACATCGGGACGTTCGGGTCGTTCATCGGCTACTCCTTCGCGTTCCCGCTGGTGATCAGGATCGAGTTCCCCGAGTTCCAGTCGCTGTGGCTGGCCGCGCTCGGGCCGCTGGTCGGATCGCTGTCGCGCCCGGTCGGCGGTTGGCTCGCCGACAAGTGGGCCGGGGCCCCGATCACGAGCGTGTCGTTCATCGTCATGGGCGCCGGCGTCCTCGGCGCCATCGGCGGCATCAACATCGGCTCGTTCGCGCTGTTCTTCGTCTCCTTCATGGTGCTGTTCCTGATGAGCGGCGTCGCGAACGGCTCGACGTACCGGTCGATCCCGGCGATCTTCCAGGCCGAGGCCACCGCGAACGCGGGCCGCGAGACCAACGAGGCCGAGGTCGTGCAGGCCAAGAAGCTCACCGCCGCCGCGCTCGGCTGGATCTCCGCGATCGGCGCCTTCGGCGGCTTCCTCATCAACCAGGGCTTCCGGATCTCGAACGAGCAGACCGGCTCGGTCGTGGTCGCCATGTACGGCTTCCTGGCCTTCTACGCGATCTTCCTGTTCATGAACTGGTGGTTCTACCAGCGCAAGGTCATGGGCGACCGCTCCCCGAGCCTGGCCTACGCCAAGGTCTGAGGTTCACCCGTCGATCGAGTGGCCTGCAATCGCCCGAGCGGACGATTGCGGGCCACTTAGCATTCCAGAAACATGCGCCTTGTGACGATGAAATCGCACCGGCGCACACTCGTGGGATGAGCGTTCGCACCAGCCTGCCGGTCCTCCGCACCGCCGACACCCACTGCCCGTACTGCGCCCTGCAGTGCGGGATGCGGCTGGAGGAGGACGAGTCCGGACAGGTCACCGCCGCCCCGCGCGGCGGCGGCATGTGCAAGAAGGGCTGGACCAGCCCCGAACTGCTCGACCACCCCGAACGCGTCACCACCCCGCTGCTGCGCGGGCAGCCGGTCTCGTGGGAGACCGCCCTCGACCACGTCGCCGACCGGATCCGGGCCGTCCAGACCGAGCACGGCAAGGACGCCGTCGGCGTCTTCGGCGGCGGCGGACTGACCAACGAGAAGGTCTACCAGCTCGGCAAGTGGACCCGCCTGGCCCTGGGCACCAAGCACATCGACTACAACGGCCGGTTCTGCATGTCCTCGGCCGCCGGCGCGCTCAATCGCGCGTTCGGCGTCGACCGGGGCCTGCCGTTCCCGTCCGAGGACCTCAAGGAGTCCGACGTGGTCCTGCTGGTCGGGGGCAACCCGGCCGAGACCATGCCGCCGTTCATGCGGTACCTGACCGGCGCCGAGCTCATCGTCGTCGACCCCCGCCGCACCGCCACGGCCGAGTCCGCCCAGCTCCACCTCCAGCCCCAGCCCGGCACCGACCTGGCCCTGGCCAACGGCCTGCTGCACATCGCGATCGAGCAGGGCTACATCGACCACGAGTACATCGACGCCCACACCGACGGTTTCGACGAGGTCCGCCAGACCGCCGCCGGGTACTGGCCGGCCTTCGTCGAGCGCATCACCGGCGTGAGCGTCCCCGACCTGTACGCCACGGCGCGGCTCCTCTCGCTAGGCAAGGTGGCGATCCTGACCGCGCGCGGCTCCGAGCAGCACGCCAAGGGCGTCGACACCGTCACCGCCTGGATCAACCTGGCGCTCGCGCTCGGCCTGCCCGGCAAGCCCTCCTCGGGCTACGGGTGCATCACCGGCCAGGGCAACGGCCAGGGCGGTCGCGAGCACGGCCAGAAGTCAGACCAGCTGCCCGGCTACCGCATGATCACCGATCCGGCCGCGCGAGAGCACGTCGCCGCCGTCTGGGGCGTCGACCCCGAGACCATCCCCGGGCCGGGCGTCTCGGCCGTGGAGCTGCTGCGCAAGTGCGGCGACGAGGTCAAGATGATGTTCGTGCTCGGCTCCAACCCCGTCGTCTCGGCGCCCCGCGCCGCCCGGGTCGCCGACCGGCTGCGCGCCCTGGACTGCCTGGTCGCCTTCGACTTCGTCATGTCCGAGACCGCGCGGCTCGCCGAGGTCGTCCTCCCGGTCACCCAATGGGCCGAAGAGGACGGGACCATGACCAACCTGGAGGGCCGGATCATCCGGCGCCGCTCGCTGCGCGAGGCGCCCGAAGGCGTCCGCGGCGACCTGTGGATCATGAAGGAGCTGGCCGCGCGCCTGGAGGCCCCCGGCGCCTACTCGACCGACCCCGAGGAGATCTTCGAGGAGCTCGGCCGCGCCTCGGCCGGCGGCAAGGCCGACTACTCGGGCCTGAGCTACGAGCGGCTGGAGCAGCGCACGTTCCAGTGGCCGGTGCCGGGCCCCGAGCACGAGGGCACGCCCCGCATGTTCGCCGACTTCAAGTTCAACACCCCCGACGGCAGGGCCAAGTTCACCGCCGTGGACTACCGGCACCCCGCCGAGCGGCGCGACGACGTGTACCCGCTGTACCTGACCACCGGGCGCGTCCTCACCCAGTATCAGTCTGGCGCCCAGACCCGCCTGATCGGCTCGCTCGAAGGCGGGCAGTTCCTCCA
This sequence comes from Glycomyces salinus, assembly GCF_016428645.1. GTDB lineage: Bacteria > Actinomycetota > Actinomycetes > Mycobacteriales > Micromonosporaceae > Glycomyces > Glycomyces salinus. The sequence continues at coordinate 1,080 of NZ_JAELXW010000040.1, read as the reverse complement.
GATCCACCCGGACACGGCCGTCCGCCACGGCATCGGCGAGGGAGACCCGGTGCGCGTGACCTCCCGGCGCGGCTCCTACACCGCCCCGGCCCGGCTCAGCGCGGACATCCGCCCCGACACGGTGTTCTCCCCGTTCCACTTCCCGGGTGCCGAGAACGCCAACGCCGCCGTCTCCGACGTACTGGACCCGATCAGCCGCATGCCCGAGTTCAAGGTCTGCGCGGTCAAGATCGCCCCGGCCGCGCGGCCGTGAATCCAGATCCAAAGGCCGGGTGGGGACTGTCCTGTTTTCAGGACAGTCCCGAAGCGGAGCGCCTGGATGAGGAATCGGATGGTCGGGCCTGACCGGGTCAGGCTACAGGCGGGCGACGACGATAAGTGGAGTGGTGGCTCCGGCCGGTGGCTGGGCATCGGGCTGAATGGGGTCGGGCTTCGACCTATCGGCGATGAAGACGTGTGCGGTGGGCCGGGGCGGTATGCGGTCTTCGGGTGGGTTCGGGTCGAGGTTAGACCGGGCGGCGACGGTGAAGTGTGGGGGCGGTTCGGCGTGGTGTGCCGGGTGTGGGCATGGCGAGGGCCCGAACCCCATCGAAGGGATCCGGGTGGCGCTGCCTGTGGTGCGCTTCCCCCGCCGCAGGTGCTGCCCGCGGCGGGCAGCCTAAGTAGGGCGGGGGTCCGGTATCAGAACTTGTCTCGGATTCAGGGACGGGCACCGAAGCCAGTGCCGGTGTTGTTGTTCCGGTGTCGGTGTCGGTGTCGGTGTCGGTGTCGGTGTCGGTGGCTTCGGTGGTGAAGCGTGCTCGCGCCCTGGCGCGGGTGGTCTTGACCGCGGCCCAGGCGCGGTCGGTCTCGGCTTGTTCGGCAGCGCGGTTCAGGTCGTCTTTGAGGGCGGGTGCCCATTCCTCCGGATACAGTCCAATCGGGAAGGTGTTCGATGCGTCGTTCTCGAACTCGGTCTCGAGGTCGTTGTGGGTGCGCCAGTCGGGGCAGCCGCACCCGCCGGTGCCGTGTTCGGCTGCCATGTCGGCGGGGGCCGGTGCGTGGTCTTCGTGGTGGACGATGACCGCTTGCCCGGGGCCG
>NZ_JAELXW010000004.1 GCF_016428645.1 Glycomyces salinus | reverse complement strand
GCCGCTCCTGCCATCCGGGGACAAGGCATCTGACGAGTTGTGAAGAGGGGAACCTGAGTAGCGTCTATGAATGTGTATAGCGCCGACAATGGCACCAGGCTACTACGCCGGACATACACGTCCAGCGTTTTCCGAATGTTTCTCGAAAAAACTTCGATCAATTCCCATTATATTCCTCTATATGAGAACTGGCTGAATAAAGTCCGTGCAGTTGCTGAGCATTGAATCGGCGCACCAACGGACATAGATTCACACACATGCCAGCATCAACATGGAGATCACAGGCAGACGCCGAGAATACGATTCGCTTCACTTCGCAGCCGGATGAATTGCGCGAATACTACACAGGCTATTGTGCGATAGCCATAAGAAAACGGATTCCGAATAGTCTGCGATCCGAGGCCGAACCAGCCGCAGTTCCGCGGCCTACTCGGCGAAGTAAACCCGAAGACGCTCGACAATAGGCCCGGCGCTCCACGGGAGGGGCCGGCCCGCGTCGAGACCGCCGCGCCTTCGGTGCGTCGGACGAAGTCCTCCGGAATAGCCGGGCCGCCCGTGCCCGGTCAGGTCCTGGTCCGCCGCCGGGACTGGACGATCCCCTCGGCGACCCCGACGAGCAGGACCGCCGCCACGACCGCCGCGATGAAGCCCACGACGTTGAGCTCGAAGATGTCGCCGGTGCCGAGCAGGTTCGCGATCGTCCCTCCGATGACGGAGCCGACCAGGCCCAGCACCAGAGTGGCGATGATCCCGAGCTTCTGCTTGCCCGGGACGATGAGACGCGCGAGAGCACCGATGATGAGCCCCGCGACGATGAATCCGATCATGTTGACCACTGCTTTCCGTTCGCGCCCCTCAGGGCCGTCGGACCGGTTTCTCCGGTTCCCTCAGCTCCAGGGATAACCCGCTTCCGCCGCCGTCAACCGGACTGTCCGTGCCATTCTGCCACCGGCCGGCGCCGCCGCACCCGGATTCGGCCCGCGAACGGGATCGAGTCGTGGCCGCGGCCGTCGCTCAGGATCCGGAGACGAAGAGGACCGTGGCGACTCCCGCGCTCACGACTCCCAGGCCGACCACTGAGAGGGTGATCGCGAGCAGCGGTCCCTTGGCCTCGACGGCCTTGACGATCTGGGTGAGCGCCACCGCGGCCACCAGGAGGGAAGCGAGGATCCACACCGAGTAGCGCGCCTCGCGGCCCAACTCCTCGCTGAAGCCGGTCAGCGCGATGGTCACGGCCGCCACGACGGCGACCAAGCCGACCAGGACGAACGCGACGGCCTTCATGGTCTGCGGTCGGGGGCCTTCGGAGGTCATCATTCGCGATTCCTTTCCGGTTATTGCGGTGTCGGGTCGCCGACCGCTACTGGGGCGGCCGCTCGACCCGGCGCGCCGGACGCACCGAGATCATGGAACTCGGCACCTCCGGCACGCCAGGTCGCGGTTGCTACGCGATCGCGATGTTGCGGCCCGACGACGAGATGATGGCGATCACCGTGGCGGCGATCGCCCCGATGATGCCGGCGCCGAAGATGATGATGACGGCGCGCAGCGCCCATCCACCGGCTGCGATCGCCGAGACGATCTGAGTGGCGGCGGCGGTGGAGATGCCGAGGGTGCCCACGACCCACATCAGGGCGGCACCTCCGACGAACGTGCCGACGACGCTGAGTGCACCGACTGCGAGCAGAATTGTCGCTCGCTTCTTGTTGATTGTGAGGTCCATGTGTTTCATCCTCTCTGAGCTGGGGACCCGCGCCCATCGTGTCCACTGGTGCGAATCGGGTCCTCATTGGGTGATTTTCGGGCTTCTCAGCCACGCCCCCTCAGTCTGGCCCCATGACCTGCCAGTCCGCAAGGGACGCCCCCTCGAACGGATCATCTGTGTCACGTGGCGAGCCTGCGGGGTCACGCGGTCGCCCGGCGAGCCGAACCGGATCGGCGGCTAACAGTTCGACTGCGATGCAAGACCGATCCGGGTCCGCTGGAACCGCGAAGCGCCGACCTCAGCCGAGTCCGTCGAGCCGGGCCCGGACTTCGTCGGCGCCCGGGAGACCGAGGTGCCGATAGATCGCCAGCGCGTGATTCCACTGCTCGCGGGCTTCCTCGAGCTCGTCGAGGTCGAGATGGCATTGCCCGAGGGCGCTGTGCGCGCGGGCGCGGTCTCGCGGCTGTTCGAGGATTCCGGTCAGGTCGACGGCCCGACGCAGGTGTTCGATCGCCTGGTGCGGGCGTCCGGACGCGCGCAGGATCTGCGCCATCGCGTGATGGGCCTGCGATTCTCCATTGCGATCACCGATGTCGCGAGCCGTGTCCAGGGCCCGACGGACGTGCTCGAGCGATTCGGTGTACTCGCCCAGTCCGAGCCAGGCGCGTCCGGCCGCGCTCAGGGCGAGGCCCTCGGCCGAGCGAAAGCCCGCCTCGCGCAGCAGCTCAAGAGCCACATGCAGATCGTTCAGCGCCTCCTTGTATCGCGCCATCTCCACATGGATGATGCCGAGCACGTGATACGCCTCGGCGGTTCGCAGGCGGTCGTCGCGCTCGCGAGCCAGATCAAGCCCCTGCCGGGCGTAGGTGCGGGCATGCTCGAACTCGTCCACATAGAGCGCCAGGTGGGCCAGGGCTCCGAGCACATCCGTCTTTCCCACCGAGTCGCCGACCTCGTCGTAGAGCGCCAGCGCCTGTCGGAGCCGCTCGTGCGCTTCGGAGTAGCGGGCCACCTCCGCCAGCGCTATGCCGAGGTTGTAGAAGATGCGGGCGCGCAGGTCACGGTCGTCGGCGTCGGTCAGGCACGACAGCGCTCGGTTGTAGGAGTCGAGGGCGGCGGCATGGTCGCTCATGCTGTATTGGGTGGCGCCGAGGTGCCGAAGCGCTCGTGCCTCTCCGACGCGGTCACCGCGTTGACGGGCGGCGCGCAGGTGATGCCCGTGCAGTCTCAGCGCCAGCGAGTAGTGGGCATTGTTCTCGAGGTAGCGATGCAGGTATGTCGAGAAGCGGCTCGCATGGTCGGGCCGGCGGCCGTCGATCGCGTGGTCGGCCAGCGCGACGAGGTTCGGCAACTCGGTGTCCAGCCAGTCCGTGGCCCGGCCGAAGTCGAACGACGGGGTGGCGGTGGCGACCGGCGGCGGCGCGGGACGGCGGGGGCGTTCGTCCGGCGCGTACAGGTTCATGGCCTCACCGGCCGCACTCAGGTAGAAGGAGAGGAGGCGTTCCATCGCCGCATCGCGGGCGGACGCCGATTCGTCGCGGTCGGCCGTCTCGACGGCGTGGGCCCGGATCAGATCGTGGAAGGCGAAGCGGCCGAAGGCGGGACATTGCAGCAGGTGGGCGTCCGCCAGCCATTCGAGCTGGTTCTGGGCGTCGCCGACCGCGATGCCGGCCAGGGCCGCCGCGGCATGGGCGTCGAAGTCCGCGCCCGGGTGGAGCCCCAGCAGCCGGAACAGCCGCCGCAGGCGGTCGTCCAGGTGCCGGTAGGCGATCTCGAACGACGCGGCGATACTGTGCCGCCCGGTGCCCAGCTTGGCCGGGTTCCCCCGTTCCCGCGCCCACGCCAGGAAGGCGTCCAGAGTCCATGACGGACGGTCGCGCAGCCGGGCCGCCAGCATCCGTATGCCGAGCGGCAGCCGCCCGCACCATTCCACCGCCTCGGAGACCAGCTCCGGCGGCTCCGCGTCGAGCCGTCCCGGACCGGTGGAGGTGCGCAGCAATGTCGTCGCGTCCTCGACGGACAGCACGTCCAGGGACACCCCCACCGCATCCTCCAGTTCGCCGAGGCGGCGGCGGCTGGTGACCAGCACCAGGCAGTCGGCCGCGGGCGGCAGCAGCGGCCGCACCTGGTCGGCAGACGCGGCGTTGTCCAGCAGCAGCAGGTAGCGCTTCTCGGTCATGCAGGATCTCCAGAGGCCGACCCGCTCGGCGGCCCCGGTCGGGATCTGCTCGCCCTGCACCCCTATGGCGCGCAGGAGGCGGTCCAGGGCCGCCTGAGCCGACATCGGTTCGACTCCCGGGGTGAACCCGTGGAGGTCGATGAAGAGCTGGCCGTCGGGGAACCGGTCGGAAAGCAGATGCGCGGCGTGCACGGCCAGGGCCGTCTTGCCCACTCCGGCCATGCCGTCGATCGCGCCTATGACGATCTTTCCGGGATGCCTTCCCAGATGGTCCGCCGCCGACACCACGCGCCGCAGCTCGACCTCGCGCCCGGTCAACGGGGACAGGCTCGGCGGCAACTGCGCGGGCTTCGGCGGAGGCGCGGATTCGGTCCGGGCGCGCTCTGCTTCGACCGGAGGTCGGTCACCTGGCAGGGGCAACTCCGGCTCGGCGGAGAGGATCCGCCGGTGGGTCTCCTGGAGCTCGTGTCCTGGAAGGACTCCGAGTTCCTCATCGAAGCGGCGGTAGGCGGTCTGAAAGACCTCCAGCGCTTCGACCTGGCGCCCGGAGCGGTACAGCGCCACCATCAGCAGGACGCACAGGCGCTCCCGGTAGGGATGCTCGCTGACCAGCTGCTGCAGCTCGGCGATGAGTTCGACATGTCGGCCGAGCCGAAGCTCGGCCTCGAGGCACGCCTCCAACGCGGTGGATCGGCGTTCGGCCAACCGGTCGGCCTCGGATTCGATCGACGGAGCCGATGGGCAGTCGGCGAACGCCGGACCGCGCCACAGCTCCAGCGCCTGCCGCAGCACCCCCGCCGCCCGCTCGTGCTCTCCGGCCTCGAGCGCGGTCGATCCGGCCGTGGCCAGCGAGTCGAAGGTGCCGACATCCGAATCGCGCTGCTCCAGCACGAGGCGGTATCCCTGGTTCACCGTCTCGATGACGTCGGCGCCGAACAGACCGCGCAGCCGCGACACCAGCAGTCGCACCTGACCGACAGGATCACCGGGCGGCGTCTCGCCCCACAGCTGGTCGATGAGGCGATCCAATGAGACCGGCGCACCGGAGGCGGCCAGCAGAATGGCCAGCAGCGCCCGCTGCTTGGGCGCACGGACCGGCACCCAGCGGTCCTTACTCATGACTTCCATTGTCCCCAGTGCCTTCAGCCACATGACGGCCTCCTGCGAATCAGCTGCCGCATGTCTCATATCGCCAGTGAACCACGCGGATACGACGAACACAGCTCGGACATAGGTGAATGATATTCCACTTTGCCATGATCACCGCAACCGGAAATGCCCTCACCACCCGGTGCGTCGGCGGCCGCCGGCCCCACCCACGAGCCGAATCCTGCGCGGCACCGACGGAACGACCACCGATGAAACCCCACCGGTCTCATCGGCCGCTTCGAACGAATTCCATCGCTCTCTCCCCCTTGTTAGGAGACGCACGGATGGCCGATTCCGTCTACCCCGATCTCGCCCCGAACGATTTCGTCACCCCTCGTCAGCGCCAGATACTGCTCTATCTGGTACGAGGAATGACCAGAGAAGCAATAGCGAGCAACCTCTATCTGTCCCGCAGCACCGTGAATCGCGACATTCGGGATATGTCCGCGATTCTCGGCGCCCCTTCACCCGAAGCACTGGGGGCACTCGCATACCGCGAAGGATTCCTCTCTGAAGGACATCTCGATTTTCTCAAGAGCTCCACTCACCGCGACGCCGGCGAGAATATGCGCGAACCGGCGGACCGCATGGCGATTCGACCGCGCAACCGTTGACCACTTCGGCTCCCGTTCGGTTCCGCGTCTTGTGCCGAGTGTCGGGTCCGGAAAGAATTCCATTCGTCCGGGAGTCCAACTCGGACGAGCATCCGGAGCCCGCCAGGGCGATGGACACGAACCGCGACGGTCCACGACGACGAGAGGACGGGGTTCATGAGGCCCGATGCCACCCAGAGGTACACGCCGGGAGCCCCGGCCCCCGGGCTCGTCGACACCGCCGCGGCCGACTAGGGCGCTGATATCCGTGACGCTCACTGGAATGGCCGGGCTCCCCAAGGACCGCGCCTCACTGGCCGCGGCGCTGGCGAGCCTGGCCGTCTTCACCGCCGGTGCGACCGTCGGCTACATCGCGCTGGCGGACGTGGAGCTCTTCGCCCGGGCCACCGCCGAATCCGAGCCCGCCATGTCGCCATGGGCCATCCTGGGCCAGAATCTGGGCGCGATCCTGTTCATGTTCTCGGGCGCCGTCACCTTCGGACTGACCACCCTCGTCGGTCTCGCCATGCTCTCGGCCTACGTCGGGGCGACCATGGCCGTCGGCATCGGCAACGTCGGACTGGCCCGCCTCGTGAGCGATACGGGGATGTACGCCCCGATCGAGTTCCTCGGATGCCTCGTCGCAGCGGCGGCCGGACTCTACCCGGCCTTCACCGTGATCGGCGCGGTCTTCGCGGATCGGGAACGCCCGCAGCTGCTCCACTCCTATCTCAACTCGCTGTACGGCTCCCTCAAGATCTTCGCCCTCGCCGCGGCGCTCATCGTCTCGGCGGCCGCCATCGAAGCAATCGTCCTAGCGATCAGGTAGCGATATGAACTCTGAACCAATGAGCGGCCCCGCCCCCTCGCCCTCCGGCGTCGGCGCGGCCCCGCGCCCCGACGACCTCCCCGAGCCGGATGCGAAGCCGGCACCGGCCACCAGCCGGTTCCTCTGGTTCGGCGCCTACGCGCTGGTGGTACTGCTGACGGCCCTCCGGGCGCCGCAGGCGTACGCCCATGTGAGCGACCGGGTTCCCTCCGAGTTGTCCGAGGGAATCGACGACGCCGACATGCAGTCCCTGGCCCTCCGCAGCGCGGTCCTCATCGGAGTGATCGTGACGGCGTTCACCGTCGCCGTCTACTTCGTGCTCGCGGCGATGCTGGAGAAGAAGGTCTTCACCGCCAGGAAGACCCTGCGCGGCCGGGCGTCGTTCGGGCTCTTCTTCCTGATCATGGTGCTGTGCTTCGTGCCCACGCAGGCCGCCGGCCTGGCATTCGACGTCGTCCCCCGGGAGAGCCTGTACTACTACGCCTACATCCTCGCCGTCGCCATAGCGGCCCCGTGGGTCTTCCGCGGAGTCTGGAAGGGCCTGCCGGCCCGGAAGATCGCCATCCTGTTCACCGCCTCGATCGCCATGGCGTCCCTGACCGGCATCGGATGACCGGAGGAGCGCCCCGATGTTCAGCGTCCGACCCAGGACCGACGGCGCGAGCGGGAACGGAACCGGTCCCCGGATGACCTCGACGACGGCAACGGCCGAACCCTCGCGGGCTGAACCGGATCCGGAAGCACGGCCGCCACGGAACCCCGCGTTTCGCAGGCTGGCCGCGGTCCTTGACTTCCATCACTTCGAGACGCTCGCTTCGCTGCGGTTGCGGCTGTCGCTGCGCGCCTTCAAGGTCCTGGCGGTGTCCCTGTCGCTGGCCGGACTGGTGGCGCTCCTGGTCGCGTCCACCGGCGTCTTCGCTCTGACGCGGGCGCTGCTGGCCGACCAGCCCGGTTCCGTGCACGGCCTCACCGTCATGTTCTGCGTCGGCAACCTCTACGCCGCGGCCGGCTACCTCCTCCGGGAAGCCATGTCGCAGCGCAGGTTCGCGGTCGCCAACTCGCCGAACACCGGCCTGTTCAGGGCGCTCGACATCCCGGCGCGCGAAGTCCTCATCGTCTACTGCTGGCTGCGCGCGACGGTCTACTACCTGGCGCTGCTGGTGGTCACCGCCGTGTTCACGTTCGTATTCGACGCGTCCCCGGCGGTGCTGCTGACGCCGGTGTCGATGCATGTGGCGACCCTGGCGATCGCGACCAGGTCGGCGCTGCGGCGCACCAGACCGCGACCGGTTCCCGCCTCCGGCTGGGCCGCCCTGGGCGCCGTGAGCTTCGCCCTGGGCTACTGCACCGCCCGCTACGTGCTCGGCCCGATCCGCGAGTCCGGACTGGCCTCGTCGTTCGGGCCTGCCGAGGCCGAACGGCTGGTGGTCGGGATCGGCGCGGCATCGGCGCTCACCGCGGTCTGCCTGGCCGTCCGGCTGGGGTTCGACTTGCGGCGTCTCGGCGCGGACTCCTTCACCGTCCAACTGGCAGCGCCCCGGTCGGCCACTTCGCGGCGCGGGCGACTCCTCACCGGGACACACCCGATCGCCGGAATCCTCGACCGCGAACTGGCCGCCAGTGCGATACACCCGCTGATACGCAAAATCTTCGGATTCCTGCTCATGGCGCTGCTCGCCTGCCTCGGCGTGCTCGCCTCGGGAACCGGACTGCTGCCCGTGGAGGGATTCGGGGGCCGGGCGTCGACGATCGCCCACGCGCTGGTACTGGCTACCGCGTTGGGCATGACCGAGTTGATCCTGCGCGCGGCCGGGCCGGCGACCTTCGCCGCGCAGTTTCGATTCGCCTGGGAGGCCGGACTGCGGCCCTGGGGCATCGCCTCTGCCGCGGCCACCTGCTACCTGCTGCCCGTCGCCGCCCTGGGGGCGGGCTCCGCGCTGCTGCTCTTGCAGCTCGCCGGCCCGGCGATCGCGCTCGCCGGGCCGGTCGGCGCGGCCGTCGCGGCGGGCGCCGCCTCGCTGCTCGCCGAATGGGCGATCGCCCCGCCGCGCAACTCCGACGGCTCGGCGGCGCCGAACACCGTCGGCGCGCTGGCCGCCCTGATCCTGTCCGCTCCGGTCCTGTTCCTACTCGCACTCGCATCGCCGGTCGGCGGACTGGCCGCCGCCGGCTACGGAATCTGCCTGATTGGAGGCGCGATCGCATGCATTCGACACCGCATACTGACCCTGCCGTCGACATCGTCGACCTGACGGTCGGCTACGAGACGGACAAGCCGGTCCTCGATGGCTTCTCCTCCTCGTTCGGCCGCGGCGCACTGACGCTGGTCCGGGGAGAGAACGGTTCGGGGAAGTCGACCCTCGTGGAGCTGTGCAGCGGCTACCTCAAGCCGTGGCGCGGCGAGGTGCGCGTGGCCGGCCGCGCCGCTTCGAGTCCGGCAGCCCGCCGGAACCGGCGGGTGTGCCGGACCGATCCGGCCCTGTACCCGCACATGACCGTGCGCGACCACCTGGTGTTCGCCGCCCGCTGCGCCGGGATCGACGCGGGCCCGGGCCTCGCCCGCGCCGAGCGGTACGGCCTCGGCCCCTGGATGGACGACGACGCCGGCGCCCTCTCCACCGGGAACCGGCGCAAAGTCTGGCTGACGATGTGCACCTTGGGCGACTTCGAAGTGGCGGTGCTCGACGAGCCGTTCAACGGACTCGACGCCGACGGCCGCGACCTGCTGTGCGATGAAATGCGCGCCTGGTCGGCCGACGCCGCGGTCGTACTGGTCGCCCACGCGCCGCCCGCGGCGCTCACTCCCGACCGGGTCCTGGACCTCGACGGTCCCGGCGCCTCGATCGCGAAGGGGGACTGATGGCGGTCATAGAAGCCCGCGGGCTGAGCAAGACCTTCGGCGACAAGCCCGCCGTGCAAGACGTGTCGTTCCGCGTCGAGCCGGGACGCGTCACCGGCTTCCTGGGCCCGAACGGCGCCGGCAAGTCCACGACCATGCGGCTGATGCTCGCCCTCGACGAAGGCCGAGGCACGACCACGTTCGACGGTTCGCGCTACCGCGACCTGCCCGATCCGATCCGGCGGGTCGGGGCCCTGCTCGACACCGGAGCCTTCCACCCGCGCCGGTCCGCCCGCAACCACCTGCGCATGATCGCCGCCGGCTCCGGAGTCGAGGCCGGCCGGGTCGACGAGGTCCTCGAACTGGTCGGCCTGGGCACCGTCGCCCGCGCCCGCCCCGGCGGGTACTCGCTCGGCATGGCCCAGCGCCTCGGCCTCGCCTCCGCCATGCTCGGCCGTCCCGACACCCTCATCCTCGACGAGCCGGCCAACGGCATGGACCCGCAGGGCATGCGCTGGCTGCGCGACTTTTTGAAGCAGTACGCCTCCGAAGGGAACGCCGTCCTGGTCTCATCGCACCTGCTCTCAGACCTCGAGGCGTTCGCCGAGCACGTGATCGTGATCGGTCAGGGCCGCATCATCGCCGACGCCTCGCTCGACGAATTCGTCCGCAGCCACGGACTGGAGACGGTGCAGGTCCGCAGCGACACGCCGGACCGGCTCACCGAGGCCCTCACCGGCGCCGGCGGCTCGGTCACGGACCGCTCGGACGACCTGCTGCTGGTCACCGGACTGTCCCGACGGGAGGTCGCCGAGGCGGCCGCGTCCCACCATTGCCCGGTCCACGAGCTGTTCACCACCACCGGCACGCTCGAGCAGGCGTTCCTACGGGTCTCCGCGGACAGCGTCGACTTCGACGCCCGCGACACCGAAGCCGGAGGCACCGCATGACGGCCGCGGCGCTCTCGTACGAGTGGACCCGGATGCGCACGCTCCGCTCCACCTGGATCCTGGCCGGCACCGCGGTGGCCGCCACCGCGGTCGTCGCCTGGGGCTATGCCGAAACGGTGCGCGGGATGCTCGGCCTCGGCATCGAGGTCGGCCCCCTCGAATCGCTGATGCTGGTCGTCGGCGGATCCTCGCTCGCCCCGGTGATGGCGGGGACCATCGGCGTGCTGGCGGTCGGCGGCGAGTACCGCCACCGGACGCTGCGCACCACGCTGCTGGTCACACCGAATCGGGCGGCGGCACTGGGCGCCAAGGCACTCGTCGTCACCGCCCTCGCCGTCGCGTTCGCCGTCGCCGGGCTCGCCTCGGCCTGGGCCGTGGCGCTCGCCGTGCTGACCGGATCGTCCGAACCGGCCGCTCCGGCCGCCGAGTTCGCGCAGTTCCATGTCGGACAGATCATGCTGGTCGTCGGCTGGGGCCTGCTCGGCCTCGCGATCGCCGTGATCGTCCGCTCCCAACTGCTGGCCCTGGGGGCGATCCTGCTGCTGCCGTACGCGGTCGAGCCGACGCTCCGCACGGTCGGGCAGTTGGCCGGACACGGATGGCTCGAAACGGCGGCCGCCTACCTGCCCTTCGCCGCCGGATCGGCCATGGCCGACGTCTCGGCCGGAGGCGCGGGCACCCTGCTCTCACCGGCCTCGTCGCGGGCGGACCCGCTGCTCGGCGGCCTGGTCTTCTTCGCGGTCATAGCCGTGCTCGGCACGGCCGCGGTCATGAATTTCCGAAGACAAGACGTGTGAGAAAGGAGCGAACGATGACCAACCGAGAGGCGCGCCTCGGCCGGACGGCCGGCTGGGCATTGACCATATTGTTCGCCGCGGGAGCCTGCGGCGGCGACGACGACGGAGACCCGGTCGCCACCGCCGGAGGAGACGACGAGTCCGAGTCGACCGCGTCCGTCGAGGCCGATGAGGAGTCCTTGGCGTTCGCCGAATGCATGCGCGACAACGGTGTCGACATGCCCGATCCCGAACCCGGCCTCGAAGGGCTGATGGAGGCCCTCAACGCCCAATCGGGCGAGTACGACGATGCGGCCGTCAACGACGCCCTCGACGCCTGCGAAGACCTGATGCCGTCCTACGCCGACGAACCGGAGACCCCGATCGACGAGGAGGCCCTGCTCGAGCACAACGAGTGCCTGCGAGAACAGGGAATCGAGGTCTCGGACGACCTGACGGACACCGAGCGGTTCGAGGACGCCGACCCCGACGAGCTGACAGCGGCACTGGAGGCATGCGACCACGTCTTCGACGGCGGTGAGGGCACGGCTGGAGACGACCAGTGAAGAAGTCGGTGCTCACCTCGGTGCTCAGCGTCATCGCCGCCGGTACGGCGTTGGCCGCCTTCCAGATCCACGTCTCCGCCGACACCGAGGAGACCAGCGCCGACGAAGAACCGGTGCCGACGGCCACGATCGAGCGCGGCTCCATCAGCGCGACCGAGACCTGGAGCGGCACCCTCGGTTTCGGCGCCGCGACCACTGTGGAGACCGTCGTGTCCGGCACCGTCACCCGCGCTCCCGAGGTCGGCGCGCGGCTCCATCCCGGCGACGCGCTGATCCACGTCGACGAGACGCCGGTGACCCTGCTTGACGGCGACCTCCCCATGTACCGCGACCTCGGGCCCGGCGACCGGGGCGCCGACGTGGAGCAGCTCGAGCGGAACCTGTCCGAGCTCGGCTACCAGGGGTTCACCGCCGACGACGAGTACACCTGGCTCACCGCCGAAGCGGTGCAGCGGTGGCAGGAGGACCTCGGCGTGGAGCGGTCCGGGAGGGTCGCGCACGGAGCGGTGGTCTTCGTCGCCGGGCACCGGCGCGTCGACCGTCTGCACGTCCAGGTCGGCGACAGCGTGCGAGGCGGTGAGGCCATCGTCGACCTGACCGGCGGCGACCGCGTGGCGAGCCTCGAGATCGACGTCGACGAGCGGGAACGGGCCGAGCCCGGAACCGCGGTCGCGGTCGCGCTGCCCGGCGGCGAAACGATACCCGGAACCGTCAGCGCCGTCCGCGTCGTCGAATCCGAGTCCGACGACGCCCCCGACGCCGAGCCGATCGCCCAGATCGAGGTGGCCCTCGACGGCGACGTGCCCGACGACCTCCTCGACGCGCCGGTGGAGGTGATCGTCACCGTCGAAGAACGCGCGGACGTGCTCCTGGTTCCGGTGTCGGCGCTCCTGGCGCTCTCCGAGGGCGGCTACGGCCTCGAACTCCTCGACGGCGAAACCGGATCCATCGTGTCGGTCACGACCGGGCTCTTCGGCGACGGCATGGTCGAAGTCTCCGGAGCGGGTCTCGCCGAGGGCGACGTGGTGGCGGTGGCGGGCCGATGAGGACTCCCGCGCGCATGAAACGGCGCCTCGCCCGCTTGCGCCTCCGGCCCGAGCGCCCCGAAGACCATCGCGAGCGGCGCACCGGCCTACGAAGACGTCGCCACTCCGGGTCCGAGACCCGGAGCGACGAGGGCCTGACGCAGGACATCTTGGACACGAACTGCGTCAGGCCACACCCACGAGAGGATGTACCTCATGGAACTCCAGAATATCAAGAGGAACGGCCTCCAGCCCCTGGCCGCCGGGCCGATCGGCCCGCCCCCGGCCTCGACCGATCCACTGGTCAGCGAGGTCGGCGACGACTCCGCCGCCCTCCGGTAGTGGAGGCCGACGCCGCGGCGCGGGCCGCCGGGACGCGCACGGACCCGCCCGCACCCGCCGAACCGGTGGTCCAGCTGACCGGCGTCGGCCGCACCTACCCCGGCTCGCCCCCGGTCCGCGCCCTGCAGGAGGTGGACCTGACGGTGGCCCAAGGCGAACTGGTCGCGATCGTCGGCCCCTCCGGCTCGGGCAAGTCGACGCTGCTCCACATCGTCGGCGCTCTCGACCGCGCCGACGAAGGGACGGTGCGGATCGACGGCCACGACGTCGCCGCGTGCGGCGACCGGAGGCTGTCGGCGCTGCGCGCGCACCGGCTCGGTTTCGTCTTCCAGCAGTTCTTCCTCGACGCCGCCTCCTGCGCGCTGGACAATGTCGCCGACGGACTGCTGTACACGGGCACGCCCCGCCGCGAGCGCCGCGACGCCGCGGCCGCGGCCCTGGGCCGTGTCGGCCTCTCGGACCGGCTCGACCACCGGCCGGGCGAGCTCTCGGGCGGCCAGCGCCAGCGGGTGGCCGTCGCCCGCGCCCTCGTCGGGGGTCCGTCCCTGCTGCTGGCCGACGAGCCGACCGGGGCGCTCGACACCGAGACGGGCCGTTCCGTCCTCGACCTGTTCGGGGAGCTCAACCGCGACGGCACCGCGATCGTCGTGATCACCCACGACCGCGACGTCGCCGCCGCCTTCCCCAGGCGGGTGCGGCTCGGCGACGGGCGCATCGAAGCCGATGAAGGGACCGGGCGATGAGCCGAGACCTGCGGCCGTCCCGGCTGCTCGCGCGCGACGTCGCCGGAGTGGCCGCCGCCGGGATGCGCGCCAGGCCGCTCCGCGCGGTGCTCGCCGCGCTCGGCATCGCCGTGGGCATCGCGGCCATGGTCACGGTGGTCGGCATCTCGGCCTCCAGCCATGCCGAGGTGGACGCCCGCCTCAAGGAGCTGGGAACCAACCTGCTGACCGTCAGCCCCGGGCAGACCCTGGACGGCGCCGAAGCGAGCCTCCCGTTCGAGAGCATCGACATGGTCGAGCGAATCGGACCGGTGGACGCCGTCGCCGCCACCGGCGCGGTCGAGGCGAAGGTCTACCGCACCGACCTGATCGACCCCGACTTGAGCAACGGCATCACCGTCCGGGCCGCCACAGTGGAGCTGCTCGAGACGGTCGGCGCGAGCCTCGGAGAAGGACGGTTCCTCGACCGGGCGCTGGAGGAGTTCCCGGTGGTGGTCCTGGGCGCCACGACCGCCGATCGGCTCGGCATCGCCGAGGCCGACGGCAGCGTCGCCGTCTGGCTCGGCGAGGAGTGGTTCACCGTCATCGGGGTCCTCGATCCCGTCCCGCTCGCGCCCGAGCTCGACGACTCGGCTCTCGTCGGCTGGCCGGCGGCCGAGGCCCTCCTGGGATTCGACGGCGCCCCCACGACGATCTACGAGCGCTCCCCCGAGTCCACGGTGGCCGCCGTGCGCGAGGTGCTCCCCGCTACGGCCAACCCGGCCCACCCCGAGGAGGTCTCCGTCAGCCGCCCCTCCGAGGCGCTCGCGGCCCAAGCGGTCGCCGACCGGACACTGACGGCGCTGCTGCTGGCCCTCGGCGGGGTGGCCCTGCTCGTCGGCGGCATCGGCGTGGCCAACACCATGGTCATCGCCGTCCTGGAGCGCCGCAGCGAGATCGGGCTGCGCCGGTCGCTCGGCGCGACCCGCCGGCACATCCGCCTGCAATTCCTCGGGGAGTCGGTCCTGCTGGCCGGCCTCGGCGGGTTCGCCGGCGCGGTCCTGGGAACCGCCGCCACGGCCGTCTACGCGGGCGCCCGCGGCTGGCCGTTCGTGGTTCCGCTGTGGGTGATCGGCGCGACCACCGCGGCCACCATCGCCGTCGGCATGATCGCCGGTTCCTATCCGGCCGCGAGGGCCGCGAGAACCGCACCCACCGCCGCCCTCAACGCTTAGCGAAGCCGGACCGAGTGCAGCGGGAAACCCGGACCGTCAACGGGCCGGGCCGGGCCGGGCCGTCCGTCGGCACCGCTTCGGCGCCGGTCGAACTATTGTGCCGCGATCGCGTCCCGCAGCGGTTCGGCCGCCGCGGCCGGTTCCGCGCCGGGGACCCGGTCTTCGAGCAAGTGGTTCAGCGTCCGCATGCGTCGATTCTTCGAGTCCACGGATGGTCGAAGCGGTGTGTTCGAGTACCGCTCCGACCGACCGGGACCGGGTCAGATCACCCGGATGTTCGTGGCCTGCGGGCCCTTCTGGCCCTGCTCGACGTCGAACTCGACCTTCTGGGATTCCTCGAGGTCACGACGCCCCGACCCCTCGATCGCGGAGAAGTGCGCGAACACGTCCGCGGAGCCGTCGTCGGGCTCGATGAAGCCGAAGCCTTTGTCGCCGTTGAACCATTTGACAGTGCCTGTTGCCATTTCAGTACTCCTGATTTGTTGGGGACCGCTGAGACGGTCCTCGTTCGAATCGCGCCGATGTCGTCGACGCGGAAGTTCAAGACGCGCAGAAGAGCGCGTTCGGCGTGTCCCGCACCGCGGTCAACTCGAGGTCGAGGGCGGCGCGTGCGCCGTCGAAGGTCTTATAGGCGCCGAGGTCCTGGGCGTGGGGGCCGTAGAGCACGTGATCGGGTCCGCTGAGCGCTACGAACCCGGCGAACTCGCCGTCGAGCGTCGCGGCGTAGATGTCGTCGGAGGCGCGCTTCCAGCGGATACGGCTATGCGGGGCGGAATGCGTTGAGGTTGCAGTGATGATGACCTGATTCGTCGAAAGTACAGAAACGTCGCCTCGTCACGTGACCGGCGACATTGAGAAGACCCAGAGGAATTTCAAGTGGCGGCGTACTGGAATGGCGCAGATGCCACGGCCGCGGTTGAACTTCATCGGTGGTTGCGGCTGTCAGCACCGCAATCTTCAGCGAACAGTACACCATCGCGAGCAGCAGAGCACAGGGGCGGCGCGGCCTGACGGCCGCGCC
>NZ_JAELXW010000039.1 GCF_016428645.1 Glycomyces salinus | reverse complement strand
TGGATCTTCCAGGCCTGGGCCTCGATCACCCCGGACAGCACTCGGGCGTGGAAGGCATTGATAGCCGCAGCCGCCTGATCGAACTGGGCGTGGATGGCACGGGCCTTCTCACTCCGCTCCGCCGGGTTCACGCTCCTCGCCATGTGCCACACCCCCCTTGATCCGAACCTTCGAACCTTCGATCTGCTGGTCGGTTTCCGTCCGGTTGTGCTACATCAATGGTGACAGCCGAACCAGCGCTTGCCATCACCCGCAGGGTTGGAGAAGACTCATGTTCGCCACCCGGACCCGGTGGCGTCCCAAGTGATCCACGCCCGGAACCGTGCGCACCCGCCAGGATGCGAGCCGCCTTCACGCCAGCCCCGGGGCCACCCGGCCCGAGGCACGCCGCAGACACCAGCCCTCCACACACCTCTTCGTCGCTGATGGCCTGAGCAGGGGATGCAGCGACCTGGTTGTCGGCCATCCGCCTTCACTCGCTCTCCTTCGGCGGTTGATCCACTACTTGTTGTCGATGTCGCGGAGGTTGAACGGGCCTAGCGCAGGAGCAGGTCGGTCAGGGCGAAGGCGAAGAGGGCTATGGCTATGAAGCCGTTGGCGGTGAAGAACGCCTTGTTGGCGCGGGAGAGGTCGTCCGGTTTGACGATCGTGTGCTCCCAGGCCAGGGCCGCTCCCACGATCGCCAGGCCGATCCAGTAGAGGACGCCGAATCCGGTCAGCACTCCGAACCAGGCGAAGGCCGCCCAGGCCACGGCGTGAGAGGCCGTCGAGGCGTGCAGGGCCGCCTTCACTCCCCAGCGGGCGGGAGTGGAGCGGACGCCGACGCGGCGGTCGACCTCGACGTCCTGGCAGGCGTAGATCAAGTCGAACCCGCCGATCCACAGGCCCACGGCCGCCCCGAGGACGATCGCGGGGGCGGCACCGTCGAAGGTGCCGGTGACCGCGAGCCACGCGCCGACGGGGGCGACCATCTGGGCCAGGCCCAGGATCGCGTGCGGGTAGTCGGTGAAGCGCTTGGCGTACGGGTAGACGATCAGGGGGGCGACGGCCAGGGGGCTCAGCGCCAGGCACAGCGGGTTCAGCAGCGCGGCCGAGGTCAGGAAGACCGCCAGGCTGACGGCGCATCCGATGTAGGCGGTGCGCAGCGAGACCTTGCCGGTGACCAGTTCGCGCTCGGCGGTGCGCGGGTTCTGGGCGTCGATCTTGCGGTCGATGATCCGGTTGGCGGCCATCGCCAAGGTGCGCGCCGAGACCATGGCCGTGGTCACCAGGACCAGGGCCTCCCAGCCGAACCGGCCTTCGGCGGTCATCGCCGTCAGCGCCGCCAGGTAGGCGAATGGCAGCGCGAACACCGAGTGCTCGAAGGCGACGAGCTTCAGGAAGTCTCTGGCCGGATTCGGCCTGGCCGCGATGGACACAGTGTTCACTCCGGTTCGGGGAGGCGAGCGGCTGGGCGGGGCGACGGGCTAGCCAAGGCCGTACTCTTTCCAGCGGCGGTCGACGGTGGCCTTGACCGCCGAGCTCATCCGCGTCTCCTCCGGCCAGCCGCGCGTGTAGCCCTCCTCGGGCCATTTCGCGGTCGCGTCGATGCCGGCCTTGCCGCCCCAGAACTGGTGGTACGAGGCGTGGTCGAGGTGGTCCACCGGGCCCTCGGTGAGCAGCAGGTCCCGGCTGTAGTCGGCGTTGCCCAGCGCCCGCCAGGCCACCTCCTGGTAGTCGTGCACGTCGCAGTCGGCGTCGACGACGACGATGAGCTTGGTCAGGCTCATCAGTTGCAGGCCCCAGATCGCGCTCATGATCTTCTGCGCGTGCTTGGGGTACTTCTTGTCGATCGAGACGATCACGCAGTTGTGGAAGCCGCCGGCCTCGGGCATGTCGTAGTCGACGATCTCGGGGATCATGATCTTGGCCAGCGGCAGGAAGATCCGCTCGGTGGCCTTGCCCAGGCCGCGGTCCTCCTGCGGCGGGGCCGAGGTGATGATCGTGTGGTAGATCGGGTCGTTGCGCATCGTCATGGTCTCGACGTGCATGATCGGGAACGGCTCGACCGGGGTGTAGAAGCCGGTGTGGTCGCCGAAGGGGCCCTCGGGGAGGCGCTCGGCCGGTTCGGCCCAGCCCTCGAGGACGATCTGCGAGGAGGCCGGGACCTGGAGCGGCACGGTCAGGCAGTCGACCATCTCGACCCGCTCGCCGCGCAGGAACCCGGCGAACAGGTACTCGTCGATGTCCGGCGGCAGGGGAGCGGTCGCGCAGTAGGCCATCACCGGGTCCGGGCCGATGGCGATCGCCACCGGCAGGCGCTCGCCGCGCTTCTCGGCCTCGGCGTAGTGGCCGGTGGAGTTCTTGTGGATCTGCCAGTGCAGGCCCAGGGTCCGCTCGTCGTGCTGCTGGAGCCGGTAGAGGCCGACGTTGCGCTTGCCGGTCTCCGGGTGCTTGGTGTGCGTCAGCCCGAAGTTGTGGAAGACGCCCCCGTCGCCGGGCCATACCTGCAGGCCCGGGAGCCGGTTCAGGTCGACCTCGTCGCCGGAGTAGACGACTTCCTGGCAGGGGGCGCGGCGCACCTTCTTGGGCGGCGCGGACTTCAGCTGGAGGAGCTTGCCGAGCCCGTCGCGGATGCCGGCCCAGCCGACCGGGAGCTCGGGCTTGGCCAGCTCGCCGATGCGGCGGCCGATCTCGTCGAGGTCGTCGACGCCGAGCGCGGCGGCCATCCGGGGGAACGTCCCGAACAGGTTGATCGCCAGCGGCATGCCTGACCCGGCGGGGTTCTCGAACAGCAGGGCCGGGCCCTCTTCGCGGATCACCCGCCGGGTGATCTCGGAGATCTCGAGGTTCGGATCGACCTCGGCGCTGACACGTTTGAGCTCGCCGTCGGCTTGGAGCGCGGCGAGGAACGACTGCAGGTCGTCATAAGGGAACTTCGCGGCCACGGAGCCCATTCAACCACCATCGCCCGCGGGGCGGGGTTGTCGGACCCCGGCGGTAGTTTTCCGTGTGACACACATTACGATACGGTACCGTATCGTTTCGAAAAGGCTTAGGCTGATCGCAACACCATCTGTTCAAGTCCACACGAAGTAAGGAAACCTTTCGTGTCTGAAACCCGTTCCGACTCGCCGGCGGCGGCCGAGCCCGAAGAGGACGCCGGCCACCCGCGGCGGTGGGCCATCCTCGCGGTCCTGGTCGTCAGCCTCATCGTCGTCGTCCTCGACAACACCGTCCTCAACGTCGCGATGAAGACCCTCGCCGACCCCGAGCACGGCGTCGGCGCCAGCCAGAGCGAACTGGCCTGGATGATCAACTCCTACACGCTCGTCTTCGCCGGGCTCCTGTTCGCCGCCGGCGTCATCGGCGACCGCGTCGGCCGCAAGCGAATGCTCCTGATCGGCCTCGTCGTCTTCGGCGCGGCCTCGCTGCTGTCGGCCTACTCGGCGAGCCCCGAGCAGCTCATCTGGTACCGGGCCCTCATGGGCGCCGGCGCGGCGATCATGATGCCCTCGACGCTCTCGCTGCTGCGCAACATCTTCTCCGCCAAGGAGTTCCCCAAGGCCCTCGGCATCTGGACCGGCGCGGTCGGCATCGGCGGCGCCATCGGCCCGATCGTCGGCGGCGCGCTCCTCGAGCGCTTCTGGTGGGGCTCGGTCTTCTTGATCAACGTCCCGATCGTGATCTTCGGCCTCATCGCCGTCCTCATCCTCGCCCCCGAGTCCACCGGCGGCAAGCCGCGGCCCGACTTCGTCGGCATGGGGCTGTCGATGCTCGGCCTGGTCAGCCTCACCTACGGCATCATCGAGGCCGGCGACAGCGGCTCGTGGACCGGCATCGAGGTCTGGGGCACCATCGCGCTCGGCGTGCTGGTCCTGGTCGGCTTCGTCCTGTGGGAGCGGCGCATCCCGCACGCCTCGCTGGACATGAAGCTGTTCAAGAACGCCCGGTTCTCGGCCTCTTCGGCGATCATCACGCTCACCTTCTTCGGGATGATGGGCCTGATGTTCTTCATGACCTTCTACCTCCAGCTGCTCAAGGGCTACACGCCGCTGGAGACCGGTCTGCTGTTCCTGCCGTTCGGCGCGTCCATGCTCGTGTTCGCCCCGCTGTCGAACACGATGGTCCAGCGCTTCGGCGCCAAGGCCGTCGGGATCGTCGCGATGCTGCTGGTGATGACCAACTTCGCGGTCACCGCCCTGGTCTTCGACGCCGACACCTCGGTCTGGGTCGTGATCGTGCTCTTCCTCATCACCGGCGCCGGCATGGCGAACCTCATGCCGCCGGCGATGAACACGCTCATGTCCTCGGTGCCGCGCGAGCAGGCCGGAGTCGGGTCCGCCCTGGCCAACACCCTGCGCCAGACCGGCGGCGCGCTCGGCGTGGCCGTGCTCGGCACGGTCATGGCCCAGTCCTACCGGTCCCAGATCACCGACGCCGCCCCGCAGCTGCCGGACGAGGCGCGCGAGTCCTACGCGGCCACGTACGGTGCGCTCGAGAGCGGCGCGGTGCCGCCCGAGGCGGTCGGCCCGGTCGCGCAGGCCGCGAACGACTCGTTCGTCACCGCCCTGCACGTCACCGCGTTCTCGGCCATCGGCGTCGCCGTGCTCGGCCTGATCATCATCGCCCTGTTCTTCCCCGGCAAGGGGCGCTCGGCGACCCCCGAACCCGGCGAGCAGAAGGCCGAACCGGCCATGAGCGAAGCCTGAGCGAGAATGATGCCGTGACACTCGAGCAGCTCGACGACGACCGGTGCCCGACGCGGCCGACCGGCAAGGGCCGGCCGCGCAGCGCCGCCGCCAGCCGCGCCATCATCGACGCCACCTTGGACCTGATCGCCGAGGAGGGCAAGATCGACGCGCTCACGGTGGAGGCCGTCGCCGAGCGCTCGGGGGTCTCCAAGGCCACGATCTACCGGCGCTGGCAGAGCCGCGAGGAGCTCATCGCCAGCGCCGTCGAGACCATCAAGTCCCCGATCGAGGTGGACCTGCCGCACGTTTCGGTGCGCGACGACCTGCTCCGCATCGCCAAGAACATCCGCAAGGACTTCACCGACCGGGAGCAGACGATCCTGGCGTGCGTGGCCATGGAGATCCGGACGAACCCGGAGTTCCGGCGCATCCACGAGGAGATCCACGAGCGGCGCCGGGCGCTGGTGCGCGGGGTCCTGCGCGCCGGGGTCGAGCGCGGCGAACTGCGGGAGGACATCGACCTGGACCTGGCCGTGGTCATGCTGGTCGCGCCGATCCTGTCGATCCAGGCGTACCGGCAGCATCCCGAGCTGCAGCGCGAGGACCTCGCCGAGTCGGTCATCGACCACCTGCTGCGGGGGCTCGACGCCGAATAGGCGGGGCCCCGCCGTCCCGCGGGGCCCCGCCGTTTATCGGAAGGAACCGAGAATCCGGTCTTCGGGAGCGGCCCGGCGGCCACTCACTTCCGCCGGGCCGTACTCCTCTTCTTTCTCTCTGCCTAGAGCGGCGGGTAGGCGTTCTCCAGCAGCTCGGCGAACTGCTCGGAGGACCAGTGGCCCGACAGCGGCATGTTGTCCCGGGCCCCGGAGGGGTTGTTCCCGTTGCGGACGTTGCCCTCGTAGTCGGGGTCGCACATCTCGTCGAAGCCCTTGCCCTCGTCGTTCGGGATCTCCTCGGAGGCGCCGTCGGACTCGCCCGGGGGCTTGATCCACACGTAGGCGTCGATGTTCGGTTCGGGGCTGGCCTGCGGCCGCTCGCCGAGGCCGGCACCGGCCTGGTTGCACCAGTTGCCCTTCTGGTAACGCTGGTCGATCCGCGACTCGTCGACGAAGGTCACCGGGTCGTCCGAGCTCGACGGACCGGTGGGGCGGTAGTCGCCGCCCCAGCCGTTGCGGCTGGTGTCGATGAGCATGCCGATGTCGGAGTTGTAGCCGTTGGCGATCAACTCCTCACGGAACGCCTGCGCGAAGTCGAGCTCGTTGTTGAAGTCGTTCCAGTCGACCCACGGCAGGTCCGGGTTCTGGTTCAGCGCCTGGCCGCCGACGTTCTGGTCGACCTCCCAGTAGGGCTCCTCCAGCGCCGAGTAGTTCGCGGTGTTGGTGATGAAGCCGGCGACATCGTCGGCGGTCATGCCGTTCATGCCGATGATCGAGCCCATCAGCGCCGCGGAGGCGTTGAAGTTGTCGTACTGCTCGTTGGAGTCCTCCCAGCCGATCCAGCCGTGGTGGCCGGCGTCGATGTAGTTGTACGCGTTCGGCAGCGCGCCCAGCTCGGCCGCGGCGTAGGAGATGCCGTCCTGGTAGTTGCCGTTGGCGGCCATCTCATCGCAGTTGTCCGTCGCGGTCTCGCGCGGGGAGACGTTGGTGACCAGGTTCGGCAGCGAGTCGATCTCGATCACGAAGACCTTCCTGAGGTCCTCGTATGCCGGGTCGTCGACGATGCTCGTGATCAGGTCGATGTACCCGCTCTTGTACTCGTCGATCTCGTCCGGGCCGAGCTCGCCGTTGGAGGCGAGGGCGGCGCAGTCGCGGCCGGGCAGGTTGTAGATGACGACCTGGATCAGATCGGCGTTCTGGTCGACCGCCTCGTCCAGGTGCTGCTCGAGGCTCCAGCCTCCGGTCGATCCCGGGTCGCCGTCGCCGGTCACGGTGCCGGTGGAGTCCATCCAGACGCCGGTCGGCTGGTCGGCGATGGCCTCCCCGCCGGGCTCGGCGGCGGCCTGGTCGGCCCACTGCGGGTTGACGTAGACCTGGGCCCCGTCATAGGGGTTGTCCAGCTGGTCGCCGTCGTTGTCGTCGTCATCGTCATCGTCGTCGGGGGTGGTCGGGTCGTCGTCGTCGACCTCGCCGTCGCAGACGATCCCGTTGATGGAGAACTCGCCGGGCGCGCCCGAGCTGCCGTTGGCGACGAAGCCGAACAGCTCGCTGGTCTGACCGGAGGCGACCGAGGCGTTCCAGCCCACGTCGGAGCCGTTGAAGGTGGAACCGCTCTGGCTCCAGTCGACGTTCCAGGCGCTGCTGACGGTGGTACCGGACGGGAAGTCCCAGGAGATGTCCCAGCCGTCGATCGCGTCACCGGCGGTGACGCTCACGTTGGCCTGGAACCCACTGCCCCAGTCGTTGACGACCTCGTACTCGACTTCGCAGCCTTCGTTGGCGAACACGGTGTTCGCCGAGGCGATCGTCAGGGCGCCGGCGCCGAGCGAGGCCACGGCGGCCGCGGTCACCGCCAGCCTCCTGCGCCTTCGATGTACTTGCATAATTCGATATCCTTCGTTCGTCGGGCCGCTCACTTCGGCGGCTCAGGATGGGGTTCCGTTGAGGTCGGTTCTCGTGAGATCTCTTCTGGGGGTCATCGTTCGCAGGGAAGCGCTCCCAAGCTTGTATTGATAATCTCCGATGTTTGACGGGGCTGTCAAGGCTTTCTGAGGGATATTTCCAATAGGTTTCCGCCTGAAAGCGCTTGATTCTGTGAAACCGCTCCCGCGCATCGTCCGAAGCCGCCGGTACGCACCGCGCCGGGGTCGCCGCTGCCCCGGACGCGCGGAACGCCGGTCCCCGCGCGCTCGGCCCGGATCGGTCCGGACTGGCTGCGCGGCACCGGCGTTCGAGGTGCACGTATCTGATAGGTTTTCGAGCCGTTAATTCGGCAGGCTCTGCCGGGTCCCGCGGGCCGCGGTTCGGTGGGGGCGGTCCGGGTCTCCTCTGGGGCCGGCCGCCGGGTCGCTAATGCGTGCTGTGGCCGGCTTCGAAGCCGGTCTGCGCCTCGGCGTCGCCCTCGAGCAGCGCGCGGACCTCGGACTCGCGGAACCGCCGGTGACCGCCGGGTGTCCGGATGCTGCCGATGCGACCGGCCGCGGCCCAGCGCGTGACGGTCTTGGGATCGACGCGGAACAGCGAGGCCACTTCGCCGGGTGTGAGTAGGCGGTCCTCGGTCTCCATGATTCCATCCTCCCCGTGATGAACACTCACTTCGTGCGGTTAAACCCATTACATCACTATTCAGTCAAACCTGCCATGAGTTCTTGGACATACTTTCGGTTGGTAGGTTTTGCCTGAAAGTACCAGGGATACGGCCGGTACGCGGGAAGACGGTTTCCCCGCGCAGGGAGTAAGCGGGCATCAGACAGTCAGAACGACCCGCCGCTCCCTATGGTTATCCTCGACGAGTGGACGAGATCGACCGGACCATCGTGAACCTGCTGCGCGCCGACGGGCGGACCTCCTACGCGGAGCTCGCCCGGCGGGTCGGGCTCACCGCGCCGTCGGTCCAGGACCGCGTCGCCAAGCTCGAGAAGAACGGCGTCATCACCGGCTACCAGGCCGTGGTCGACCCCGAGGCCATCGGACTCGGCATCACCGCCCTCATCGGCATCATCCCCGATTCCAGCGCCGACCACCTGGCGATCTGCGACAAGCTGGGCGCGATCGAGCAGATCGAGTCCTGCTACTTCCTGGCCGGGGTCGAGTGCTACCAGATCAAGGTCCGCGTCCCCAAGATGGCCGACCTGGAGCAGCTCATCCACCGCGTCGCGGGCATCGGCGGGGTCGCCCAGACCCGCACCACCATCACGCTCTCGACCAAGTGGGAGGACCGGCCCCAGCCGATCCCGACCGGCGAGGTCGAGCATGGAGTCGATTGACCGGTCCCACGACCGGGACTGGACGCACTGGGCGATCACGGCCGTCGCCGCCGACGCGAACCGCAGCGCCGACACCCACCTGCTGCCCTTCCCGTTGCCCGAGGAGTGGGGCGTCGACCTCTACCTCAAGGACGAGTCGGTCCACCCGACCGGCTCGCTCAAGCACCGCCTGGCCCGCTCGCTGTTCCTCTACGCGATCTGCAACGGCTGGCTCGGCGAGGGCACACCCGTCTTCGAGGCCTCCAGCGGCTCGACCGCCGTCAGCGAGGCCTACTTCGCGCGGATGCTCCGATTGCCGTTCACCGCGGTCATGCCCGCCTCGACCAGCCGGTCCAAGATCGCCCAGATCGAGTTCTACGGCGGCAAGGCCCACCTGGTGGGCGACCCGACCGCGGCCGTGTCCGAGGCCCGGCGCCTGGCCGGGGCGGCCGGCGGGCACTTCATGGACCAGTTCACCTACGCCGAGCGGGCCACCGACTGGCGCGGCAACAACAACATCGCCGAGTCGATCTTCGAGCAGATGCGGCTCGAACCGCACCCGGTGCCGGCCTGGATCGTGGTCGGCGCCGGCACCGGCGGGACCTCGGCGACCATCGGGCGCTACGTGCGCTACCAGTGCCACGCCACGCGGCTGTGCGTGGTCGACCCCGAGCGCTCGGCGTTCTTCGCCGGCTGGCGCGACGCCGACCCCGACGCGACCTCCGAGCACGGGTCCAGGATCGAGGGGATCGGGCGGCCGTGCGTCGAGCCGTCCTTCGTCCCCGACCTGGTCGACCGCATGGTCAAGGTGGACGACGCCGAGTCGATCGCGTGCCTGCGGTGGGCCTCGGAGCGCCTGGGGCGGCCGCTGGGCGGCTCGACCGGGACCAACCTCGTCGCGGCGCTGTCGATCATCGCCGAGATGCGCGAGGCCGGGCGCACCGGCAGCGTGGTGACCCTGCTGTGCGACTCCGGGCAGCGCTACCGCACGTCCTATTTCGACGACGAGTGGCTCGACGAGCAGGGCATCGACCTAGATCCGGCGCGCGAGCGGCTCGCGGGGCTGCTGCCGGGCTGACCGGCCGCGCCGCCGCGGTGGAAAGTATCGACATGTATTGACTTTTGTTGAGTCCGAGCGTAGCGTCTCGTTCCGTAGTAAGCGTTTGCCCTGGAATCCGCTCGCTGAATTGAAACGATTCAGGTCAGACCCCCTCTCAAAGGCACTACGGAAGTGAACATGAGAACAGAGACCTCTCCTCCCCGATGGCGCCGCCGCGTCGTCGCCACTCTCGCGGCGGGCGCGACCGCCGCGGGCCTCGTAGGGGCCGCCTCCCCGGCCCAGGCCCAGGACGACGGCATCACCGTCTACCTCGCCTCCGACTCCACCGTCCAGACCTACGACCCCTACTGGGAGCCCCAGGCCGGATGGGGCCAGGTGCTCGACCGCTACTTCGACGAGGAGGTGACCGTCGCCAACCACGCCATCGGCGGCCGGTCCTCCCGCTCCTTCGTCGAAGAGGGCCGCCTCGACACGATCCTCGACCAGATCCAGCCCGGCGACTACCTGTTCGTCCAGTTCGGCCACAACGACGCCACCCAGTCCCGGCCCGAGCGCTACACCCCTCCCGAGGACTACAAGGAATACCTGCGGGACGACTACATCCAGGGCGCCCTCGACAAGGGCGCGATCCCGGTCCTGGTCACCCCGGTGTCCCGCCGCTCCTTCGACGCCGACACCGGCGAGTTCGACGTCTCCTTCCCCGAGTACGTCGAGAAGGTCCGCGAGCTCCACGAGGAGACCGGCACCGCGATGGTCGACCTCTCGGCCTCCTCGCGCGCCTACCTCGACCAGATCGGCCCCGAAGAGGCCAAGTCGGTGTTCCTGCACGTCCCGGCCGGGGTCTACCCGAACCGGCCCGACGGAACCGCCGACGACACCCACTTCCAGGAGTACGGCGCCATCCAGATGGCCCGCCTGGTCGCCGAGGAGACCGCGACCCTCGACGAGCCGCTGGCCGACCACGTGGTCGACGTGGCCCCGCCCGACAGCGTCCCCGACGCGCCCGCCGGCCTGAACGCCGAGACGGTCTCCAACGCCTCGGTCACCCTCACCTGGGACGAGGTCGAGACCGACATCTACCGCGTCTACGTGCGCGAATCCGGCGGCGAGTGGCGCCTGGGCACCACCTCCACCGTCGGCAAAGGACGCGTCTCCGGCCTCGCCGAGGACGCCCCCTACGAATTCGCCGTGGCCGCCGTCAACGGACTCGGCGAGTCCGAGTTCTCCGAGACGCTGAGCGTCACCACCGCCAGCGCCGGATGGAAGTTCGACTTCGGACCGGCCAGCCAGGTCGCGGCCGAGGACTACACCGAGGCCGACCGCGGCACCGCCTACAGCGAGGAGTCCGGCTACGGGTTCACCACCGACATGACCGAGGCCATCGACCGCGACCGGGGCGGCGACGACGACCCGGTCGGCCGGGACTTCGTGGCCTGGTTCGGCGGCGAGTACACCTTCGCGGTGGACGTGCCGGACGGCAACTACACCGCGCGCGTCACCGTCGGCGACTACCTGGGCACCTCCCGGTCCGACTTCGCGTTCGAGGGCTTCGACTACGGCGCGGGCAACGCCGGATCCCAGTCGGTCGCCACCCACGACTTCGAGGGGATCTTCGTCGAGGACGGCCGGCTCGACATGACCGTGACCGGCCAGACCGGACACCTCAACGGCCTGGAGATCACCCGAGTCGGCGACCTTCCCGGCGACGGCGGAGCCGCCGACGAGCCGTGCGAGGACTGCTCGGCGCAGATGGAGGACATCGACCGCGCCCCGGTCGCCGTGGACGTCGAGGGCGGCGTCTACCTCGGCTGGCGCAGCCTCCCGCTCGACCCCGAGGGCACCGCGTTCAACGTCTACCGCGACGGCGAGCTGATCACCGACGAGCCGACCGAGGCGACCAACCTCACCGACGCCGAAGGCACCGCCAACTCCACCTACTGGATCGCGACCGTCCAGGACGGCGAGGAGACCGGCTACACCGACTCGGTCACCGCCTGGGACCGGCAGTACATCGACATCGACATGGACCGCCCCGAAGGAGGCACGACCCCCGACGGCGTCGACTACACCTACTCGCCCGGCGACGCCACCGCCGCCGACGTGGACGGCGACGGAACCTACGAGCTCATCCAGAAGTGGGACCCGTCCAACGGCAAGGACAACGCGCACGACGGCCACACCGGGAACGTCTACATCGACGCCTACACCCTCTCCGGAGAGCTGCTGTGGCGCATCGACCTGGGCGTCAACATCCGGGCCGGGGCCCACTACACCTCGCTGATCGCCTACGACCTCGACGGCGACGGCGAGGCCGAGGTCGCGCTCAAGACCGCCGACGGGACCGTCGACGGCACCGGCGCCGTGATCGGCGACGCCGAGGCCGACCACCGCAACGACTCCGGCCGCATCCTGGAGGGCCCGGAGTTCCTGACCGTCTTCGACGGACAGACCGGGGCCGCGCTCGACACGGCCGACTACGACCCGGCCCGCGGCGACATCTGCGACTGGGGCGACTGCTACGGCAACCGCGGCGACCGCATGATGGCCTCGGTGGCCTACCTGGACGGCAGCGGACCGAGCCTGATCACCAGCCGCGGCATCTACACCAAGAGCGAGGTCGCCGCCTGGGACTGGGACGGCCAGAGCCTGGTCAAGCGCTGGGACTTCAAGTCCCAGGACTTCGGCCCGCAGTACTCGGGCCAGGGCAACCACCAGCTGTCGATCGCCGACGTCGACGCCGACGGCCGCGACGAGGTCGTCTACGGCTCCCTGACGATCAACGACGACGGGACGCCGCTGTACAGCTCCGAGCTGGGGCACGGCGACGCGCTGCACGTGGGCGACCTCGACCCGGACCGTGAGGGCCTGGAGATCTTCAGCCCGTTCGAGTGCATGAGCTGCTCGGGGAACATCGGCGCGGCCATGCGCGACGCCGAGACCGGCGAGGTCATCTGGTCGATGCCCGGCGACAGCGACGTCGGCCGCGGCACCTGCGGCGACATCGACCCCGACCACCCCGGCGCCGAATGCTGGGCCGTGACCGCCGACGGCGCGTGGGACTCCCGCGCCGGCGAGCTGCGGGCCGCCGACGGCACCCTCATCGGCGAGACCATTCCCTCGGCCAACCACATGATCTGGTGGGACGGGGACCTGGGACGGGAGATCTTCGACCACGAGTTCGACGAAGAGGTCTACGAGCCGATCCACCCCTACATCGCCGAGTGGGATCCGGAGGCCGGCGAGCAGGAGGAGATCTTCACTCCCGAGGGCGTCCACACCAACAACGGCACCAAGGGCAACCCGGTGCTGACCGCCGACCTGTTCGGCGACTGGCGCGAGGAGCTGATCCTGCGCAAGGACTCGGACGACGGAGTGCGGATCTTCACCACCGTGATCGAGACCGAGCACTCGATCCCGACGCTGATGCAGGACCCGCAGTACCGCCTGGCGGTCGCCTGGCAGAACGAGTCCTACAATCAGCCGCCGTGGCCGAGCTTCTTCATCGGCTACGACATGGACGAGCCGCAGTGGAAGCCGATCACCGCCTCCGGCGACGGCGCGGCCCCCGAGGCGCCCTACCTCCCGGCCGACTGCTCGGTCGAGTACAAGGTCGCCGCGGACTGGGGCGACGGGTTCGTCGTCCAGGTCAAGGTCACCAACACCGGCGACGAGCCGATCGACGGCTGGGACCTGTCCTGGAGGGGCACCGGCGTCGAGACGGTGAAGCACGACTGGGGCGGCGAGGTCACTCTGGAAGGCGACACGCTGGAGGTCGACCCCGCCTTCTGGAACTTCCCGCTGAAGCCGGGGAAGACCAAGCAGATCGGATTCCAGGGCACCGGCGACCCCGACCACCCGGGCATGTTCGTGCTGAACGACGGGATTTGCGCGGTCGCCTGACCCGCTCCCGCAACTGAACACTGAATAAAAGGGGCGGCCTGGGCGCGAGCCCGGGCCGCCCCTCGCTCACGGCATCGGTCCGGGCCGGTCCTCGGCCTCCGAAACGGACTCGCCGTTGCGGATCCTCGTCCGCTGGTACAGATCGATGGCGGTGCCGCGCTGCGAGGTCGCCGTCCAGGCCGCGGCCAGCATCAGCAGCACGTTGAACACGTACAGGAACAGCAGCAGGCCCACCGCCGTGGTCACCGCCTGGTAGGCGGGCCGGTCGGAGACGTTCAGGATGTAGATGCGCCCGACCGTCTTGAGCAGTTCCAGGCCCACCGACACGAACATGGAGGCCGCCAGCACCCGCTTGGGCGGCAGCGCCAGGCGCGGCAGGGCCTGGAGCAGGACCGCCGCCAGCAGCGCGTTGGCCAGCAGGCCCACCAGGACCGAGCCGCCCGAGATCAGCAGGGCCAGCGAGCCGTCGGCGTGGTCGAGGTCGAGCCAGGCCAGCACGGCCTCGGCCCCGGCGGTCGCGCCGATGGTGATCAGCAGCAGGATCGAGAGTCCCATCAGCACCAGCAGGTCGATCAGCCACCGCAGGATCGGATTGCCCGGCTGCGCCTCCAGGCCCCACGCCAGGCGGATCGAGGTCCGCACCGACTGGACCCAGGCGACCCCGGCGACGACGAGGGCGATGGCGGCCAGGATCGTCACCGACTGCCGGGAGTCCTCCAGGACCCCGATGTCGATCACCGGCAGGTTGGTCTGGAGCCAGGTCTCGACGGTGTCGTAGACGTCGGGGAAGTTCAGCATGTAGCCGAAGATCGCCAGGGCCAGCAGCGACATCGACAGCGCCGCGAAGAAGGCGTAGTAGGAGACGGCCGCGGCCAACTGGCCGCTGTGGACCTCGAAGAAGCGCTCCTTGGCCCTCCAGGCGTGGTCGGCGAAGCGCCAGCGCCGGCGGGAGGCGGCCACGACGCGGTCCCACCACGCTTCCAGGTCGGGGAACTTCACGGCCCGATTCTTCCAAACCCCGGCCCGGGGCGGGCCTCAAGCGCCGCGGATGACCCAGGCATCGGGGTCTTCGAGGAGCTTGGTGACGGTGGCCGGGAGCCGGTCGGCGGCGACGTCGGCGAGCTTGACCGACTCGAGGATGTCGCGCTCGTTGACCCGCAGCGCGATCCACACGTCGGTCAGGGCGCGGGCCGTGCCCGAGTAGGGGACCTGTTCGGGGCGCTCGCCGCGGACGCCCACCAGGGGCCCGTCGACGGCGCGGATGACGTCGGCGAGGCTGATCTCGTCGCCGCCGCGGGCGAGCCGGTGGCCGCCCTCGGGGCCGCGCTTGGAGGCGGCGATGCCGCCGCGCCGCAGCTGGAGCAGGATCGACTCGAGGAACTTGCGCGGGATGTCCTGATCGTCGGCGATCTGCTCGGCCGACACCCACCGGTCGCCGTATCCGGCGAGCGAGACCGCGGCGCGGAGGGCGTAATCGACGCGGGCGGACAGGCGCATGCGGATTCCTCTCGTTCTCGGGTACGTACCGATGCTATCTCTCGGTCGCGGAGACCGGTTTCAGTCGTCGATGAGGTCGCGCAGGTAGGAGGCGGTCTCGGCGGCGGCCAGTTCGGGGTCGCCTGCGATGATGGCCTCGATGGCGCGGCTGTGGTCCACATGGGGCTCGGAGTCGATGTCGTCGCCGACGCCGGCGCGCACGGCCTCGCTCAGGGAGTCGGCCAGCTCCGAGTACAGCTCGGTCAGGAGCTTGTTGTGGCTGGCCTCGGCGACGGCCTGGTGGAGGGCGACGTCGGCGGCGATGAACGCCTCGGTGTCGCCGACTGCGTGGGTGGCCTCGCGCTCGGCCAGGAGGATGCGCAGGCGGGTCACGTCCTCGTCGGTGCGGCGGCGGGCGGCCAGGCGGGCGGCCTCGATCTCCAGACCGCGGCGGACCTCCATGGTGTCCGAGGCCGGGCTGGCGGCGATGCGGCGGCGGACGGCGGCGGTGACCTCGCTGCGGCCGACGACGAAGGTCCCGGCCCCCTGGCGGATCTCCAGCATCCCGGCGTGGGCCAGGGCCCGCACGCCCTCGCGGATGGTGTTGCGACCGACGCCGAGCAGGTCGGCCAGTTCACTCTCGGTGGGAATCCGCGAGCCGACCGGCCACTCGCCGTCGCCGATCTGCCCTCGCAGCTGCTCGATCACCTGATCGACCAGCGCGGACTTGCGTGTCGACTGCAATGCCACTGACGGAACCGACCTCTCCAAAGGGGCTTGAGTGTTTCCCAACACTAGACGGATTGAAGCAGACCGCCCGCGCGGTACCGTTGACAGGCTGTTCATTCATCCCATGAATCATTGACTGTATATCGCCTGGTGAGGCGGCCTTGCCCCGGGTTCCGACAGGTGAGACAGCGCTTGCGTCCCGCATGCGGAAGGAGCCCCCGGCATGACCACCGTCGGCCTGGTGCGCGAGAGGGCCGTGCGGCCGGCCCTGTTCGGCGCCTGGATGCTCGCCGTCGGCGTCGTTCTGGCAGCGTTCAACTTCCGGACCGCCGTCACCAGCGTCGGCTCCCTGCTGCCGCGGGTCCAGGCCGGGCTCGGCATGTCCGAGACCGTCGCCGGACTCCTGACCACCCTCCCGGTGCTCGCCTTCGCCGGCCTCGGCGTCTTCTCGCCGCGCCTGGTCCGCCGCTTCGGGCCCCGCGCGGTCATCGGCGGCGCGCTCGCGGCCATGAGCCTCGGCCTGATCGCCCGCGCCTACTCCGGCCACACGGCCCTGTTCCTGCTGTTCAGCCTGCTGGCCCTGTCGGGCGGGGCGATCGGCAACGTCGCCGTCCCGGTCATCATCAAGCGCTATTTCCCCCACCGCATCGGCCCGATGACCACCGCCTACTCCTCGACTCTGGCGATCGGCACCGCCGTCGCCGCGGCCGCGACCGCGCCGCTGGAGCACCTGACCGGGGACTGGCGGCTCGCGCTGGCCGCGTGGTCGGTCCCGGCGCTGCTGGGAATCGTGCCGTGGATCCTGTGGCGGCCCGAGCCGGCCGCCGCCGGAGCGAACGGGGTCGCGCACCTGCGAGGCGTCCACCGCTCCCGGCTGGCCTGGATGCTGCTGCTGGTCTTCGGCGGCCAGTCGGCCATCGCCTACATCCTCATGGGATGGACGACCACGATCCTGGGCGACGGCGGCATGAGCACGGCCGCGGCCGGGGCGATGCTCGGGCTGCTGACGATGGTCCAGATCCCGCTGGCCATGGCCGTCCCGATGCTCACCGTCCGGTGGGGTCCGCGCCCTGTGTTCTGGATCCTGGTGGCCACCTACCCTCCGGCGATCCTCGGCATGTGGCTCGACGTCGGCGGCGGCCTCGCGTGGTTGTGGATGATCCTGTTCGGCTTCGGCACCTCGGTGTTCCCGTTGGTGCTCACCCTGTTCGGGCTGCGGGCCCGCACCTCGGGCGGGACCAGCGCGCTGTCCTCGTTCGCGCAGTCCGGCGGCTACCTCATCGCCGGCTCCGGGCCGGTGGCGGTCGGCTGGTTCCACGGCCTGACCGGCTCCTGGGGCCTGCCGTTCCTGTTCCTGGCGCTGCTGACGGCGATGCTGATCGCGGCCGGCGCCTACGTCATCGGCGATCGGTATATAGAGGACCAATTGCCTCATAGCGCACCCCGGTAGCCCACTCGGCGCCAAGCCGTGCCACGATAGTGTTGTGGGCCACAAGGGTGTGGAGGTTGGGAGGCGATCGTGACCAACGAGGTGCTGTGGCTGCCGCGTCCGGATGCGGTGGAGACGACGAACATCGGGCGATTCGGCCAATGGCTGTCGCGCCGAGAGGAGCGCGACCTCACCTCGTACCCGGCGCTGTGGCAGTACTCGGTCGACCGCCTGCGGCCGTTCTGGGGCGCGGTATGGGAGTACTTCGGACTCGGCAAGGCAGTGCCGGAGCACCGGGTGCTGGCCGACGAGACCATGCCCGAGACCGTCTGGTTCCCCGACGAGGCGTTCAACTACGCGCGCGCCGTGCTCACCGCGCCCGGCGTCGCCGACGACGAGGTCCTGGTGCGGGGCTACTCCGACGCCCGGGCCCCGGTGGAGTGGACCCTGGAAGACCTGCGCGAGGCGGTGGCCCGGGCCAGGGCCGGACTGGTGTCGCACGGAGTCGGCCGCGGCGACCGGGTGGCGGCGTGGATGCCGAACATCCCCGAGACCCTGGCGCTGATGCTGGCCTCGGCCAGCCTCGGGGCGGTGTTCTCCTCGTGCGCGCCCGAGTTCGGCTCGCGGGCCGTGCTCGACCGGTTCTCCCAGATCGAACCGAAGATCCTGGTCGCGGTCGACGGCTACAAGTACGGGACCAAGGCGATCGACCGCACCGCCGAGATCCGCCGGGTGGCCGCGGGCCTGCCGACGGTCGACAAGGTCGTCACGCTGCGGTACCTGGGGGAGTCCGAGCCGGAGGGGGAGTGCTGGGAACGGTTCTGCGCCTACGACGACGGCATCGAGTTCGAGCCGCTGACCTTCGACCACCCGCTGTACGTCCTGTACTCCTCGGGCACGACCGGGCTGCCGAAGGCGATCGTCCACGGTCACGGCGGCATGGCCGTCGAGCACGCCAAGATGCACTCCCTGCACCACGACCTGGGCCCGGGGGACCGGTTCTTCTGGTACTCCACCACCGGCTGGATGATGTGGAACTACCTGGTGTCGGCGCCGATCGTGGGCGCCGGGATCGTCCTGTTCGACGGCGCGCCGGACCCGGTGGGGCTGTGGCGGCTGGCCGAGGAGTCGGGGACGACGTTCTTCGGGACCTCGGCGCCGTTCCTCATGGCCTGCAGCAACCGGGGCGTCAAGCCCTCCCGGGAGGCGGACCTGTCGCGGCTGCGCGGGGTCGGCTCGACCGGGGCCCCGCTGCCGCCGGCCGGATTCGACTACGTCTACTCCGACATCAGCGAGACCGCCATGCTCCAGTCGCTGTCGGGCGGGACGGACGTGTGCACCGGGTTCCTCGGCGGGGCGCCGACGGTGCCGGTCTGGCGCGGAGAGCTCTCCTGCCGGTGCCTGGGGGCGAACGTGCAGTCCTTCGACCCCGAGGGCCACGCCGCGATCGGGCGCGAGGGCGAGCTGGTGATCGTCTCGCCGATGCCGTCGATGCCGGTCGGCCTGTGGGGCGACCCGCTGCGCCAGCGGTACCGGGACACCTATCTCATGGACTTCCCGGGGATCTGGCGGCACGGCGACTGGATCACCATCACCGACCGCGGCTCGGCGGTCATCTCGGGCCGGTCCGACGCGACGCTGAACCGGGGCGGGGTGCGGATGGGCACCGCGGAGTTCTACTCGGTGGTCGAGTCCCTCGAGGACGTGGCCGACTCCCTGGTGGTGCACCTCGATGACGACGACGAGGACCGCCTGCTGCTCTACGTCGCGCTCGAGGAGGGCGCGGAGCTGGACGAGAACCTGCGGCAGCGGATCGTGCGCGCGCTGCGCGAGCAGCTCTCGCCGCGCCACGTGCCCGATGAGATCCGCTCGATCGCGTCCGTGCCGCGGACCTTGAGCGGCAAGAAGGTGGAGATCCCGGTCAAGAAGATCCTCAAGGGCGCCAAGCCCGAGGAGGCGATCTCGACCGACGCCCTGGCCAATCCCGAGGCGCTGCGCGCCTTCCTCTGACCAGGTGACCCCCGGCTGCGGGAAGGCGGCTCCGCCGCCTGCACGCCTACGGACGTCGAGGGGGAGGTGGTGCTGGATCCTCGCGCGCCGTTGGCGTGCCAAGCGGCTCCGCCGCTTCCCCGCAGCCGGGGTCACTTGAACTCACGGTCGAATGTTTGCATTAGATACCCCCAGGGGGTAATCTCGGCGGCATGGCCAACATCATCGACCTCGACATCACCGGGATGACCTGCGCCTCGTGCGCGGCCCGGATCGAGAAGAAGCTGAATCGGGTCGAAGGCGCCGAGGCCACGGTCAACTTCGCGACCGAGCGCGCCCGAGTGGCCGCACCCGAGGGCGTCACGGTCGCCGACCTGGTCGCCGTGGTCGAGCGGACCGGGTACGGCGCCAGCCCCGTCGAGCCCGAGAAGCCCGAGGCCGCAGACCGGGCCGAGCCCGAGGACGCCGAGTTGCGGAGCCTGCGCCAGCGCGCGGTCGGCTCGCTGGTCCTGTCCGCGCCGGTCATCGCCGTGGCGATGATCCCGGCCCTCCAGTTCACCTACTGGCAGTGGTTCTCGCTGACCCTGGCCGCGCCCGTGGTGGTGTGGGGCGGCTGGCCGTTCCACCGCGTCGCCGCCGTCAACCTGCGCCACCGCGCGGCCAACATGGACACTCTGGTCTCGATGGGCACCCTCGCGGCCTTCCTGTGGTCGGTCTGGGCCCTGTTCTTCGGCGACGCCGGGATGCCCGGCATGACGCACGGCTTCTCCTTCACCGGCTCGGCCGACGAGGCCGCCTCGAACATCTACCTCGAGGCCGCCGCCGGCGTCACCGCCTTCGTGCTCCTGGGCCGCTACCTGGAGCACCGCTCCAAGCGCCGGGCCGGGGCCGCCCTGCGGGCGCTGATGGAGATGGGCGCCAAGGACGTCGCGGTCCTGCGCGACGGCCGCGAAGTGCGCGTCCCGGTCTCCGAGCTGGCCGTCGGCGACGAGTTCGTGGTCCGGCCCGGCGAGAAGATCGCCACCGACGGCACCGTGACCGCCGGAGCCTCGGCCGTGGACGAGTCGATGCTCACCGGCGAGTCCGTGCCCGCCGAGGTCGCCGAGGGCTCGTCGGTCACCGGCGCGACGGTCAACGCCTCCGGGCGCCTGGTCGTGCGCGCCACCCGCGTCGGCTCGGACACGCAGCTGGCGCAGATGGCCCGCATGGTCGAGGACGCCCAGTCCTCCAAGGCCGCCGTCCAGCGCCTGGCCGACCGCATCTCCTCGGTGTTCGTGCCGGTGGTGATCGGCATCGCCCTGGTGACCCTCGTCGTCTGGGCCCTGGTCGGCTCGCTCGGCCCGGCCGTCACCGCGGCCGTGGCCGTCCTGGTCATCGCCTGCCCGTGCGCGCTCGGCCTGGCCACCCCGATGGCCCTGATGATCGGCACCTCCCGGGCCGCCGGGGAGGGCATCCTCATCTCCGGGCCCGAGGTCCTGGAGTCGACCCGCCGGATCGACACCATCGTCCTGGACAAGACCGGCACCGTCACCACCGGCCGGATGAGCGTGGTGGACCACTCCGGCGACGAGGCCCTGCGCTACGCCGGAGCGGTCGAGGACGCCTCCGAGCACCCGATCGCCCGCGCGATCGCCGAGGCGGCCCGCGCCGCGTTCGGCGGCCTGCCGCCGGTCGAGGACTTCGCCTCCCGGCCCGGCGTCGGCGTGACCGGCCGCGTCGAGGGCCGTACGGTCGAGATCGGACGATCGAAGGACGCCGAGCGGTCGGGCGGGGAGAGCCCCGCGACGGTGGTGGAGGTCGTCGTCGACGGCGAGACGGTCGGCACCGTCTCGGTCGCCGACACGGTGGGGCCCACGAGCGCCCGCGCCGTGGCGGGCCTGCGCGAGCTGGGCCTGACCCCGGTCCTGCTGACCGGCGACTCGAAGGCGGTGGCCGGGGCCGTCGCCGCCGAGGTCGGCATCGACCGGGTCATCGCCGAGGTCATGCCCGAGGAGAAACTCGACCACGTCCGCCGCCTCCAGGCCGAGGGCAGGGTCGTGGCGATGGTCGGCGACGGGGTCAACGACGCGGCCGCCCTGGCCGCGGCCGACCTGGGCATAGCCATGGGCACCGGCACGGACGCGGCCATCGCGGCCAGCGACATGACCCTGGTCCGCGGGGACCTGCTGGTCGCGGTCGACGCGATCCGCCTCGCGCGCCGGACTCTGCGCACCATCCGCCAGAACCTGGCGTGGGCCTTCGGCTACAACGCCGCCGCGATCCCGCTGGCGGCCTTCGGCCTGCTCAACCCGATGATCGCCGGGCTCGCGATGGCCTTCTCGAGCGTCTCGGTGGTCCTCAACTCCCAGCGCCTGCGGTCCTTCGCCTCGCGGGCCTGAGCGAATCCGGGGCGACGACGGCCGGGAGCCCTGGTGAGGGAGTGAACGATGCGCCAGTTGGTGGGAACAGGAGTCTGGAATGGCCGAGTTTGCTTACGGTGCAAGGGGATTCAATTAGGTGTGTGCCTGGTCGCAGGCGGGAGGAAGTTAGTATGTTTCGTGTCGCCCCGGTCGGTTTCCCCCGTAGCCGCCGGGGCGGCGCGAAAGCAGCCCTCCGCGGCTCCGGAACCGGGAGCGGGCGGGGCGTGCTGGAATGGTCGGCGTGACTGATCGAGACACCGCCGAGATCGGCGTCGGCCCCTGGGACGGACCTTGGCCCGAGGACCCCCGCTACGACCCGGAACTGCTCTCCCACGGCGATCGGCGCAACGTCGTCGACCCCTACCGCTACTGGAGGCGGGAGGCGATCGTCGCCGATCTGGACCGGCGGCGCCACGGTTTCCACGTCGCCATCGAGAACTGGCAGCACGACTTCAACATCGGCACCGTGGTCCGCAACGCCAACGCCTTCGCCGCCAGCGCCGTCCACATCATCGGCAAGCGCCGCTGGAACCGCCGCGGGGCCATGGTCACCGACCGCTACCAGCACATCGAGCACCATTCGACAGTGGAGGACTTCACCGCCTGGGCCGCCGCCGAGGCGCTGGCGGTCGTCGGCGTCGACAACCTGCCCGGCTCGGTCCCGATCGAGACGACCTCGCTGCCGCGCAACGCGGTCCTGGTGTTCGGCCAGGAGGGCCCGGGGCTGTCCGAACCGGTCCGCCGGGTGTGCGCCAAGGTCTGCTCGATCTCCCAGTTCGGCTCGACCCGCTCGATCAACGCGGGTGTGGCCAGCGGGATCGCCATGCACGCCTGGGTCAGGGAACACGTGTTCGGCCAGAACCCCGAACGTCCAGTGTCGGATACCTGACGCTTCCCTAGGGTACCTGCGGCTTTGTGCCTACATTGAGCCAATGGAAGGTCACTTAAGGTAGGCTGCCCGTTGGAAGAAGCGAATATGTCGCTCCGTCGACGGACGGCGGGGCCGGGCGAAACCGGGCCTGACGGGTTACGCTGAACGTGACTCCGGAGGACGCCGGAGCACCCGATCAAAAGGCAACAGTCGAGACATACTCGTACGATAAACTGAACCGAGCCTGCGCGGGACGGACGTTTGGCCAGGTCCCTTGATGGGAGGGTAAGGATGATCAAGAAGATTCTGACCTGGGGCGGACTGGCGTTCCTGGTGTTCTTCATCGCCTATAGGCCGGACGAGGCCGGCGGCGTCGTCAGCTCGATCGCCGGAGCGATCGGGGATGTCGGACAGGGATTCGCCACATTCCTGACCGGTCTGGTGACCTGAGGACGATCACGCGATGACCGATACCGGTGCAGGCGGCTCGGAACGCAAGGACACCGAGCCGCTGGAACCGCCCGCACCCCGCGCTCCCTCCGACAGCCCCGCCCCCGGTGCCGACACCCCCACGAGCGAGATCCCGGCCGGAGCGCCGGCCACTGCCGCGTCCGACATCGACGGCGTGCGCTTCGACGACAGCGCCGCCGGAGGCTTCCTCTCCGGATCGCGCCCGCTGGCCGTCCCCGACGTGCCCTCGCCGATCTCGGCCCGCTACCTGTTCCCGACCGAGAAGTACCGCGGGGAGTGGCGCCGCCACTGGATCCACCTGATGCCCTGGTACATCATCGGCACCCTCGCCACCTTCATCATGGGCTTCGCCTCCGGACTGCTCATGAAATGGGAGTCCGACTCGCGCGATACCGGCCTGATGATCACGATCGTCGCCTGGCTGGCGATCCTGGGCTTCGTCGGCTGGAAGATCCTCGACTGGTACATGGACCGGTTCATCCTCACCAACAAGCGGATCATGCTGATCCAGGGCGTCATCACCAGATCGGTCGCGATGATGCCGCTGGGCCGCGTCACCGACATGAAGTACGCGCAGACCCCGATGGGCCGGATGCTCAACTACGGCGAGTTCATCATCGAGTCGGCCGGTCAGGACCAGGCCCTGCGGAACGTCCCGCACCTGCCGAACCCCAACGAGCTCTACCTCCAGAT
The DNA here is from genome assembly GCF_016428645.1 of Glycomyces salinus. Taxonomy (GTDB): domain Bacteria; phylum Actinomycetota; class Actinomycetes; order Mycobacteriales; family Micromonosporaceae; genus Glycomyces; species Glycomyces salinus. The sequence goes on along the minus strand of NZ_JAELXW010000039.1, from coordinate 51,606 downwards.
GTGCGAGGAGATGTACGAGCCCGAGGCCGTCGACGAGCGCGAGGACGACGAAGAGGAAGAGCTCCTGGAGGCGCCCGAGAAGAAGGACGCCGGGGCCGACGCCTGATCAGAGGGGTTCTCATAGGGTCGCACCTACTAGGTATACTCCCGTTTGAGATACCCTCGGTTGCCCATAGGTCCCCGTCTTGGCAGAATTCTGAGCTGCGCGGAGCAACCATCTACCGGGGGTGAGTCGTCTGTTGTTCGGACCCCCCAAGGAGACGCGTTGAGCGAAGCCAAATCGTCTCGGGACGAGGAGTTCCGCGAATTCGTAGCGGCGCGTTCGGCGTCGCTGCACCGCGCGGCGTACCTCCTCACGGGGAACTGGGCGACAGCGGAGGACTTGGTGCAGACCACGTTGACTAAGACGTACCTGGCCTGGGGCAGGATCAGGACCACCGATTCGGTGGACGCCTATGCCCGCCGGGTGCTCTACAACACCAACGCCTCCTGGTGGCGCAAGCGCTCCAACCGCGAGCGCCCCGCCGACCTCGTCGACGACCGCCCCGACCACTCCCGCGACTTCGCCGAGCGCACCGCCGTCCGCGACGCGATGTGGCGGCACGTCTCGAGCCTTCCCAAACGGCAGCGCGCGGTGTTGGTGCTGCGCTTCTACGAGCACCGCACCGACGCCCAGATCGCCGAGGTCCTCGGCATCTCGATCGGCACCGTCAAGAGCCAGGCCTCGCGCGCCCTGGCAGGGCTGCGCAAGCGGCTCGGCAGCCCCTCCGCCGCCCTCGGCCTGGGCGTCGGCGGGGAGGAGGCTGCGTGAGCGACGATCTCGAACACTTCTTGCGCAGCGAATTCGCCGCGCGAGTGCAGGACGCGACCCCGCCCGTCGACGGCCTGGCCGACGCGGCGATCGGGGGCGCCCGTCGCATCCGCAGACGCCGCCGCGTCGCGGCGGGCGCCGGCGGCGTGGCGGCGGTCGTCTTCGCCGCCGGAGCGGTCGCCTGGGCGCCGCTGACCGCTCTGGTCGACCCGGACGGGCCGCCGGTCGCCTCCGACGTCACCGCCGAGGAGGCCCAGCAGGAGTTCGACGTCGAGTTCGTCGCCGAACGGCAGGGCGAATACGGCGTGATCAACACCGACGACGAGTTCATCCCGCTCTCCGTCTCGGACGAGCCGACGGCCGTGGACCGGCTGGCGGAGACCTACGTGGCGAGCTCGCCCGAGACGGTGCAGGTGGTCTCCCTCGACGGCGGGTCGTCGATCGAGTACGGACTCTCCTCGACCTCGGAGTTCGCGACCGCCGAGGTCCGCAGCGACGCCGAGGCGTTCGCGGTCTCCTACACCGACGACGCCTACGAGCCCGACCGCTGGCTCTACGACATCTATCCGGGGGGGATACCCGAAGAACCGGAAGGGCCGAGCACGCTCGCCCTCGACTACTCCCTCAACCTGCTGGACTGGAACGACAGCCTGGTGGTTCTGTCCGCCGACCTGATCAGCACCAGCGGGGGGGCCTCGGGCGGCCCGTACTACTTCAACGAGCAGGGCAACCTGGGCCTCGAGTCGATCGCCTCGGCCGGATACCAGGCCGCCGTCCTGGCCGACTACTCCCAAGACGGCTACGTGTGCGTCTCCGATCTCGAGCCGGGCACTTCAGAGGCCGGCTCGGAGCAGTGCGGCCAGATCGGCGACCCCGAGATCGACACCCTCTTGACGGAAGCGGCCGGAGGCGACGCCGCCTCGGCCGACTTCGTCGACGAGGCAATCTCGCGATACTGGTCGGTGGACGAAATGATCGGGCTCCCAGACGACTCCGGTCTGTGGGATTCGGTGTACGATCGCGAGTTCAACTACACCGATCCGGGTTCGCAGTGGCATATCGCCTTCGACCCCGGCGACGACGTATGGACCCTGGTCGACAGCTCCGGGGACGAACCCGTGATTCGGGAGCTGACTCCGCCGGAAGGCGCCCTGTTCCCGGTGCGGAGCTACATCTAACACCGGAGGGTGAGGCGGCCGAGAGACGCGGATCGCCTTGCCATACTCACCGCGTGGGGGAACTCGAATTCATCATCACGGTCGGTGTGACGCTGTTCGTCATCATGGACCCGCCCGGCATCGTGCCGATCTATCTGGCCCTGACCGGGGCGATGGACCAGCGCCAACGCAACCGCGCCGCGCTCCAGGCCACCTGCCTGTCGCTCGGCGTGATCACCCTGTTCGCGCTGCTGGGGCAGCAGATCATCAACTACCTCGGCATCGACCTGGCCGCCCTCCAGGGCGCCGGGGGACTGCTGCTGCTCCTGGTCAGCCTCGAACTGCTCACCGGTCAGGCCGACGAGGCGCCGAACCAGGCCACCTCCAACATCGCGCTGGTGCCGCTGGGCACCCCGCTGCTGGCCGGGCCCGGCGCGATCGTGGCGGTGATCCTGTTCGTCCAGCAGGCGCCCAGCACCATCGACTACCTGTGGGTCGCGCTCGCGATCATCTTCATCCACGTCGTGATCTACCTGGTGATGCGGTTCTCCGGATTCCTGGTGCGCGTCCTGCGCCGCGGCGGCATCGAGGTCCTGACCCGCATCTCCGGCGTCCTGCTGGCCGCGATCGCGGTGCAGCTCATGGCCGACGCGGTCATGGGATACGTCGAAATCTTCCAGAACACGTGAGCCGAGCCCCGACCGTGGTTTATATAAGGTTCAATTAACTGCTATGACGACGATTCTGGATCTGCCCATACACCCGCTGGCCGTGCACGCGCCCGTCATCCTCGTGCCGCTGCTGGTGCTGTTCGGGGTGCTCTACCTGCTGGTGCCGCCGCTGCGGCGGCGCATCGGCTGGGTCGTGGGGGCGCTGGCGTTGATCGCCCCCGCCGCCGTCTACGGCGCCATCTGGAGCGGCGAGCAGCTCGCCGACTACCTCTACCCCACCGGTTGGCCCGACGTGGTCAACGACCACCGCGACTTCGGCTGGCGGCTGCTGTGGATCCTGGTCGGGCTCATCCCGGTCTGGTTCCTGTTCGCCGCGCTCGAGCGAGGGCGCCGCGCGGCAGCGGTCCGCGACAGCGGCGGTCCGGCGCCGGCGGACGGCGAGGAGAGCGCCCCGGCAGGAGAGGACCCGGCCGCGAGCGGCCGCAGGATCGTCATGATCGTGCTGGGCGTGATCGCCTTCGCGCTGCTGGGGCTGGCCGCCTGGATGGTCTTCAACTCCGGGGACTCGGGCGCCTCCATGGTCTGGGACCCGAAGATGGGGAACTAGCCCCGCACGATCCCGATGATGATCACCGCGAACATCAGGGCCACGGCCAGCAGGGCCGTCCAGTGGGTCACCAGTCTGGCCCGCTGCTCGGCGGCGTCGATCGCGCCGTGGTCCTGAGCGGGCATCCGGCGGGGTTCGGCCGGGAGGGCGACCGTCTCGACCCGCCACCCCCTGGGCGGCGGGTCGTTCGGTGGCGGGCCGTCGTAGGCCCCTTCACTGCTCATAGGGGCAGCTTAGTTCGCGTCGGACCGGCCTTCGCCGGAGCCGCCCTGACGGCGGCGACGGCGCCTGCGCCTCGGAGCGGCGCCGTCCGCGGTGCTCTCGGCCTTCGGTGCCGAATCCGATTTCGGCGACCGGCCCTCCTTCGGGGCCTCCGCGGGCTTGGACTCCCCGCCGCGGGTGCGGCGGCGCTGGCGGTTCTGGGACTGTCCGCCCCGGCCGCCGCCCGAGCCTCCGCCGCCCTTGCGGCGGTTCCGGCCGCGCCCGCGGCCGCCCGAGCCCTCCACGTTCTCCTCCTGCTCGGCGCCCAGGCCGTCCCGCTTGCGCTGCTCGCTCGGCAGGGCCGGCGGGGCGTCGGTGGGGATGCCGAGGTCGGTGTAGAGGTGGTCGGAGGTGTGGTAGGTCTCGACCGGGTCTCCCAGTTCGAGGCCGTTGGCCTTGACGATGAGTTTCCACCGCGGCAGGTCCTCCCAGGTCAGGAAGGTGACCGCGATGCCCGAGGCCCCGGCGCGGCCGGTGCGGCCGATCCGGTGGATGTAGCTGTCGGCGTCCTCGGGTGAGTCGTAGTTGATCACGTGCGTGATGTCGGGGACGTCGATGCCGCGCGCGGCCACGTCGGTGGCCACCAGCACGTCGATCTTGCCCGCGCGGAAGGCCCGCAGCGCGCGCTCGCGGGCGTTCTGGCCCAGGTCGCCGTGGACCGAGCCGACCGCGAACCCGCGGAAGTCGAGCTCGTCGGCCAGCTTCTGGGCGGCGCGCTTGGTGCGGCAGAACATGATCGTCAGGCCCCGGCCCTCGGCCTGGAGGATTCGGGCGGTGACCTCGATCTTGTTGAGCGCGTGGGTCAGGTAGACCAGTTGGCGGGTGTGCGAGGCGCGTTCCTCGTCGGGGCCGGTCACGTCGGCGGTGACGGTGATCGGCCGGTTCATGTGCCGGCGCGAGAGGCCCATGATCGAGTCGGGCATGGTGGCGCTGAACAGCATCGTCTGGCGCTGCTCGGGCAGCAGCCCCAGGATCCGCTCCACGTCGTCGGAGAAGCCGAGGTCGAGCATGCGGTCGGCTTCGTCGAGGACGCAGTGGGCGATCTGGTCCAGCTTCACGTGCTTGGACTTGTAGAGGTCCAGCAGGCGCCCCGGGGTGCCGACGATGATGTCGACGCCGCTGCGGAGCGATTCGATCTGCGGCTCGTAGGCGCGGCCGCCGTAGATCGGCAGGACCCTGATCGAGCGGGTCTTGCCGGCGTCCTCGAGGTCGCGGGCGACCTGGAGTCCGAGTTCGCGGGTGGGCACGAGGACGAGGGCCTGCGGACGTCCGTCGGCGCCTTCCTCGGAGGACTTGATCTTGTCGATTATCGGGAGTCCGAACCCGAATGTCTTGCCCGTACCGGTGGGGGCGCGGCCGACGATGTCGACGCCGCGCAGTCCGATCGGGATCGCGTACTCCTGGATGGCGAAAGCCCGTTCGATTCCCAGCGCTGACAGCGCCTCGACGGTCTCTTCGCGAACCCCGAGTTCGCTGAAGGTCGGCCCTTCTGATTCGGACCGGTCATTGTTCACTTCGTTCACTCTGTTCACCTCGTGGCGGAGGATTTCTAGAGATCCGGGAAACTCGGCGCCACATCTCTGTCTCGTCTATACAGCGGCGACGACCCCCGGATCCGGTGTGTCGCCGCTTCACAGTCGCGCCGCGACGCATCGCGTCGCAGCGGCTCTCAGACCGCGTTGTTCAGGGAATCTGCCACGTGAGGGCCGCGGTCTCCTTCACCATCGTACGCGGTAACCACCGGTTCGTCTCGGTACGCCGTGCCCGCGCCGAAGGAGAGGACGCCTGCGGGCCCGGTGATACTCTGCCGTCGTGTCCGAACAGACTGATCCCGCCCCGGGCGGCGACGGTACCGGGGGCGACTGGCGCCCGAGCCGTGAGGCCGTCATCGATCTCCTTGGGCTGCTTGCGCTCGGGGAGCTCCTCGCGTTCGAGCGGATGGCCGTCGACGCCCGTCTGGCGCCCGACTTGGGCAGGCGCGCCCGACTCGGCGAGGCGGCGGTTGGTGAGATTCGCAACTACCGGCTCCTGGCGGACCGCCTGAGCGCGCTGGGGGTCGATCCGGCCGAGGCGATGGCGCCGTTTCAGGAGGCGTTCCGGACCTTCGACGCCAAGACCTCGCCCCGCGATTGGCTGGAGGCCCTCGTCAAGGTCTACGTCGGTGACGCGGTCGGCGACGACTTCTTCCGGGCCGTGGCGCCGAAGCTCGAATCGGAGGACCGGGCCCTGATCGAGCGGGTGCTGGAGGAGGGCTCTGCCGCGGGGCTGGCCGCCGACGAGATCCGCGCCGCCGTCGAGTCCGACCCGGCCGCGGCCGGGCGGCTGTCGCTGTGGGCGCGCAGGCTGATCGGCGAGGGCATCAACCGGGCCCTGGCGGTCTCCGCCGCCCACGAGAGCCTCACCGGCCTGATCAGCGGCGACGGCGGCTCGGTCGACGAGCTGCTGCGCACGCTCACCCGGGCCCACCAGGAGCGCATGAGGGCCGTCGGCCTGAACAACTGATGCCGTTACCGAATCGAGACTAATCCGCCGCAACTGGACGTTCTCCCCTCCGCGTCTTGGGATCGGAGGTGGAGCTTCATGCGGCTCACGAAAAGCCGGATCGTCAGCGGGGTGCTGGCGGTGGCGTTGCTGGGGGCGACCGGGGCGGCGTGGTATTACGCGGCGCAGGCGCGGACTCCGGCCCAGTTGGCCGAGGAGACGGCCGAGCCAGAGGACTCGGTGATCGCGGTGCGGGTCGAAGAGGACCAGTTGTTGGATCTGATGGAGTTCACCGCGACGCTGGATCGGACCGGGGACTTCGACGTCCCGGCGCCGTCGGCGCCGGAGGGGGTCGAGACCGCTCTGGCCTCGAAGATCCCGCTCGAGGCGGGCGACGAGGTGAACGCCGGGACGGTGCTCCTCGAGGTGTCGGGGCGGCCGATGATCGCGCTGCCGGGGGACGTGCCGGCCTACCGGGACCTGGTCGAGGGCGATTCGGGCCCGGACGTCGAGCAGTTGCAGCAGGCCCTGGCCTGGATCTACGGGACTCCGGTGAACGGCGAGTTCGACGACCGGACCGCCAGTGACCTGGAGAAGCTCTACGAGAACCTGGGGTACGAGCCGGCGACGGTGACCGAGACGGTCGAGGACGACGGCGACGGCGGAGAAGAAGGCGACCCCGAGCCCGGCGGTGAAGGGGCCGAGGACGGCGACGAGTTCGGCGGCGGCGCGCAGACGTCCACTGTCGACCGGGTCACGCTCCCGGCCTCGGAGGTGGTGTTCCTGCCCGAGCTGCCGATGCAGGTCGGCAAGATCTCGGCGCAGCAGTCGGCGCCGGTCGAGGGCACGGTCATGACGTTGGTGTCGGGGGACTGGAAGCTCGAGGCCGAACTGAGCGGCGACGAGGCCTCGGAGCTGGACAGGTTCGGCGAGGACGCCGAGCTGGCCTACGGCTCGGGGCCCTTGGAGGGCACGGAGGCGCCGGTCCCGGAGCTGGAGACGCGCGAGGTCGAGGACGACGAGGGCTCGGATGGATTCCCCGGCGAGGAGGGGGAGTCGGGGACGGTCGAGAAGACGTTCGCGGTCTTCGATTTCGACGAGGACGATGTCGAGAACCCCGATGAGCTCGTACCGGGCACCGAGCAGGACGTGGTGCTGGTGCGCGCCCGCAGCGCCGAGGACGCTCTGATCGTGCCGCTGTCGGCACTGTGGACCGACTCCCAGGACCGGACGATGCTGACCGTCCTCGAAGGCGAGGACGAGACCGAGCGGCACGTGGAGGTGACCGTGACGCTGCGGCACGAGGGCCGCGGCGTGGTCGAGCCGGTCGAGGGCGAGCTGTCGGCCGGCGACAAGGTCGTGGTGGCCTGGCGCGACCGGGGCAACGGCTGATGGCCCGCGACGCGGGCGACCGGGAGCCGGTCGAGACCGAGACCCTGCAACTGTCGACCGTGCCGCCGGACGAGGAGCCGGCGATCGGGTCCAAGCCCCGTTTCGGGGTCAAGAGCCTGGGCATCGCCCACGAGGCCCTGGCGTCCCTGCGGGGCCGGTCGATGCGCACGTGGATGACCGCGATCGGCATCGCGCTGGGCATCGCGGCCACGGTGGCGACGGTCGGCCTGTCGTCGACCTCGGCCGCGGCCATCGCCGAGCGGTTCGACGCGACCGAGGCCACCGAGGTGACCGTCTCCTTCTCCAATTCGATGCGCGACGCCGGTTACGCCCCGAGTACCGAGGACGGCGACCGCGTCCGCGGCATCGAGGGCGTGGCCGCTGCGGGGATCATGTGCGCCTCCGGCGAGGAGGTCGCCGCCGCCCGGACCCCGGAGGGCTACTACGAGCGCGGCTTCCCCGTCTACGGCATGGAGCCGGGGGCGATGGCCGCCTACGACTTCGAGTTCGCCGAGGGCGCGGGCTTCGACGACGGGCACGTCGCCCGCGGCGACAAGGTCGCGATCTTGGACGCTTCGGCCGCCCGCGACCTGGGCTACACCTCCCTGGAGGGCGGGCCGATGGTCTACCTCGACGGCGAGGGCTACGCGGTGGTGGGGATCTTCGAGGCCCCCGAGGGGGAGGCGAAGCTGACCAGCGCGATCGTCGTCCCTCCGGAACCGTGCACCGCCGCCGACGAGGACTTCGAGGCCGCGCAGATGTTCATCCGCACCGACCTGGGGGCCGCCGACAAGGTCGCGGCCTCGGCGCCGACCGCGCTGTTCCCCGAGGGCCCGGAGAACCTCTCGGTGTCCAAGCCCGGGGACCTGTCCGGGTTCCGCAAGGGCGTGGAGAACGAGATGCAGGCCCTGCTGCTGGGGCTGGCGGCGGTGTCGCTGGTGATCGGGGCGGTCTCGGTGTCCAACACCGCGCTGGTCAGCGTGATGGAACGACGCTCGGAGATCGGCCTGCGCCGCGCGGTCGGGGCCGCGCGGCGGGCGGTGGCGATGCAGTTCGTGTGGGAATCGACCCTGATCGGGCTCATCGGCGGCCTGTTCGGGACCGTGCTGGGGGTGAACGTGGTCGCGGCGGTCTCGCTCATGCGGGACTGGCAGATCGTGTTCGAGCCGGTCCTGCTCGCCACGGGCCCAGCGGTCGGGGCCGTGGTCGGCGTCGTCGCCGGCGTCTACCCCGCCTGGCGCGCCTCCCGCATCCCCCCTGCAATCACCTTGAGGACCTTAGGGGGCGTCTGGTGATCCAGACCGCCCTGGATCACCAGACGCCCCCCTCTTCGTTAGGCCCGGTATGCGACTCGCCGAGGCCCTGACCGAACTGTTCCTGCCCGCCGCGTGCGCCGCCTGCCGCGAGGCCCCGGCATCGGGCCGCGGCCTGTGCGCGGCGTGCGCGGCGGGCCTGCCCGACCGCGGCCCGGTCCTGGCCGTGCCGCGCGAGCGGCAGGCCCCGCCGACGGTCGTCGCGGGCGCTTACGACGGCGTCCTGGCCGAGGTGCTCAACGAGTACAAGGAGCGCGGCCGCCGCGAGCTCGCCCCGGCCCTGTCGGGGCTGCTGGAGGAGGCGTTCGCGGCGGTGGCCGAGCAGGTCCCCGGCGCGGTGCTGGTGCCGATCCCGGCCACGCGCGCCGCTCGGCGCGAGCGCGGCTTCGACCACGTGGCGGCCCTGTGCCGCCCGATCGGGCGGGTGCGGCGCTGCCTGCGGGCCCGGCCGAGGCCCGACTCGGTGGGCCTGAGCCCCGAGCAGCGGCGGCGGCAGGCCCGCCGGAGCCTGGTCGCGGTGCCGTCCCGGGCGGCAGCGCTGGCCGCGACCGGCCGCCCGGCGGTCCTGGTCGACGACATCGTCACCACCGGGGCGACCCTGGCGGCCGCCGCGGCGGCGCTGAGGAGCGCCGGAATAGCGGTTCCGGCGGCCGTGGCGGTCGCGGCCGGCCAGTGATCTACTTCTCGCGGTGTCATCGATCCGACAAATCGGATGCGCACCGTTTGGACACGGTTGCGAAAAGTTATCGCGAGTCCGCCGAATATCGCGCGCGCATAGCCGCCCGCGATGGAGAATTCCAATTACCAAGGGGTCGACTTTCGGCTTCCCAGGGGATAGTCTCAAGATCTCAGATCGGTAACGAGACGACCAGGAACAGGTGGATTACCGCTGGACCGAAGGTGAACTCTCCCAAGCCGAGACACCTCCGGACACCTGTCGTCCCCTCATCGAGAGGAGGTTGTTCCTTCCGCCGTACCGGACCCACCGGCTCCGGACCCCGCAACGCAGAACTACTTCTGCACTCCGGTCAGCTACCGGGTGCAACTGGGAGGTTCAGAGGTGGAAATCGTCGTCAAGGGCCGTAACGTAGAGGTTCCCGACCACTACCGCGAGCTCGTCGAAGAGAAGATCGAAGCCAAGATCGCCAAGTACCTGGCCCGGTACGACGGCGAGACGATCGACATCGACGTTGAGCTCTACCACGAGCCCAACCCCCGTCAGAACGACCACGCCCAGCGCGTCGAGATCACCTGCCGGACCAAGCGGAAGGTCATGCGCGCCGAAGCGTGCGCGGGGGACTTCCGCTCGGCGTTCGAGCTGGCCGTCACGAAGCTCGGCCACCAGCTCCGGAAGAACTCCGACCGCAAGCGCGTGCACCGCGGCGGCAAGGCCCGCCCGATGTCCCTGGCGGAGGCCACGGCGGTAGGGAACGCCAACGGTGGCGGCACCGCGCTGAAGACCGCGGACAGGACCGAGGACCCGGAAGCGGCGCACTTCATCTCTGAGGACGTCGACCACTTCGAGGGCCTGGTCGAGGAGCACCTGCCCGGACGCATCGTCCGCGAGAAGCTCCACCCCGGCGAACCGATGACGGTCGACGACGCGCTCCAGAACATGGAGCTGGTCGGACACGACTTCTACCTGTTCCACGACAAGGAGAGCGGCAAACCGTCCGTGGTCTACCGGCGCCGCGCCTACGACTACGGGCTGCTCAGAATCGACATGTGATTTCAAGGGGGACTTGTCTCACAGGTCCGGATGCATTGAGGGGTGGCATCCGGACCGGCCGAGGCCCCGGGCGAGAGCCCGGGGCCTCCGGTCCGCAGGTCGGCGCGAGGACTACAGGCCCTCGCCCTCCTGCCACTCTTCCCAGGTCATGATCCAGTAGCCCCAGCCGTTGCCGGGCGGCATCGGACGCTCGGTGCCGGTCACCTCGACCGGGTCGCCGCGCTGGGCGATCTCGTAGAACCACTTGGCGTTCTCGTTGCTGGCGTTCAGGCAGCCGTGCGAGACGTTCGTGTTGCCCTGCGCCCACACCGACCAGGGCGCGCCGTGCACGAACTCCCCGGTGGCGTTGATGCGGGTCGCCCAGTCGACCGGGGTCGAGTAGTAGCCCTCCTCGCCCTCCTCGATGCCCGGGGAGACCATCACTTTGTGCTTCATCTTCTCCATCACCAGGTGGACGCCGGTGGCGGTGATGTACTCGTACTTCTCGCCGCTGCCCGAGCTGATCGGGATGGTCTTGGCGACTTCGCCGTCTATCTCGACTTCCATGTGGTAGTCGGGGATGTGGGCCCGCGAGATGTTCGCGGGGCCGATCTCCATCGTCGCGGTGTGGTCCTCGGCGCCCCAGACGTCGTTCCCGAGGTGCGCGCCCTTGAAACGGGCGTTGAACGTGACCGTCTGGTACGGCTCCCAGTACTCCTTGGTGCGGTAGATGACCTGCGAGTCGGTGATCCACCGCCAGGCGCCCTCGTGCTCGGCCTCCGACTCGACCTCCAGGAGCTTCTCGACGGTCTTCTTGTCGGGCGCGGCCTCGGAGAAGGTCACGATGATCGGCGCGCCGACCCCGACCTTCTCGCCCTCGACCACCGGGGTCACGTCGACCACCTCGAAACCGGAGCCCTCCCGGCCCTCGGTGGTGAACTGCCGCTCGAACTCGGTGACGGTCCCGTCGGAGCTGACGGCCATCGCCGTCACGGTGTGGGTGGCGCCGGCGTCCATGACCGATTCCGAGGTCCACTCGGTCAGGTCGTCGCTGAACGTGCCGTCCACCGTCTTGGCGCGGTCGGAGGTGACCGTCACCTCCTCGAAGATGCCGTCCACCGCCTTCAGGGTGAACGAGGAAGTCGGGTCCTGGCCGTCCTTCGCGTCGAATTCGATCTCGGGCACGATCGGGGCGGGGGTGAACGTCCCCTGCTGCGGCGCGCCGCACGCGCCGAGCGGCAGGAGGGACGTCACCGAGGCGGCGACGATAGTCCGGCGTTTCAAGGGGGGTTCCTCCACAATGTGATCCGACCAGTTCACTATATATTCGACGCGCAGCACCGGTCAGAAGGTTGCCTCGGCGAAGGCACTGGATCTCAATCCCGCGCGTCGACCGAAAGCCGAGCCCACAGCAGCATGTCACGCCTGGACCCGTCGAGGGCCGGCAGCCCTCCGCGCTGGAGGCCCTCGAGCCGGAAACCGGACCGGCGCAGCACCGCCTGCGAGGCGGCGTTGTGCACGTCCGTGCCCGCCCACACCCGCTCCAGGCCCACCTCGCCGAAGGCCCACCGGCACACCAGCGCCACCGCCCGCGTCGCGTACCCCCTGCCGCGGGCCTCGGCCCCCAGGTCGTAGCCGATCATCCCCGACCCGGTCATGCGCTGCACGTGGTAGAGCCCGATCGTGCCCCGGTAGCCGTCACCGTCGTCGATGACCATCAGCGCCGAGCGGCCCTGGAGCCATTCGAGGGCCGCCCGCCACTCGCACATCTCGGCGACCTCGCCGACGCTCGGCGGCAGCGGCAGCGCGGCCCCCGCGTACACGTCCGGGCTCGTGCGGTGCCGCAGGTGCGCCTCGAAGTCGTCGGGAAGCAGCGGACGCAGCGCCACCGCACCGTCGGTCAGCTCCCCGCCGGGCAGGTCGGGAAGCACCCGCGGGGCCGGGCCGCCGCCGTAGTCGGGCACCAGGCCGAGCACGAGCGCGTCGGTCCCGTCGGGCGCGCCCGCGCGCAGCACACCCTCGGGCCGGAACCCGGCCCGCATCGCCGCGCGGATCGCGGCCCGGTCGCTCACCGGCGCCCGCGTCTCGACCCGGCCCGTGCCCGAGTCGAACAGCCTGGGGCAGACCGCCCGCAGCATGGCCGCCGCGATCCGGTGCCCGCGCCGTTCGGGGGCGACCCAGAACCGGGCGACGACCGTCCCCTCCGCCGAGGTCAGACCCAGCGTGCCCCACGGTTCCTCTCCATCGGGGCCGACCGCCACCAGCTCGGGCTCGAATCCGCAGTCGGGCTCGGCGCCCCCTCTCGCGGGCTGGAGCGTGAACGCTGGTGTGGTGACAGGCTCGAAGGGAAGCACGACCTCACCCAAGCAGGGAACCGGTCCACGAGTCAACCCGTTCGCCCGGACCGTGCCAGATGCGGCGCTTCGTCCCTTCTATGACGAAGCCCGCCTTCTCGGCGACTCGTCTGGACGCCTCGTTGCCGACCGTGGCGTTCCATTCGATCCGCTCGAGGGCCAGACGCTCGAAACCGAGGTCGGCCAAGCAGCGCACCGCGGCGGTCATCCAGCCTCGCCCGCGCGCCCACGGCGCGGTGTGGAAGCCGATCTCGGCGTCGCCGGGCGGGCGTCCCTCCAGCATCAGCTCCACCGAGCCGCTGAACCGGTCCTCGGAGTCGGCCAGGACATAGAGGATGTGCGTCCCGCGTTTCCACCGCTCGGCGCTGAGCGAGAAGAACTTCTCGGCGTCCTCTCGCGTGTAGTCGCGCGGCACCGTCGTCCACCGCTGCGTCTCCTCGTCGGCGCAGGCCGCGGCCAGGTCGTCCAGGTCGCCCCCGCACAGCGGCCGCAGCCGCAGGCCCTCGGCCTCGGACTCCAGCGCCGGCCGCTCGCCCATGAAGAAGGCCGCCTGCGTCTTGAGGACGCCGTAGTCCGGCGGCGGGTCGTCGCTCTCGCGGAGCTCTCCGGGGACGACCCCGCCCACCCAGCAGTCCCGGGAGGCTCCGCGCTGGTTGACCCCGTTGCGGCTGATCCCCTCGACGGTGAAGCCGACGCGGATCGCGGCCAGGCGCGAGGCGTGGTTGCCGACGATCGCGTCCCAGGCGACCCGGTGCATGCCCATGTTGTCGAAGGCGAACCGGCTCGCGGCGCGGATCGCCCGCTGCGCCACGCCCTTGCCGCGCGCCCACGGCGCGACCAGGTAGGTGATCGAGACCTCCCTGGAGTAGGCGTGCGTCAGCGCCACCGACGCGACCAGCGTCCCGTCGGCCTCGACCACGGCCCAGCGGGGGTTGTCGGCCCGCCACTGCCGGGCGCACAGGTCCAGGAACCGGTCGCGTTGGTAGTCGCTCCACGGCAGCGGCATCACCAGATACCGCTCCACCAGCGGGTCGTCGTACATCAGTTGAAGGTCGGGCAGATGACGGGGCTCCCAGGACACGAGCCGCAGGCCATCAGCTTGGAGGGTGACCGGTTCCATCTCAACGATTGTGCCCGATGGCCGCTTCGGGGGCCAGGTAGTCGTGACGCGTACTATTGGACGCGATATCTACCCGTATCCGTGGGTCAAGACCGTTGCTGGGAGCTGGATTTCCGTGTCGTTGTTCGAGAGGGTACTGCGAGCCGGCGAAGGGCGGGCGCTCAAGCGGCTCAAAGCCATTGCCGACGCCATCGACTCGATGGGTCCCGAGTACGAGAAGCTCACCGACGCCGAGCTGCGGGCCCTGACCGACGAGTACAAGGAGCGGCTCGCCGACGGCGAGAGCCTCGACGACCTCCTCCCTGAGGCATTCGCCACGGTCCGCGAGGCCGCCGACCGGGTGCGGGGGATGCGGCACTTCCACGTGCAGCTGATGGGCGGCGCGGCGCTGCACCAGGGCAACATCGCCGAGATGAAGACCGGTGAGGGCAAGACCCTCGTCTCGACGCTCCCGGTCTACCTCAACGCCCTCGAAGGCAAGGGCGTCCACCAGGTCACGGTCAACGACTACCTGGTCAGGCGCGACGCGGAGTGGATGGGCGAGATCCACCGCTTCCTGGGCCTGAGCGTCGGCGTGGTCCTGCCCGGCGAAGGCTCGGAGAAGCACCGCGAGGCTTACAAGGCCGACATCACGTACTCCACCAACAACGAGCTGGCCTTCGACTACCTGCGCGACAACATGGCCTCCTCCATCGACAACCTGGTGCAGCGCGGCCACAACTTCGCCATCGTCGACGAGGTCGACTCGATCCTGATCGACGAGGCCCGCACTCCGATCATCATCTCCGGCCCCACCGAGACCAACCGGAAGTGGTACTCCCAGTTCGCCAACATCGTGAACGGGATGCGCCGCGACGAGCACTACGAGGTCGACGAGGGCAAGCGGACGGTCTCGATCTCCGAGGCCGGGGTCGCCCGCGTGGAGGACCAGATCGGCGTCGAGAACCTCTACGACCCGGTCAACACCCCCTACGTCGGCTACCTCAACAACGCCATCAAGGCCAAGGAACTGTTCGCCCGCGGCCGCGAGTACATCGTGACCGAGTCCGACGAGGTCGTCATCGTCGACGAGTTCACCGGCCGCGTGCTGCCGGGGCGGCGCTTCAACGAGGGCATCCACCAGGCGATCGAGGCGAAGGAAGGGGTGGAGATCAAGCAGGAGAACCAGACGCTGGCCACCACCACCCTCCAGAACTACTTCCGCCTCTACGGGAAGCTGGCCGGGATCACCGGTACGGCCCATACCGAGGCCGCCGAGTTCCACCGGGTCTACGAGATGGGCGTCATCCCCATCCCCACCAACAAGCCGATGATCCGCGACGACCGCTCCGACGTCATCTACAAGACCGAGGACGCCAAGTACGGCGCGGTCGCCGACGACATCGTCGAGCGGCACGAGTCCGGGCAGCCGGTCCTGGTCGGCACCGTCACGGTCGAGAAGTCCGAGGCGCTCTCGAACGCGCTCAAGAAGCGCGGCGTCAAGCACAACGTCCTCAACGCCAAGAACCACGCGCGTGAGGCCGACATCATCGCCCAGGCCGGGCGGCGCGGCGCGGTCACGATCGCGACCAACATGGCCGGTCGAGGCACCGACATCATGCTCGGCGGCAACCCCGAGTACATGGCCGCCGCCGACCTGCGCTCCCGCGGCGTCGACGAGGCCGACGAGGAGACCTACGCCAAGGAGTGGGAGGAGACCCTCCGGAGGTTCGAGGCCTCCTGCGAGGCCGAGGCCGAAGAGGTCAAGGACGTCGGCGGCCTCTACGTCCTGGGCACCGAGCGCCACGAGTCGCGGCGCATCGACAACCAGCTGCGCGGCCGCTCGGGCCGCCAGGGCGACCCCGGCGAGTCGCGGTTCTACCTGTCGCTGTCGGACGACCTGATGAAGCGGTTCAACGCCGACGCGGTGCGCGCCATGATGAACCGGCTGCGCGTGCCCGACGACGTCCCGATCGAGTCCAAGCTGGTGACCCGCCAGATCGAGTCGGCGCAGTCCCAGATCGAGGGCCACAACGCCGAGCTGCGCAAGAACGTCCTCAAGTACGACGAGGTCATGAACAACCAGCGCAGCGTCATCTACGGCGAGCGGCTGTCGGTGCTGCGCGGCGACGACGTCTCCGATCAGATCCAGCACATGCTCGACGACGTCCTGGAGGCCTACGTGGCCGGGGCGACCTCCGAGGGCTACGCCGAGGACTGGGACCTCGACGAGCTGTGGCGGGCCTTCAAGCAGCTCTACCCGATCCGCCTGACCCACAAGGAACTGCTGGAGCGGGTCGGCGGCATCGAGCACCTGGAGCCGGACGACCTGCTCGAGGCGGTCCGCGAGGACGCCCGCGCCGTCTACGCCGACCGCGAGGTCGAGTTCGGCGAGGAGGTCCTGCGCAAGCTCGAGCGCCGCGTCGTGCTCCAGACCATCGACCGCAAGTGGCGCGAGCACCTGTACGAGATCGACTACCTCAAGCAGGGCATCAGCCTGCGCGCCTACGCCCAGCGCGACCCGGTCATCGAGTACCAGCGCGAGGCCTACGACATGTTCCAGACGATGCTCGACGGCATCAAGGAGGACACGGTCAGGTTCCTGATGAACGCCGAGCTGAAGAAGCCCGGCGAGGGCGAGTCGGCCGACAAGGAGCCGGTGGCCCGCATCCGGGGCCTGGAGCCGCTGCGCCAGCCCGAGCAGCTGATCCAGTCGGCTCCCGGCATCGACGGCGCCGACGGGACCGGCGGGACGGCCAAGACGCAGGCCACCGACCAGGCCGGGGTGTTCGCCAAGCGGCCCCCGAAGGCGGTGCAGAGCGGCTCCAAGCGGGACGTCAAGCGCACCCCCGGGGCCGGCAGCAAGGGCAGCGCCAAGGTCGCCTCGAAGCGCACCCGCCAGTCCGGTCCGAAGGCCGCGACGACGAAGCCGCCGGCGCAGCAGGCGAATCCGCAGCAGCGCACCAGCGCGGGCGAGCCGTCGCGGAACGCCCCGTGCCCGTGCGGTTCGGGAAAGAAGTACAAGCGCTGCCACGGCGCCCCCGGCGGGGCCGCAGAATAGACGCATGAGGCGCATCTACGTACC
Source organism: Glycomyces salinus (assembly GCF_016428645.1). GTDB lineage: Bacteria > Actinomycetota > Actinomycetes > Mycobacteriales > Micromonosporaceae > Glycomyces > Glycomyces salinus. The sequence goes on along the minus strand of NZ_JAELXW010000039.1, from coordinate 34,667 downwards.
GGCGAACGTCGCGATGCTCGGCTCCCTGGCCGAGACCGGGGAGCTGAAGCCGACCGAGCCGGTCCACATGGTGACCGAGGCGCTGCGGCGGCTCGACCCGAAGGCGGCCGACGACGACCTGGAGTACACCGCGTTCGCCGACGCGGCGCTGGCTTCGCTGGCGCTCCTGGCCGGCCAGGTCCCGCGCCGGGCGGTCGTCTCGTGCGACGTGCCGGAGCGCCTGCTGAGCGAGCACGCCGAGGGCACCGCCGCCGGCTTCTCGGGCAGCGTCAAGCTGGCGAAGGTCGCCGCGGTGCACGTCGACGACGCCGACGCGGCCGAGACGGTCGCCGCGGCCCTGGCCGCTGACGACCCGGACTTCGACGAGGTCGAGTCCCACGTCCTCGACTGGTACGACCCCTCCGAGCTCCGGGACCTGTTGGAGAACCTGCCGGGAGTCGGCTGACCTCCGTACGACACGGCTCGGGGTTCCTTGCGGATCCAAGACCAGAAGTTCTATTTACCAGGTGCGGACCCTGCCACCATAGCGGGTACCATATATCGCATGGCTGAGAAGCAGCGGAAGACCACGACATATCTGCGTGAGACTGACATCTGGCGACTTGACGCCATGGCCAGGAAGCTCGGAATCACTCGTGCCGAGCTGCTGCGCCGAATCGTGTCCGAGTATGTCGAGGACCACCGTCCAGAGAGGGAACCACTGCCGGTATTCGATCTCGGTGAGCCTATGACCCTGGAGGAGCAGGAACGCGCGCTCGATGAGGCGATCGAGCGCAAGGCCGCTCGCCGGTGATCGTCATAGCCGATACGTCGGCGCTGCTGGCGGCGTTCGGTCGGACGGAACCCGAGCACGATGCCGCGGTTTCGGTGCTGAACGCCGAGACCTTCGTGCTATCGCCGATGGTGCTCACAGAACTTCACCATCTCGCCTACGCGCGAAGCGGATTCGATACAGCACACGCCGTCATAGGGGTGCTGCTGGGTAGGTTGGCCGATGGTGACGACGTACTCGGTGCGATCACTCTCGAGCGATTGCAGATCGCCCACGAAGTGCAACGCAAGTATTCGACCCTTGAGCTCGACCTGGCCGATTGCGTCGGAGTCGTTCTTGCCGACGAGTACAAGACCGACCTGATCTTCACGCTCGACCAGCGCGATTTTCGTGCGATCAGGCCGCTGACGGCCGGATTCGACTCGTTCAAGATCCTTCCGGCGGACTGCTGAAGTCAGTTATTCTTGTCGGGTTTGGGCGTGAGCAGGCCGTAGGCCAGGACGGCGCAGACCGCGCCGCCGAACAGGACGGTCATCGAGCCGTTGTACTGCCACTGGAAGCTCAGGCTCAAGAAGGCCGAGTCGAGCGAGGAGATCTGGTCCACACCGAGCGCGAGCACGACCTCGACGCCGACCTGGGTGATGATCGTCGACATCAGCCAGATCGCGCCCGGCAGGGCCCCGGCGAACAGGTACCCGGGCAGCCTGGCCCCGGCGTCGGCCTTGCGCAGGAACACGTAGGCGAGGAAGCCGCAGATCAGGCCCGCCGCGAACGGGGCGGCCGCGCCGAGCGCGCCGTACTGGTCGAGCGGGTCGGACCACAGGCTGACCTGCGAGGCGTCGATGAAGCCCCGCGCGAACATCATCAGCAGCAGCACGAATGCGGCCGACAGTCCGGCGGCGACCGGGAGGCGGTGGCGCGTCAGCGTCAGCGCCCCGCCGAGCAGGGTCGAGCCGAACAGGACCAGGGCCAGGGCGAGTGCGATCCCGGCGTCGACCCGGAACGCCAGGTAGGCCGCGACGCCGCCGACCAGGCCGACTACGGCGAACCCGGCCACGGTCAGGCCTATCCGCGGCCCGGGGAGCCTGGCGGCGGCCAGGCCCCCGACCGCTCCGGCGAAGACGGCGACGATGACGGGGCTGAACAGGCTGTTCGCCAGGATCACCACGCCGGTGTCGTCGAGCCCGTCGGACATGCCGGCGAGTGAGTAGAGCGAGACGAGCACGCCCGCAAGTGAGGCCGCCGCGCCGACGGCGAGCGCGACGGTCACGGAGAGGTGCTCGCGCCCCGGCTCCGGCACCCGCTCGTCCCGGCCGGCGTCCTCCCCTTGGTCGAGGAGCGAATCCTGTGTATCGGTCACCAGCCCAGGGTACTTTCCGCTTGTGGGCAGCCACATCACACTGGGTCCGTATTTGTACGCCTCGCATGGGGTCGGCGCGGCCGAACTGTGCGATGATGACGGAAACGGAGCGCATAGGGTAGCCTCTGAAACACAGAGCCATGCCCAGTACTACCATCGAATCATTGGGAGAATGCGATGGACGCCTTGTTTAACGTCCCCACCCCGACGAATGAACCGGTGCACGGCTACGCACCGGGCACCCCCGAGCGCGAGAGCCTCCAGAAGAAGCTCGCCGAGCTCGCCAGCACGCAGCTCGAACTCGACATGAACATCGCCGGCCAGTGGCGGCGCAGCACCGGCTCCGAGATCGAGGTCGTCCAGCCCCACAACCGTCGCCACGTCCTCGGCATCACCCGCGAGTCCACCGACTCCGAGGTGGCGGACGCCGTGGCCGCCGCCAAGGCCGCGCGCGCCGACTGGATGCGCATGTCCTTCGCCGACCGCGCCGCGATCTTCCTGCGCGCCGCCGAGCTCATCTCCGGGCCCTACCGCGACGTGCTCAACGGCGCGACCATGCTCGGCCAGTCCAAGACCGCCGCCCAGGCCGAGATCGACTCCGCGTGCGAGCTCATCGACTTCCTGCGCTTCAACGTCAGCTTCGCCGAGGGCATCTACCGGCAGCAGGCCAACTCCTCGGCGGGCCTGTGGAACCGCACCGACCACCGGCCGCTCGACGGCTTCGTGGTGGCGATCACGCCGTTCAACTTCACCGCCATCGCCGGGAACCTGCCGACCGCCCCGGCCCTGATGGGCAACACGGTGATCTGGAAGCCCTCGACCACCCAGCAGTTCGCCGCCCACTTCATCATGAAGGTCCTGCTCGAGGCCGGGCTGCCCCCGGGGGTCATCAACATGGTCACCGGCCGCGGCGACTCGGTCAGCAACGTCGCCCTGGTCGACCCCGACCTCGGCGGCATCCACTTCACCGGCTCCACCGGCACGTTCCAGCACCTGTGGCGGACGGTGGGGGAGAACATCTCCGGGTACCGCGCCTACCCGCGGATCGTCGGCGAGACCGGCGGCAAGGACTTCATCATCGCCCACCCCAGCGCCGACCCGCAGGCGCTGGCGGTGGCCATGGTCCGCGGCGCCTACGAGTACCAGGGCCAGAAGTGCTCGGCGCTCTCGCGCACCTACGTCCCGGCGTCCCTGTGGAACAACGGGCTGCGCGACAACGTGGTCGCCATGACCGAGGACGTCTCCTACGGCGACGTCACCGACTTCTCCAACTTCGGCGGCGCCGTCATCGACGAGCGGGCCTACGCCAAGCACACCGCCCTGTTCGAGCGGATCGCCGGCGACGACAAAGCCGCCGTCGTCACCGGCGGCACCGCCGACGACTCGGAGGGCTTCTTCGTCCAGCCCACCCTGATCGAGGCGACCGACCCGACGCACGAGGTGTTCACCGACGAGTACTTCGGCCCGATCAACGCCGTCTACGTCTACGAGGACTCCGAGTTCGACGCCGTCGTGCGCCAGGCCGCCGACGTCGCCCCGTACGCGCTGACCGGGGCCGTGTTCGCCACCGACCGGGCCGCCATCGCCCGCGCGAGCGAGGACCTGCGGTTCGCGGCCGGGAACTACTACATCAACGACAAGCCGACCGGCGCCGTCGTCAGCCAGCAGCCGTTCGGCGGCTCGCGCGGCTCGGGCACCAACGACAAGGCCGGTTCCTGGCAGAACCTGGTCCGCTGGATCAGCCCGCGCTCGATCAAGGAGAACTTCGTGCCGCCGACCGAGTACCGCTACCCGCATCAGGGCTGAGTAGCGGCGCGCGAAGCGACTCAAAGGGGCTCGGACCGGGAGGGTCCGGGCCCCTTATGCTTGAGCGATGACCAAGCGTGAGCACCCGCTCAAGGGAGAATTCGACACCGCCGCCGCCCGCTGGGAGCGGCCCGCCACCGAGGACGGCACCCCCGGAGAACTGGAGATCGGCTACGCCGACAACGGCATGGTGGCCCTGCGCCGGGCCGACGACCCCGACGGCGACATCCTCATCTACACCCCCGAGGAGTGGAAGGCGTTCCAGGAGGGTCTGCGGGACGGCGAATTCGACCTCCCGACCTGGGCCTAGACCAACGCCCGACCTCTGATCGGCCCGCCGGGCGGCCGTCCGTGCGGCCCGGACCCCCGAAGAAATTCCGCCGACCCGTGTATCTCGGGACGGGCGCGGGACTCTTCAGGGGTGAATGCCGTTGATAACGTCCCAGTCCGTGACGATGGCGGCATTTCGGGTTTAGAGTGCCTCCCGATCTGAACAACCGAGCTGGGCGCACGCGCCACAGCAGTCCCGAGGGCTATCGTCCATGTGGACCCGCCCCTCTTGCGAGTCGTGGGCTCGCATCACAACCACATCCACATACACCCCCGAGACGAGAGGAGCTCCCCATGCGTCTGGTCTTCGCCAACGAAGAGCCGCACTTGGAGCCGAACCCCGGTCGCCATCTGATGGACGGTGTCCCCGAACTTTCTCCGATCGCGCTGGACCGCCACGGCAGCCGTGTGCTGCGCCCCGGAGACGTGGTCCGCGCACCCGAGCAGCCCATGCCGGTCGGCACCATCTACCGCTACGACCGACTCCTTGTGGATGAGTCCGTCGTGGGGGACCCGGACGCGCGGGGTCGGCTCTCCGACGCGCTGCGCCCGAACGGCCTGAAGCTGGAATGCCAGTCGGCCAGGTCGATCGTGGCCGGTCAGGGCTCGAGCCGAGTGCCGGTCACCCTGAGCGGCCGGGGAGGCCCCGCGACAGTGGACGCCTGGGCGGTGCTCCAGTCCGTGCGCTCGGCGGTGACCCAGGGCCGGCTCGAGGACGAGATCGCCGCCAAGGTCGGCCTGGAGCACCTCCTGGTGTGCTCGAAGAACGGTCCCAGCATCGGCAGCCCCGAGCCGTCCCCGGTGGGAGCGCACCTGAGCCCACTCGGGCGCATCCCGGTCGACATGGTGAACCCGATGCCTCCGCGACGCCTCTTGGATCGCCGAGTCAAGGTCGCGATCCTCGACACCGGCGTGCCCCGGCAGCACCCCGCGTTCGACGTCTCCGATCGGACCATGCGCGAGGACACCTTCGTGGTGGTCGACCACGAGTTCCAGGAGGAGTTGGCGAAGCACGCGGATTCCCTCGCGGGACCGCTGAAGACGCCGTGGGAGGGACCGGTCCACGAACCCAACCTGATCAAGGAGATCGCCAGCCACTACGGCCACGGGACGTTCATGACGGGCCTGCTTCGCCAGATGGCCCCGGACGTCCAGGTGTACTCGCTGCGAGTCGTCCACAACGACGGGCTCAGCTACGAGCACGAGATGATCGCGGCGCTGCGCCATGTGGCGAACCAGGTCGAAGCGGCCCGGGGCGGCGACCCTCAGGCGGTGGAGGCCGACATGGTGGTCGTGGCGAGCGGATACGTCGACGAGGACCCCGACGACCAGCCCGGTCGCTGGCTCAAGGCGGAGGTCGATCGCCTGACGGCCCTCGGAGTGCCGGTGGTCGCCGCGGCCGGCAACCAGTCCTCCGACCGCCCGTTCTATCCGGCAGCCTTCGCCGCGCACCCGCAGGCCGAGGACTCCGCCCCGGTCGTCAGCGTGGCGGCGCTGAACTCCAACCGGAACGTCGCGATGTTCTCCAACGACGGCACCTGGGTCTCGTGCTTCGCCACCGGCGCGGCCCTGGTGAGCACGTTCCCATGCGACGGCAAGGGATCGCGCATGCCCGATCGGCAGTCGATGTCTTCGATCGACCGCCACCGGGAGAGCCACGACCCGGACGACTTCTCGGCCGGATACGCCATCTGGAGCGGCACCTCGTTCGCCGCGCCGGTGGCGGCCGCATACCTGGCCAACGAGATGGCCGATTCAGGCGTTCCCCCGGCGGCGGTCGAGAACTCCGTCCAGGCCGCGACGTGGGTCCACGGGGCCCTCAAGCGATTGAAAAACCGTTAGCCTGAGGGAATGAACGCGATTCCGGCTCAATCGGTGACCGCTGTGGACTACGACCGCCGCGCGCAGCTGTACCTCGCCGCGCGCGGCGGCGACAGAAGTGCTCAGCGAACCCTGGTCGAGGAACTCAACGAGCTGCTCTGGCGGGCGGCGCGTCGGGCGGGCCTGGACCGGGAGAGCGCCTCCGACGCCGTGCAGACCGCGTGGCTTCGCCTGTGGCGCCCTGGAAACGAGCTGGAACAACCACGAGCGCTGACCAAATGGTTGCTCACCACCGTCAGGCGCGAAGCCTGGAAGCTGATCGGCGGCTCCCGCCGCGAGATCGCCTCCGATCCGATCGACATCCAAGAACCGACCATCGAAGGCATCGAGGACAGCCTGGTCCGCGATACCGAACACGAGGCCGTGCGGCGTGCTTTCCTTGCCCAGCCGGAAAAGTGCCGGAGACTGCTCGCCTTCGTGGCGTCGGTCGACCGGCCCGACTACGACGACATCGCCGAGACGCTGGGGATGAAGAGGGGAAGCATCGGCCCCACCAGGGGCCGTTGCCTGAACAAACTGAGGAAGACGCTGCTGGCCGATCCGGGCTGGGGCAGAGGTGAGGAGCAGGACGATGACGCGACCTGAACTTGAGGACCAGGGTGACTACGAGCCGTTGGACTCCTGCGACCAGCGAATTCTGACGGTGATCAACGAACTGCATCGGACGGACGATCCGATCCCGGAGGACCTCAACGAGAGGATCCTGTTCGCGCTCGAAATCGAGGCCGAACTCGACGCCCGCGTGGCGAGCATCAGCCAGAACGAGCTCTCTCTCGTCAGAGGCGAGGCCGATCTGGCAGTCGGGCAGGGCGATCACGCGTCGATCACCTTCGACTGCGAGACCGTGACCGTCATGGTCACCCCGCGGCCCACCGCAATGGGCGAAGTGCGGCTAGACGGGTGGATCGGTCCGGAAGGCACCTACGAAGTCGAGATACGGAGTCCGCAAGCGACCAAACTGGCCTCATCCGATGAGACCGGCAGATTCGTCCTGGAGGGTCTTCCGCACGGCCAGATGTTTCAACTCGTGATTCGACCGGCTGAAGGACTGCAGCGTGAGGGGCTTCCGGCGGTCGTCGTGACACCCGCAGTACGGCTGTAGCATGTAAAGAATGCTTTCTCGCGCATGGCGCATGTTCTCACGCGGCCAGCGTCTGGACCGTCGCGGCCGCACCGCCGAGGCGTCCGAGGCGCTCGAAGCAGCATTGGAGCTGCTGGACTGGGACCCCGAGAACCCGCCGGTCACAGGTACCGCCCGTGCGCGACTGATCGTCCGGGTGCTGGTCGTGCGGGCGGCGAATCTGACCAGCCAGGGAAAACCCAACGAAGGCTTCCAGTCGCTCGCCTGGGCCGAACCCTTCGCCGACGCGCGCGACCGGGGGATGCTCCTGCACCAGCGCGCACTGATCCTGTGGCTGAGCGGTCGCCCGCGCGACAGTCTCCAGTGGTTCGACGCCGCCGAGCCGTACCTGGAGGAGCATGGACCGGACTGGATGTACGCGGGACTCTTCGTCAACCGGGGCGGAGTGTGGCGGGACCTCGGAGAGGTCGAGAAGGGCCTGCAGAGCACGCAGAATGCCGTCGAACTCTACACGAAGATGGGCAGTCCCGTGCATCGGGCCAAGGCCATGCACCAGGAGGCGCTGCACTGGTTCGACCTCGGAGAGGTGACGAGGGCGCTGCAGACGTTCGACGAGGTCAGGACCCAGTACCGGGAGCACTCCCCGGAGCTCGAAGGATATCTCCACGGCTCCTATGCCGACGCGTTGCTGAGCGTCGGCCTGTACTCGCAGGCCGTAGAGCACTGGTCCGCGGAAATCGAGATCATGCGGTCGTCCGGAAACCGCAGGGACGCCGCGATCGCGGAGTTCTGGCGAGCGGTGGTGGCGTTCGAGGACAATCAGTTCGAACTGGCCGGTGCCTGGGCGAAGCAGGCGATGGACTCCCTGTACCAGCAGGGCAACGAGCCCATGGCCTTCCTGGCGCAGCTGCTGATCCTGCAGGGACAGTTCGACTCGAATCGGGAAGGCTCGGACTTCGCCGACAAGGTCTCGCGCCTGTGCGACGCGCTCGAGAGCCGCGGGTGGGCGCTGCGGCTCGCCCAGACCAGGGTGCTCGCCGCCCGGGCGCGGATTCGCTCGGGGGACTTGGAAGAGGCCGAGGCCCGGCTGCACCTGCCGCCCGAGAGCAAGGTCTACGAGACCCTGGCCGAGAGCCTGGCCTGGCACCTGGCGAAGGCGGAACTCGCCGAAGCCCGCGGAGAGGACCCGCTGCCGTATCTCCGCCAGGGACTGGACCTGCTGGACACCTACCGGGTCGAGTTCGGCTCGGTGGAATTCCAGGCCGGCGTGTCGGCATTGGGAATCAAACTGGCGAGCAAGGGCCTGGGCAGGGCAGGCCGCGGGAACTCGCCCGGGGACACATTGGAGTGGGCGGAGCGGAGCAGGGCGCAGGTCCTCCGCATTCCACCGGTGAAGTCGAGCGCCGATTCGCATGTCCGGGAGGTCCTCGGTCGTCTTCGTCAGGCCCGTCAGCAGATCTGGGCTCAGCGAGCGGCAGGAGAGGACCCGACCGGGTTCCAGTCGCGTGTGCGGGAGCTTGAAGAGGAGATCCGGACCTACGACCGCGGGAGGCCGGGGCCGCGGCGTCAAGAGGAGCGCATCACGCCCGAAGTGATCCACGGCCTCGCGCAGGAGCGGGAGACCGTCCTGGTGACGATGCTCGGGATCGCCGGCAGACTCTGCGCGGTGCTCGCCGGGGGAGACGAGCTCCGGCAGGTCCAACTCATGGACACCGAGGAGGCCGCCGAGGCCGGTCGGCGGCTCGGAGCCGACCTGGACGCGCTCGGTTCCAACCGGCTTCCCGATATGCTGCGGCTCAGCGTCGAGCGGTCCCTGAAACGCAACACGGATGCGCTCGCCGCCGGCATCTGGGATCCGATCAGCGACTACGTCGGGGACCGGCAAGTGGTGTTCGTGCCGCACTCCCAGATCGCCTGGGTACCGTGGCCCCTGCTGCCTCCGCTGCGCGGCAGGCCGCTCACGGTCGCGCCATCCGCCGAGGCATGGTGGCGCGCGGCCACCCGCACCCGGGCGAGCGGCCCGGCGCTCGTCGCGGCCGGTCCGGCGCTGAACCGGGCCGGGGCCGAGATCGTCGAGGTCGCCGAACTCTATCCGGGCTCCAACCTGATACCCGCCGAGAAGTCCGACCCCGAAGTCATCCTCCAGTCGCTGGACGGCGCCTCGGTCGCCCACCTCGCCGCCCATGGGAACCACGAGCCCGAGAACGTCCTGTTCTCGCGCCTGAACTTCGCCCAAGGTCCGCTGAACGCCTACGAGCTGCTCGGCCTCGACCAGCCTCCCGCCCACGTGGTCCTGTCTTCCTGCGACCTGGGACGGTCGACGGTCACCGTGGGACACGAGACGCTCGGGTTCACCGCGGCGCTCCTGCACGCCGGCACTTCTACAGTGGTCTCCAGTCTCGGCCGCGTCCCCGATGACCTGGCCGCCGAGATGATGATCGACTACCACCGCCGCTGCGCCGCAGGAGCCACCCCGGCCGAGGCCCTGGCAGCCGTGGGCGAGAACCGCCCCTGGCACCCCTTCGTCTGCTTCGGAGCGTGAGCGCGAATGGCCGATACCTGGAACCCCGACGGCGAAGGCGTCCTGCGACTGCCTTCCGGTCGGCTCTTCCGCGGGTGGGGACTGGGCCGCCCCAAGGCGCCCGGTCCGGATCCCCACCTCGGGCTCTACGTCTTCGGGAAAGAGCCGGGGCCCTTCGAATGGGAGTCCCGGTGGGTCCGCTGGCCTGTGTCCGCCGCGGATACGCCGAGAAAGCCGTGGAAGCCCCGGCCCGACACCGCTTCGTCCGACGGTTCCAGAAGTGCACTGTCACTCTGGCGGCGAATCAGTCGGTCGGACCTTCCCAGAGAGCTGAGATCGGGATCGCCAGCATGTTCGAGTCGATCGTGAGAGTATGCCTGCCGGTGTAGAGCACCGCCCCAAGGAGGAGGTCGCCGCCGAGGTGGCCGGCGAGATTCCGGAGGCCCTTGAAGTCTTCGGACTTGACCGTTTCGGCCGCCTTCACCTCTATGGCCACTACCTCGCCGCGGCGGTTCTCCAGAACGATGTCGACCTCGGTCTTGTCTTTGGTGCGGTAGTGGTAGAGGCCGATCTGCTCTCGAGCCCAGGTGAGCTGCCGGGCGATCTCCATCGTTACGAAGTTCTCCAGAAGCGGTCCAAGCGGCGCCCCGGGCCGGCGGAGTCGATGAGCGTCGATACCCAGCAGATGTGCCGCCATTCCGGAGTCGACGAACGCGAGCTTCGGGGTCTTGACCGCGCGCGTGGAGATGTTCCGTGACCAGGCGGGGATCCGCTTGACGAGGAACACCTCTTCGAGCAGACCGAGATATGAACTCACCGTCGGCTGCGTGATCCCGAGGCGGTTCGCGAGAGTGCTCTGCACAAGGAGCTGTCCTGCGGTCCCGGCGAGCATGTCCACCATGCGGCGCAGCTCCGTCGTGCGCCTGATCCGCTCCAGTTCCATGACGTCGCGATTGATGAGGTCCGCGATATACGCGCTGAAGAACCGGTCCCGACGCTGCCCCGTCCGGGCCACGGCCGTCGGGAAACCGCCTCGGGTGATCCGGTCGATGTAGTCGCGGCGCGACTCTCCGGAGGAATGCCGGAAATCGGCGCCGTGTTCGAATATCGCGTCGATGAAGTCGTCGGGCCTGCCGTCGATCTCTCCCTGAGAGAGCGGCCAGAGTTCCACCGTCTCCATGCGCCCGACGAGGGTGTCCGGGAGGTTCCGCAGGCCCATGACTCGAGCGGAGCCGGTGAGCAGGAACTTCCCTGGCTGAGGCCACTGATCGACCGAGTACTTGACGGGCAGCAGCAGCTCCGGCGCCCGCTGGATCTCGTCGATGATCATGGTCCGGTCGGTCTCCACGAACTCGCCGGGGTTGTCCCTCGCGAACTGGAGGGTCTGGGGATCGTCGAGAGTTCGCCACTCGGCTCCTCGTACCTTGCCTGCCTGCATGGCCAGAGTGCTCTTGCCGCACTGGCGAGCGCCGTTGACCAGCACCACTCGCGTGTCGGTCATCGCCTCGCTGAGGATGTCGGCGGCATGACGGGGCAGGAGCGCGCCGATCGGTGATGGAGGAATCTGGACCATTGCTGCAGTATAGGACATCCTATTTTAGGATGGTCGCCTATCTATTTTGCAATGGTCGCAGTGTGAATCTTATTATGGCCGCACCGTTGATTTTAGTCTGGTCGTGACTCTGCGGGCCGCCGAAGGTTCGGCCGCTGGTCAGGTGAGGATGTCCTCGACGGTCGGCGCGCTGATCGCTCGTTTCGCCCACTGCTTGAGCCGGTCGAGGTCGTCGCACTGCTCGATGCGGTGTCGCTGATTCGCGGTGATGGGAAGTCCTCGGGCCTCGATGACGGTCAGCAGCATGTCCTCGGCGCCTTCGGCCCGTCCGCGGGCTTCACCGCGGGCTTCGCGGTCCGCGAGGAGTTTGCTCTGGTACGGGTAGGTCTCGGTCTCCATCAGGGCCTCCAGGATCGTGCGTGGCCGCTCATCGAGCTGGCCGAGCATGTATTGAGCGTAGCGTGCGGCGAGTTCTTTCGGAAGCGGCGCGAGTTCCTCGGCCGCGGCTTGCAGGATCTCTTTGGCTTCGGGAGCGCGGGCGTGGATCAGCGTTCCGACCACCATCTTCTCGGCGAGCGCGCCGGTTCCGGACACTTCGGTGAGCTTCGGATAGTTGTCGGGCGCCAATACCAGCGGAACGAGGTCGAAGCCCGGGTGGCCGACGTCTATCGGAGTTCGGGCCCAGTCTGCCGTGACCTGATCGGGGCACACGAGTACCAGCACCGTCGGTGCCTCCAGCCGCTGGCGGACGTTGGTCACGTAGGCCGGCCACGAGTACCGTTTCCCTCCGGTCTTCCTCCCGGTAGATCGGTCATTCCGACCGTCGTCGATGCCGCGCTGGACCTCGATGATGATCCCGAGCCGGTTCGCACCTCCATGTCGGCACACTGCGACGTTGTCGCAGTTGAGGTCCTTGACTTCTTGGTCGGTCGCGGACTCCGAGAACGGCAGCACCTCGTCGTGGTCCGGAATCGCGATGCCGAGCAGGTCACCCGCCAGCTCGACCGCGAATCCGGGCCGAGTGCGGCATAGCTTCAGCGGCGTATCGTGTGCATGTGTTGTCACGCAACCGAAGTTAGGGCAACGATGAAGCAGATCCCGACATCGGAGATTCCTGGCAAAAGTTGTATTTCAGATATTTGCGCCATTAAGTGATGCGAGCTCGGACTGACGTCGCGGAGGCTTCTCGATGAGTCGTGTTCCCGGCTGCTTGGAGGATCGAAGACATGACCGAGACCTGGGATCCGGGCGGCGAGGGAGTTCTGCGGCTGCCTTCGGGGCGGTTGGTCCGGGGGCGGGGGCTGGCGCGGCCCGAGCCTTCCGGTCCTGATCCGACCTTCGGGCTCTACGTGCTCGACCACGAGCCTCCGGACTTCGACTGGGAGCACCGGTGGGTCGAATGGCCCGACTTCCGGCTTCCCCGCGACCGCGAGGACTCGCGCGCGGCCATGGTCGAACTCTGGGAGCGGGCCGCCCACGAACGGGTCGAGGTCGCCTGCCGGGGCGGGCGCGGCAGGACCGGGACCACGCTCGCCTGCCTCGCGATCCTCGACGGAGTCCCCAGCCGCGAGGCCGTCGCCTACGTACGCCGCGAGTACTCCGCAAAAGCCGTGGAGAACTTCCTCCAGAACCGCTTCGTCCGCCGCTTTCGCTAGAAGGTCGAACTCTTGGGCTTGCTTGAGTTGCTGCGAACCAGCGCGAACATCAGCCCGCTCGAAGCCTGGCGGTCGACTCGATCAGGCCTGGCCGTTCAAGCTGGGTGAGCACGTCTTCAATGGTCTCAGGTGGATTGCGCCGGGAATCGGCGATGCGCTGGAGGCATCCCCACACGCGTTTGGTGTCGAAGTCGACCAGGTCGAAGACGAACTCGTCTGGGCTCCAAGCCTCGATGCCCCACTGGGCGAGGGGCTCCGCCGGAAAGTCCTTGAGATCGAAAGTCACTATGGCATCGGCTCGGCAGGCGATTGCCGCCGTCAGCACATGCCGATCGTTCTCATCGGGAAACCAGCTGAATTACTTCGGGGTTCGCGAACACTTTCGGTACGTGGATCGGGGCGTGCGGGCGGCGCGGGGGAGGGGATATGGTGGGGCTCACGGATGACCCTTTACCCCTCGAGAGGATTTTTGTGACTCTGGTTGTGGGACGGAACGCGTGGAAAGCGTGTGCTCGGGTGAGGAGCGTCCGCTGATGCGGCGACGTTGGCTGCCCGTGGTCGTCGTCGCGGCCGGGTTGATGATCGCCGGGATCGCCGCGCAGGGATCCGGGTTGCAGTGGGGCGAGCGCGAGGTCTCCTGGGAGAGCCCGACCGATTCGGTCGAGGAGCTCGCACCCGAGATAGAGGAGAGACCCAGCCTCGAGGAGATCACCCCCGCCGACGAGGAGTCCCCGTCTCCGATTCCCGGCTGGGTCTCCTGGCTGATCCTGGGAATACTCGTCGGCATCCCGCTGACGCTGCTGCTGTACTTCCTGGCCCGGCGCCTCCTCCAGTGGGTCGTCGAGCCCCCCGCCTCCGACCGTCCCGTCGAGGAGGCCCAGTACCTGCGGCGCGACATCGCACTGGTCGAGCAGGCCGTCGAGGCCGGGCTGGCCGAGATCGACCTCGGGACCGATCCGCGCAGCGCGATCATCGCCTGCTGGGTCCACTTCGAGCACGCCAGCGAGGCCGTCGGGATTCCCCGCGAGTCCTCGGACGTGCCCTCCGACCTCACCCGCAGGCTCCTCGAGACCCATCGGCTCGAAGGCGGCTCACTGGAGCGGCTGTCGACGGCCTACCTGCGCGCCCGCTACTCGCCGCACGCGGTCGGCGAAGCCGACCGCGACTCGGCCCGTGACGCGCTGATCGACCTGCAGCGGCAGCTCGGCGTCAGGGAGGTGCGATGAAGACGTTCTGGGCCCCGTTCGGGCGACTGCGGATCTGGTCCGCCGTCGGCGCGATCGGTGCCGCGGTCCTCGCCTGGGGCGTCGCGCGCGTCTCCGGGGTGGACATGCTGCTGTGGCAGGTCGCGCTCCTGACCCTGTCGGCCCTGGCCGCCTCCTCGATGGTCTCCGCCATCCGGCCCGACACCGAACCCGGGCCCGAGCTGGTCACCCGCAAGGTCAACACCCCGACCTGGCGGCCCTTCAACGAGGTGAACCGCTGGGAGGACCGGCTCATCTTCGCCGAGACCAAACCCGGCCGCTTCGAGGGCGGCAACGCCAAGACCACCATGGTCGAACTGGTCGAGGAACGCCTGCGCCTGCGCCGCGGCCTGTCTCTGACCGGCGACCCCGAGCAGTGCCGGGAACTGCTCGGCGCGCGCACGTTCGCGTTCCTCACCCGACCCGTGCCCGACTGCCCCACCGAGACGCAGCTCGACGAACACCTAAGAAGGATCGAGGACATATGACCGACAACGATGCCCCTCCGATCAGCCTCGACGAGGTCGCCTCCCACTCCCAGGCGGTCCTCAAGTCCGTGCAGTCGGTCGTGGTCGGCAAGGAGGAGGCCCTCAAACTGGTCCTCGCCGGCATCCTGGCCGGCGGCCACATCCTCCTCGAGGACCTCCCGGGGCTGGGCAAGACGCTGACCGCGCGCTGCTTCGCGCAGAGCCTCGGGCTCGACTTCAGGCGCCTCCAGTTCACGCCCGACCTGCTCCCGGCCGACGTCACCGGCTCCTTCCTCTACAACCAGAAGACCGCCGAGTTCGTCTACCGCAAGGGACCGGTCCACACCAACCTGCTGCTGGCCGACGAGATCAACCGGACCCCGCCCAAGACCCAGTCGGCGCTGCTGGAGGCCATGCAGGAGCGCCAGGTGTCGGTCGAGGGCGAGACGTACCCGCTGCCGCGGCCGTTCACCGTGCTGGCCACTTCCAACCCGGTCGAGTTCGAGGGCACCTACCAGCTCCCCGAGGCCCAGCTCGACCGGTTCCTGCTGCGCGTGTCCTTCGGCTACCCGAACCAGGAAGAGGAGTGGGAGGTCCTCCAGCGGCGCCTCGGCCGCCGCCGCGAAGAGGTCGACCTCGACCCGGTCATCGACGCCCAGACCCTGGTCAAGATGCAGGAGGCCCTGGAGCATGTCGTCGTCGAGGACTCGGTGGGCCGCTACATGGTCGCCATCACCGCCGCCTCGCGCGGCCACGCGCAGCTCCAGGTCGGCGCCTCGCCGCGCGGTTCGCTGGCGCTGCTGCTGGCCTCCCGGGCGCTGGCCGTCCTGAGCGGACGCGACTTCGTCACTCCCGACGACGTCAAGGGCGTGGCCGCCTCCGCCCTGGCCCACCGCATCACCCTGCGCCCGGAGCTGTGGATGCGCCGCATCGACCCGGCCCAGGTCGTCGCCGACATCTGCCGCGCCGTCGAGGCCCCGCAGACCGCCCAGGCCCCCACCTACTCTCAGGCTTCGCAGGGTTGATGAGCCTCGGATTCGACCCCGCGCTCAGCCTGCGCACCGACAACGCCAAGGTCCGCGGCGCGCCGCGCCCCGAGCGGCCGGTGGAGTGGCGGCGCACCGCCGCGCTCACCAGAGCGGTGGCGGTCCCTGCGCTGTGCTTGCTGCTGGCGGTCGTGTTCGGCCGGGTCGAGCTGGTCCTGTTCGCCGCTCCCTTCGCGCTCGGGACGATCCTGCTGCTGCGCGACCGGCCCGCCTCGACCCCGCGCGGCACGCTCGACGCCGGAGACCAGACCTGCGCCGAGGGCGCGACCGCCTCGGCCGTCCTCAGCGTCGACAACCCCTCCCCGGTCCCGGTGACCACGCTGGTCACCGCCGCCGCCGACCCCTGGATCGACCTCCACACCGGCAGGGGCGACTTCGTCGAGCACGTCGGCCCGGCCACCTCCCGCGAACTGGTCGTGGCCGGACGCGCCCGACGCTGGGGCGGCCACCATCTCGGGCCGGTCCACCTCCAGTCCTTCGCCTGCGGGGGACTGCTGGAGACGACCGTGCAGAGCCTGCCCGGCGCCAAGGTGTGGGTCCTGCCCGTGCCCGACTGGTTCTCCTCGGCCGCCACGCTGCCGTTCGCCGACGGTGTGGCCGGAGTCCACCGGTCCCGCCGCATGGGCGACTCAGGCGAACTGGCCGAGGTCCGCCTCTACCAGCCCGGGGACCGGCTCCGCCGCATCGACTGGCGGACCTCGGCGCGCTCGCAGGACCTCTACGTCAACGCCACACTGTCCGAACGCGACACCGATGTGACCTTGATCCTGGACCTCCAGCTCGAGGCCGGCGAGTCCGGAGGCATCGACGGCACGGCCTCGGTCGCCGACCTGACCGTCAGGGCCGCCGGCGCGGTCGCCGCCCACTACGCCGTCCAAGGCGACCGGGTCGGCTGCGTCGAGTTCGGCGCCCGAAGCCGCCGGATGCGGGCCGGGGCCGGGCGGCGCCACAACCTGGCGCTGCTGCGCTGGCTCGCCTCAGTGGACATCCCTCCCGACCCCCTGCCGCCCTCGGTCCACATGCTGCGCCGCCAGCTCGACAGCCAACGCAGCCTCCACGTCGTGTTCACCCCGCTGCTGGGGGAGCGGTCGATCGGCCTGGTCGCCGAGCTGGCCCGCGCCGGACGGCCGGTGCTGTGCGTCGACACCCTGCCCGATCACGTCGCCCCGCAGCCCCGGACCCACTGGACCCCCTACGCCGAGCGGCTGTGGCGGCTGGGACGGGAGAACACCGTCATGGAACTGCGCGAACTCGGCGTCGCGGTCGAGCCGTGGGCCGATTCGGCCTCCCTCGACGCCGTCCTGACCCAGATGACCCGGAGGCGGTACCGGTGACCGACATCGAGCGAGGGCTCCTGCGGGCGGTGCGCGAGGGCGCCCGCGACCGGATCGCGTCCGGCCGGCGGCGCCTGGCCTCGTGGATCCGCCGGGTCGTGCCGGCCTCGGTGCTGCTGCGGGCCACGGTCGGCCTGGCCTACTTCATCGCCGCCGAACTGGCCGTGCCCGCCGCGTGGGGCTCCAGCGCCGCCTACCTCATCGTGGCCGCCGGGGTCTCCCTGTTCGCCGCGTTCGCGCCGGCCGGTCCCGCACCGCTGGTCGCCTCGCTCACGGTCGTGGCCGCCTGGCTGGCCACCACGTCCCTGGTCGCGGACCACGAGGCGACCCTGTGGCTGGCCGCGCCGATCGCGCTGCTGCTCTACACCGCCCACTCGGCCGCCGCGATCGCCCAGCGTTTCCGAACAACTACCGCAGTGGACGGTGAGATCATCCTCACCTGGGGTCGCCATCTGGGAATCATCTCGGCGTCCACGGTGTTCTTCGCGCTGGCTCTGGCCCTGTTCACCGCGTATTTCGCCGCCATCCCGGCCACCGTCGCCGTCGCCATCGGACTCATGGCCGCGGTCACCGTGATCTACGTCCTCGCGCGTTCACTACACAACTCCGGCTAGGCGGCGTCAGAATTGAACACGTGAAACGTATTGTCGTGATAGGTGCCGGTCACGTCGGTTTCTACGTTGCCGAACGCTTGAGCAAGAAGCTCCGCAGCGACATCAAGCGCGGCCAAGTTGAACTGATGGTCATCGACCCCAACCAGCACATGACCTACCAGCCGTTCCTGCCCGAGGCGGCTGCCGGAAACATCTCGCCAAGGCACGGCGTTGTGCCCCTGCGACAGGCGCTCAAACACTGCACCATCGTCACCGCTGGTGTAACCGAGATCCGCCACGCCGAGCGCAAGCTCACGATCCAGCCGTTCACCGGACCGACCCGCGAAATCGAGTACGACGAAGTCATCATCGCGCCCGGTTCGGTCTCCCGCCCGCTCCCGATCCCCGGCCTGGCCGAGATCGCCATCGGCATCAAGACGATGGGCGAGGCCATCTGGCTGCGCAACCACGTGCTCCAGCGCTTCGACATCGCCGCCACCACCGACGACCCGGACGTGCGCCGCAAGGCGCTGACCTTCGTCACCGTCGGCGGCGGCTTCGCCGGGGCCGAGACCCTCGGCGAGCTCGAGGACCTCACCTCGACCGTGGTCGAGAACTACCCGGAGATCGACCCCTCCGAGATCAAGTGGTACCTGGTCGAGTACGCCGACAAGATCATGCCCGAGGTCGGCCCCCAGATGGGCGCCTACGCGGCCCGGCAGCTGACCAAGCGCGGCGTCGACATCCGCCTGGGCACCACCCTCAAGTCCTGCGAGGGCGGCCACGTCGTCCTCACCGACGGCGAGGAGTTCGACTCCGACACCATCATCTGGACCGCCGGGGTCATGCCGAACCCGCTGCTGAAGCAGACCGACCTGCCGATCGGCCCCAAGGGCCACCTGGAGGCCAACACCAGGCTGCAGGTCGCCACCGGCGTCGAGGCCGGGACCGACCAGATCGGCGAGGTCGTCGAGGACGCGTGGGGCGCCGGCGACTCGACCCAGGTGCCCGACACCACCGACTTCCCGCTGCCCTACTGCACGCCCAGCGCGCAGCACGCCGTCCGCCAGGCCGCGATCCTGGCCGACAACGTCTACCGGCGGCACGTCGGCCGCGAGCTCCAGCCGTACAAGCACAAGTACATCGGCTCGGTGGCCGGCCTCGGCCTGTACAAGGGCGTGGCCAACACCTACGGGTTCAAGGCCAAGGGCCTGCTCGCCTGGCTGATGCACCGCGGCTACCACCTGTCGCGGGTCCCCGGAGTCGGCCGCAAGGGCCGCATCCTGGCCGACTGGATCGTCGGGTTCTTCACTAAGCGCGAGATGGTCCAGCTCGGCGAGATCCACGCCGGCAGGGAGCCGTTCGAGGCCATCGCCGCGGGCTCCGATCCGGTCAGGGCCCAGAAGTCCGCCGAGTAATCGATACAGTTGGAGCACCACGGGTGACCACCCGTGGTGCTCTCGGCTTTTGCGAGGTGGAAAACTGGTGTCCATGAGAGCACGTGTACTCGTCGTCGACGACGACCCGGCGCTGGCGGAGATGCTCGGCATCATCCTCCGCACAGAAGGCTTCACCCCCACCTTCGTCACCGACGGGGAGAAGGCGCTCGCCGCGTTCAAGGAGCACCGCCCCGACATCGTGCTGCTCGACCTCATGCTGCCCGGCATGAGCGGCATCGACGTGGCCAAGGCGATCCGCGGCGAGTCCGGCGTGCCCATCGTCATGCTCACCGCCAAGTCCGACACCGTCGACGTGGTCCTCGGCCTCGAATCGGGCGCCGACGACTACATCGTCAAGCCGTTCAAGCCCAAGGAGCTGGTCGCGCGCATCCGCGCCCGCCTGCGCCGCGGCGACGACGTCACGCCCGAGCGCCTCGAGATCGGCAAGCCCGGCCTCCAGGTCCAGATCGACGTGCCCGCCCACCAGGTGACCCTCAACGGCGCCGAAGTCAAGCTCACCCCCCTCGAATTCGACCTGCTGGTGGCCCTGGCCCGCAAGCCCCGCCAGGTCTTCACCCGACAGGTCCTGCTCGAGCAGGTCTGGGGCTACCGGCACTCGGCCGACACCCGCCTGGTCAACGTCCACGTCCAGCGCCTGCGCGCCAAGATCGAGCCCGACCCCGAGCGCCCGCAGCTGATCCAGACCGTCCGCGGCGTGGGATACAAAGCCGGATTGGGCTAGTGGGTAAGAACGGCTCGGCGCCCCGCGGCCTGGTCGGGCGGGTGCGGGCCCTGGCGACCGAGGCGACGGTCGCGGTCGTGGCGCGCTTCCGCGCCTCCCTCCAGCTGCGCGTCGTCGCCTCGACCCTGATCGCCTCGACGGTCCTGGTGGTCACCTTCAGCTTCGTCGTGGCCGGATCGTTCACCTCCGGCCTGCTCGGCGACCGCCGGGACAGCGCCATCGAGGAGACCGAGAACGCGGTCGAACGCGCCGCCGAGCAGCTCGGCAACTACTCCTCCTCCGACGACAACGCCCTGGCCCAGACCATGAGCAGCATCGTCGCCGAGATGGCCGAGGACCCGGCCTACGCGCCCTTCATCGTCCTGCGCACCTCCGACGGCAACGTGGTCAAGTCCGGTCCGCCCGAGGACGCCCCCGTCCCCTCTCAGACGCTGCGCGAACTGGTCGCGGAGGGGAACGTCGCCAGCCAGTACGCCACCTACGACTTCGAGGGCGACTCGACGCCCTTCCTGGTCGTCGGCACCGCGATCGAGCAGGTGGTCGACTTCGAGCTGTACGCGTTCTACCCGCTCGACTCCCAGCAGGACGCGATCACCCTCCTCCGCACCAACCTGGCCCTCGCCGGGATCGCCCTGGTGCTCCTCCTCGGCGTCATCGCCGGCCTGGTGACCCGCCTGGTCGTCACCCCCGTCCGCGAGGCCGCGCGCACCTCTCAGCGCCTCGCCGCCGGGCTCCTGCATGAACGCATGGAGGTGCGCGGCTCGGACGACCTGGCCCGCCTGGCCGGATCGTTCAACCTCATGGCCGAGAACCTCCAGAGCCAGATCCGCAGGCTCGAGGAGATGTCGATGATGCAGCGCCGTTTCACCTCGGACGTCTCCCACGAGCTGCGCACCCCCCTGGCGACCATCCGCATGGCCGCCGACCTGCTCTACGACAACCGCGACGAGTTCGACGAGGCCACCAAGCGCTCCACCGAGCTGCTCCAGCAGCAGATCGACCGCTTCGAGGAGCTGCTGAGCGAGCTGCTGGAGATCTCCCGCTTCGACTCCGGTTTCGCCTCGCTCGAGGTCGAGGCCGTCGACGTCAACCCCATCGTCGACGACGTGGTCGAGCACAACGCCGCCCTGGCCGAGGAGTGCGGGGTGGCCGTCACCGTCCGCCGGCCCGGCCGCCGCGTCGTCGCCGAGATCGACGGCCGCCGCGTCCAGCGCGTCCTGCGCAACCTGCTGTCCAACGCCATCGAGCACGCCGAGGGCAAGCCCGTCGAGGTCACCGTCGCCGAATCGGACACCGCACTCGCCATCGGCGTGCGCGACCACGGCGTCGGCCTCAAGCCCGGCCAGGCCGAGCGCGTCTTCGACCGGTTCTGGCGCGCCGACCCCTCCCGGGCCCGGCTGACCGGCGGCACCGGCCTGGGCCTGGCGATCAGCCTCGAAGACGCCAGGCTTCACTCCGGCACCCTCCAGGCGGTCGGCGAACCGGGACGAGGGAGCCTGTTCGTGCTCACCCTGCCGCTTCAGGCCGGAAACCGCGTCATCTCCTCTCCGATCCCCCTCCGCATCGAACAGGAGGCCGTCGATGAGAACTGATCGCACCCTGGCCGCGGCCGCGGCCGCCTGCGTCGCCGCCTCGGCCCTGGCCGGGTGCGGCATCCCCGAGGACACCGACCCCGAGGTGATCGGGGAGGCGCCGACCGACTTCGGCGCGTCCTCCTCGCTCGACGAGGAGGTCTACGAGCCCACCGACGACGCCGAGGGCACCGTCGAGAACTTCCTGCGGGCCGCCGCCGGCAACCCCGACCAGGCCGCCCGCGACGACCGCCTCGCGGTGTTCACCGGCGAACGCGACTTCTCCGACCTCGGCGACGGCATCAACCTGCTCGCCGACGTCCAGTACGAGTCCGAGGAGAGCGACGACTTCAACACCGTCACCGTGACCGTCACCGCCTCCATCGTCGGCAGCTATCTGCAGGACGGACGCGTCGAGATGGACTCCCCAGAGCGCGACTACCAGGAGGACATCGTCGTCCGCCGCGAGAACGTCGGCGACGTCTTCTCCGTCATCGAGTGGCCCCGGCAGGTCTCGATGCTCTACTCCGAGTTCGACCGGGCCTACGAGGAGGCCCCCGTGTACTTCCTGGCCAGCGGCACCGAAGGGCCCCTGGTCCCCGATCTGCGCTGGATCTACGGGAACCTCGACGCCGCCACCGGCTACGAAGTGCGCCTGGGCTGGCTGCTCCAGGGCCCCTCCGATTGGGCCCGCCTGTCCTCCCGCACCGCCATACCCGTCGGCACCTCCGTGCGGACCAGCACGGACGACGGCACGCTGGTCGTCGATCTGACTCCCGGAGAATCGACCGAGGCCGTGGGCGAGGCCGCCGACGCCATGGCCGCGCAGATCGCCTGGAGCCTGGCACTGTCCGGCTCGCTCGAACTGCGCGTCAACGGCGAAGAGGTCGCCTCCGGCGACTTCTCCGAATGGCGCGACTGGAACGCCATCCCTTCCGCCTCCGATATGGGCGACACCGCCTACTTCGTCTCCGACGACACCGTCTGGCAGTTCGAGAACGGGGCCATCGCCCGCAACTCCGCCGACCACCCCTGGGTCGGATTCGAGGCCGCCGGCCTGCGGGACGTCGCCGTCGACGCGGACTCCGAGATCGCCGCGATCGTCGCGGGCGAGAACGGACCGGTCCTGCAGACGGGCTCGGATCCCGACGAGATGACGACCGTCGAGGACGTCTCGGGGAGCCTGCGCGACCCGCACTGGCTGCGCCAGGACACCATCCTGCTCATCGACGACGGCGTCCTCACCGCCGTCGACACTGAGAGCGGCAACGTCCAGGTGCTCGGCGGCGAGGACGTCACCGCGCTGGCTGTCGCCCCCGACGGCCGCCGGGCCGCCTATGTCGAGGACGACCTGGCCATGGCCGCGCCGTTGAGCGTCGACGTCGACGGGAACTTCCAGCTCCACGAGGCCGACGCCCGCCGGATCGGGACCGGCGTGACCGAGGTCAGCGACGTCGCCTGGAGCGCCGAGGACTACCTCTGGATCGCCGGGCAGGGCCCTGACGACCAGCAGCTCCACCGGGCGGCGATCGACAACTCCCAGCTGGAGGTGCAATCGGGCACCTCTGGTTACCCGCCGATCAGCGAGATCGCGGCCCACCCGGCCGACCCGCTGGCCGGCAACCAGACCCGCGGCGAGCCGGTCATCGTCGTCAGCGGCGACGACCTGTACCGCGTCCACACCTCCAGCATGGAGCCGATACAGGACGCCGAAGGCGAGGGCGTGGTCGGCTCGGACCCGTTCACGGTCCTGGAGTAGCCGAACGGCCCGGGGCGCACCCCGGGCCGCAGCGAAACCGGT
Organism: Glycomyces salinus; assembly: GCF_016428645.1. Taxonomy (GTDB): domain Bacteria; phylum Actinomycetota; class Actinomycetes; order Mycobacteriales; family Micromonosporaceae; genus Glycomyces; species Glycomyces salinus. The sequence goes on along the minus strand of NZ_JAELXW010000039.1, from coordinate 11,472 downwards.
TCCTAAGAGTCGGCCGTAAACCCGACCGGGCGCGGCGACTGGGCGGCGACCTCGATATAGGCGAGCTTCTCGACCGGGACGATCACCTGCCGGCCTTTGTCGTCCTCCAGACGCAGGATGCCCCCGCCGCTGACCGCCTCTTCGATGGTCTCGGCCAGGTCCTTCGACGACAGCTTGCTCTCCAGTACCAGCTCACGTGGGGCGTACTGGACGCCGATCTTGACCTCCACGGGTCCTCCTCAAACACAATCAATCTGACGTCTTCAGACGAGGCAAGGTTACTCGGCCGCCTCGCCTTCGAGCGGACCTTGCCAATTACCCGCTCTCGGCTTCGCCTTCGAGCGGACCCTGCCATCTACCCGCTCTCGGCTTCGCCTTCGAGCGGGAAGTGAGATATGCCCCGCCAAGCGAGGGTCGCCATCAGCTGGACGGCCTCCTCCTTCGGTACCACCCGGCCCGAGGCTATCCACTTGCGGGCGGCGATCTCGGCGGCCCCCACCAGGCCCGTGGCCAGCAGCTCGGCGCGGGCCTTGTCGACCTGCGTGTCGGCCATGATGGTGTCGGCCAGGGCCGCCACGCACTCGGCCTCCATGCGCAGCACCCGCTCGGCCACGGCCGGGTCGTTCCGCTGGTCGGACTCGAACACGAGGCGGAACGCCTCGCCCTGGGCGTCCACGAAGTCGAAGTAGGCGCGCATGGCCTCGTTGACCCGCTGCTTGTTGTCGTCGGCGCCGTCCATGGCCTCGCGGATGCGGTTCACCAGCTCTGACGCGCGCCCGTCCAGCAGCGCCAGATACAGTTCCAGTTTCGACGAGAAGTGCTGGTACAGCACGGGTTTCGAGACGCCTGCGCGCTCGGCGATGTCGTCCATCGAGGTCGCGTGGTAGCCGTGCTGGACGAACACCTCTTGGGCCGCCTGCAGCAGCTGCGCCCGGCGCTCGCTCCTGGGCAGTCGGACTCTGCCTTCTCCAGCGCTGTTCACCCCGGCACCTCTCTCGTCCGTGTCGCCGATCCGTCAGGGGCAACCCCTTGCGGTTCCTACGAAGTCTACGGAAATCTGAATTGAGCTTCCCAGCGTACGGCCCGGCCAAACTCGGCGTCAGACCGCTAGCCGCATCAAGGTACCTTCAGGGCGGGAAGATGAAGGAGTTGCTGACCGTTGTATGACCAGAACCGACCGGAAGAGCCTCCGCGCCAACCTGGGGACGAGCCGCCGGCACGCCGACGTCTGGGCAGGTCCTGGGCCCCGGCCGAAGAAGCGGCCGAGTCCGACGAGCAGACGCCGCAGGCCCCGGGGCAGCCGCCCGAGCAGTACCGCTTCGACCCGGACCGGGGGCGACGGCACCGCTACAGCGAGGGCCCGACCGACCAGATGCCGAACGTCCCGGTAGAGATCGCCGAGACCGGACCGACCGTCCCCGCCACCCGGCGCCCCAACGCCGGCGAGCAGTTCGAACCCATCCCGCCGGCACCGCCGCAGCCCCAGGGGCAGCCGGAGTCGCCGTTCGCGCCGCCAGGCGCGAACAGTGTGCCCAGCGCGCCGCCAGGAGCGAATGCACCCGGACCGCCGCCGGGGACGAACACGCCCGGCCCCAACGCGCCCGCGCCTCCCGGCACCCCGGAGGCCGGGCCGTCCTCCGGTCCGGCCAACTTCCCCGGTTCCCCGCAGCGACCCGGGCAGCCGGGCCCGAGCCACGCGCCCAGCGCGCCCCAGACGCCCGCGCAGCACGAGCCTCCGGCTCCCCAGCAGACCCCTGCGCCCGGTGAGGCGCACGGCGCGCCGCAGCAGCAGTACAGTGCGCCTCAGCCCCCCGCCTCGCCGCCGCGGCCCCCGGCCGCCCCGACCCCGGCGCCGCAGATCGACCCCGCCGACCAGGGCCTCGAACAGGGGCCAAGGACCGGACCGATCCCGGTGCCCGAGGGCCGCCAGGCGACCACGCCCGGCGCTCCGCAGACTCCGACGCCCAGCGCGCCGCCGCTGCCGTCGCCTCCCGTCACCGAGCAGGCCCCGCCGCGCACGCCGCAGATCTCGCGCCAACCGGAGGTCGAACCGACCCCGCCGGCGATCGGCCCCGAGGACGAGCAGCCCGTTCCCGAGGAGGAGCAGCTTCTCGAACTGGTCCGTCGCGTCCCCGGCGTCCGCGACGCCTACCACGTCACCTCGCCCGACGGCAGCACCAGCCTGCGTCTGGAGCTCGAAGACGGCGTCGACCGCGAAGAGGTCCACGCCTCGGTCTCGGCCGTGCTCAGCGAGGAGCGCGCGGTCGAGCCGGGCCCGCGGTCCGCCGACGAGCCCGGCGAGCGGGCCCAGTCCGAGATCGAGACGGTCCCGCAGGTCGAGGCAGAGGTCCGAGCCGTCGGCGCGGTCGAGCTGCGCCGCGTCGAGATCAACTCCTCGGGCATGGAGGCCGAGGTGACGGTCTCGCTCGCCGTGGGCGACCGGGAGACCTCCGGAGCGGTCACCGTCCCGCCGGTCGACTGGCACGTCCAGCACGCCGCGGCCGCGGCGACCGTGGAGGCCCTGCGCCCGCATCTGGCCGGTCAGACTTACGGCTCGCAGGCTCGCCAAGGGGGCGCCGAGGCCCGCGTCGAGGTGGAGCACGCTTCGATCGTGTCGACCGGTCCGGTCAAGACCGCCGTCGTGGTGGTGCTGTGGATGGACGGCCGCACGGTCCGGCGCCTCTCGGGCTCAGCGGTGGTCACCGCCGAACGGACCAAGGCGGTCGTTACGGCGACACTGTCCGCATTGGCGGGCGAAGTGGCACACTAGTAGCGTGAAACGGGCGCGGCTGGTCGAGGCGAGCGAGGTCCGCAACCCTTCGCGTCCTCACCCGCCGTGGCCCGGCACCGAGCACCGGGTGAGCCGCCGTCGCCTGTTCATCCGCCACACCCCGGGCACGTCCCCCGAGGCCGAACCGGCGGTGTTCGTGCACGGTCTCGGCGGCTCGGCCCAGAACTGGACCGACCTGGCCGACGCGCTCTCCGACTACATGGCGGCCGACGCGATCGACCTGCCCGGCTTCGGGCACTCGGCACCGGTCCGGCGGGTCACCATCCCGGTCCTGGCCCAGGACGTGGCCGCCTGGATCATCGAATCCGGGCGCGGCCCGGTCCACCTGGCCGGGCACTCCCTGGGCGGGGCGGTCTCGGTGTACCTGGCCGCCACCCGCCCGCACCTGATCAAGACCCTCACGTTGATCTCGCCGGCCATGCCCTTCAGGAACCCGCGGCGCTCCCACCAGGCCAAATACGTGCCGATGCTGGCCGTTCCGCAGCTGGCGCGGCTGGCCGACCGGGCCATGCGGGCCCGCACTCCGCAGGAGGTGGTCGACGAGATCGTCCTGGGCACCTGGGCCGACCCCGGCCGCATCCACCCGCAGCGCCGCCGCGAGGCCATCGCCGAGGCCCGGCGGCGGCTGGCCGTGCCGTGGAACTCCAGCGCCTACATCGCCACCTATCGGGGCCTGATGGCCTCCTTCATCCAGTCGTTCGTGCCGGGCAGCCACTCGCTGTGGAGGCTGGCCAGGAAGGTCACCGTTCCCACGCTGGTGGTGTGGGGCAAGCAGGACCGCGTCATCGACGTCCGCACCGCCCCCGAGACGGGCATGGCCATCCCCGATTCGCGGCTGCTCATCCTCAACCGGGTCGGCCATGTGGCCATGATGGAGGAGCCGCAGGCGGTGGCCCGCGCGATGGCCGCACTGGCCGAGGAGACCCGCGCTTCACACGGGCCTCAGCCGCAATCGGCCGCGGCTGACTTAGACTTCCCATTGTGGGAAAGGGACGAACGGACCGGCGCAGCCGCTTCAGGAAGCGGCGGCACTTCGCATTGGCGGTGGTGTTGGTCCTCATGGCCGCGGCGGGCGCGGGTTTCGCCGTCACCACCTCCGGATACGGCGGATCGTCCCTGCCCGCGGACGGCGAATCCTCGACGACCGACTCGGCCGACCACACCGTCCGCGCCGAGGACCCAGCCGCGCCGACCGACGCCGAGTATCCGCCGCCGCTCTATTTCTCTGGCGCGGGGACCTGGACGTACGCGGAGGCCCCGTCCGGTGAGGTCGCCGGCTCGGCGGGGACGCTCCTGCGATACAACGTCGCCGTCGAGGACGGCCTCGGGCTCGACGCCGACGAGATCGGCGACTCGGTCCGCACGATCCTGTCCGATCCCAGATCGTGGACGGCCGGGGGCGGCTGGCGCTTCGAGCAGGTCGGCCGCGGCACCGCCGACTTCACCGTCTACCTCGCCAGCCCCGAGCAGCGGTCGGTCCTGTGCGAGCACCCCGGCACGTCCGTCTCGTGCCGCAACGGCGACGCCGTGGTCATCAACTCGGCCCGCTGGCTCACCGGCGTCCCGCACTGGGACGACACCCTGGAGACCTACCGCGAATACGTGGTCAACCACGAGGTCGGGCACCGGCTCGGCCACGCGCACGAGGTGTGCCCCGACGAGGGCGGGCCCTCGCCGGTGATGGCCCAGCAGACCTACCGGCTGGCCGGATGCGCCTCCAACGCCTGGCCCTACCCGGACGGCGAGACCTACCTGGAGGGCCCGGCCGGGGAGTACGGCGGCCCGGAACTGCCGCCGGACCAGTACGACGACCGGTGAGACCGAGCACACGGTCAGTACCGGGGGAATATCCACTCTGTGGATATGCATTATTAGTGATATGAGTTTGCCGCCGCTAGTCGAGCCAGCAGCCGACCTCTCGGTCGACGAGGTCATGCGTTATTCCCGCCACCTCATCATCCCGGACGTCGGGATGGACGGCCAGAAACGCCTCAAGAACGCCCGCGTGCTCTGCGTCGGCGCCGGGGGCCTCGGCTCCCCGGCGCTCATGTACCTCGCCGCCGCCGGGGTGGGCACCCTCGGCATCGTCGACTTCGACACGGTCGACCAGTCCAACCTCCAGCGCCAGATCATCCACGGCCAGTCCGACGTCGGCCGCCCCAAGGCCGAGTCCGCCGCCGACTCGATCCGCGAGATCAACCCGAACGTGAACGTCGTCATCCACAACACCGCGCTGGACAACGACAACGTCATGGAGATCTTCGCCGACTACGACCTCATCGTCGACGGCACCGACAACTTCGCCACCCGCTACATGGTCAACGACGCGGCCGTCCTGCTGAACAAGCCCTACGTGTGGGGCTCGATCTTCCGCTTCGACGGCCAGGCCTCGGTCTTCTGGGCCGAGCAGGGCCCGTGCTACCGGTGCCTGTACCCCGAGCCCCCGCCGCCGGGCATGGTCCCCAGCTGCGCCGAGGGCGGCGTCCTGGGCGTCCTGTGCGCCTCGATCGGCTCCATCCAGGTCAACGAGGCCATCAAGGTCATCACCGGCATCGGCGAGCCCCTGGTCGGCAAGCTGATGGTCTACGACGGCCTCGAGATGGAGTACCGCAAGATCAACGTCCGCAAGGACCCGAACTGCGCGGTGTGCGGCGAGAACCCGACGGTCACCGAGCTGATCGACTACGACGACTTCTGCGGCGCGGTCACCGACGAGGCCGCCGAGGCCGTCGTCGGCTCCACCATCACCGCCCGCGAACTCGAGCAGTGGCTCAAGGAGGGCCGCGACATCGACCTGATCGACGTCCGCGAGCCCGCCGAGTACGAGATCGTCAAGATCCCCGGCTCGCGCCTGATCCCCAAGGGCGACATCGTCTCCGGTGCCGCGCTGAAGGACCTGCCGACCGAGCGCCAGGCGGTCTTCTACTGCAAGGCCGGCGTCCGCTCGGCCGAGGCCCTGGCCGCGGCCAAGGCCGCCGGCCTGGGCAACGCCGTCCACGTCCAGGGCGGCGTCCTCGGCTGGATCAACCAGGTGGACCCGAGCCTGCCCACCTACTAGGCGACGGAAAGGCGGCCCGATCCGAACGAACGGATCGGGCCGCCTTCGCGTTCTCGCTCAGTACCGGCTGTGCCTCCGCTACCGTTCCTTCGCTTCGCTCAGTACCGGCTGTGCCTCCGCTACCGTTCCTTCGCTTCGCTCAGTACCGGCTGTGCCTCCGCTACCGTTCCTTCGCTTCGCTCAGTACCGGCTGTGCCTCCGCTACCGTTCCTTCGCTTCGCTCAGTACCGGCTGTGCCTCCGCTACCGTTCCTTCGCTTCGCTCAGTACCGGCTGTGCCTCCGCTACCGTTCCTTCGCTTCGCTCAGTACCGGCTGTGCCTCCGCTACCGTTCCTTCGCTTCGCTCAGTACCGGCTGTGCCTCCGCTACCGTTCCTTCGCTTCGCTCAGTACCGGCTGTGCCTCCGCTACCGTTCCTTCGCTTCGCTCAGTACCGGCTGTGCCTCCGCTACCGTTCCTTCGCTTCGCTCAGTACCGGCTGTGCCTCCGCTACCGTTCCTTCGCTTCGCTCAGTACCGGCTGTGCCTCCGCTACCGTTCCTTCGCTTCGCTCAGTACCGGCTGTGCCTCCGCTACCGTTCCTTCGCTTCGCTCAGTACCGGCTGTGCCTCCGCTACCGTTCCTTCGCTTCGCTCAGTACCGGCTGTGCCTCCGCTACCGTTCCTTCGCTTCGCTCAGTACCGGCTGTGCCTCCGCTACCGTTCCTTCGCTTCGCTCAGTACCGGCTGTGCCTCCGCTACCGTTCCTTCGCTTCGCTCAGTACCGGCTGTGCCTCCGCTACCGTTCCTTCGCTTCGCTCAGTACCGGTAGTGGTCCGGCTTGAACGGCCCTTCCACTTCCACGCCGATGTAGTCGGCCTGCTTCTTGGTCAGCTTCGTCAGCTTGACGCCGAGGGCGTCGAGGTGGAGGCGGGCCACCTCCTCGTCGAGCTTCTTCGGCAGCGTGTAGACGCCGACCGGGTAGTCCTCGAGCTTGGTGTGGAGCTCCAGCTGGGCCAGCACCTGGTTGGTGAAGCTGTTGCTCATCACGAAGCTGGGGTGGCCCGTGGCGTTGCCCAGGTTCAGCAGGCGGCCCTCGGACAGCACGATGATCGAGTGCCCTTCGGTTCCCTCCGCGCGCTTCGGGAACTGCCACTCGTGGACCTGCGGCTTGACCTCGAGCTTCTTGATGCCCGGCTCGGCGGCCAGGCCGGCCATGTCGATCTCGTTGTCGAAGTGGCCGATGTTGCCGACGATCGCCTGGTGCTTCATGCGGCGCATGTCGTCGACCGAGATGATGTCGCGGTTGCCGGTGGTGGTGATGAAGATGTCGGCGGTCTCGACCACGTCGTCGAGCGTCAGCACCTGGTAGCCGTCCATGGCCGCCTGGAGCGCGCAGATCGGGTCGATCTCGGTGACGACCACGCGCGCGCCCTGGGCGCGCAGCGCCTCGGCGGAGCCCTTGCCGACGTCGCCGTAGCCGCAGACGACGGCCGTCTTGCCGCCGATGAGGACGTCGGTGGCGCGGTTGATGCCGTCGGGCAGCGAGTGGCGGCAGCCGTACTTGTTGTCGAACTTCGACTTGGTCACCGAGTCGTTCACGTTGATCGCCGGGAACGGCAGCTTGCCGTCGCGCTCCAGCTCGTAGAGGCGGTGGACGCCGGTCGTGGTCTCCTCGGTGACGCCCTTGATCTCGCGGGCCTTGCGGGAGAACCGCTGGGGGTCGTCCCCCAGCGAACGGGCCAGCAGCGCCAGCACCACGCCCTCTTCCTCGCTCTCGGCGGAGGAGGCGTCCGGGACGGCGCCGGCGGCCTCGAATCCCGCGCCGTTGACCACGAGCATGGTCGCGTCGCCGCCGTCGTCGAGGATCAGGTTCGGCTCCTCATCGCCCCAGTCGAGGGCGCGGTCGGTGCACCACCAGTACTCCTCGAGGGTCTCGCCCTTCCAGGCGAACACCGGGACGCCCTGCGGGTTCTCCGGGCTCCCGTCACCGACGGCGACCGCGGCCGCGGCGTGGTCCTGGGTCGAGAAGATATTGCACGAGGCCCAGCGCACCCGCGCGCCGAGGGTGGTGAGCGTCTCGATGAGCACGGCGGTCTGGATCGTCATGTGTAGGGAGCCGGTGATGCGGGCACCCTCCAGAGGCTTGGAAATTCCATATCGCTCGCGCAACGCCATCAGGCCGGGCATCTCGTGCTCTGCCAGGCGGATCTCGTGACGGCCGTAGTCGGCCAGCTTGAGATCGGCCACCTTGTAGTCGTCGGCTCGCAGCGTGTTCGTCATGGGGGAAATGCTACGCGTCGGGCCTGCATCGACCGGCGAGCGCCGGGGTGGCGCGAGACACGCAAAAAATAATCTCTGTCAACCCTCGTTTCTGCTTGACACTCGTGGGGCGGTGGGTAATATTGCAGATACGCAGCGTCACAGCGGCGGGAAGGCCCAAGAGGGTCGCAGAACGACGCAAGTGACGCGCGGGGGAACCAAACCGGGGGGAGTGCCGGGCGGTCTGGGGTGGCCGCCCGGCACATTTTTGTGTCCACCCGATTCGTAATTCGATTGCAACTCGTTTCTCACTGCGGGATCGTCTGAGGGTGAGCACCGCTGAATTCGAGATCATCCCGATCGATCCGTTCGACAAAGACCTTGTCGACTCCCTGATCGACGCTAAGCGCGCCGTCCAGGCGCACGACTTCCCCGACTTCGCCCTTCCCAGCCCAGTCGTCGAACGGCTGCGGCTGCTGCTGGTCGCCGATTCGATCAAGGTCGAGCGCTGGCTGGCCGTCGCCGACGGGCAGGTCCTCGGCTACGCCCAGCTCGACATGCCGGCCAAGGACAACCTGCACATGGTCGACCTGTCCCTGGAGGTCCGCCCCGAGCACCGCCGCCGGGGGATCGGCACCCGCCTGCTCGAGCACGTCGAGCGCCGCGCCGCCGAACTGGGCCGCGACACCGTCATCACCTACGCGACCGAATCCCTCCAGGACGTCGTCCGGCTCGACGAGTCCGGCAGGCATTTCGCCGCTGCCCGCGGCTACCCGGTCGTCGAGAGCGAGATCCTGCGCCGCAACGTCCTCGCCGACGTTGACGAGGACGAACTCGACCGGCTCTACGCCGAGGCCTGGAAGAAGGCCGAGGGATACGAGCTGATCGAGTGGGTCGGGGAGGCCCCCGACGAGGTCGCCGAGGGACTCGCCCACCTCAACGCGCGGATGTGGACCGACCCGCCGACCGGCGACATGGACATCCGCCCCGCCGTCTACGACGTCGCGCGCCTCCGCGACGAGGAGCGCGCGCTGCTCGGCCGCGGCGTGCTCCGCCTCGGAGCGGTCGTCCGAGACCCGGAGTCGGGCGAGGTCGCCGGGTTCACCGTCATCGTCGTCGACCCCGGTGGCGAGGCCGAGGCCGTCCAAGGCGACACGATCGTGGACCCGAAGCACCGCGGGAAGCGGCTCGGCACCATCCTCAAGATCGCCAACCAGCGGCAGCTTCGCCGCTACCGGCCGATGCTCAGGTACGTCATCACCTGGAACTCCGAGGCCAACGATCACATGATCGGCATCAACGAGGCCGTCGGCTACCGCAGGTACCTGCGGGAACTGATCGTCCAGAAGAAGCTGGCCTAGGCGGAGGCGACGAACAGCTCGCCCTCGCCCGAGGCCCGCAGCGTCCCGGCCGCGGCCGCCGAGAACGCGGCCCGGCCCGGGGCCAGCCGCACCTGGCCGTCGCTGTCGGCCACCGTCACCGAACCGCCGGTGCACAGGCAGATCCGCGGGCCGTCGAGGTCGAACTCGATCGACTCGCCGGACAGCCGGGCCCGGCGCAGCGAGAAGTCGTCGATCGGGACCGGCCAGGTGCGTACGTCCCCGGCGTCGCTCGCGGTAGTGCGCGGCTCGGGCATGGCCCTGAAGTCGAGCACTCGCAGCAGCTCGGGGACGTCGACGCGTTTGCTGGTCAGGCCGCCGCGCAGCACGTTGTCGGAGGCGGCCATGATCTCCACGCCGAAGCCGCTGAGGTAGGCGTGGAGGTTCCCGGCGGGCATGTAGACCGCCTCTCCCGGTTCCAGCTTGACGTGGTTGAGCAGCATGCTCACCAGCACGCCCGGATCGTCGGGGTAGTAGCGGGCCAGCTCGGCCAGGTCGGCAGAGTCGGCGGGGCCGAGCCCGGCGGTATGCTCGGCGGCGGCCTTGGCGGCGTGCCCGATCAGTTCGCGGCACTCGTCGCGGTTCATCGCCAGCAGGTCGGTGACGGCCCGCCGCAGCCCGGCGCGCCGGTCCCGCAGGGTCGCCACCAGCCGTTCGAGTCCGGGGACGCCGAGCGCTTCGATCTGGTCGGCGCACTCGGCCGGTTCGCGGAAGCCGCACAGCGCCCGGAACTCGGTCAGCGCGACGATCAGCTCCGGCTTGTGGTTGCCGTCCACGTAGTTGCGGTAGGCCGCGTCGATCCCGATGCGCAGTTCCCGCTGGTAGCCCGAGTGCGCCTGGCGCGCGTTCGGGTGGGCCTGGAGCGAGAGCGGCTTGGCCGCGGCCAGGAGTTTCAGCAGGAACGGCACGCGCGGACCGAACCGGCCGAGGACGCGAGCGCCGAGGAACCGGGCCGGCTCGGAGGCGACGGCGCTGTCCAGAGGTCGGCCGTCGTCGAGGATCGAGGGAGCGCTCGGGTGGGCCCCGAACCACTCCTCGGCCTCGGGCAGCTCGGCGGGGTGCTCGCGGCCCTGGAGCCTGGCGATGTCGACCTGCGATCCCCACGCGTAGTTGCGGATGACACCGTCAAGCCCTTGCACGACCGCTCCTCGTCACTCTGTGAACCCCGGGTGCCCTCAACTGTATCGGCTCGCCTCTGAGACCTATTCGCCCCCGACGGCCTCTTCCTTCATCTCGGACACGGCCGGGACGCGCATCGGGTCGAGCCCGTGGGCGAGCGCGAGGTACACCGAGGCGAAGTCGGGGACGGCGATCATGGAGGCCAGGCGCTCGAGCGAGCAGCCGCCCTCGGCGGGCATGACGTCGCAGCGGATGCCGCGCCGCTCGGCGAGCTTGGCGACCGCGTCGGCGCGGCGGGTGTCGGGCTTGGGCATCGAGTCGTCGCCGTCGAGGCCGTCGTCGCGCATGAGGATGATGCGCAGCCGCGTGGCGGCCGTCTCCTCCTCGTCCGAGAAGATGTCCCGCTCGCCTTCGGCGAGGGACCCGAAGACGCCGTCGAGCAGGCCGACCCGGCCGCGCCCGACCTCGCCGAGCTCCCCGGCGACCAGCGGGTAGCGGGCGTTGGCGGCGAGCATGTCCCCGAAGCGGCGGGCCGCGACCCCGGCTAGCGGGCTCGAACCCCAGATGACCGGGATCGACCCGGCCAGGTTCATCGCCAGCTCCTTGGCGGGGTTGACCCACACGTCGGCCTCGGCGCGGCAGCGCTCGGCGTCCTCGTCGAGCCGCCTGGCGGTCTCGGCGATGTCGGCCTCGGCCACCTGCACCAGCCCGAGTTCGCGGGCCGCGAGCAGCACGGGAATGGTCAGGGCCCACAGGCTCATGCGGGCCGGCGCGCGGCGCGGCACGGCCACGTACGGGGCGCGGGCGCGCTCGGCGACGGCCTGGAGTTCGGAGTCGGGGGCGCCGACGGCGACCAGCCGGGCGCCGCGGCGGGCCGCGGCCTCGGC
>NZ_JAELXW010000038.1 GCF_016428645.1 Glycomyces salinus | reverse complement strand
ATCACACGGCGTACCCGTCACCTTGCCCGAAGAAGCTCATTCGCGCATCCGGATTCGGTTGATCCTCCTGAATCACTTGAAGGTACTGGATGGATCGATTACGAGTCAATCGGGGCCACTCAAGTCGGGTCTCGAAGGATACAGGTCTACATCGCGAATCGGACTGATGACCCGATCATGATCACGGACATCGGGCTTCAAGTCGAGCATGCACCTACTTCGGCTCGTACCGTATTCGTAGATCCCGCCGGCGACAGTATAGCGCCGAGCGTGCTGAGCTTCGACCTCGATGAGGACCATCCAGTTGCGCGACAGTGTGAGACAAAAGATTCCTTCTTCGAAGCCTACAAGGTTGAGATCGCGCCGCGGACGGTTGAGGCCTTCGAGATTGGAATCGAGAGCGGATCCTGCTGGTGCGAGGTTCGATTGGATATCGAGTATTGGCACCAGGATCAGTGGGCCACCGAGACGTACCCTCCTGCGGACCGTGATCCTGTCTCGGTGGTTTCACGGGCTGCGATCACTGGGGTCGAACAGGTCCACTACGGCTACCAATTCTCGAATGATGGAACCACTTATCATTGTGATGGAATGAGTCTCATCAAATGTAGCAATTCATTCGGATTCGGATTCTGAATATAGGCAGGTGGGTGGCACTGCGCCAACGACTACAGGCTCGTCGGAGTCTGTACATCGGGTTCGGGCTGTGGGCTAGAGGTAGCCCCAGCAGATGGTGAAGGAGAGTTCGGGGAAGTCGGGGACCTCTTCGTAGGCCCAGCCCCAGCCGTTGCACCAGCTTTCGCCGTCGACCAGTTCGTTGGTGCGGCCGGTGACGTAGACGTTGCCGTCGCCGCAGTCGGACACGAACTCGAAGTAGGTGTAGTCGCCGTTCATCGACATGCAGTCGTCGATCTCGGCGTATCCGGCGTCGCCGCTGGCGTAGATCATCTGGAGGCAGAGCGTCACGTCGAGATACGACTCGGTCGTGGAGTAGCCGAGACCGTATATGTAGTAGGTCGAATCGGTGCACGCGCTGGTGCTGGATTCGCCTTCGAGGCGTTCGATGACCCTGAACGCGCCGTCCTGGCAGTCGATGACGTTCCACGGGCTGTCCGGGGTGGAGGATCCGTAGACGCATTCGTCGAGCTGGGCGTGATAGGCGTCGTCGCCCGCGATCGCGGTGTAGCTCAGGCACAGCACGCGGTCGGCCGCGGTCGAGGTGACCGCGGAGTTGACGGCGTCGACGTTGTCGCAGGACGACAAGTCGTTTGTGCCCTCGATGATGTCGATCGCCTCGAAGGTCCCGGCCCCGCAGCTGGTCGGTTCCAGGTCCGGGGTGGTCTCGTCGCCGTAGTCGTAGAAGCAGTCGCCGATCACGGCGTCCGCGATCGGGTCCTCCACGGCGGGCTCGGTCGGATCGGACGCGTCGGAACCGGAGGTGCCGCCCGAGTCCTCGGAGTCGTCGGAGCTGCTGCTCGTGGTGGCGGTGTCCGAGTCGCCGGAGCGGTCCGGGAGGATGACGAGAGCGGCCACCACGAGGCCGATCACCATCACCACGCCGAGACCGATCCCGATCCACGCGCCGACCGGCATCCCCGAGCGCTGCGGCATCACCGGCGGGTACTGCGGCGGCATCCCAGGGGCGCCGCCCGGGTAGGGGGCCTGACCGGGCGGGGGCGCGCCGGGCGGCGGGTACCCGATGTTGTGGGTCGTGTCCGGGCCCGGGGTGTATCCCGTGCCGGGAGTCGGATTCGGGCCGGGACCGGCGGGATACCCGGGGCTCTGGCCGGGCACGTAGCCCGGGCCGGGGTTCGGGGGTGTGCCGTTCGGGCCCGGGCCGTAATGCGGGGGGACGCCCGCGTTGGGATCGTGGGACGAATAGGGGTCCATGATGCGATTCTGGCAGGTCGGCGCAACCGCGTCTCTCAGAGCGGGATCGGGCTCGGTACAGACCGGCTGGGACGGATCCGGGAAGCGGGCGGGACGGATCGGGGACCGGGCTCCATACCTTTCGAGTCGACACGACGGCCCAGGAAGGGAACCCAGCAATGACACAGCCCCCGGTCGAAGACTCAAGGGAACAGGCCCGAAAACTGACCATCGGAGGCGCGCTCTGCCTCCTCGGCCCGATCGTGCTCGCCATGATCCTCTCGGCGGCCGAGGCCCCGATCGACCCCAAGTTCACCGCCCCGGTCTTCGGCGCGGTCATGATCGCCGGAGCCGGAATGCTCGGGAAGGCGAGGGTGGTCCGCAAGCAGGCCGAGCAGCCCCCGCAGTAGCCCGAAACCCGACCGCGTCGGCCCCGCCCACTTCGCCGAATCACGGGGGCGGGGATCTACGTTTTCGGAGACCAGGCGGCCCATCCGTCCGGCAGTCTCCGCAGCCGTCTCCTCGCGGCCTTGAAGCGCTCCGCCGAGACGGCTCGGGCCGAAGTCTCGCCGCGCTGGGAGCCGCTGCCGTCGACGGACTCGAGCGAGCTGCCGTATCGCGATCCGAAGCCCGGTCGGCACCATTCGGCGAAGCCGCCCGCGACCACGGTCAGGACCAGCCGCTCCAGCTCGTCCGCCGGCTCGCGCCAATCCTCGTCGCAGGCGTCGCATCCGCACGAGGGGAAGCCCTGCTCGTGCAGCAACCCGGCACGGATCGACACGCTGGGGAAGTCCGTGAACACGAACGTCAGCGGCGCCTGGTCCGGCCCGCTCGGTGTCAAGCGGATCGACCTGAGGGCGCCTTCGGGTGCGGGCACGTCCTCGCTCCGGGCGTCGTAGTCCGCGGTCAGATGCCGGACGAGCGCTTCGGCAATCTGATGGAGCGGGGCGAACCGCTCCGGGTGCGAGACGCGGGAATACGAGTCCTCGGGCGGATCGCCGTTCCGCCACCGACGGCCGTACGGGATGACCTGGCCGTCCGCGTCGCGGAACGCGGATGCCCCAATAGGCGGACGGATGTAGGCGGCCACCCGCCGAGCCTATGCGATCGACGCCGAAGTGGACACCGTTGACCGCTCCGAAGACGCACTCGGCGGTGCGGTCGACGTCCCGTTCGAAGAGCAGGCGGGTGACGTCGCGCAGCAGGCCGGAGAGGCCGTCGAAGGCGCGGGCGAGGTCGGTCAGAATGTCGAGGATCAGGCGCAGGGCGCCGTCGAGGACTTCAAGAACGACAACGGGCTCTGACCTCGAGCCCGATCACGCGAGGACCGATGCGGGCGGCCCGGATGGGCCCCCGCATCGGTCGCTGACCTGCCCGTGACCGCCGGTGCGCGGCCAAGCCGTCTCAGCCCTTCACGCAGACGACCTGGCGGAGCCGCGCGACGATCTCGACCAGGTCGGACTGGGCGGCCATGACCTGCTCGATGTCCTTGTAGGCGGCCGGGATCTCGTCGACCACGCCCGCGTCCTTGCGGCACTCGACCCCTTCGGTCTGGGCCGCCAGGTCCTTGGCGGAGAACTTCCGCTTGGCCGCCGAGCGGCTCATCCTCCGGCCGGCCCCGTGCGAGGCCGACTCGAACGCGGCCGCGTTGCCGAGCCCGCGGACGATGAAGCTCGAGGCGCCCATCGAACCGGGGATGATCCCCATGTCGCCCTCGCCGGCGCGGATCGCGCCCTTGCGGGTGACCAGGAGATCCTGGCCGTCATGGTGCTCCTCGGCCACGTAGTTGTGGTGGACCGAGATCTCGGGGTCGAACCGGATCTTCCGGAACCGCTTCTGGACGGCCTTGCGCAGCAACGCCATCATGACCGCCCGGTTGCGCCGGGCGTAGTCCTGGGCCCAGAACAGGTCCCGCCGGTACGCCTGCATCTGCGGGGTGTCGGCCACGAAGACCGCGAGGTTCGGGTCGGGCAGGTCAGCGTTGTGCGGCAGGTCCTTCGCGCGCTCGATGTGGTGCTGTGCCAGGGCGTTGCCGACGTACCGGGAACCGGAGTGCAGCATCAGCCAGACCTCGTCGTCATCCGATAGACAGATTTCGATGAAGTGGTTGCCCCCGCCGAGGGTGCCCAGCTGCTTCATGGCCTTGGCCTCGACCCGGCGCGCCACCGGCCCGGCCAGGTCGCCGAACCCGGACCAGAACTCGTGCCAGCCGTGCAGGCCGGTCTTCAGGCTCTTGACGTCGACCGAGCTCTTGTGCATGGCGTGCCCGACCGGGATGGCCGCCTCGATGTCCGAGCGGAGCCGCCCCAGATCGTCGGGCAGGTCCGAGGCGGTCAGCGAGGTCCGCTGCGCGGTCATCCCGCAGCCGATGTCGACGCCGACGGCGGCCGGGGAGACCGCACCGCGCATGGCGATGACCGATCCGACGGTGGCCCCGATCCCGTAATGGACGTCGGGCATGACGGCCACACCGTGGACCCACGGGAGCTTCGCGATGTTGTAAAGCTGCTGCCGCGTCTGCGGCTCGACCGAATCCGCATCGCCCCAGAGGCGGATCGGAGCGGCCTTGGAGTCGAGATGGGTGAATGGCATGACGGCACTCCTTCCGAGCGAAAACATTGGGGGACAACGGGCCTCGTCGCGACATCCATCATGCGGGACGCGCGCTCCGCGGGCAACGCATTAAACGAGGAGCGGAGGCGTCCACCGGCACGCCCCACGCCAAGACTCGGTGGCCGTGTCTCAGCCCTCTAGTCCGAGCTCTTGAACTTTCCGACCTTCACGTAGCGCGAGCCTCGGAGTGCGGGACCGCGCTTGGCGCGCAGGACCATCCCGTCTTCGCCCGCCGACCAGGAGGGCGGCGTCGGCCAGCGTCGCATGAGGGCGTTGCGGAGTTCGCGGCCGCGCGCGTTGGCGATGCCGCTGCCGAGCAGGGCGGCGGCGAACAGGCCCACCGAGGCGAACAGTGTGACCAGTGATTCGGTGCGGTAGACCGCGAAGAAGTCCTCTGAGCCCAACCCCTTGCCCTGGCCGACCAGGTACGCGGATATGCCGAACACCAGACCGCCACCGGACATCGCCGCGCCGACGAGCGCCAGCGGATGCATGTGCCGCCGCGCGTGATAGGCCAGCACCTTCTCGTGCGGGCGACCGGACCGCGGGTCGGCCAGCCTCTCGCGCAGGTCGGCGCGTTCGGACCGGCGTTGCCTCCAGTCGAGCAGCACACCGACGGCCGCGAGGAGCACGGCCAGGGGGAACAGGACCGCGAAGATCCAGAAACCCACGGCGAGAACGCTCTCGATGGGCGACGAGTAGGTGACGTCGTCGCACTCGTAGTGCCCTCTTCCCGGAACGCTCGCGCAGCGCATCGACAGCGACGCTTGCAGCGCGACGAAACTCAGGACGGCGGGAACGGACGCGCCGTACATGAACCGCTCGGCGATCGAGAGCCCGAACCGCTTCTTCTCGCGTCCCGTTCTTCGGTTCGCCGGCCGCCAGGCCTGGACTTCGTCGTTCGCGCTCCAATGCGCGGCGATCCGGGCCTGCCGCCGTTCATGGGCCGGAGTGAGCCATTTGGGGCCGGCCAGGGCGACCAGAGCCATGATCGCGGCGTAGCCGACGGCGATCAACATGAACGGCAGGGCCTCGGGCTCGCCCCCGAAGAGCGCTATGCCGAGCCCGAGCACCCCGAGCAGACCGACCACGGCGGCGTTCCCCAACCCGAAGTAGGTGAGCTGCTTCGCCGGTTCACGGGTGACGGACTCGACCTGCTCGGGTGAGGGCACGTCGTAGCGGGACGCGTCCCGCTCGGCGGCTTCGACGAGCGCCTTGGAGGTGGTCACCTCCCGCAGATGGCTCGCCACCGCGAACATGGCCCACACGGCCACCGCGAGCAGCATCAAGACGCCGATGCCCATACGGAAGAGGTCGTCGACGGCGTTCGTGAGACCCGGGTCGCCGAGCATGTCCTCTTCGACGAGGAGGCCCACGCACAGGATGAGCACGAAGGAGCACCCCAGGCCGATCAGGAACGCCAGCAGGGCGCGAACGCACGCGCGCGCCACCTCACCGCCCAGCCCGACCGGGTATTCATGCCAATGCCAGGGGTTCGACCTGCTCCTGTCGTCGCTCATCGAGGGGCTCCTTCAGTTGAAATGATCTTCGCTGGATCGTACGAACGCGCTGCCACCGACGTCGCCGCGGGCCTGGGGCGAGGCCGCGCCGCCCGCGGCGGGACAGGATGCGGAATCCATCTCGTGGGCAGCGATGAATCTGCCAGGCTCGGGGAGTCTCGACTTCGTGACCACCATGATCGGCAGTGAAAGGGAAACCGCATGAGCCAGCTTCTCAGGGTCCAGAACTTCGGCGTCTCGCGAGACGGCTTCGGAGCCGGCGAGGGGCAGTCGCTCGAGCGGCCGTTCGGCCACGCCGACCCCGGAAACATGTTCTCCTGGGCCGGCGCCACCGCAAGCTGGCCCAATCGCACGGATCCCGGCGGGAGCCGCGGCCTCGACGACTACTTCACCCGCGACTTCACCAACAACATCGGCGCGGAAATCATGGGCCGCAACAAGTTCAGTCCCCAACGCGGCCCCTGGGAGAACCACGACTGGCAGGGCTGGTGGGGCGACGAGCCGCCGTTCCACACCCCGGTGTTCGTCATGACCCACTACCCGCGGCCCTCGTTCACGCTCTCGGACACCACGTTCCACTTCACCGGCGGCGAACCCGCCGAAGTCCTCGCACAGGCCCGAGAGGCCGCCGAGGGCAAGGACGTCCGGCTCGGCGGTGGGGCCACCGTGATCCGGGAGTTCCTCGATGCCGACCTGGTCGACACCATGCACGTGGCCGTCTCGGAGGTCGAACTCGGCTCCGGGGCGCGGCTCTGGGAGTCGCCGGAAGAGCTGACCGACCGGTTCCACCTCGAAGTCGTTCCCAGCCCGAGCGGCGTGACGCACCACCTGTTCTGGCGGAAGTGACACCGGTCGAGGGCGCCGAACCCGCGGCCTTGTCGCCGGTGCGGCAATTACAGAGGGGACCTGCTGACCGTCCTCGGGGTCGCCACCGGCGGGTCGAAGCGTCCTCGCCGGGTCCCGCCCCCGCCGACGCGCACGGTTCCGGGGGCGAGATGCCTTGCTCGCGGCCCAGGCCGGCTTCCTCTCACACGTATGCCTCGAAGCGGTCGCGTGCTTGAGCGGCCAACGCCTCGACGAGGCCGACCGCTTCCGACGGTTCGAATGCGGCGGGTTTGGCATCCAGCGCGACGGTGACGCTCAAGCGGCCGGCCGCCGAGAACAGACTGAGGCTCTGCACCGACTCCCTCGAGAACACCTTGGTGAAGCCGGTGTGGTCGCCGTTGTCGAAGTCCTCGATCGTCGTTCCGGAGCCCGCCTCCGAGACTTCGCGGGCTCGCTCGAGTGAGTTCGCAGGTCCGTCGTCGTCTGCCGAGGCAATGACGGTGATGGTGAGAGCCAGGCCGGAGTCCGCGGTGTAGTCGCAGTTGAGTTGGCCCCTGTCGAGGTCGTCCCAGAGTCCCGCTCTCGAGGATTCGACCGAGATCGCGGAGGAATTCGCGATCTCGGCGAGGTCGAAGTCTTCGCAGGTGGCCTTCGCGAAGTCGGCCTCGGCGTTCGGGGAGTCGCCGCGGCTGAGTTGGAAGACCAGGTAGACGGCCGCCAGGGCGACCAGGCCCAGTCCGACGGCCAGGACGGCGAGGAACCGCCTCTGGGATCGGACCGCTGGTCGCGGCTGGGTCAAGGGGGGAGTCACGGTTTCTCTCCTGGGACTGGTTCTAGCGCGCCGGGTCGAGGTGCCGAGTTGTGACTAGAGGGATTCGACCAAGGACGACACTACCTGGCAAACGCTGTCCGTACAGGTCGATGGCGGCGGCATCACCCCTGCTCACGGCGATCCGTGCGAGATCCGTGCAGGAATCGTGTGGTCTTCGGCAATGATCGGAACCGCGATCCTCAAGATCGCGACCGAAGCATGGGCCGGGATCAAGACAATCTCCTTCACGGCCCAGTAGCCAGCCGGGAGCCCGCTCCTCCCAGCGGGCCGCTCCGGCCCGGATGGGTACGAACATCCGGGCCGGGGTCCCGTCCGCCGGAAGCGGCAGCGCCTCCGCGTCGGTCAGTGATTTCCATCCCCGCAGACCGCCAGCCCCGGCGACTGCGATCACCTGAGCACAAGGAGCTCCATGTCCACTCTCAAGTCCAACGCGCTGCGCGCCGCGGCCACGTTCGGCATCGCGGCCGGATTCCTGGCGGCCTCCGCCGGAACCGCCCAGGCGCAGCACATCGTCGCCAACGCGGACATCGGCATCCCGGAGAACATCGCGCCCGGCGCGAACACGATCCTGGTCAGTTTGACCCCCACCGGCGACGAGACCGTCCAGAACCCGTTCGTGTCCCTCACGCCGGACAACTACAACATCCTCGACTTCAACCCGGGCGAGGACGAACGCTGCACCGACGACGGCGGCTCGCAGGTGGTGTGCACCATCGACGGCCCGCTGCCGGCCGAAGGGGCGACCTTCGAGATCGAAGTCGCCGTCCCCGAAGACGCGAACGAGGAGACCGACCTCGGATTCTCCCTGGCCTTCTACGCCGACGACGTGGAGCCGGCCACCGCGCACACGGGTCTGATCCTCGGCTCGACGGCGCTCGACCCCGACAACGAGCCGCCCAGCTCCGGCGGCGGTGGCGGCGACGACCTCCCCATCGGGGAGGAGCCCACGGAAACGCCGGACGAGGAGTCCACCGACGAGGAGTCGGAGCCGGAGACCACCGATGACGCGCAGACCGACGACAACGCCGACGAGCAGCTCCCGACCACGGGTGCCGACAGCGGCATCCTGATCGGCGCCGCGGGCGCCGTCGCCGTCTTCGGCATCGGTGCGCTCCTACTGGCTCGCCGCAGGAGGACCGGGAACTCCTGGTCCTGACGGCCTCCCAAGGGGAAACGGCCCGCCTCGCCGACCGGCGAGGCGGGCCGTCGTCGTCGTGCCGGGTCAGGCGGCCTCGTCGATCTCCTCCATGGTGAAGTAATCGCTCTCGACCAGGACCTGCTCCCAGTTCGACCCGTCGACCTGCACCGGTTCGAGCAGGTAGGCCGGGACGAACTTGAAGCCGTTGTCGTATGAGCCGCGGTCGTTGATCTCCGGTTCCCGGCCCTCGGTGAGGTCGGTCAGCATGCGCATCGTGGCCTCGGCGAGCTCGCGGGTGTCCTTGAACACGGTCTGGGCCTGGCCGGTCCCGTCCCTGATGTCCTTGACCGACTCGACGTTGGCGTCCTGGCCGGTGACCACCGGGAACGAGTCCGAGCCCGGGTCGAAGCCGTGGTCCACCAGCACCTCCACGATCGCGCGGCTGAACAGGTCCGCGGGTGAGAGCACCGCGTCGAGATCATGTTCGGGGTAGAACTCGTCGAGCAGATCCTCCATGCGGTCCACCGAGTTCTCGAGCACCCAGCCGTCGATCGCGGTCGTGGACTGCTCGGTCTGGCCCGAGCGGATCCGCACCTTGCCGTCGTAGATGAAACGTTCAAGTGTGTCCACGCTGCCGAGGAAGAACAGTTCGGCATTGTTGTCCTCGGGATCGCCCGAGAACAGCTCGACATGGAACGGGCCCGTTTCGTTCGAGATGTCGAGACTCTCGATGATGTGCTCCGCCTGCAGCACTCCGACCTGGTAATTGTCGAACGAGAGATAGTAGTCCACATCGGGGGTGTCCCGGATCAGACGGTCGTAGGCGATGATCGTGACGCCCTGGTCCTTGGCGTCGGCCAGGACCGGTCCGAGCGAGGAGCTGTCGATAGCGGCGATGACGAGGAACTCGACCCCGTCGCGGATCATCGACTCGATCTGGGAGATCTGTGTATCGACGTCCTCCTCGCCGTATTCGAGCTTGGGCTCGGGCATGCCGGCGTCCTTTATCAACCGCTCGAGATGGTTGCCTTCGATTTCCCAGCGTCCCGTGATGCCGGGCAGGGCGATGCCGACGAACCCGGCGAGGTCTGCGGAATCCCCGTCCGCTGAGCATCCCGCGAGCGAGAGTGCGGCCGTGCCCGCTGAGCCCGCCAGCAGGCGGCGGCGACTGAGTTGCATTGGGGTGTGTACTCCTTCGTACCTAGAGGGGGCGACGAAGCTCCCGGAAAAATACGCGAACCATGCTAAGCAGCGACTGCAAACGCAGAAGAAATGAATAACTCAAAGCAATCGAAAGCACTTGATTCACCTGGATGAAACGTTACTCCCGCCCGGCGGGGATCCCGCCGCGGCGGCCCCGGTTCGACGCGTAATTGGGGCGGCCGACGCCGTCAGACGGTCGCAATGACCGCTCGTCGCCCCTTGACCGCGGCAGGCCGCCCCATCCCAGGGAGGCCCCTCGATTGTGCAGGGGCCCTTCACAAGTTCTGCACGGATCGCGCACGAGCACCCGCCTCGCGCCCCCCACCTCCACGGGGGCGGCCCCGGCCGCGGCCGACATGTCGGCGATCTCATTACGATGGACAGCGAGGAGCGGCAAGGGAGGGACCGATGACGGCAGAGGACGAGGTGCACGCGGTCTCGGCGGCGCTCGATGCGGCACTCGTCGGCAACGACGCCTCGACGATCAGCGGCTTCTTCGCCCACGACTGGATCCATGTCGGGCCCGACGGGATCACCCCGAAGGCGGCTCTCATCGGCTGGATCGCCTCGGGGCGGCTGGCGCACCACAGCATGGAGACCGCGGGGGTTCCTCATATGGTGAGCACCGGTGACACCGTGCTGGTCACGGCGCGCAGGATGAGCACGGGAACGTGGGACGGCGTCCCGTACTCGGCCGATGAATGGATCACCGACGTCTATGTCCGCGCCGAAGAAAACTGGCGGTGCGCCCTCAGCCAGAAGACGACCGCGGACGGAGACCGTCCTGCCCGGTCGTGAAGGCTCCCGGCGGCCCCGGCCGGGTCGAACACGGCCGGAGCCCGGTCGGTGCTCCGGCCGCGGCTGTTCCGGCTAAGCGTCCGAAGAGATCCATTCCGGGTTCTCGGCGGCCCATTCGTCGAGGGTGTCGTCCTGGACCGCCTGCCACAGGGACGCGGCGTCGGTCTCCTCTTCGGTGCCGGGGTGGATCATCTCTATGGCATTGCCGTCGGGGTCGTAGTCGGAGCTGGCCGGGACGCGGATCGAGGTGATCGAGCCGGGATCGATGTCGCGCAGGTTCACCACCAGGTCGGTCATCGACAGCCCGTCGGGCAGGTGGACGGTCACCTTGTCGCCGAAGCCCTCCAGGAGCTCGGTGATCTTCGTCGGGTCGGTCAAGAAGCCCTGGTCCTTCGCCTCGACCAGGAGCGACCTGATCGCCTGCTGCTGGAAGTTCTGGCGCGCGTAGTCGCCGTAGAGGCCCTTGTCGTAGTCGATCTGGTCGTAGAACTGGTAGCGCTGGCGGACCATGTCCAGGGCCGCGTCCTTGTCGTAGGAGTGGCAGCCCTCTTCGAAGACGCGGTCGGTGTGGTGGGACTCGAAGGTCTTCCACGAGCAGATCTCCACCTCGCCGACCACGTCGACCATGTCGATGAAGCCCTCGAAGTTCGCGGTCGCGCCCATGTGGAACTTGACGCCGGTCAGGTCGTAGATCGTCTCGACCACGTTGGAACGGGTCTCGTCCCAGTCGTCGCTGATCGAGGCGGCGTGGTTCAGCTTGGTGGTGCACGGATCGTCGCCCCAGCCGGGGCCGCAGTCGGGGATGTCCACGTACAGGTCGCGCGGCAGCGAGATCATCGACGCCTCGGTCAGGTCCTCGTTGATGTGGACCATGATCATCGTGTCCGAGCGCTTGGAGCCGCCCTGCTCGTCGACGCCGAGCACCAGGATGTCCAGCGGCCCGGTCAGGTTCTCGACGTCGTCGACCTCGGCCTGGTGCTCCTCGTCGATGATGTACTCGTTCTCGATCGCGTGGTCCGCGGTGTAGGACGCGTACTGGGCCGCCGCCGCGGCGCCGCCGGCGACGACCATGGTCAGTCCCCCGGCGTACAGCATCATGTGCGCCCACCAGGGCGCGTGGCCCTTAGTAGTCATCCGGAATACAACCTCTCAAATGGAGCGGGTCACGTCCTTCGAAGACGCCCCGCGGCACCGCTGAGGTTGCAACGACGGATCATTCGCCGGTGTCGTCGGCCGCCTCGGTCTCCTCGGCGCCGGTCCCGCCGCTCTCGCCGTCGGTCGCGGGCGTCGAGCAGTCGGGCTTGGTGTCGCCGCTGGTCCACTCGGGGTACTC
The DNA here is from genome assembly GCF_016428645.1 of Glycomyces salinus. Taxonomy (GTDB): domain Bacteria; phylum Actinomycetota; class Actinomycetes; order Mycobacteriales; family Micromonosporaceae; genus Glycomyces; species Glycomyces salinus. Next base: position 70,909 of record NZ_JAELXW010000038.1, on the reverse strand, counting down.
GCAGATCCACTCCTCCAGCGTGTCGTCCTGGATCGCCTGGTAGAGCGCGTCGGCCGCGATCTGCTCCTCGCCTTCATGTGTCACCACGTACGAGGTCCCGTTGATGTCCTGGGCCGAGGACGGCACGCCGATCGAGATCATCTCGTTGGGGTCGATGTCGGCCATCTGTGTGATCATGTCGGTCAGCGAGTACTCGCCCAGGTCGAGCGTGAGCGACTGCCCGAAGCTGTTGAGCAGGTCGACCGCCTTGGTCGGGTCCTTGTGGTAGCCCTGGGCCTTGGCCTCGATCAACAGTTGCTTGATGGCATGCTGCTGCATCTTCTGGCGGCCGAAGTCGCCCCAGGTGCCGTTCTCGTAGTCCTCGTCCCAGTCCCACACGTACCGCTGGCGGACGATGTCGAGCGCCGCGTCCTTGTCGTATCGCGCGCACTCGCCCGGGTAGGTGATGTCGGTGTGGATCGAGGTGATCTCGTGCCACGGGCACAGCTCGATGGTGCCCAGCTCGTCGATCAGGTCGAGGAAGCCCTCGAAGTTCGCGATCGCGCCGCCGTCGAACTGGACGCCGGTCAGGTGCGTGACCGTCTCGGCGGTGTTCTGGAACGCCTCGCCCCAGTCCTCGTGCGAGGCGAACGCCTCGGTGAGCTTGGTCTCACAGGCCGGGTTGCAGCTGGGGATCTCGACCAGCAGGTCGCGCGGCAGCGAGATGAGGCTGACCTGGGTGAGATCCTCGTTGACGTGCACGATGATGTCGGCGTCGGTGCGGGCCACGCCCTCGGCGCCGACGCGCTCGTCGGTGCCCAGCACCAGGAAGTTCAGCGGGCCCTCGATCTTGTCGCCGTCCGAGTCGACGCGCTGGTCGCCCAGCAGGTTCTCCTGCTGGACGGAGTCGTTGACCAGGTTGACGCTCAACTGGGTGGCGACCGCGGCGCCTCCGGAGACGACCATCACCATCGCACCGCTGATCACCATGGCCTTCGCCCACCACGGGGACCTGGCCTTGGCCGCGTGTCTGACCGGATCGCTCACTATCACTTCTCCCGAAGTCGGCGCATGGCTCGCGAACGTCGCCATGGGGGTTATGGACGGGGTCTCACCCAAGTACACGCCTTCAAGCACAGGTGAGGTTGCATCACAGCACCCTAGAAGATACCCGCTGCCGCTCCGAGCGAACCCAGGCTCGTCCCCGAGCCGCTGTCGGAGTTCCTGTACATCAGGTACAGGACGCCCGCGGCCACGATGAGCCCGACCAGGACCGCGAACGCGATCTTCCACACGCTCCAGGGCCGCTCGCCGGTGACCCTGCCGGTCTGCCCGCTGACCAGGACCTGCCAGGGCTTGCCGGCGAACAGGTACACCACCAGCCAGACCGGCAGGAGCAGCAGCTTGTACTTGATGTTCGAGTACCGGGTGTCGATGGAGTGGATGCGCTGCTCGTCGCCGCCGATGTCGCGCTTGACATCGCGGCGGATGACCTTGTCCATCTTGAGTTTGGCCTGCGACAGCCCCACCTCGGGCTCGACGTCGTAGCGCTGGGTGCGGTGCCCGGCCAGGAACTCCGGCTGGTACGCCGCGGCCTTCTGGGTCGGCCAGTCCTCGGCCAGGTCCTCCAGGTGCTTGTTCGAGACGTGCGTGGTGGCCGGGACCACCACGTCGTCGAACGAGCGCGAGACCGCGCCCTTGGCCGGATGCCAGCGGGTGCGCCGCTGCCGGTTGCCGTTGGAGTCCTCCACGTAGTAGTGCTCGCCGCGCTGGCCGGTGTAGCGCGAGCGCGTGTCGGCGTCCCAGGTCCAGTGCGGCAGGTACGAGGAGGCCAGCTGCTCGGCCTCGGAGACCCGCTTGAACTTGTTGGGGGCGAACCAGCGGCTCTTGACCCAGGTGCGCAGCGCGCTCTTGGCGCCGGCGCGGTCGACCTGGAACGGCAGCACGCCCTCCGGCGGCACCAGGTCGGGGTTGAACTGGTCGACCACCACGGGCGCGCCGCAGAACTCGCAGTGCTCCGACCAGGAGTCGGACTCGGTGTGGGCCCCGCACTGGGTGCACACGAAGAGGTTCGGCGGGACCGCCTCGCGCGGGCGGCGCGGCTTGGCGGCCAGCGCCTCCCAGTCGCGGTCGACCACGCGCTTGGCCTCGAGCTGGATGTGCTGCTCGGTGCCGCAGTACGGGCAGGTCAGCGCCGTCGAACCGGGGGAGAACTCGAGCTGGGCGCCGCAGGTGTTGCAGGGGTAGGTCTGGTGGCCGGCTGAGGTCTGTTCGGACACAGGGGGACTCCTATTGCGGGGGCAGGGGCGGCGGCGTGGAGGCGAACACGCCCGCCAGTTCGGGGATCTGGCCGGCCGGCAGCCAGCCCTCCTGGCCGCTCTTCCAGGCCAGGGTCTCTCGGGTGAGCTCTCCGGAGGCGGCCTTGGCGCGCAGGGCGGCCTCGTCGAACGGCCCGGCCTGCTGGCCGCCCACGCCCAGGTACCACGCCGCGGCGTCGGGCAGCGGCGGCGGACCGGCCGGGGCCGCGCCCGGCTGCGCCTGCTGCCCGGACAGGTTCTGGGCCATCTGGTTGCCCATCGCCAGCCCGGCGCCCAGGCCGAGCCCGTCGGACGCGCCGCCGCCGTGCTTCGCCGACTCCTCCAGGGCGTTCGCCGCCTGGTACTGGGTGTAGGCGCCCAGGTCGCCGACCACGCCGATCGAAGTGCGCTTGTCGAGGGCCTCCTCGACCTCCTTGGGCATCGAGATGTTCGTCAGGGTGAACGAGGGCACGTCCAGGCCCAGCTCGGACAGCTGGCCCGCCACCGCGCTGCGCAGGCGCTCGCCGATCTGCTCCTGGTGGACGGCCATGTCCAGCACCGGTATCCCGGCCGAGGCGATGGCCGGCGCGAACGCGGCCACGACCTTCTCCCGCAGCCACGTGTCGATCTCGTCGGTCCGGAACTGCTGGTCGGTCCCGGCCGACTCGCGCAGCAGCTTGGCCGGGTCGATCACGCGCACGCTGTACATGCCGAACGCGCGGATCCGCACCGGGCCGAACTCGGGGTCGCGGACCATCACCGGGTTCTTCGTTCCCCATTTGAAGTCGGTGAACTGGCGGGTGTTGACGAAGTACACCTCGGCCTTGAACGGCGAGTCGAAGCCGTACTTCCAGCCCTTGAGGGTCGACAGGATCGGCATGTTCCGCGTCTCGAGGGTGTAGGTGCCGGGGCCGAACACGTCGGCCAGCTGCCCCTCGTTGACGAACACCGCCGACTGGGACTCGCGCACCACCAGCTGGGCGCCCATTTTGATCTCGTTGTCGTGGCGCGGGAACCGCCATACGATCGTGTCCCGCGAGTCATCGAGCCACTCGATGATGTCGACGAATTCGCCGCGCAGGCCGTCGAACAAGCCCATAAAGCCGATTCCCCTCTACCCGGATGCCTTTCCGATCACTGTAACGCTCCGGCGCACGCACCTGGGTCCTCGCCATAGCCGGACCGCAAACCGCTTCGGGCCCAACGCCCCACCGGAATCGGGGCCCACGTGAAAACGATAGCCACCACTGGATATCTCCCCGGCGGGGTGGCAGGATAGGGCTGTGACGCCACGGAGGGAGACCACACCTGCGCGTGATTATGCCGAGGAGTACCGGCGGCTCCGCGCCCTGGTGGGGTCGGGACGAGTCGCCGAGGCCGTCGACGTCGCCACCACCATCGCCTACAACGCCCCCACCGCGCAGCGGCGCGCCCAGGCATGGCTGTTCATCCTCCAGGGCCAGATCGACCAGCGCTCCATCGCCGACATCCCCACCACCCTCGACCAGGCCGACTCGGCCGTCCGCCGCTGCCGCGACTACCGCCTCACCGGCGAGTACCACGCCCTGGCCGCCTGGTACCACCACCACCACGTCAAGAGCCTCCACTTCACCGCCCAGCACCTGGTGCTCGCCTCGCGCGCCCTCAGATCCATGAACGAGGCCAGCCAGGCCGCCGTCGACGCCTGGTACGACCTGGCCGTGGTCATGAGCAACTGCGGCTACCAGCAGCAGGCCACTGAGGCCCTCGACCAGTGCCACATGCTCGCCGACCGCATCGGCGTCCCCCGATCATCGGTCGAGGGCGTCGAGATCCGGGTCCGCGAGGCGCTCCTGGCCTACTACACCGGCGACCCACACGCCTGCATCGGCATGCTCCAACGCGAGGTCAGACGCGTCAAACCCCACCTGCACGACCTCGACACCCGCGAGATGGAGTGGATCCACTACGCGCTCGGGCGCCTCAGCCTGCTCGGTTTCGGCGAACGCTGGTCCGTCGAGCACTACCTGCCCTCGGTGACCTCCTCGGCCGAGGCGCTCGACCTGCGCGCCCTCGCCCGCGCCTCGCGCCTGATCGCCCAGGGCCGGGGGCCGGAGGCGATGCGGACCCTCGAGGAGCGCGAGATCGGCGACGAGACCATCGGCGTCATGGAGCCCGAGCACCTGCGGTCGCTGGCGCTGGTGGCGACCGGCGACCACGCCGAGTCGATCCTGGCCGCCCATCAGACCACCTATGCGCTCTACAAGCAGATCAACGAGTTCCACACGATCTACCTCGACTCGGCCGCGGCCCTGGTCGACCACGACCAGCTGCGCCGCGCCGCCGCCGGCTGGGCCGACCGGGCCAACACCGACGACCTGACCGGCCTGCCGAACCGGCGCAAGCTCGACGCGTTCCTGGCCGAGGTCGGCGGCGAGGGCATGATCGCCGTGCTCGACCTCGACGGCTTCAAGGCCGTCAACGACACCCACGGCCACCAGGCCGGCGACGCGATCCTCCAGCGCGTGGCCGCGCTGCTGTCGAGCGTGACCCGCTCGGGGGACCTGCTCGCCCGCACCGGCGGCGACGAGTTCATCATCGTCCTGCCCGGGGCCAGCGAGTTCGACGCCGACGCCGTGTCCGAGCGCATCCGGGTGGCCGTGGCCTCGGAGAACTGGGAGTACTCGGTGCCGGGCACACCCGTCGACGTGTCGATCGGGTGGGCCCGGCTGGTGCCCGGCGGCAACCCCGCGCAGACGCTGTGGGCCGCCGACCAGGCGATGTATCAGATGAAACGGTCTCGCAAGTCCTACTTAACGGCCGTCTCCTCGGTGCCTTCGGCGGGCTCGTCGCGGTAGTTCCCGATCCACTCGCGCTCGGGCCTGCGGCCGAGGTTGCCGAAGACGATCGCGGCGAGCAGGGCCAGACCGAAGCCCGGCAGCATCGAGTACACGTCGCCCCATGAGGCGATCGACTCGTTCCCGATGCCCGCCCAGTCGATGTTCTCCCACACCAGCACGACGGTCGCGCCGGTGACCATGCCGGCCAGGGCGCCCGCCCAGGTCATGCGCGACCAGTACAGCGACAGGATCACGATCGGGCCGAACGCCGAACCGAAGCCGGCCCAGGCGTAGGCGACGATGTCGAGCACCGATCCGCCGCGCAGCGCCAGGTAGTAGGCGATGATCGCGACCAGGACGACGGCGATGCGGCCGACCCAGACCAGTTCCTTGTCGGAGGCCTGCCGCTTGAAGTAGCGGCGGTAGAAGTCCTCGGTGACGGCGGTCGAGGCGACCAGGAGCTGGGAGTCGGCGGTCGACATGACCGCGGCGAGCACCGCGGCCAGGATGAGGCCGGCGACCCACGGGTTGAACAGGTCCTGGACCAGGACCAGGAACACCGTCTCGGAGTTGGCCAGCGGCTCGTCGAGGTAGGCGACCCCGGCCAGGCCGATGAACACCGCGGCGGCGAGGGTGACCAGCACCCAGCCGGTGCCGATGCGTCGGGCGGTGGCCACGTGCGCGGCCGAGCGGATGCCCATGAAGCGGGCGAGGATGTGCGGCTGGCCGAAGTAGCCCAGGCCCCAGGCGAGGAGCCCGGCGATGGCCACGAAGCTCAGCGAGGAGCCGGTGGCCCAGCCCTCTCCGGCGGTGAAGGCGGCCTCGTCGATCCAGTTGAGCAGGTTCGGGCTGGTGGCCTCGACGCCGTCGAACAGCGGGGTGAAGCCGCCGATGGAGAGGACGACCGCGATCGGGACGACCACCATGGCCAGGAACATCAGGGTGCCCTGGATGAAGTCGGTGAACGACACTGCCAGGAAGCCGCCGAGGAAGGTGTAGACGACGATGACGATCACGGCCACGGTGATCGCGATGTCGGGCTCGACGCCGAAGATGGTCTCGAACAGCAGGCCGCCGGCGACCAGGCCGGAGGCGACGTAAAGGGTGAAGAACACGCCGATGATGAGCGCCGAGACGATCCGCAGCAGGTTGGTGCGGTCCTCGAAGCGGGACTCGAAATAGGCCGAGAGGCTGATCGAGTTGTGGGCGCGCTCGGTGTAGGTGCGCAGGCGCGGGGCGACGAAGAGCCAGTTCAGGTAGGTGCCGGCGGCCAGGCCGATGGCGATCCACGCCTCGCCGATGCCGGCGGCGTAGACCGCGCCGGGCAGGCCCATGAGCAGCCAGCCGGACATGTCCGAGGCCTGGGCCGAGAGGGCGGCGGTGGGGGCGTTGAGGGAGCGTCCGCCGAGCGCGAAGTCCGAGAGCGTCTTGGTGCGCCGGTAGACCCAGACACCGATCAGGACCATGACGAGGAGATAGGCAATGAATGTGGAGATGATCGGACCAGATAGATCGACCATGTCTGAACCTCACAATCGAAGGTTTATGGGCAATGACGCGAATCATACAGTGGCTTGGATTGCATTTGAACCCCTGTTTATACGTCTCGTCTGGTCCTAGCCGCCGATCGATGTCCATTCGTTGCGGGTTCGTGGCCGATTCGGTGCGCCGAGTGCGGGCGGTGCGGACCCCTCCGACACTTTGATGCTAGAGCAATATCCCCTGCTGGGGAAGGGTTCCGAGGTGGCGGGCGTGCTACGATTGGTCAATCGTCCAAGGCGATCGACCAAGGAGTGTGCATGGCCGGACAGACCTCCGCCGACCGGGGCCGCGAAGCGAGAGCGAAGCTGCTCGCGGCCGCCAGGGAACTGATCGGGGAACTCGGCTGGGGAGCGGTGAGCACCCGCGTCCTCGCCGAGCGCGCGGGCGTGCGGCCCGGACTGGTCCACTACCACTTCGAATCGCTCCAGGCCCTGCTGCGCCGGGCCGTGGTAGACCAGATGGCGGAGGTGCTCGGCCCTGCCACCGCGGCCCTGGAGGCGGCGGACGACCCGGGCTCGGCCGTCGAGGCGATGCTGGCCGAGCTCGACCGCTACTCCGGAACCGACCCGGCCTCCCTGCTGTTCATCGAGGCATACCTGGCCGGGACCAGAGACCCCGAACTGCACGACCAGATCGCGGCCGTCCTGCGCGGCTTCCGCGCCGCCTTCGCCGAGGTGCTGCGGCGGTCCGGCCACCGCGACCCGGACGGCGCCGCGGCCCTCGTCGCCGCGGCCTTCGACGGGATCGTGCTGCACAAGGGCCTCGACCCCGACCTGAGCGCCGCCCGGCTCGCGCCGCTGGTCCGCGCCATCGCCGAACCGAACCACGAAACGAAGGGAACACGCGAATGAAGGCCGTTGTCTGCGGAGCGGGAATCACCGGACTCGCCCTGTCCGGGCGCCTGCGCCATCACGACTGGGAGGTCACCGTCGTCGACCACGCGCCGGGGCCGCGCACCCAGGGCTACATGATCGACTTCTTCGGCCCCGGCTACGAGGCCGCGGCCGCGATGGGGCTCGATGAGAAGCTGCGCGAGTTCGCCAGCCCCACAGAGAAGTTCAGCTACGTCGACGAACGCGGCCGCGAGCGGGTGAGCGTCGGCTACGACCTGTTCTCCGAGGCCCTCGACGGCGAGATGGTCAGCATCATGCGCCCCGACCTGGAACGGCTGCTTCGCGAACGGGTCGCCGACAGGGTCGAGCTGCGCTACGGGACCACCGTGGAGAGCATCGACGAATCCGGGGAGGGCCACGGAGGCAAGGCGGTCCTGTCCGACGGCAGCGTGGTCGAGGCCGACCTGATCGTCGGCGCCGACGGCATCCACTCCCGCATCCGCGAGCTGGCCTTCGGGCCCGAGCGCGACTGCCTGCGCTTCCTGGGGATGCACACCGCCGCCTACGTCTTCGAGGACGCCGAGGTCTTCGAGCGGGTGAAGGGACGGTTCGTGCTCACCGAGACGCTCGACCGGCAGATGGGCTTCTACGGGCTCGGAGAGGGCAGAGTCGCGGTCTTCGCCGTGCACCGGGTCGCCGACCCGGCGCTGCCGGACGATCCGCGCCAGACGCTGTGCCGCGACTACGCCGGAATGGGGGACCTCGCCGAGAGGGCGCTGGAGAAGTGCCCGCCGGACTCGGAGATCTACTACGACCAGGTCGCGCAGATCGTGACGCCGGAATGGACGCGAGGACCGGTCGCGCTGGTCGGGGACGCGGCCTACGCGGTGTCACTGGTCGCCGGGCAAGGGGCCTCGCTGGGCATGGCCGGCGCGTACCTGCTGGCCGAACGCCTCGCCGCAGGCGAGCCCGGATCCGCCGACCCCGGTGCGGCGGTGCCCGCGGCGCTGGCCGACTGGGAGGCGCGGATGCGCCCGATCGCCGAGCACCGCCAAGAGGCCGCGCGCGACCGCGTGACCGAGTGGTTCCTGCCGAGGACGAAGACGCGGCTGGTGCTGCGCCGGTGGGGTTTCAGGGCGATGAACCTCCCGGGCCTCAAGCGGATCATGGTCGGCCCGCTGTTCCCGAAGGACCACGACAAGGTCACCGACCTGGCGGTGCGCTGACCGGACCGGGAGGTCCCAGGACCAACCGACCGGGCGCGCTAGTCGGGCGCCTCGCCGATCGCCTCGGACACCGCCTCGGCGGCCAGCGCCCGCACCACGTCCGCCGACGCCTCCACCGCGCCGGTCGCCGCGGCCACGAACGCGTCGCCGTCCATGCGCGTGTGCACCGGGCTGACCGCCCTGGCCAGGCCGTCGTGCGCCCCCTGCGCCACCAGGCAGCACTCGACCTTCGTCAGCCGCGCGTTCGTCGCCACCACGCCGATCGTGGTGTTCCGCCCGAACGCCACCGGGAAGCCCTCCGGCCGCAGCAGGTCGCGGTCGAGCCGACCCGGCTCCCCGAAGGCGTTCACCGCCGCGACCGCGCTCACCGTCAAGTCGCCGGACCGCAGCGTCGCCGACCGCAGCCCCGAGGGCAGCGAGACGCCCCTCCACTGCCCGACCGTCGCCCCGCGCCCGGCGCCGACCGGCCCGGTGGCCTCGGTCACCCCGTCCGAACGGGCCGACTCGCAGGCCGCGTAGCCCTCCTCGGGGCCCGGCACGACCCCGCTCCCGTCCAGGTCGTACAGGCCCAGCGTCGGCACGATCGGCACCACCCCGCCGGGCGTGGCCACGCCCTGTCCGCGCTCGGCCAGCCATCGCATCACCCCGTCGGCGGCGGCCAGACCGAACGCCGAACCGCCGGTCAGCAGCACCGCGTCGATGCCCGCGTTGCTGCGCAGCGGGTCCAGCAGCTCGATCTCGCGGCTGGCCGGGGCGCCCCCGCGCACCTCCCCGGACGCCGGCGTGGGCCCGTCGAACAGCAGCGCCGTGCACCCGGTCCGCTCGCCGGTCCAGTGGCCGACCCGGATCCCCAAGTCCCTCATGCCGACACACTACCGCCACCTGCGCGTAACGAGCCGGTATAGATAGATAACCGAACGGTAACTTAGATCTCTATGGACAGTGGTGCGGGATACATGTGACGCACGCAAAAACCCTGGATTTTACGCTTGCCCACCCCATAGCATTGATGACGAAGCCGGGAGCTGAGCGAAGAAGCGGCAATCCCGTTCGAACCCCGCTCCCGGTCCGATGCTCAGGCATCGGCCCGCCGCCGTCGACAAAGGCGTCATCGACGAGCGGTTCATCCCCGAGAAAATCCACTATCCGGCACACCCGCCGGGAAGGAACGATCATGCACGAATTCATGGGTGCTTACCTCGCAGTCGACGCCGCCAACACCGCCGCCACCTCGGCGCTCCCGAACGCTCCGGTCGTCGACGACGGCCGCGCGAACAAGCCTTACGTCGTCGGCGCCACCGCCAGCGACAAGGTCCGGTTCTCGACCGCCGGCGTCCTCCGCCGCGTGGCCAACCGGGTCGAGCGCCGCGCCCTGACCCGCGCCGCCTAACGGGGGCGACGGTGCCAGGGCACCCAGAAGGTGTCAGGCCAAAGACTGCAAACTCAAAACACACACGGACGCGCTGAGCCGCACGGCCAGTGCGTTTCGTCTTGCCCGACCGGAGGACCCGCACGGACGCGTCGGCGCCGCAACGCGATGACACGCTGGTACATCGAATACCGGATTCCGCTGCGCTGACACTTAGCTTGGGAGACATGGTCACCCATCAGCATGAGATCCCGATCCGCCTCTTCCAGAAGCGGCCGGAACTGGCGGCGGAGCTGCTCGTCAAGACAGTCGGTGCGGCCCTGCCCGCGTATTCGAGTGTCGAATCCGAGTCGGAGGCGCTGACGGACAACGATCCGATCGAGCTCAACTGCGACAACGTGGCGTTGTTCCGTGACCAGTTCGGCAAGGCGGTCTTCTCGATTATCACCGAGATCCAGCGCGGCCGCGACGACGACAAGCTCTGAGGAATACATGAGCCTGACGTATGAGCAGTATCTTGAGAGCCCGGCAGGCCAACTCGAACTCAAAGGTGAGCGTCGCGGAGAGATCAAGTCACTGCTGAAGCTGCTCGACCTGCGGGGAATCGAGGTCTCGGACAGTGCAAGGGAGCAGATCGAGGGATGCACCGATGAGGATACGGTCGACCGCTGGTTCTCGCGGGCCGTGAATGCCTCCAGCGTCGAAGAGATCTTCGACTGACAGACGTACGCAGGGAGGGGACCGGCGAAGCCGGTCCCCTCCCTGCGTCTCGAATCAGATCAGGCGTGCCAGCCTGGGATCGGGTAGGACTTGCAGAATTCTCGGATCTCGGCGGCGATGGTGTCGAGTTCCGATTCCTTCTCGGCCTTGGCCGCGGCGATGACGCGGTCGATCCAGGCCGCGATGCGGTCCATGTCGGGCTCGGTCATGCCGCGGGTGGTCACCGCGGCGGTGCCGATGCGCAGGCCCGACGGGTCGAACGGCTTGCGGGTGTCGTAGGGGACGGCGTTGAAGTTCAGCTCGATCCCGGCCGCGTCCAGGGCCTTGGCCGCGGGCTTGCCGCCGATCTCCTTCCGGGTCAGGTCGGCGAGGATCAGGTGGTTGTCGGTGCCGCCGCTGACCAGGTCGAAGCCGCGCTCGGACAGGGCCTCGGCCAGGGCCTTCGCGTTCTTGACGATCTGGGCCGCATAGCCGGAGAACGACTCCTGCGCGGCCTCGCGGAGGGCGACCGCGATCGCCGCGGTGGTGTGGTTGTGCGGGCCCCCCTGGAGTCCGGGGAAGACGGCCTTGTCGATGGCCTTGGCGTGCGCGGCGTCGCACATGACCATCGCGCCCCTCGGGCCGCGCAGCGTCTTGTGCGTGGTGGTCGAGACGACGTCGGCGTGCCCGACCGGGGTCGGGTGCGCGCCGCCGGCGACCAGGCCGGCGATGTGGGCGATGTCGGCCAGCAGGACCGCGTCGACCTCGCGGGCGATGGCCGCGAAGCCCTCGAAGTCGATCGTGCGGGGGATGGCGGTGCCGCCGCAGATCATCATCTTCGGGCGCTCGGCGCGGGCGAGCTCGGCGACCTCGTCGAGGTCGACCCGGCCGGTGTCCTTGCGGACCCGGTAGGGCACCGAGTTGAACCACTTGCCGGTGGCCGAGACGGTGTGCCCGTGGGTCAGGTGGCCGCCCATGTCCAGGGCCATGCCCATGACGGTGTCGCCGGGCTTGAGGAAGGCCATGTAGACGGCCAGGTTCGCGGGCGAGCCCGAGTAGGGCTGCACGTTGGCGTGGTCGGCGCCGAACAGCTCCTTGGCGCGGGCGATCGCCAGCTCCTCGACCTGGTCGATGTACTGCTGGCCCTCGTAGTAGCGCCTGCCGGCGTACCCCTCGGAGTACTTGTTGGTCAGGATGGACCCGGTCGCCTCCATGACCGCTTCGGAGACGTAGTTCTCGGAGGCGATGAGGCGGATCTTCTCCGACTCCCGCCGTCCCTCCTCCTCGATGAGCCGCTCGATCTCGGGGTCGGCGGCGGCGAGGTCAGCGGTCAATGCCTCATAGGCGTCGGTCATGCGAATGCTCCTTGTCGAACGGCATGATCAGCACGGCGACCGGGCAGGTGGCCTGATGGACTGAGCATAACCGCCCGGCCGGGCCCGAATCGACCGCGTTTGGGCCCGCTGAGAGCTGCGCCAAGTCGCGGCTCGGCGGGCCCGCGCGTGCCGTATGTGACTGGATCAGGCACGCGAGACTCCATTGCGTACACGAAGTACGGTGCGATGTATGTCACCTAGAACCGCTGCCAAGGTCATGGGCGTCGGCTTCGCGGTAGCCGCGACCGCCGCGCTCGCCCAGCTCGGCCTGGCCTACGGATTCGGCCTGCTGTCCTGGGCCGACGCAGCCCCCGACTCCGCCTCTTCCGTCATCGACTACCGCGAGCACGCCAACCAGGCGTGGGTCGCCTGGTTCTCCGCGGCCTCCTGCGTGGTCGGCGGCCTCGCCTCCGGCGTCTTCGGCTCGCGCAGCGAGGCCGCCGAGTCCCCGCTCGTCCGCCTCGGCGCGGTCCTGGCCTCGGCCGTCGGCGGTTTCGCCGCGGGGCCGCTGGTCGCCGTGTCCGCCGAGCAGGGCGCCGCCTTCGCGTCCTTCCCGTCCGACCCGCTGCTGGCCTCCGGCGTCGGCGCGGCCGTCGGACTGGTCCTGACCCTCATCGGCCTGGCCTCGCGTGCGGTCGCGGTCAACGTCGGCGCCTCGGTCGCACTGATCTGGGTCCTGGCGATCCTGGCCGTGTTCGTCGAGGTCGGCGAGCCGACCACCCCGGTCGTGCAACTGGCCGTCTGGGGCTCATGGGCCGGTCCCGATTCGGCGCTGGGGCAGCGCGGGCTCTCGATAGCCGTGCCGTACCTGATCGGCTCGGCCCTCATCGGCGCGATCGTCGCCGCCATGGCCCGCCGCGTCCCCATCTCCAACTCCGGTTACCGGATCGCCGCCGCCTCCGGCATCGCCGGGCCCCTCATCGTCACCGTCGCCCACCTGGTCGCCGGGCCCAGCCGCGTCGACAACCCCGAGTCGATGGCCGTCGTCCAGCTCGGCCCCTACGCCGCGATCGCCGGAATCCTCGGCTCCCTGATCGTGGCCGCCGTCCCCCGCTCCGGCGGGCAGATCGACGACTCGGCCGCTCCGGCGTCCCCCGAACCGGAGACCGAGCGGAAGGACTCGACCGGGATCGAGACCGCGCCGGGCTGGACCGTCCCGGCCGCCCCCGAATCGGCCTTCTCCGACTCCCGCTCGGGCGAGACTGAGCAAATTCACGGCTCCGCAGGCGTCGCCGAGACCAAGTCGATGCCCGGCGGGCCCGACGAGGCCGCCCCCGCCGAGTCCGACCCCGACGTGGACTGGGTCCAGGACCTCAAACCGGTCGGCGGCGGCACGCTCACCGCCGACCCCGAGGCCGACCGAGGGACCGAGGACAAGACCGCCGAGGCCAAACCCAAGCGGCGCACCAAGAAGACGACCAAGCGCGCCCGCCGCAGGAAGCTCGAGACCCCCGCCGAGGAGACCCCCGAGCAGGAGGACTAACGGTTCAGACCTCCCACTCGTGGACCGGTCTGCCGTCGGCCGCCTGCGCCGCGTAGTCGAGGGCCATCGCCCGCAGTGCGTCGGACCGCTCCATGCGATGGCGGTGCTCGGCCACCCGCACCCTGGCCACCTGCCAGGACGAGCCGTTGACCCCGCGGCGGCACCGCTGCTCGACCACGCCGAGGAACCGGTCGGCGTCGCGGCCGCCCACGCCCATCGACGAGAGCCCTTCGGACGCCAGCGGCAGCAGCTCCTCGAGCACCAGCCGTCGGGCCGGAATCCGGCCCAGGCCCGGCCAGAACTGGTCGGCGTGGATGCCGTGCCGGGCCGCGTTCTCGAAGTTCGCCGTCGCCTGCGCGAAGTCCAGCCCGGCCGTCAGCTCCTCGGCCCGTTCGGCGAAGTAGCTGACCAGCCCGTAGAACAGCGCCATGTTCGCGCAGATGTCGACCGCGGTCGGCCCTGCCGGCAGGACCCGGTTCTCCACCCGCAGGTGCGGGCGGCCCGAGCGGATGTCGTAGACCGGCCGGTTCCACCGGTAGATGCTGCCGTTGTGGAATCGCAGCTCCCGCAGGTTCGGCACGCCGCCGTCGGCGACGACCTGGAGCGGGTCCTCGGGGTCGCAAAGCGGTAATAGCGGCGCGAAGTGCTTGTAGTTCTCGTTGAACAGGTCAAGGACGCTGTCGATCCAGCGCGCGCCGAACCAGGCCCGCGGCAGCGCCCCGGCGGCCCGCTCGGCCGCCGCGCGCGTGTCGGTGCCCTGCTCGAACAGCACGATCCGGGTCTCGGCCCACAGCTGCCGCCCGAACAGGTAGGGCGAGTTCGCGCCCACCGCCAGTTGGACGCCGGCGATGGCCTGCGCGGCGTTCCAGTAGCGGGCGAAGGACTCCGGAGCGAGCTGGAGGTGGAACTGGACGGAGGTGTTGGCCGACTCCGGGGCGATGTTGGCGCACGAGTAGCGGACCGACTCGGCGCCGCTGATGTCGATGAGGAGGTCCTCGCCGCGGGCGGCCATGATCCCGTCGTTGAGCACCCGGTAGCGCTCGGCGCGCGAGAGCATCTCGATGTCGATGTGTTCGGTGAAGAGGGTGGGAATGGTGCCGATGGGGCAGACGTAGGTCCCGGCCTTCTCGGCGGCCTCCCGGACTTCCTCTAGCGCCGCGGCCAGGTCGGACTCGTACCAGGAGAGCCCGGCCCCGTCGAGCAGCCGGGGCGGCAGGTTCAGCTCGAGATTGTGCGCGCCCAGCTCGTGCTGGGCACTGTAGAGGGCCTCCTCGTCCCCAGTGGTGTGCAGGTACTGCAGGACGGCCTCGCTGGCGAAGGCCGGATCCCCGTTGTGCTCCAACAGGTCCAGCTCCAATTCGATGCCGGTGAGGGGACGCTCGCCGTCCAGCCTCCGATCGGCCAGCAGCTGCGCGAGGGCATCGCGTCCGGCTTGGAGCTTGGCTCGGTAGGCGGTCTGATCCCAGTGGCGCAGAGCGGAACCGCTGACCTCGTCGCCCATATTCTCCTCCCCAGGAATCGATGGGTCACCCAGGAATCGATTTGGTTCATCAACCTTAAGACGCTAGGTAGCCTCACAGCTACCCGAGGAGACGGGTAAACGTCCCAGATCGAGTGGTTCACACGCATATTAGGGATCAGTCACCGACAGTGGTGTCGGAAGGTTGACACAACCCGGTCCGCCGCCGCGACGGTGAGTGCACTTCCAGGCAATGAGTAGTATCGGCGCGTGACCGAACAGCGCGCCCCCATAACCGGCCCGGCGGATTTCCTCGCCGTCAAACGCGGTGGCGGCATGATCACCATGCTGAGCCAGCGCGGAGCATCCTACTTCTCCTACCTCGCATGGCGCGCGGGTCTCAAGCCCAGCCACCTGACCCTGATCGACCTGCTCCTCGGCGTGGCCGCCTCGGCCGCGGTGATCGCCTACATCCCGGTCGCCCGCGACGGCGCACCCTGGTGGCCGGTGGCTTCGGCCGTCCTCGTCGCCTGGCACGTCGCCTACATGCTCGACTGCTCCGACGGGCAGCTCGCACGTGCGACAGGGCAGGGATCGGAAGCCGGCGCGAGGACCGACATCCTCTCCGACGTGGCCATCCAGTCCTCGGTGGTCGCCGTCGTCGTCGCCGTGACCGACGCCTACACCCCGGCCGTCCCCGCCTGGGCCGGCGCGGTCTTCGCGGGCCTGTGGATGACCAACCTCGTGACCTCCGTGATGGCCAAAGAGGACGACGGAGTATCCCTGGTGAAATCCGACAACATCGTCATCCGGCTGGTCAAGCTCGTCCGCGACTACGGATTCGTCATCACCGTCATCGGCCTGGCCCTGCTCTGGCCCGAGGCGATGGTCGTCGTCATGCTCGGATTCGGAGCGGTCAACGCGCTCTTCCTCTCGGCCTCCATAGCCGCCAACGCCCGCCGCTCACTCGGCTAGGACCTCTTCGTAGATGTCGATCAGCCGCCGCAGGACCACTTCGGGGGAGAAGACCTTCTCGTACCGCTCGCGCGCGTAGTCCGCGTAGCGCTCGACCAGGTCGTGGACCTCCCCGAACGCCGCGGCGAGCGCCCGCGGCTCGGGTGCGGCGCCGTGGCCTGCCGGCCTGGCGGTGTCCAGGCCCGCGATGAACGGCCCGCCGCCGATATCGGTGACGACCAGCGCGCGCCCCGCCGCGAGCGCCTCGATGCCCGAGGTCGGCAGGATGTCCCGCCAGATCGAGGGGATCACCACCGCCGCCGACGCCGCCAGGGCCGCGTCCCGCGCCGCCGGGTCGAGCTGTCCCAGGTACTCGACGCCGTCCGCTTCGGCGGCCCGCTCCACCAGCGGCCGCAGCGGACCGTCGCCGGCGATGCGCAGCGGCACGTTCACCTTCGCCTCGCGCCACGCCTCCAGCAGCAGCTCCACGCCCTTCTCCGGCACCAGGCGGGCCGCGAACAGGAAGCCCTCGCCGAGCGGCATCGGCCCCGGGTCCGCCACCGCGTTCGGCTTGACCCTGATGCGGTCGGCCTCGATCCCGATGCCCCGCAGGTAGTCGGCCATCGCGTCGGTCAGCGCGACGAAGCGGTCCACGGTCCGCCACGTTCCCTGGTGGACCCCCAGCGTGAGTGCCATCACCGCGCTCTGCGCGCGCGAGCCCCGGTAGCAGGAGTGCAGCACCCCCGGCGCGTTCCACCGCTTCCCGTGGCAGTCGGTGCAGTCGTGGCCGTCCCTGAAGTAGAGCCCGTTGACGCAGTCGTGCCGGTAATTGTGGATGGTCTGCACCACCTTCACCCCGTGCCGGTGCGCGGTCCGCACCACCGACGGCGACAGCAGCGGGTACGGGTTGTGCAGATGCAGCAGGTCCGGGCGCTCGCGCTCGATCAGCGCGGCCAGGTCCCGCTGCGCGGCGGCCGCGTGGATCGGCGAGACGGCCAGCGCCGCCTTGCGGTGGGCCGGAAGGGAGGCGATCTCGTCCGAGGACCGCAGGAAGGGCACCACCTCGACCCCTGCCTCGCGCAGCGCCCCGATCTCGTAGTCCACGATCGTGTTCTCGCCCGAAGGCTGCGCCGAGGAGTACCGGTTGTGTGCGATGACGATCTTCACAGGATTTCCCTCACACAGTCTCCGGGTGGCGCGCACGGCTTTCAGTTCGGCCGAAGATACCTCAATCAGGGAATAGGTGTAGGTTGTCGGGTACTGTGTCGGCGGGCCCCCCGGTAGAGGTCCCGAAGCCTGATCTCCCCCGCGGACACCTACCTCCACCATAAGCTGACGACCGCAGGGATTTGCAGTGGCGACAAGCCTGGAACGTCCAGCAAATGATCTCCACGGAAGTGGGGGTGCTCCGATCGAACGGACGGGGACTCGTGTGACCGGTGCCGGTGCCAGCAGGAAAGGCGATCCGAAGCTCGTCACCAACGGGGTCACCCGTTCGGCTTGGCGACGCCTCGCCCGGGTCTCGCGCTGGCACCGCGCCTACCGGGCCGCGCTCGTCGGCGTCGACTTCATCGCCGCGTTCATCGCCTCGGTGATCGCGGTCAACCTCACCCCTCACGCGAACGCCGGGTTCGACCACGGCACCGAGATGGTCCTCTACCGCTACATCGTCTGGCTGCTGCTGCCGCTGGCCTGGGTCGCGGTGCTGTGGGCCAACGGCGGCTACGACCGCCGCTACTTCGGGACCGGCAACGACGAGTTCAAGCGCGTCGTCCGCGCCTCGATGTTCATGCTCGCGCTCGTCTCGTTCCTGGCCCTGACGTTCAAGGCCGACGTCTCGCGTGCGGCCGTGGCGGTCATCCTGCTGTCGGCGGCCCTGCTCATCGCCGGCAGCCGCTACGCCGCCCGCCTGGCCCTGCACAAGGCCCGCTCCTTCGGCCGCGCCGTCCAGCGGGTCATGCTCATCGGCTCCTACCCCGAGACGATGGACGTCTACCGCACTGTCCGCCGCAACAGCGCCGCCGGGCTGGTGCCGGTCGGCATCTACGTCACCGAGGGCGCCTCCTCGGTCCGCGACCTCGACACGCCCGTGCCGGTCTTCGCCGGGACCGACGTGGTCACCTGCGCCGAGCAGATCAAGGCCGACACGCTCGCCGTCTGCGGCACCGCCTCGACCGAGAAGGCCGACCTGCGCCGCCTGGCCTGGCAGCTCGAGGGCACCGGCCGCGACCTCATCGTCGCCCCGCAGCTGACCGACATCGCCGGCCCCCGCGTGCACATCCGGCCGGTCGAGGGATTGCCGCTGCTGTTCGTCGAGGAGCCCAAGATCTCCGGCATCGGCTGGCTGATCAAGAACATCCTCGACTCCACCTGCTCGGTGATCGGCCTGATCCTCCTGTCGCCGGTGTTCGCGGCCATCGCCATCGCCATCAAGCTCGACAGCCCCGGCCCGGTGTTCTTCCGCCAGGCCCGCGTCGGCCGCGACGGCGAGACCTTCCGCTGCTGGAAGTTCCGCACCATGTACATCGACGCCGAGGAGCGCCAGGCCGCGCTCATGATGCACAACGAGTCCGACGGCCTGCTGTTCAAGATGAAGGACGACCCGCGCATCACCCGCGTGGGCCGGTTCCTGAGAAGGACGTCACTCGACGAGTTCGCCCAGCTCATCAACGTGGTCCGGGGTGAGATGAGCCTCGTGGGGCCGCGCCCGCTCCCGGCCGAGAACGGCGACTTCCTCGGCGACGTCCGCCGCCGCCTGCTCGTCCGGCCCGGCATCACCGGCCTCTGGCAGGTCTCGGGCCGCTCCGACCTGTCGTGGGACGACGCGGTCCGCCTCGATCTCTACTACGTCGACAACTGGTCTCTGACCACCGACCTGCAAATTCTTTTCCGCACGGTCGCTGTAGTGTTGCGGCGAAAAGGCGCTTACTGAGGCATTACGTCCCGGTGAACGAGCGCTGAACGCTGATAGTCTGGGGAGTTGATGACTACTTACGGAACAGGCAGTCGAATCCTCGTCACGGGTGGCGCGGGCCTGGTGGGCTCCCACCTGGTCGACGCGCTCCTCGAACGCGGCTGCGCCGTGACGGCCGTCGACAACTTCTCCACCGGCTCGGCGGCGAACCTGGCCGCCCACCCCCGCCTGACCGTCGTCGAGGCCGACGTGACCGAGGGCCTCCCGGTCGGCGACGAGCCGTTCGACGCCGTCCTGCACTTCGCGTGCCCGGCCAGCCCCGTGGACTTCGCCACCCTCCCGGTCGAGATCCTCCGGGTCGACTCGGTCGGCACCCTGCACGCCCTGGACCGCGCCCTGGCCGACGGCGCCCGGTTCCTGATGGCCTCCACCTCCGAGGTCTACGGCGACCCGCAGGTCCACCCCCAGCCCGAGACCTACTGGGGCAACGTCAACCCCATCGGCATCCGCTCCTGCTACGACGAGGCCAAGCGCTTCTCCGAGGCCGCCGTCGCCGCCTACCACCGGCACAAGGGCCTGGACGCGGCCATCGTCCGGATCTTCAACACCTACGGGCCCCGCATGCGGCCCGACGACGGGCGCTTCGTCCCCACCTTCATCAGCCAGGCCCTGGCCGGGGAGCCCCTGACCGTCCACGGCGACGGCTCCCAGACCAGGTCCCTGTGCTACATCGACGACCTGGTGCGGGGCCTGGTCCTGATGCTGGAGTCGGGCGAGTACGGCCCGGTCAACCTCGGCACCGAGTACGAGCTGACCGTCCGCGAGACCGCCGAGCTGGTCATCCGCCTCACCGGCTCGTCCTCGGCCATCGAGTACACCGACCGGCCCGACGACGACCCCGAGCGCCGCCGCCCCGACCTGAGCGCCGCCCGCGAGCTGCTCGGCTACGAGCCCCAGGTCCACTACGAGGCCGGCCTCAAGGCCACCATCGACTACTTCGTCGCGGGGCCCCAGGGCTCCGACGCCACCGCCGGTCGTGGACGGCCGCGCGGTGCGGTCGTCGCTTAAGCTAGCGACATGACCTATTCCGGTTCCAACTACCGGGGCGCGGCCTCGGTGCCCCCCTCCGGCGGCCCGCAGGACGCCCGCGTGGCGGAGGCGGCCTCGGGCCCGACCCGCCGTGGCCTGATCGGCTCGGCCGTCGGCCTGGTCGCCTCGCTTGCCGCGGCCGGCGGGGGCGTGGCGTTGTGGACGACCACCCGGAACGCCAACGAGAACCTCGACCGTCCCTTCGACCTCGAGGGCATCCCCGAGGACGGGCGCCCCGACAAGCTCAACGGGGCGATGAACCTCCTCATCATCGGCTCGGACGCTCGCTCCGACGACCAGGAGAACGCCCGGTCGGACACCTCGATCCTCATGCACGTCAACGAGGACGGCACCGAGGCCTACGGCATCTCGATCCCGCGCGACCTGTACGTGTACATCCCCGAGTTCTCCGACGCCGAGTTCTACCCCGAATACACCGGCGCGAAGGACAAGTTCAACTCGGCCTACGCCTGGGGCGGGACCCCGCTGACGGTGATGACCGTCGAGGAGCTCAGCGGCACGCGCGTCGACCACGTCGTGGAGATCGACTTCCCGGGCCTGGTCAAGGTCGTCGACGCCCTCGGCGGGGTCGAGATGGACATCGAGTGGGCCGACGCGCCCGACTACTACGACGAGTCGGGCGTGACCTCCATCCACGAGCCCTACCGCTTCTTCCCGGCCGGGCCCAACACGCTCACCGGCGAGGAGGCCCTCGACTACGTCCGCCAGCGGTACCAGTGGGTCCGCGGCGACTTCGCCCGCATGCAGCACCAGCAGGAGCTCATCAAGGCCATCATGGACTCGGCCACCAGCTCCGGGGTGCTCACCTCGCAGTCGACGCTGCGGGCGTTCATCGAGTCGGTCTCCGGCGCGGTCAAGGTCGACACCGAGTTCAACGTGGTCGAGACCGGCATCGGGCTGATCGGCCTGCGCAGCGACGACATCGAGTTCGTGACCACGCCGAACCTCGGCGCCGGCTCCTCGCCGGTCGGGTCGGCGGTCTTCTACTACGAGGACGAGGACAACAACGTCCCCAATGCCGAGGCGGCGGCCCTGTGGGAGGCCGTGCGCGAGGACCGCGTGGGCCGGTGGATGGACGACCAGGCCGAGGAAGAGGACTCCGAAGAGGGGGAGTAGCTGCCGTCCACAGGAGTATGAAAATCACTCGTGTGGTTGGTGTGCTTGATGATTCGCCGCGCACCGCGTGTGACTGAAGGGGCCTTCGGTGCCGATCCCGCACTCGGGCAGCGCGATCACCGGTCGTACCATGGTCGGAACGAACCTTCGACGAAGAGGTGGTCCGATGAGCGAAGAATCCTCCGTCTTGTCCGGTGAAGACCCGGCGTACAAGCCCGAATTCGACATCTCCAAACCCACCATCGCCCGCATCTACGACGCGATCCTCGGCGGCAAGGACAACTTCGCCGCCGACCGAGAGGGCGCCGACGCCTACATGAAGTACGTGCCCAGCTCGCGCGAGGTCGCCCTCGACAACCGCGCGGGCCTGTCCAAGGGCGTGCGGTATATGGCGGAACAGGGCATTGACCAGTTCCTCGACGTCGGCGCGGGGCTGCCGACGATGGAGAACACCCACGAGGTGGCCCAGGCGGTGAATCCGAACGCGAAGGTCGTCTACGTCGACAACGACCCGATCGTCCTCGCGCACGGACGCGCCCTGCTGGCGACGAAGGAGTCGACCACCATCGTCACGGCCGACCTGCGCGAACCCGAGTCCATCCTGAACGACGCCGAAGTCAAGCGCATGATCGACTTCTCCCGTCCTGTCGGGTTGATGGTCGTGGGACTGTTCATGCACTTCCACGACGACGAGCGCCCCGGCGACTGGGTCAAGACCCTGCTGGACGCCTGCCCCAGCGGGTCCTATCTGTTCATGACCGACTTCGCCGACACCGGCGAGCCCCAGCAGGCGGCGATCGAGAAGGCCGGCCTCGAGAGCCTCGGCAACGGGTGGGTCCGCAAGCCCGAGAAGATCAAGGAGCACTTCCACGGTCTACCGTTGGTCGAGCCCGGCCTCGACTGGGTCTCGCGCTGGTTCCCCGGCGAGCCGGACCGCGAGGTCCCGGCGGCCGAGGACCTCGAACCGCACCTGCGGATCATGATGGCCGGCATCGGCTACAAAGAGTAAGCCCCGGAATCGGACACGGCGCGCGGCCCGGGCCGCGCGCCTTCTTCGTGCCCGCTCAGTAGCGCTGGTCGATGATCTCGCGCAGGATGCCGGGCGTCTCGTCGGGCCGGGCGGCCTGGATGCACAGGTGCTCCATGGCGCCCTGGTAGGAGTCGAGCTCGTCCTCGCGGTCGAGGTACAGGCCGCTGGTGAGGTGCTCGAGGTAGATGATGTCGCTGATCTCGTCGTCGGCGAACCGCAGCCAGGTGAACGCGCCGCCCGCACCCGAGTGCTCCCCGGAGGAGAAGGGCATGATCTGGATCTTCACGTTCGGCAGCTGCGAGAACTCGATCAGCGCCTCCAACTGGGCGCGCATCACCTTCCGCCCGCCGAAGGGCCGGTGCAGGGCGGCCTCGTCGATGACCGCCCACAGGCTGACCGGGTTCTCCTTGGTCAGCAGCTTCTGCCGGGAGATGCGCACGTTCACCCGGTCGTCGATCTCCTGGAGCGGGATCCGGCCGTAGCCGATCATGAAGACCGCCCTGGCGTACTCCGGGGTCTGGAGCAGACCGGGGATGAACTGGACCTCGTAGGTGCGGATCAGCGAGGCCGCGTCCTCGAGGTCCAGATAGGCGCTGAACCAGTTCGGCAGGGCCTCGCCGTAGCGGTGCCACCATCCGGGCTTGTTGGCGTCCTTGCACAGGTTCAGCAGCCGCTCGATCTCGGCGTCGTCCTCGATGCCGTACATCCGCAGCAGGTCTTCGACGTCGCGGAGCTTGAACCGGACCTTGCCCAGCTCCATGCGGCTGATCTTGGACTCCGAGCCGCGAATCGCGAAGCCCGCGTCGAAGCGGCTGATGTCGTTCGCCTCCCGCAGGCGCCGGAGGTAGCCGCCCAGGATCATGCGCAGCGCGGTGGGGCCACCGGTGGCGTTGCCGGCGGGCGGCTCCATCGTGGTCACCTCTCCATCACCTCCTCGCGCGCGGGGCCGGGGCCCGGAAACGAAAAGCTCACCTTGACAGGGTAGCCGGAAGGGCTCCCTCGCCAAGGTGAGCGTGCGGCACGGCGGCCGAGGCCACCGGTCGCGACCGCCTCTAGGCGAGCAGGTTGTCGAAGTCGCCGTCCTTGGCGCCCCCGACGAGGGCCTCGATCTCGGCGACGGTGTAGACCAGCGCCGGACCCTCGGGGTCGCGGGAGTTGCGGACCGCGATCTCCTCGCCGCCCGGCAGGGCCGCCATCTCGACGCAGTTGCCGTTCGGGTTCGAGCGGCGGCTCTTCTGCCAAACGATCGATGACGGCAGGTCCCCCGCGGGGATTCCATTGCGCGCGTTGTCCATAGAGATTCCTTCCACCAATGGCCGGCAGGTCCGGCCGGATTCCCTTGTTCCCTTTCGACCGGCTCGGGGGCGCGGCGCGAGCCCGGAACACGCCCCCACCTTTCGTGCGTGCACCGGGCCTCACCCGCGGTTCCTTCGCCGGTATTGATCAGTGTTTCACATCACGCTGCGTACGCGCACGGGAGGGTGCGCGTTCCGATGCGCGCCCAAATGCACGTGCATCTGCCCGGTGTCGATGCATGCTACGATGGATGTGATAATGCACATAGACACGGGCGCGCTCCATGTGCGATCGTGATTCCAGACTCGTTGCGCTAACCGGCGTTCGGGACTGCGACCGGCGAGAGTCCCTGCGGCAACCGCCATCGCGACCGAGCGTCCTAAATCTCCATAACCGGATCAGTCGTACTAGTAGTGTCGGCCGGGCCCACCCGGCAGGACTTGATCGCCCGGAGAGGGGTTGGGTGCCATGGTGGATGGCCTACAGACTCGGCAGGCCGCGCCACGGGCGGCCGCGGCGGGAAAGCTGCGGAGCTCAATGTGCCAGCAGGTCATGGCGATCGAGTACGACAGAGGCGGCAGGGCGGTCTACCGCTGCGCCCTTTCGTGCGGAAAGCACTTCGCCGACGCCGAACACGTCAGGGCCGGGCTGCTGTGGCATTACCGCAGCCGCGGGATGGGGCAGCACTACGGGATGCCGGACGACGAGCTCGCGGAGGCGATGTTCGACTCGCTCCAGCTCGCGTGGGTCCGCGACGGCGACATTTACACGGCCCGCTTCCGATAGCGGGCGAGAAGCAGACTTTGCTCCGTTTGGTGGGAAGACTCGGGGAGGCCGGTGGGGGCCTCCCCGAGCTCCGCATGGGCTGAGCCCTGCGTTGGCTGCATTGATTCCGGCGACTGGTCGACCACCGGATGCTGCGACTTGACCGGTAATCATACCAGCCGCCGCCGGAATCCGGTATGGCCGTGCCGGCATGGGCGTGCAATAGTTAGGTAGACCTAACTGAGGAGCGGTATGGCTGAAGAGCGGAAGGGGCGGCGGAGCCCCCGTACCTGGCTCGGCGAGGTGCTGCGGATCGAGCGGCTCAGCCCGCACATGGTCCGGCTGGTGCTCGGCGGGACCGGGCTGGACGGATTCGAGGCCGGGGAGTTCTCCGACCACTACCTCAAGCTGCTGTTCGGCGTCGAGGGCGTCGACTACGGCGAGCCGTTCGACCTGGGGCGCATACGCGAAGAGTTCCCGCGAGAGCAGTGGCCGCGCATGCGGACCTACACCGTCAGGCGCTGGGACGCGGCCGCCCGCGAGCTGTGGGTGGACTTCGTCGTCCACGGCGACCGGGGCCTGGCCGCGCCCTGGGCCGAGCGGGCCCGGCCCGGCGACGTGCTGCGATTCTCCGGACCCGGCGGCGGCTACGCGCCCGACCCGGACCTGGACTGGCACTTCCTGGCCGGCGACGAGAGCGCCCTTCCGGCGATCGCCGCGAGCCTGGAGCGCCTGGCCCCGGGCGCGCGCGCCCACGCGTTCGTCGAGATCCCCGGGCCCGAAGACGAGCTGCCGGTCAAGACCGACGGCCAGGTCCGCCTCGAGTGGATCCACCGCGGGGACACACCGCCCGGGCGGGCGCTGGTCGAGGCCGTGAGCGGATTCGCCTTCCCCGCCGGGGACTGCGACGCGTTCGTGCACGGCGAGGCCGGTGCGGTGCGCGAGATCCGGCGCCTGGTGCGCTTCGAGCGCGGCGTCCCGCGCGAGCGGCTCTCGGTCTCCGGTTACTGGAGACTGGGCCACGACGAGGACGGCTGGCAGGCGGGCAAGCGCGAGTGGAACCGCCAGGACGAAGAGGACGAGGCCGCCCGAACCTAGGCGGAGCGGGCCTCCGGCCCCGAGGTGCTGGGGGCGGAGGCCCGGCCGGTTCCTTCCGGGCGGGGCGACCGGAGGCGTCTGCGCCCGCTCGAGTAAAGCAATCGATTGCATCGAAGTTCGACTATATTATAGATACAAGACAATACCGCAAAATTTCGGGCCTGTCAGGACCGTCCTCGGCCGCCGACGCAGATGCCCGCACGCATCGCTTGGGTCCCGGCACTTGACCGCCCTACAATCGTTTGCGTACTTTGATGGACGATCATCGATCGCAGCGAGTGGACAGGGGACCCCTCCCGTGGCAGTGACAATCAAGGACGTCGCCCGCGAGGCGCAAGTCCACATCTCCACCGTCTCGCGGGCCCTGTCCATGCCCCACCGGGTCCGGCCCGAGACCCGCGCGCGCATCCTCGAGGCCGCCCGCCGCCTCGGCTACCAGCCCAGCCGCGTCGCCCGCGCCCTGACCACCGGCCGCACCTACAACATCGGCCTGGTCGTGGCCGACATCGCCAATCCGTTCTTCCCGCCGATGATCAAGGCCGCCGAGCACACCGCCCGCGCCCGCGACTACCACCTGTTCGTCGCCGACGCCTCCGAGGACCCGGCCATCGAGGCCGAGCTGGTCGACGCGCTCGCCAAGCAGGTCGACGGAGTGGTCCTGTGCGCCCCGCGCATCTCCAACGCCAACATCGACCGCCTCGCCCAGAACATCCCACTGGCCCTGGTCAACCGCAAGATCGACGGCATCCCCTCGGTCACCATGGACCTGGCCGAGGGCGCCCGCCTGGCCGTCACGCACCTGCTCGACCTCGGGCACCGCCGCCTGGCCTACGTGGCCGGCCCCCGCCAGTCCTGGACCAACACCCAGATCCGCCGCTCGGCGGCGGGCACCGTGGGCGACGAGGCCGAGATCGAGGTCATCGGCCCCAACACCCCCAACGAGAAGGCCGGCACCGAGGTGGCCAAGCGCATCGCCGAATCCGGCGTCACCGCCGTCCTGGCCTACAACGACCTGCTCGCCATCGGCCTCATCCAGGGCCTGACCGACCTCGGGGTGGACGTGCCCGGCGACGTCAGCGTCATCGGCATCGACGACACGGTCCTGGCCAGGCTCGCCAAGCCCAGCCTGACCACGATCATCGTCCCCACCGCCGACGCCGGGACCGCCGCGATCGACCTGCTGCTCCAGTACGCCGGGGGCGACTCCGACCTCGGCTCCCGCCCGGCCGCGCACGTCTCGCTGCCGACCAAGCTCGCCGTCCGCGACTCGACCGCGCCCCCGCCGTAGCGTTCGGTAGCTCCATCGGCCGTTTCTGTTGACACCTCGTGTTTCACATGCTGGGATAAAGGTATGTTCGAGGAAGGCCAATACTTCGCACCGGTCACCACCGGAGAAGACGGGTCCGTCGAAGTCGAGCTGGGCCAATCGCACCCCGGCTTCGCCGACCCCGAGTACCGCGAACGCCGCAACACCCTCGCGGCGCTCGCCATGGAGTGGCAGCCCGGGAAGCAGATCCCGACGGCCCACTACACCGACACCGAGAACGAGGTCTGGCGGAAGGTCAGCGCCGAACTGGCCGTCAAGCACCGCGCCCTCGCGGTCCGCGAATTCCTCGAGGCCGCCGAGGAGCTCGCGCTGCCCAAGGACCGCGTCCCGCAGCTGTCCGAGGTCTCGGAGGCGCTGGAACCGCTGACCGGGTACCGCTACCGTCCGGCCGCGGGCCTGGTCCCGCTCAGGCAGTTCTACAGCGTGCTCGCCGACGACCTCTTCTACGCCACCCAGTACATCCGGCACCACTCGATGCCGTTCTACACGCCCGAACCCGACGTGATCCACG
The DNA here is from genome assembly GCF_016428645.1 of Glycomyces salinus. Classification (GTDB taxonomy): domain Bacteria; phylum Actinomycetota; class Actinomycetes; order Mycobacteriales; family Micromonosporaceae; genus Glycomyces; species Glycomyces salinus. Next base: position 43,706 of record NZ_JAELXW010000038.1, on the reverse strand, counting down.
AGGTCATCGGGCACGGGAACTCCCTGGCGGCCCCCAGGTTCGCCGACCTCTACCGCCTCGCCGGGCAGGCCACGAAGCGGGTCCGGACCGAGCGGGCGCTCGACTTCGTCTCGCGGGTCTTCTGGTTCACCCTCGAGTTCGGCGTCATGCGCGAGAGCGACGGCCTCAAGGCCTACGGCGCGGGCATCCTCTCCTCCTACGGGGAGATCGACGAGTTCCGCGGCATGACGATCCGCCCGCTCGACCTGCTCGAGATGGGCACGATCGAATACGACATCACCAAGTACCAGGACGTGCTGTTCGAGGCCGAGTCGATGGGCCACCTCGAGGACGTGGTCGGCCAGTTCTGGGCCACCTGCGACGACGATTCCATCGCCGCACTGCTCGCCAAGGCATAAGCGGGGAAGTGTGCCTTTCTCCATTCGCGCTCGGCCAGGATTGCTCAATCCCCCCTAGAGTGGTTTACTCTATACCCGCTAGAGTTGCCGCGATGATGGCGAAACCGATGAAACGCCGGGAGGTCATACGTGCACTTCAACGTGCCGGATGCGCCCCTCGGGGCACGGCCAAGCGTGGAGGTCATGACATCTGGCGCTGCGGATGCGGTGAGCACACTACAGCCGTCCCACGTCACAACATGATCACGCCAGGCACGATCAACAGCATCGCAAGGCAACTGCCGTGTCTTGAGGAAGGGTGGCTGAATTGACCCAGACCGTGAAAGCCGGCCGCTACGTCGTGACTGCGACCCGTTCGTTCGGGATGTGGGAACTCGACGTGCCCGGCGTAGGTGTCACTCAGGCCGAACGTGCCTCAGAGGCCGAGGACATGGTCCGCGACCTCATCGACATCCTCGCCGAGGACGATGCCGATAAGACCGAAATCCACATCGAATGGCACCTTGGAGGCGGCCTCGACGAAGAAGTCGCCGAAGCCGCCCGAGCCCGCCAGGAAGCCCAGGCAAAGAGCGAAGCCGCCGCGAAGGCTGCTCGCAACGCCGCCGCTCATATGAAATCCGCAGGACTGACCGGCCGCGACATCGCCGCCGTCCTCGGTGTCTCCGAGCAGCGGGTCTCACAGCTTCTCAACGCAAAGTCGAGTGGCGACCGGGCCAGACCAAAGACTGCTTGACGTCTCTGTGAGACTGCGATCTTCGATTGCCGTGATAACGGCACTCGAAGGAGTATGGATGGTGCCCCAGGCAGGAATCGAACCTGCGACCTGCGGTTTAGGAAACCGATGCTCTATCCCCTGAGCTACTGGGGCAACGCCAGAAGAGTCTAGCCGATCGGGCCGTGCCGGTCACGACGCGGCCGCCGGGCCCAGCGGGGCCAGGCGGCGGATCTCGGCGGCCGCCAGGCGGGCGGCCTCGGCCGCGTCGTCGTCCGGCTGCTGCTGGGAGCGGCGTTCGGCCTCGACGCGCCGCAGGTAGACCTCGACCTCGCGGGCCCGGCGCGGCTCCTCCCAGCCCAGGACCTCCCCGGCCAGGGCCGCGGCGTCCATCGCCGCCCGGGTGCCCCGGTCGAAGGACTCGATCGAGACCCGCAGCCGCCGGGTCAGGACGTCGTCGAGATGGAGCGCGCCCTCGGCGCGGGCGGCGTAGACGACCTCGGCCCGCAGGTAGTCGGCGGTGCCAGGCAGCGGACGCCCCAGCTGCGGCTGCTCGGCCACCAGACGCAGCAGCCGCGGCGCGAGGTTCCCGTAGCGGCGCAGGAGGCGCTCGACCGTAGCCACCGGCACCCGGAACCGGCGCGCCAGGGCCGACCGGTTCGCCCAGTACGTCGCGAAGCCGTCCGCGCCCAGCAGCGGCAGCAGGTGCGTGAGGCTCGGCGGCACCTCCCGGCCCAGGCGCTCGGCCGCGCGGTCCACCGCGTCGCGCGCCATCACCCGGTAGGTAGTCAATTTGCCGCCGGCCACGAAGAACAGGCCCGGATCGGGCTCGACCACCGTGTGCGTGCGGCTCAGCTTCGAGGTCTCCTCGCTCTCCCCGTAGAGGAGGGGCCGCAGCCCGGCGTACACGCCCTCGACCTGGCTCACGTCGAGGCGCTTGCGCAGGACCGCGCCGGCCTGATCCAGCAGGTAGGCCACGTCGCTGGCGCTGGCCGCCGGGTGGGCCGGGTCCAGCTTCCAGTCGGTGTCGGTCGTGCCGACGATCCAGTGCCCGTCCCAGGGGATGATGAACAGGACACTCCACTTCGTCCTGGTGATGATCCCGGCGTTGCCGTCGATGGCCTCGGCCGGAAGGACCAGGTGGACGCCCTTGGAGGCGCGCACGGCCATCCCCGAGCGCTCGGGCACCAGCCCCGACAGGTCGTCGCTCCAGACCCCGGTCGCGCACACGACCGTCCGCGCCCGCACCCGGAAGCGCTCGCCCGACTCCACATCGACCAACTCGGCCCCGGCTGCTCGGCCGTCCGCGCGGACGAAGTCGACCGCCTCGACCGAGGGGACGACGGCGGCTCCCAGCGAGGCCGCCGTGCGCGCGAGCGTCACCACCAGGCGGGCGTCGTCCACCCGGCCGTCGAAGTAGCGGATCGCCCCCCGGACGTCCCCGGCCAGGTCGGGGAACGCCAGGTGCGCGGCCGCCCTGCCCAGGTGCCGGTGCCAGGGCATTCCCCGACCGGAGCCGAGGGCGGTGGCCAGCACGTCGTAGGCGGCCACCCCGGCCCCGTAGTAGAGCCGCTCCCAGACGTCCTTGAGCGGCAACAGGAACGGCACCGGCCGCACCAGGTGCGGCGCCAGGTGCTCGCTCAGCAGGCCCCGCTCGGTCAGGGCCTCGCGCACCAGGCCCACCTCCAGCTGCTCCAGGTACCGCAGCCCGCCGTGCACCAGCTTGCTCGACCGCGACGATGTGCCCGAGGCGAAGTCCCGCGCCTCGACCAGCGCCGTCCGCAGTCCCCGGCTCGCCGCGTCCACCGCCGCCCCCGCGCCGGTCGCGCCGCCCCCGATCACCAGCACGTCGAAGTGATCGCTCCGCAGCCTGTCCAGATCGGAGCGCCGCCGCTCCGGCGAGAGCCGGCCGGACTGCGAACGGGGCCAAGCGGTGAGCGTGCTCATGCCTTCACGATACTGAAATCAGCGTGACCTGGGGTTGCATCAGGTTCACAGGACTTAGGTACCGTATAGACGTGGTCTCTTCCCCCCGATGGAGCCCGCGACGGATCACCGAGCTCGCCCAGCGCATCGAAAGACGACTGACCCTTCCGGTGGTGGTGGCCGTGCTCGCCTCCATCCCCGCGGTGTTCCTCACGATCTGGTCCGACGGCGAGTACGCCCTGGCCGGGCAGGTCATCGGCTGGGCCTCCGGCGCCGTGCTGTGGGCGGAGATGGTGGTCCTCCTGCTCGCGGCCGAGCACAAGCGCCAGTGGCTGCTGCGCCACAGATGGCTGCTCGCCGTCTGCGGCCTCACGCTGATCAGCCTCGTCCTGGCGGCCGGCGGCGCCCAGCTGCTGCGGCTGCTGCGCCTCATCGGCTCGATCCGCCTGCTGCGCGCCAAGCGCATCATCACCGCCGCCCAGGTCCTCGACCGCCGCTTCAGCTTCGGCCTCTGGTGGCGGTCGGCCGTGTTCGCCGTCTTCGGGATCATCGCCGCCGTGTTCGTCGCCGTCGTCCTGACCGACCCCACCGCCGAGTACCTCAACCTGCTGTCCTGGCTCGACCACAACCTCGAACTGATCCCCATCGTCTTGGCCGGGGTCATCCTCGCCGGAGCGACCTGGCTGGTCATCCGCACCCGCTCCGAAGACGAGGAGAACGAACCCGAATGACGTAAGCTCGTGCCGTGGATACCGACGTCATCACCTTGTCAGGGCTGAAGGTTCACGGCCGCCACGGCGTGTTCGAACACGAGCGGGAGACCGGGCAGGACTTCATCGTCGACGTCGCACTCACCACCTCCACGGCCGCGGCCGCCGCCACCGACGAGCTGGCCGCGACCGTCGACTACGGCACCCTGGCCGACACGCTCGCCGGCATCGTCCGCGGCGAACCGTGCAACCTCATCGAGACCCTCGCCGAGCGGCTCGCGTCCGCCTGCCTGGCCGACGAGCGCGTCCGGCGCGTCCGGGTCACCGTCCACAAGCCCCACGCGCCCATCGAGCAGCAGTTCGCCGACGTCGCCGTCACCATCGAGCGCGCGCGGGCCGGGGAGGGGGACCGGTGAGCCGCGTCGTACTCAGCCTCGGCTCCAATCTCGGCGACCGCGAGGCCCACCTCGCCGCCGCCCTCGGCGCGATCGCCCCCGAACTGGTCTCCGAGGTCTACGAGACCCCGCCGTGGGGCGGCGACGACGACCAGCCGGCCTACTACAATGTCACCGCCGTGGCCGCCGACCCCGGTCGCGGCGCCGACGACTGGCTCGAACTGGCCCAGGAACTCGAGATCGCCGCCGGCCGCGTCCGCGACCCCGAGCGCCCCTACGGGCCCCGCACCCTCGACGTCGACCTCATCGCCGTCTGGGACGCCGACGGGAGCCCCGTCCGGCGCGCCGAACCGCGCCTCGAACTGCCCCACCCGCGCGCCCACCTCCGCGCGTTCGTGCTCGTGCCCTGGCAGGCGGTCGACCGCGACGCCGAGCTTCCCGGAAGAGGCAGGGTGCGCGAATTGCTGCGGGAGCCGGGCCTTGCGGCGGACGCGCGCGCACTGCGCAGGCTGCACCCGATATGGTCGGAGCATCATGAGTGACGACAAGCACGGTCCCCAGCCGAGCCTGAGGCCGACAGCACCGTCGACCCTCGCCGTCAGCGCCCTGGTGGGCGGCGCGCTGACGCTCCTGGTCGTCACCCGCTACTACCAGCAAGTACCCGACCTCGCCTGGTACAACTCGGCGGCCATCATCGCGCTGGCGGTGCTGCTGGCCTGGCTGGCGCTGAACACGAAACGAACGCTGAACCCGAATTCGCGACGCTCGCAGGCGGCGGTGTCGGAACGGTCCGAGGCCCCCGCGCCCAGTACCGTCCGCGGCCCCGAGCACGCGCTCCAGATCGCCCGCCTCGCGGTGCTCGGGAAGGCCGCCTCGATCGCTGGGGCCGCCTTCACCGGTGCCTACCTGGGCTTCGCGATCTGGCTGGCCGTACAGAGCGACAGGCTGACCGCGGCCTCGGACGACCTGCCCACGGCCGTCCTCGGGACCGTCTCCTGCGTCGCGCTGACCGCCGCCGCGCTCTGGCTCGAGCGGTCCTGCAGGATTCCCCCCTCGCAGGACGACTCGGAGGACCGGCCACCCGAATAGCCGCACAGATCCCGGTTTCATCCCATCCGGCACAATTCGCATATTTTGCGCGTAATGAGGTGCGCCATATGAAATTCGACACCCCAAATCGAGACGGCGAACAAGACAAGACCTCATCTCAGGACGTCCTGTCCGAGACGCCGACCGACCGCATGGCAGTGCACGTGGTCTGGGAGATCGGACTGCTGCTGCTGGGCGGCGGCGTGCTGTTCGCGCTCACCCAGTCGTCGGGCGGGCCCTTCGCCGAGTCCTCCTGGAGCGGCTTCATGGCCGCTCTCGTGCCGCTGCTGCTGCTGGCCTCGGCCGTGTCCACGTCCCTGCGCGTCGGCGCGATCAACCTCGCCGCGGGGCCCATAGCGCTCCTGTCGGCCTGGATCTTCGTGGACGCCTCCAGCTCGGGGTCGGCCATGGCCCTGGGCATGGGCCTGGGGGCGGCCCTGTTCATCGGGATCGTCCTGGCCACGCTGTGCGCGTGGCTGCGGGTGCCCGGATGGGCCGCCAGCGGCGCCGTCGGCGGCGCCATCGGACTGTGGGCGGGCGCGGCCGGAGAGCCGGGCCAGTTCATGCTCGCCGAGCTGCCGTCCACCGGCGTGCTCGCGGCCCTGGCCGCCGCGGCGGGCCTGTCTATCTTCCTGGGCCTGGTCGGCGCCTTCGCCGGCGTCCGCGAGCGGCTCGCGCCGATCCGCGACACCCCGGTCGGGGAGCGCCACGGGCGCGGCGGCCTGGTGTTCTTCGGGACGCTCTTGTCGGTGGGCATGGCCGGGGCGGCCGGCGTGCTGGCGGCCTGGACCGCGGTCCCCGAACAGGGCGCGGCCGCGCTGCCCGACCCGATCCTGCTGTCGGTCCTGGCGCTCGGGGCGGCCCTGCTGGGCGGCACCAGCCTGCTGGGCCGGCGCGGGGGCGTGGCCGGGACCGCTTTCGCCGCGGCGCTGCTGCTGGCGATGACGTGGCTGTCCGAGGCCCGCGACTGGAACTTCGAGCCCGGCTGGATCGCGCTCAGCGCGATCGTCATCGGCTTCCTGGTGACGCACCTGGTGGAGGCCATGAACACCCCCGACGACTCGGAGCTCGAGTCGACCAGCCGCGCCGGGGAGGTCGGCGACCTGCGCGAGACCGACCCGGTCGACGCCGAGCAGGGCCAGTTCACGGCTCGCGAGCATCGCCAAGGGGGCGACGAGCCGTTCGCGGAGTACGACGAGGACCTGGCGGCGGTCGGCAACGGCCGCGACCCGTGGGCGACGACCACCGGCGGCTTCCCGCGGGCCGGGGCCGACCCGTTCGGCGCCTCGGGTGTCTTCGACAACCTGCGGGAACCGAACTCGCGGAGCGATTACGGCTACGAGCCGCAGGGCGGGCCCGGCTACGATGACGCCGACCGGCGATTCGGACGCTAGATCCCGATTCGGCCAGAACCATCCCCCTCCACGCAAGAGGAAACTCCATTGACGTACATACCCCCTGAACGAGGCGACGACTCAGGCGGCGGCGACCGGCTCGACCAGACGCAGAAGCTGACCGGCGCCCCGGCCCTGCCGAGCGTCGGCAACGGCGTGGACGAGGGCGGGCAGGCGAGCCCGTTCGACCCGGCCCCGGCCGCCCCGTTCGCCGCCGACCGCGGCGGGCCCGAGTTCCCGGCGCCGCCCGCCGAGGAGTCGAGGCCGCCGCGCGACCGGATCGTCTTCCAGCTGGTCTGGGAGGCGATCCTGGTGCTGCTGACGGCGAACGCGCTGTTCCTGGTCTACCAGCAGCGGGACGAGATCTTCGGGGGCGCCTCCCCGATGGACGCGGCGAGCTCGGAGCTGCGGAGCCTGGCCCCGCTGCTGCTGCTCGTGACGGCCCTGGGGCTCTCGCTGCGCCTCGGGGCGGTGAACCTGTCGATTCCGGCCGTGGCCTACCTGGTGCTGGCGGTGCCGTCCCTGTTCGTCGGGGACGACCCGTGGATCGGCCTGGGGATGACCGCGGCCGCCGCCGCGGCGGTCACGGTCCTGTTCGTGCTGCTGGTGCTCGTGCTGCGCCTGCCGGCGTGGATGGCGGGCCTGGCCTGCCTGTTCACCGTCGGAGCCTCGGTCCAGGTCCTCCAGTGGCTCTCGGCCGAACTCGGCTTCGACTCCGTCTCCGGCTGGAGCGCCCCCGACGGGCTGTGGTTGCTCGGCGGCACGGCCGCCGTCTCGGTCGCCGGAGGGCTGCTCGGCCTGCTCCCGGGGGTGCGGGACCGCTTCAGCCGGGTCAAGGGCGCCGTGGAGGGCACCGAGAGGCGCGACGCGGCCTCGGTCTTCGCCCTCATCGGCGGCACGTTCCTGTCGGTCCTGCTGGCCGGGATCGCAGGATTCCTCCCGGCGGCGTTCGGGTCCGCCGAGGCGAGCTCCCAGAGCGTCCTGGTCGGTATGTTCACCTTCTCCACCTCGTCGATGGTGGCGCTGACCCCGTTCGTGCTCATCGCGGTGCTGCTGGGCGGCACGAGCCTGTGGGGCCGCCGCGGCGGCATCGCCGGATCGGCGCTGGCCACGGTCACGCTGTGGGCGGTCATCCAGGTCTGGGGAAACCTCGTCCCGCCGGCCTCGGACCCCGACCTGTTCTCCCGGTGGACCGGGGCCCTGTACGCCGCGATGCTGCTGGCGGGCCTGGTCGTCTCCTTCGGGCTCGACCGGCTGGGACGGCCGAAGGAGAAGCCGACCGAACCCGAGACCACGACCGAGATGCCCGGCGAGCCGGTCCCGTTCAGGCCGGAGACGAGCGGACTGTTCGCGCCCGACGGCGGGCCCGACCAGAACGGCGCGCCGCACCCGGCCCAGCGACTGTGACCGGGCAAGTCAGACGACGACGACCCTGATCCCGGCCTCCTCGAAGGCCCTGAGCTGCTCCGGCGGCGCGTTGCCGTCGGTGACCAGGGTGTGGATCCGGTCGGTCGCGCAGATCCTCGCGAAGGCGTGGCCGCCGATCTTGGAGCCGTCGGCGATCACCACCACCTTGCGGGCGCGGGCGGCCATCAGCGCGTTGATGGCCGCCTCGCCCTCGTGGTGGCTGGTCGCGCCCAGCTTGATGTCGACCGCGTCCACCCCCAGGAAGGCCATGTCCAGGGTGATCTCGCGCAGGATCGGCGCGGCCAGCGGCCCGATCAGCTCGTAGGACTGCGGGCGCACCACCCCGCCGACCACCACGACCTTCAGGTGCGGGCGCACGATCAGCTCGTTGGCGATGTTCAGCGCGTTGGTCACTATCGTCAGCCCGGTCGAACCGGGCGTGGCCACCAGGTCGGTGCGGGTGGCCAGGGACCGGGCCACCTCGGTGATCGTCGTCCCGCCGTTGAGCGCGATCACCTGACCGGGTCCCACCAGCCCGGCGGCGGCCCGGCCGATCCGGTGCTTCTCCTCGACGTGGCGGGCGGTCTTGTAGCGCAGCGGCAGGTCGTAGGAGATCCCGCCGGCGACCGCCCCGCCGCGGGTGCGGGTGATCATCTGCTGCTGGGAGAGCTGATCGAAGTCGCGGCGGATCGTCGCCTGCGACACTTCCAGTCGTTCGGCGGCGTCCTCCACGGTGATCCGTCCGGTTTCGGCGAGGATCTCCAGCAGGGTGTTCCACCGGGCATAGCGGTCCACGGCTCTCCTCGGGTCGGTATCGCGGCGGGCGGCCGCGGCCTGCAAGATATTGTTCGAAACTAGGTCGACATTGCGCGAGCCGTGACTGTTGCGGGCTCGCACGCTCATCATTCTGCCGCACCGGCGTGAGCTGTCACACGGCGGACCGAAACGAAGGAGTGCCAGTGGAAGGCGTCTTGCTGCCGGACGTGGGCCGGATCGTCACCCCCGACGGGGTGGTGAACGGGGCCCTCGTCGTCGAGGGCGACCGCGTCGCGGCCATCGAGGAGCGGCCCGGAGAGCCCACCGGGTGGGTCCTGCCCGGCTTCGTCGACATCCACTGCCACGGCGGGGGAGGGCATTCCCTGGCAGGCGGCGATCCCGCCGCGGCGCGGGCCGCGGCCGCCTTCCACGCCTCCAGGGGGACGACCTCCCTGGCCGCCTCCATGGTGTCCTCGACCCACGAGTTCCTGCTCGACGCGACCCGGGCGCTGCGGCCCCTGGTCGAGGACGGCACCCTGATCGGGCTGCACTACGAGGGCCCCTACATCTCCGCGGCCAAGTGCGGCGCGCACGCCGTGTCGGTCCTGCGCGCGCCCGACCTCGGCGAGATCGCCGAGCTGATCGAGGCCGGCGGCGGGGCGGTCAAGATGGTCACCATCGCGCCCGAGCTTCCGGGGGCGGTCGAGGCCATCGAGTTCCTCGACGGGCGCGGCGTGGTCGCCTCCATCGGGCACACCGACGCCAGCTACGAGCAGACCGCGGCCGGGATCGACGCGGGCGCGCGCTCGGCCACGCACCTGTTCAACGCCATGCGGGCCTTCGACCACCGCGACCCGGGGCCCATCCCCGCGCTCATCGCCGACGAGCGGATCTTCTCCGAGGTCATCGCCGACCCGGTGCACCTGCACCCGGGCACGATGCGCTACGCGTTCGACGTCTCCCTGCCGGGCTGGACCATGCTCGTCTCCGACGCCATGGACGCCGCCGGGCTCGACGACGGCTCCTACACGCTGGGCCGCCACACCGTCGAGGTCTCCGGCGGTGTCGCCACCGTCGCCGGGACCGACACGATCGCCGGGTCGACGATCACCCTGCTGGACGCGGTGCGCAACGCCGTGACCCTGGCCGGGCAGTCCATGACCGCCGCGGTGCAGATGGCCGCGGCCACCCCGGCCGAGCTGCTGGGGCTGACCGACGTCGGCGCCCTCGAACCGGGCAAGCTGGCCGACGCGGTCGTCCTCGACGACGACCTGCGCCTGATCTCGGTCATGCGCCGCGGCGTCTGGCTCGAGATCTAATCGTAGTAGAAACCGCCGGAGGCGCCGATCAGCACGTAGATCAGGCAGAAGGTGAAGAACGAGACGATGCCCAGCACCAGGCCGGCGATCGCGACGTTCTTGTTCGTCGCTTGTGACCGATTGGCGCGGCTCCAGCCGACCGCGCCGAACACGATCGCCAGGACCCCGAGCGGCCAGGTGAAGACGTTGAGCCCGGGCACGAGCGACAGCGCCACCGCGATGACCCCGCACACCAGTCCGGCGGTCCCGAGTCCGTTGCGGGGCCGCTGGTCGTAGAGCGGTCCGTCCCCGTTGTACGGCGGCGGGGGAGGAGGCGGCGGCGGAACCGGTCCGCCCCCGCCGCCCGGCCGGCCCTCCTCGGGCCGCTCGGGCTCGGGCGGCCCGGGCATCGGCGGGTCCTGCGTGGTCATGGCGTCCTCCTCGGATCCGACATGTCCCGCAACGTAGCCGACCGAGCGGCGCCGCGCGGCGATTCGGATGATCTGGACGCCCCTGGACGGATCGGAATCGGCTTCGGATTTTTTCCCGGTTGCCCTTTACTACCCGTCAGTATGCGAGTAGAAATGAGTTACGGATCCTGAAGGACTCACCGGGGACATGGTCTCCGCAGACCGGAGGGATTCGTGCGCAGCCGCCGAGCACCCACGTGCGACACGAGCCGTCGGGAGGCACAGCGGGTCCGGCGCCTAGGAGCAGGACACCGCAGTCTAAGACTTCACGCTTGGTAACTCGGTTCGGAAGCGACAGCAAGTTGAGCGGCCCGGTCGACGTCTAACCGACCGGGCCGCTTCGCTGCTCACGGGCGTTCTCAGCGTCCTGTGAGAATACTGCTTCCTTGAGCGTTGTTGCTCGGGTTGGATGGTTCGCTCTCCGCCCGCTCGGGCTGGAGTCCTGGACCGGCAGTCTGGTCCGGAGGCGATCGGCCCGTTCCTGGAGGATCTGTCTGACCCGCGTGTACGGGGTCCACAGGGAGATGTCGGGGTCTCCATACCGTTCCAGGACGTTGATCGCAGCCGCATGGTCTGCCTGCCACTCCTCCCCGCACCGGGTGCAGTGAAGCCGTTCCCCCGCACGTTCGCCGAGAATCCGGCAGCAGGGGGCGACTTGTGAGGTGTAGGCCGCGTTGACCAGCGTGAGCGCAGAACCTCTGCGCTCCGACACGCTGTGCAGTGCTTCGGCCGTCACGCCCTTGGTCCAGGCGGCGAGACGGCGGTTGGTGTTCCTCCCCAACTTCTTCCGAGAGGTGAAAGTCCGGGTGAGGTCTTCGGCGATGACATGGTTCGCCTTGTCGATGAGGGAGTGAACGGCGGTGAAGGTGAGAGTCCGCACGCGCGGTTCGAAGCGGGCTTGGCGACGGCGGCGCTTGACGCCGCCCAGGTTGTTCTTCTTGATACGGTCGGCTTTAGCTTCGTCACCGATCTCGCGGGCCTTGTCGGCAATGGAGCGGATCTTCGCTCTGCGGGCGTTCTTGACCATCAGGTAGTCGGATTCGCCGCGCAGTATGGTTCCCAGGTCGTCACCGTGGTGGACGCCGTCGGAGTCGGTGAGTACTTCGGTGTAGCCCTTGTCTATGCCGATGGCGATGGTACCGCAGGGCCGGGTCTCTCTCAGGTCGGTCGCCTCGATGGCATAGTGCACCTCGACGCGGCCTTGGCGGAGGATGAGTCGTAGTGTCCCGGTGGGTGCGACAGTGGTGTTCAGTGGGATCGCGATCTTCTGCCTGCGCTGGAGGCCGGGGACGTCGATCCACACGTTGCCGTCCGCCATGGTCCAGGTGCGGTACTGGTCAGAGCGGACCACGATCTGGTTCGCCACACGGGAGACTCCGTGCTTGACATGCTTGCGCATCATGCGGGCCAGGAAGGCGTCGTTCTGCCAGCGGCCGTATTTGAGTTTGATATATGCCTGCTTGCGTTCGGATTCATCCCTCTAGCGGCGCCGTACCGCCTGGCGCACTTTGGTCTTGCCCGCTTCGCGGTGCGCGGTGATGCCGGCTACCGCATCGCGAACCGTCTCCTTCCAGGAGTTGGCGAGTACACCGAAGGTGTTGGCGGTGCCGTCAGCCATCCATCTGTCCCGGATGGTGCGGTCCCGCACTCCGTCCCGCACGGGGGACCCGTACCGTTTCCACACCAGCGCGCGGACTCGGCCGAGGCGGCGTGCTTGTTCGGTGAGCTGGGCGTACTTCCCAGCGTTGAGTCGATGGCTGTAGGCGACGCGGGTGACCTTCACCGGGCGCCACCGGAGGTGAGGTCGTGCTTAAGGGCCTTCGTATAGCGGCGCAAGCCCGATAGGCGGCTTGAGAAAGTGTGCACGATAGCCAGCAAGTCCTGGACCATCTCCTCGGGCGGGGACAGCGATTCTTGGTTCGCGACGACGATCTCGCAGCCGTGCTTGTCCGCCACATGCTCCAGGTACTCGAAGCCGAATCTGGCGAGCCGGTCCTGGTGGGCGACGACCACGGTGGCGAGCTCCCCCCGCTCGATCGCATCCATCAGCGCAAGGAACTGCTTCCGCTTGAGATCCATTCCCCCGCCCACCTCGCGCACCCACTCATCCACAGCCAGGCCGCGGCCCCGGCAGAACTCCTCCATCGCCTGCACCTGGGAAGCGAGAGCGTCCATCTGCCCCCGCGAGGACACCCGGCAGTACACGACAACCCTGCGTGACGAGTCGTCGAATCCAGGATGGAGGACACGCCGCACATCGGAATCGGTGAAGTACCGCTGCCCTGACGCTGTCCGCCGCACGGTGATACGACCCTCCCTCTCCCACCGGCGAACAGTCGAAGTGGAACGGCCGACACGCTTCGCGAACTCCCCGATCCGATACATGTTATCTATTCTACACAGCTCTGAGTAAGTTTGAACAAGAACCAGTGACTAGTTGGTATCTCCCTGGGACCGGTCGGAAACAGCTGCAAGAATGGGCGTCGATGACCAAGATCGAACCCGGCTGGTACCCGGACCCCGCCGACCACGCCGTGCAGCGCTACTGGAACGGCTCGGCCTGGGTCGGCAAGCCGGTCCCCGCCGACGCCGAGCCGCCGGCCGAGCCGGAGCCGGTCGACCCCGCGCCCGAACCCGACTCCCCGGAGTCGGCCAAAGTGGAGGGCGCGACCGTCGCGGGCATGAGCGACTTCCCCGACGGGCCGCCCCAGATCATCCAGCGCCGCCCCGGGATGACCCAGCCGCCCGACACGGTACCCATCCGCAGCCTCGGCATCACCGTCGGATGGCTCGCCAACAAGGACGTCGACCGCATCCTCGCCGGACGCGTCCTCGCCCACCCCGGCACGCGCCTCGTCGCCCGCCTCGTCGACTTCCTGTGCCTGCTCGGGCTCAACGCCGTGGTCAACGGCTACTTCCTGTGGCAGTTCATGGAGTCCCTGTGGCCCGCGATCCAGCAGACCGCCCAGGGCGCCGCCGCCGACGAGGTGCGGATCCCCGACTCGGTCTCCGACAACTACTGGATCGCGATCCTCATCGGCCTGGGCCTGTGGTTCGCCTACGAGGTGCCGGCGACGCTCAACTCCGGCCAGACCATCGGCAAGCGGCTCATGGGCATCCGCGTCGAACCGATCGGCCCGGTCGCCTTCGGCTGGGGCCGGATGCTGCTGCGCTGGTCCTACATGGGGTTCCTGATGATCTGCTTCCCGTTCGGGCTGATCTTCTGGGTCCTGGACGGGATATGGTGCATCCGGGACCGGCCGTTCCACCAGTGCCTCCACGACAAGTCCCCCGGTACCGTCGTGGTCGAGGTGCCACGAGAGAAGGAGCCAGACCGATGACCGAGCCCCTGCGAGCCGACCTGGAGTCGATCCCGACCTACGTGCCGGGCGCCGCCCGGCCCGACGCGCTGAAGCTCTCCAGCAACGAGGTGCCCTACGGGCCGCTGCCCGGCGTCCCCGAGGCCATCGCCGAGGCCGCGACCCGCACCCACCGCTACCCCGACCTGGCCGTCGCCGAACTGCGCGAGACCCTCGCCGGGCGCCTCGGCGTCGAGTCGGCCCGGATCGCCACCGGCACCGGCTCGGTCGCCCTCATCGGGCACCTGATGGCGGCCATCGGCTCGCCCGGGTCCGAGGTGGTCTACTCCTGGCGGTCCTTCGAGGCCTACCCGATCGCCGCGACCGTCGCCGGGGTCCGCAGCGTCCAGGTCCCCAACACGCCCGACCACCGGCACGACATCGCCGCGATGGCCAAGGCCGTCGGGCCCGACACCCGCGCGGTCGTCGTGTGCAGCCCCAACAACCCGACCGGGCCGGTCGTCACCGCCGACGAGCTCGACGAGCTCTACGACGCGGTCGACGACTCGGTGCTGATCGTCATCGACGAGGCGTACCGGGAGTTCGTGACCGACCCCGACTCCCCGGACGCGATCGAACGCTACGGCGACCGCCCCAACACGGTGGTCTTCAGGACCTTCTCCAAGGCGTGGGGGCTGGCCGGGCTGCGCGTCGGCTACATGGTCGCCGCGCCCGAGGTCGCCGAGGCGGTGCGCAAGTGCACGATCCCCTTCGCGGTCAACGTCGTCGCGCAGTACGCGGCGCTGGCCGCGCTCAGGGCCGAAAGGGAGATGCGCCGCCGGGTCGGCCTGGTCGTGGCCGAACGCGAGCGCGTTCTGGAGGCGGCGCGCCGGATCGTGCCGGACGTGCCCGATTCGCAGGCCAACTTCATCTGGCTGCCGTTCGGGGCGGACTCGCGGCCGTTCGCCGAGCACTGCGAGGGGCGGGGGATCCTGGTGCGCCCCTTCGCCGACGGCGTGCGGGTGACCCTCGGAAAACCCGAGGATAACGACGCGATGCTGTCCTCGCTGCGCTCGTTCTCGCGGACGAACGAATCGTAGATCTCAGTCAGGGTCTGCTTCTGCTTGGCCGTCAACTCGGGGTCGGTCACGATCGCCAGCGGCGTCGCCGAGCCCTCGTCGGGGCCGAAGCCCGCGCGCAGGTACATGATGGGGGTGGTCATCCGCAGGGCTGCCGCCACCTGGCGCAGCACTGCCGAACTGGGGCGGCGCACGCCGCGCTCCCCCTGCAGGTACGGGTTGGCGACCCCGGACTGCTCCGACAGCTGGCGGAATCCGACGTGCGCGCGTTTGCGCACGTCGCGGATGAATGAACCAATGTCGCGATCTGTCACCCGCGTCACCATACGCGCCCCAGGTCGGAGCCGCAAGCCGGGTCTTCCCGGCGCCCGCCTGGGCCATGAATCAGTTGATCCCGAGGCCGAGCCGATCGGTCCCGCGGGACGGTGCCGCATCACCCGAACAGTGGATGCGAGCGCGACTCGCGGTGCTGTCACGTCTCAACCGCTCGCCGTGGCGGGAAACCGCCCGATACCATCAGAGGTCGACGCATTGAATAACACAGGGACCGCGTCACCGCTCTGGTGGGCGTCAAACGAGGAGGATAGCCGGTGAGCGTTCTGCAACGCTTGGAAAAACAACTGGAGGGCCTGTTCGAGGGCACCTTCAACAAGATGTTCAAGGGCGTTGTGCACCCGGTCGAGATCGCCAGCGCCATGCAGCGCGAGGCGGAGACCCACAAGGCCGTGCTGGCCGGTGGCCGGGTCCTGGTCCCCAACCGCTACGTCATCGACCTCTCGCCGCCGGACCACGACCGGCTGGCCCCGTACGCGGCGGCACTGGCCCAGGAGCTGGCCCAGTCCCAGGCCGAGTTCATCGGCGAGAACGGTTGGACCGTCTACGGCGACGTGATCGTCGAGATCGAGCGCGGCGAGGGCCTGGACACCGGGATGTTCCGGGTGACGGCCGAGGTCGCGGCCCTCAACGAGGGCGCCGACTCCTCGCAGCCGGTCTCCGGCGGTGGCGGCGGCTACGGGCCCTCGCACCAGCCGGCCCCCTCGGGCCCGGTGCTGGTGGCCGCCGACGGCCGCCAGTTCACCGTCGCGCACGGGGCGACCGTCATCGGCCGCGGCGAGCAGGCGCAGATCCGGCTGCCCGACGTGGGCATCTCGCGGCGGCACGTGCGGGTCGACTTCGACGGCCGGCAGGTCTCGGTCACCGACCTGGGCTCGACGAACGGGACCTTGGTCAACGGCCAGCGGGTCACCACCGTCTCGATGCAGCCGGGCGACGTGATCCAGATCGGGACCACGTCGCTGACGCTCCAGGCCGGCTAGGGGGACGCGCCGGGCCCGCGAGCGGTGCGCCGGGTTCGCGGCTCTCCCTCCGCTCCGGCTCGCGCCTGTGGGCTACCGTGTTCGGGACCAGTCCATTGTTCGCAGGGAGCGCAGCATGCCCGACATAGTCCAGGCCGTAGCCCGCTTCGGGTTCCTCCTGCTGCTGTGGCTGTTCGTGTTCGCGGCGGCCCGCACGGTCACCAAGGACCTGCTGGCGCAGCGCCGCCCGGCTCCCGCCGGCGGCCCCGGCCCGACCGGACCGGTCTCGGCCCCGCCGGCCCCGGCCCGCCCCGGCAAGGGCGCGCAGACGGCGCAGTGGCTGGTGGTGACCAGCGGCGAGCTGGCCGGAAGGCGCTTCGTGCTGTCGGGGCAGCCGATCTCGATCGGCCGCGCCCCCGACTCGACGATCGTCATCCGCGACGACTTCGCATCCAACCGGCACGCGCGCGTCGCGCCCCGCGAAGGGCAGTGGATGGTCGAGGACCTGGGTTCGACGAACGGCACCTACCTGGGCCGCGCTAGAGTCACACAACCGACCCCAGTGCCCTTGGGGGTCCCGATCCGGATCGGGCGTTCATCATTCGAGCTGCGGGCCTAGTGCCTCCCTACGGCGGTTGATTACATGAGTTTGCACCTGCGATACGCGGCGGTCTCGGACCGCGGCGTGGTGAGGCAAGGCAACCAGGACTCCTTGTACGCCGGCCCCCACTTCATCGCGGTGGCCGACGGCATGGGAGGCATGGCGGCCGGGGACCTGGCCTCGGCGATCGTGATCAACACGATCGCGAGGCTGGACGAGCCGCCGCCGGCCGATTCGGTCGCCGACGAGCTGGCCGACACCATCGCCGAGGCCAACCGGGCCATCCGCCGCGTCGTCGCCGACGACCCGCAGAAGGAGGGCATGGGGACCACCCTGACGGCCATGTGGTTCGACGGCGAGTGGTTCAACATGGTGCACATCGGCGACTCCCGCGCCTACCGGATGCGCGACGGCGGCTTCGAGCAGATCACCGTCGACGACACCTACGTGCAGATGCTGGTCGATGAGGGCCGCATCACCGCCGAAGAGGCCGAACGGCACCCCCAGCGCTCCCTCCTGCTGCGCGCCCTGGGCGCCAGCGAGGTCGAGCCGGCCTTCCAGACCCTCAAGGGCGTGCCCGGTGACCGCGTCCTGCTGTGCTCGGACGGGCTGACCGGCCCGGTCTCCGACGCCGACATCGCCCTGACCCTCCAGGGCGCCGAAAGCCCCGACGAGGCGGTCGAGTCGCTGGTCTCCCAGGCCCTGGAAGCCGGGGCCCCGGACAACGTGACCGTCCTGATCGCCGACGTCGTCGAGGACGACCCGGGCGAGCAGGCCGCGATCATCGGCGGGGCCGCCGCCGACGCGCGCCTGGCCGAGTCCGACACCGCCGTGCTCCCCACGATCAAGCGCGGCGAGCAGGACGATGACGACCCGGCCGAGGACGGCGAGGCCGACCCGGCCGAGGAGGAGACCCGCACCGAGCGCGGCCGGGCCGGACGCGTGTGGCGCACCGTGCTCGGCGCCACCGTGATCGCCGCGATCGCCGTCGCCGGGGGCCTGTGGTGGCTGCGCGCGCAGTACTTCATAGGCGTCTCCGAGGCCGGCAACATCAGCGTCTTCCGCGGCGTCCCGGTGGAGGTCGCCGGCGTGCAGGCGGCCTGGCTGGAGGTCGAGTCCGAACGCCCGGCCGCCGACGCGGTCGAGGAGGTGCGGGCCGAGCTCGACGAGGGCATCGGCGCCGACGGACTCGACGGCGCCCAGTCCGACCTGGCCGAACTGACCGACGCCTCCGCTGCCAACGACAACCTGCTGCCCCTGTGCTCCTCGGGGGACGGCCAAGGCGACTCGGTCCCCGCGGCCTCACCGGACTGCCGGGAGGACTGAGCGGCCCCAATGTAGGCTCGCAGCGTCGAATCCGAAGTCGTGAGGGGAGCATGATGGCGCAGCCGATGTCGGCCACGGCCAAGCCGATCGCCCCGTCGGAGCCGCCGCTGACCCCCCTGTCGGGCATGCCGCGGCGCATCGGCAGGCAGCTGGCGCTCATCCTGCTCGGCGGCGTCGCGGTCTTCGCCTTCCAGATCGCCGCCGACATGGGCTTCAACGACAAACAGACCAGCGTCGCCACCTTCGCGCTGCCGGCCGTGATCACCCTGGTGTCGTTGGCGGCCTGGGGCGCCACCGCCGCCCTGGCGCCCTACTCCGACCCGCTGCTGGTGGGCATCGCCACGCTCGTGTCCGGGTTCGGCATCGTCCTGATCCGCCGGATCTCCTACACCTACAGCGAGAACGCCATCGAACCCGACGCCGGGCTGTTCGCCGGCCTCGGCGGCAGGCAGCTGATCTACTACATCGGCGGCGTGATCGTCTTCGGGATCTTCCTGGCGGTCGTCCGCGACCACCGCGTCCTGCGCGGCTACGCCTACATCCTGCTGTTCGCCGGCATCGCCTTCGCAGCGCTGCCCGGTTTCCTGCCTGCCTCGATCTCCGAGGCCGGCGGCTCGAAGAACTGGATCCGGCTCGGCCCGATCTCGGTCCAGCCCAGCGAGTTCGCCAAGCTCATGCTGCTGGTCTTCTTCGCGGTCTACCTGATACGCAAGCGGGACGTCCTCCAAGTGGCCGGCAACAAGTTCCTCGGCCTCCAGTTCCCGCGCCTGAAGGACCTGGGGCCCATCGTGGTCGTATGGGCGGCCTGTCTGGGTCTGCTGGTCCTCGAGCGCGACCTGGGCACCTCGCTGCTGCTGTTCAGCATCTTCCTGTCGATGCTCTACATGGCGACCCGCCGGGTCTCGTGGATCCTCATCGGCCTCGGGCTGTTCTTCGGCGGCTGCGTGGCGATCTACCCGTTCTTCTCCCACCTGCAACTGCGCGTGCGGATCTGGCTCGACCCGTTCAACGAGCAGTTCCGCGACGGCGACTCCTACCAGCTGGTGCAGGGCCTGATCGGCATGAACGACGGCGGCCTGCTGGGCACCGGCCCCGGCCAGGGCCGCCCCGACCTCGTCCCGGCCGCCGAATCCGACTTCATCCTCGCGATCGTCGGCGAGGAGGTCGGGCTCATCGGCCTGACCGCGCTGCTGGTGCTGTACGCGGTCTTCGTCGAGCGCGCCATGAAGACCGCGGTGATGTCGCGCGACCAGTTCGGCAAGCTCGTGGCCGGAGGGCTGGCCTTCCAGGTGGCGTTCCAGCTGTTCATCGTGTGCGGCGGCGTCACCGGCCTGATCCCCATGACCGGCCAGACCACCACGTTCCTCGCCGCGGGCGGGTCGTCCCTGCTGGGCTCGTGGATCATGCTGGCGCTGCTGGTGCGCGTCTCCGACGACGCCCGTAAACCCTGGCAGGTCTCCTACGGCCTCCAGAAGACCGAGGCGCCCCCCGAGTTCCTGGCCGAGCAGGCCGCCAAGCGCGCCGCCGAGGAGGCCGAGAAGGCCCAGGCGGCCGGGGTCGGCCAGTCCGAGGGACCCGTACCGGGCGGCGACCAGCCGACCCAGATGATCATCTCCGGACCCGCCCGCGAAGGTCCCACCGGCGCCCCGACCTCCTCGCCGCCGGGAACGCCGATGAGCCCGCCCCCGGGCCCGCCGACCAGGCCCGCGCCGAACGGGGTCCCCCAGCGGCCGCAGAACGGCCCGCCGCCCCCGACCGGTCCCGACAGGAAGGAAAGCGAACGGTGAACCCCGCGCTCCGCCGCGCCGGCATGGTCGCACTCATCCTCCTGGGCGCGCTCCTCGCCCAGGTGACATGGGTGCAGTTCTTCAACCACGCCGAATACGACGCGGTCAACAACCGGACCCTCTTCGAGGAGTACGAGGTGCCGCGCGGTCAGATCCTGGCCGGGGACACCGTGATCGCCCAGTCCCTGGAGACCCCCGAGGGCGCCGCCTACGACTACTACCGCGACTACCCCGAGGGCGACTACTTCGGCAACATCACCGGCTTCAAGTCGATGTTCCGGGGCGCCAGCGCGATCGAGGAGTACGAGAACGACGTCCTCAACGGCTCCAGCTCGCTCTTCCTGCTCGACGAGATCGGCTCCACCTTCACCGGCGAGGAGCAGATCGGCGGCAACGTGGTCCTCACCCTCGACGCCGACCTCCAGCGGACCGCCTACGACGCGATCGCGGAGACCGGGGTGATCGGCGGAGCGGTCGTGATCGACCCGCGGACCGGCCGGATCCTCGCCGAGGCCTCATATCCGGGCTGGAACCCGACCGACATCGCCTCCAACGACCCCGACGTCGCCAACGCCGCCTGGGCCGAGCTGCTGGAGACCGAGGGCAACCCCGGCGAGGACAAGACCCGCTCCAACTTCTACCCGCCCGGATCGACGTTCAAGACCATCGTCGCCTCGGCCTACATCGAGAACGGCGGCTCGGCCGACGACATGGTCCCGGCCGGCAACGGCTACACCGCCCCCGACACCGAGCACGAGATCACCAACTCCAGCGACCAGTGCCCGCAGGAGGAGCTGACCCTCCGCGAGGCGTTCAAGCGCTCCTGCAACACCACCTTCGCGCGGATGTGCGTCGAGGAGCTGAGCGAGGACGACATCACCGAGACGGCCGCCGCCTACGGCTTCGGCGAAGCCTGGGAGACCCCGCTCGACACCGAGCCCTCCAAGACCGGCGACATCTCCGAGGACGCCTTCCGGGCGCAGGCGTGCATCGGCCAGCAGGAGGCGCGCGAGACCGTCCTCCAGAACGCCATCATCGCCGCGGCCATCGCCAACGGCGGCGAGATCATGGCGCCGCAGGTGGTCTCCGAGATCACCGACCCCGACGGCGAGACCCTCGAACGCCGCGGCGAGGAGTCGGCCGGGCGGGCCGTCTCCGGCTCCACCGCCGAGCAGATGCAGGAACTCATGGAGGCCGTCACCGAAGAGGGCGGCACCGGGTCGTCGGCGAACTTCTCCGGGGCCACCGTCGGCGGCAAGACCGGCACCTCCGAGCACAGCACGGGGGCCGAGGGCTCCGAGGCCGAACACGGCTGGTTCCACGGCTGGGCGATGTCCGAAGACGGCGACGAATCCGTCGCCGTGTGCGTGTTCCTCAACTCCTACGGCCCGGGCGCCTCGGCCAAGGCCGCCGAGATCAGCGGCGACCTCATGGAGCAGGCGCTGAGCGGGGACTGACTACACTGGGGCGGACCCCCGGAGACAACTAAGGAGCACGCCGTGTTGAGCCCCGATATGCGCCTCGGGCAGCGCTACCGCCTCGCCTCGCGCATCGCGGTCGGCGGCATGGGCGAGGTCTGGAGGGCCGAAGACACCGTCCTGGAGCGGGAAGTGGCCGTCAAGGCCCTGCTGCCGTCCCTGCTGAACGAGCCGGGCTTCGCCAAGCGGTTCGCCGCCGAGGCCAAGACCGTCGCCGCGCTCTCGCACCCGAACGTGGTGAACGTCCACGACTACGGGGAAGCCGAGCTGCCCAGCGGCGACACCACCGCCTACCTGGTCATGGAGTACGTCGACGGGACGTCGCTGCACGACATGATCTCCCAGCGGGGCCGGATCGACCCCGCCCAGATGATGCCGATCGTCGCCGCGGTCGCCGACGCGCTCCAGCACGCCCACGACCACGGCGTGATCCACCGCGACATCAAGCCCGGGAACATCCTCATCCGCTCCTCGGACGGCCGGGCGGTCCTGACCGACTTCGGCATCGCCCGCTCGGGAGCGTCGGGCGACCTGACCCAGACCGGCGCGGTCATGGGCACCGCCTCCTACATCGCCCCCGAGCAGGCCGAGGGCACCGGCGTGCTGCCGGCCTCGGACATGTACTCGCTCGGCGTGGTCGCCTTCCACGGGCTGACCGGCAAGCGCCCGTTCGACGCCGAGAACCCGATCGAACTGGCCCTGCACCACGTGCGCACTCCCGCCCCGCCGCTGCCGCCGGACCTGCCGCCGGGCGTGAGGGCGTTCGTGGAGCGGGCCATGAGCAAGAACCCCGCCCACCGGTTCTCCACCGGCACCGACATGGCCTCGGCCGCCCGGGCCGCGCTGACCGCGCGCCCGCCGACCTCGGTGATGCCGAACATGCAGCAGCTCCCGCAGGGCGCGGGCGTGGTCGGCATGGGCGGACCCACCGCCGCGGTGGCCGAACCGCAGCCCGGCCCGCAGCCGCCTCCCGGCCCCCAACCGGGCCGGATCGACCTCGGCTCGCCCCCGCCCGCCCCGAGCGGCGGCGGCGTCAACAAGTCCCTCGTGGCAGCGCTTGTGGGCATCGTGGCACTGGTCCTGGTGGGCGGTATGGTGTGGCTGGTACTGCAGAACAGCGGCGACGAGGACCCCGAGGGCGGTTCCTCGGATAACACCGAGACGTCCGAAGTGACGGACGAGACCACAGAGGATGCAACCGAACCGTCCCCTCAACCGTCTGAGAACCAGACCGCGGATGACCGGGAGTCGCCTGGACACGGTTGCCTCGATCCGGCAGCGTGCCGCCGATAGAGGCTGTTCGGGGAAGCGGCTACGACTAGAATCAATCCGCGATGAAACGGAACACGAGGACGTAGAACGTGACGACAGAGCCCCGCCTGCTCGGCGGCAGATACGAGATCGGCGAGGTCATCGGCTACGGGGGGATGGCAGAAGTCCACCGTGGTCGTGACCTGCGTCTCGGCCGCGATGTGGCGGTGAAGCTCCTGCGCTCCGATCTGTCCCGCGACGAGTCCTTCCTCACCCGGTTCCGCCGCGAGGCGACCAACTCGGCCTCGCTCAACCACCCCAACATCGTCGCCGTCTTCGACACCGGCGAAGAGCACGGCGTCCCCTACATGGTCATGGAGTTCGTCGGCGGCCGGACCCTCAAGGAGGTCCTGCTCGCCGAGGGCCGCTTCGACTACGTCACCGCCTGCGAGATCGTCGCCGACATGTGCTCGGCGCTGGACTTCAGCCACAAGCACCACATCATCCACCGCGACGTCAAACCCGGCAACGTGATGCTGTCGGAGACCAACCAGGTCAAGGTCATGGACTTCGGCATCGCGCGGGCGCTCGCCTCCGGCCAGGCCACCATGACCCAGACCAGCGCCGTGATCGGCACCGCCCAGTACCTCTCGCCCGAGCAGGCCAGGGGCGAGGCCGTCGACGCCCGGTCCGACGTCTACGCCGCCGGGTGCCTGCTCTACGAGCTGCTGGTGGGCCACCCGCCGTTCACCGGCGACAACCCGGTCTCGGTCGCCTACCAGCACGTGCGGGAGGACGCCCGGCCCCCCTCGGAGCTGAACCCGAACGTCCCGGCCTCGGTCGACGCCGTGGTCATGAGGGCCCTGGCGAAGAACCCCGACAACCGGTACCGGTCGGCCGGGGACATGCGCGAGGACCTGCTGCGGGCCGCCCGCGGCGAGGCGGTCGAGGCCCCCATGGTCATGGGCGCCGACGCTCGCACCCAGATCATCGGCGGCGGCCCCGACTCGACCGAGCCGATCACCCCGATCGAGCCGAGGCGCTCGCGCAAGCGGCCGTGGCTGATCGCCCTCGGCATCATCGCCGCACTAGCACTGGTCGGCCTCGGCACCTTCGGCATCATGCGGGCGATCACGGCGCCGACAATGGTGGCCGTCCCGGACGTGGTCGGAGACCCGATCGAGGCCGCACAGGAGGACGTCGAAGCGGCCGGGTTCGAAGTCGAAATCGAAGAGGAGACCGCGGACTCCTCCGAAGCCGAGGGCCTCGACAGCGTCACCGACCAGGACCCGCCCGGGGGCCAGGAGGAGGAACAGGGCTCCACGGTCACCCTGACGGTCCTGCGGGCCCCCGAACAGGTCTCCGTCCCCAACGTCGTCGGGGACCAGGAGGACGAGGCGACCGAGACGCTGGAGGGACTCAATCTCGAGGTCGAGGTCGAGCCGCAGCAGAGCTCGGCCCCCGAGGGCCAGGTCCTCGGCCAGGATCCTGTGGACGGCGAAGAAGTCGACCCCGGGACGACGGTGACGCTGACGGTCTCCGGCGGCGGCGAGTCGCAGGTGCCAGACGTGAGGGACACCCTTGTCGACTCGGCCGTGAACCAACTGCAAGAAGCGGGATTCGAAGTCGAGGTCCAGTACGACGACGGCGGCAGCACCGTGGGGGTCGTCTACGAGCAGAACCCCGGCGCCGGATCGACCGAGCCCGACGGCACCACGGTCACCATCACTGCCAGGGGCATCACCGTGGAATGGGGAGCCGAGACCACTGTCGGCGAGCTCCAGTCGACCCTCGAAGGCGAGGGTCTGACCGTCAACGTCGAGGGCGACGACCCCGAAGCGCTGGTCGAGTCGGTCTCGAACGATGACGGTGCGATCACCAGCGGCAATGTAGTGGCCCCGGGGAGCACGGTGACCATCACCGCCGCTGAGGACGACGGCGGTGGCGGCGGAGGCGACGACGAGACCCCCACTGACGATGAAACCCCCTGCACCCCGCCGCTCTGCGAAGACGACGGCTGATGACGAAAACCCCGCCGGGGATCAATCCCGTGGCGGTCGGACCGGACGGTCGAGCGCGTAGGGACTGCCGCTGACGGTGGTACCCGGTTTGCGGCTGAGGAGCGCGGTGGCTCTGCTGTCGAATTCTCGGCCGAGGATGCCGAAGTCGGCGGCGCCGTCGTAGCGTTCGGCGGTCTCGATGACGATCCGGTGCGCGAGCGTGTCGGCCTCGCGGTAGGTGAGGCCGAGGGGGAGGGTGATCTTGAGGGTGTACGCCTCGTGCTCGAAGAGTTCGCCCAGGGTCTCCTCGCCGTAGGCGAGGTCGCGCTCGTAGAAGTCCCCGGTCGGTTCGCTCGTGTCCATCGCAGGCTCCCCTGTTCGTCATGCGTAGAATCTGAGTCGTGTGACATGTACTATAGCAATTAATATAGAACTTACAAGTTATGAACTACGTGTTGTCTTGATGGGAGTGGCTATGGCCGCACCAAGCGGGCCGACTGCCCTTCGGCGCATCATCGGTGCCGAGATGAAGCGACTCCGGCGCGAATCCGGCAAGACTCAGCAGGACGTCGCGGATGCCCTTGGGGTATTTCCAAACGCGCTGTCTCGCTACGAGGGCGGGGTCTCCTCGATGTCGAACCCGTTGGCGGAGAAGCTGCTCGAAATCTACAGCGTGGAAGACGACCGCCGGGCCGAGCTGCTAGACCTGGCGAAGCGCTCGCGCCGACGCCGCCCAAAGGGCGAGGCTCGAGCAGAGGTCTGGCAGCCGGTAGAGGACCTGATCGCCTTGGAACGCGACGCATCGACCATCCAAGCGGTTTCGCTCCAGCCGGTACCAGGGATGCTTCAAACCGAGAGGTACGCGCGGGCGATGCTCGGACGAGGCAAATTGGGCGCCGATGTCGTAGAGGACCATGTTCAGGCTCGGCTTGCGCGGGCAGAACTGCTTTCGAAGGAAGAGCCTGTCGAGTACTGGGCTGTACTGCACGAAGCAGTGCTGCGGTGCGCTGTCGGCGGCCCCGGGACCATGCGCGAACAGCTGGCTCACATTGCCAATCTGGCGAAGCAACCTAACATCACGATCCAGGTGCTGCCTGACAGCGCTGGAGAGCATCCGGCCATCTCAGGGCCGTTCTACATCCTTCGATTTCCCATAGCCCCCGAGTATGGCGTCGTCTACCACGACTACCTCACGGGCGCGCTTTACCTGGATGAACCTGAAGAGGTTACGCAGTATGATGACGCCTACCTACACCTCATCAAGATGGCCCTGTCTGAGCAGGCCAGCTTGAGGTTCATCAAGAAGCTGTCGCAGGAGCTGTATTCATGACTGTCGTGGAGTTCGGGGACCGGTTCACCTGGAGGAAGGCCACTCGCTCAGCCGACCAGGGCGGCGAATGCGTGTGCGTGGCCGCCGACAGCGATGCTGACCGGGTGGGCATCCGCGACTCCAAGGAGGGCGCTTCCGGTCCGGCCCTGTGGATCAACACCACCGACTGGAACGCCCTGGCGAATCACCTCAACGGCTGAGGATCGGGAGCTGATCGAGTCCGCTGTTTCACGCGGCTAGTTGATCGCTGGAAGGTCGCCTGCAACGGGCTGGTCCCATCGCGGCGGCAGCATCGAAGGCTCCCATTCGGGCTCTGGCTTGAAGTCGGTCAGTGATCCGTCGAAGGGAAACACCCCGGCCTCTATCCGAGCGATGGCCCGTTCACCCTCTGCCCTGATCGCGGCCGCTTCCGCTTCGGTCCAGAAGTCCGGGTGCCCCGTACGCTCGGCGAACTCGTCTTCGTCCTTCCACACCCAAGACCGATCCGGTTTGATCCAGATGTCGAGCGCCAAGTCCCACCGGTCAAGACCGCCGCTCCATCGCTGTGCCGGTGTCTCAAGGTTCACGTACCAACCGAAGAATTCGCCGTCGGTGTCGAAGAACCAAAGGATGGAATGGGAAGTGTCTGGCGGGATGAAAGCCAGGACGTTGGTATCGGTCCATTGATGAGGGGTGAGCATCGTCGGCACCACGGCCAGTTCGTCCACCGGCAGCTTGCGGGTTCGCTTCCCATCGAACGTGGTCTGCCACATGACCTGTGACCCTTCCGCGATCCAGGTCGATATGCCGTTGGCGTCGTCGGCGAGGACCCTTGCCGCGCCCGCCGAGAGAATGCGCCCATCGCGGTGGACGTCCCGGTGAACGATCGTCTGGCCAACTTGAAAGCTCATCACACGCAGCGTAACCCGATCGCCCGACCGCCGCACGACACGGATTTCCCCTGCCCAGCGGCGCGGCGTCCTCGCCAAGCACTCCACAACCGAGAGAAGCCAACCACGAAGTCGGACGGGTCGAAGTCAGGGAAGTCGGAGACGGTGAGCTGGGCGGTGTGTCGGGGACCTGGGTCTTTGCTCCGGTGTTGGCTGCCTCGGTGGCTGCGCCGCTCTCCGGGGGCGGGCTCGGTGAGGGGCATCAGCGACACCGTCCCTCCGCGATGTTATTGGATCGTTATGTTTTGGACGGATGTCGGCCTTGATGGTGTTTGATCCCCAGGGTGGATGTCGACATTGCAGCGTCACCGGCCAGCGCTTTCAATAGAACGCGGACATTGTGGAGTGAGTACTCTGGATGATGTAGATCGGCTACTGTCAATGTGTCTTCGATGCGCGAGTGTCTGTTTTGGTAATATTGTGAAGATCGGCTGACCGTTGACGGCGGTTCGGGGTCGCTGCTAGGTTTCCTGACCGAGCCTGGTCGGTGACTGGGTGCCTGGTAAAGACAACTGAAAGTGACCCCCTTGTGAGCCCTCTTCTGCCCCTGTTTTCGGGCGGCGTTCATCGCGATCCTGATGGTGGTAGCGCTGCCAGATCCATGTCTTCTCGGCCTCGCCTCGTGCGCATCGGTGTGCGTTCGCTGGTGACTGTGGTGCTTGCCGCCATTGGGCTGGTCGGAGCGTCGGTACCGGCGGCGGCGCAGTCGTGCGAGGGTGGGGCGGAGTCGGACTTCGACGGCGATGGGCAGGCCGATTTGATGATCGCCGACCCGGACGCGACCGTGGGGTCGGCGGCTCGTTCGGGAATGGTCCACATCGCCTATGGCGATGGTGCGACGCAGACAATCACGCAGGCCGATGTCCCTGACAACGATGCCGCGGCCGGGGACCGGTTCGGGTACGCGGTGGACTCGACCGATTGGAACGGCGATGGCTGCGCGGATCTGTTCATCGGTGTGCCCTTCGAGGACTGGAGTCACAATACGCTCGCTGACGCCGGTCTCGTGATCTTCATTCCAGGTTCTCCGGGCGGGCTGGACACGACAGCAGCCAAGAACTGGTCGCAGAACTCGTTCGGGACCGGGTCCGGTGCCGAGCCTGGTGACCGATTCGGTTGGAGCCTGGCGGCTGGAACCCAATCGGGTGGCACACCCTTCCTGGTGGTAGGGGCACCCGGAGAGGGCATTGGGGGAGGAGGGTCGCCTGCCGATGGGTCGGGTCTGGTCATATACGCCACCCCGGACGATGCGGTCCACTTCCATCAGGAATCGGATGGCGTCGTCGGGATTGTCGAACCCGGAGACCTGTACGGGTATTCGGTGACCGGATCGGAGTCCGGGTTCGCCGTCGGCGCTCCGGGGGAGGCGATCGGGTCGGTCGACTATGCGGGGACGGTGCATCTGTTCTCCCACAGTGACGGCTCGAGCCTGCCCGATCAGATCGAGGCGTGGGATCAGTCGACACCTGGGATCTCCGGGGTGGTGGAGACCGGCGACATGTACGGGGCCAGTGTGGAGATGGTCGATTACATCTCCACGACCGGTGGCGATCCGCGGATGATGCTGGCGATCGGGACACCGGGCGAGGCGATCGGGTCGGATATGACCGCGGGGCTGTCGTCAGTGGTGTGGTCATCGGGTTCAGGTATCACCGAGTACCGGAACATCACGCAGAACGGCGATGGGAACGCCGACGATACGTCTGAGCCGGGGGACGCGTTCGGCGCGGCGGTGGCGATGGTCAACCGCACCCCCGACCAGAACACCAGCACCGACACCTTGCTGTTGGCGGTCGGATCTCCCGGTGAAGACGCCGACGGCGTACATGATGTCGGCGAGGTCGGACTGTTCTCGATGACAGAGGAAGTCAGCGAGGGCGGCGACGCGGTCCGCCCGGTCCTTGAAGGCGCGGGACTGAACCCGGTCGAGGGGGGCCGGATCGGGTCGGTCGTGCATGCGACGACCACGCACCTGTTCGTCACAGTCGCCGACGAGGCTTCGCCGGCCGTCTACGGGGTCCCGTGGGACAACATCGTCGCCGACGGTACCGATCCGGTCCTGACCTACACCCCGGCCGACTTCGGTCTGGATGTCGCCGACGTGGCCTCGTTCGGGGCGGTTCTGGCATGAGGCCCGCACCGAATCCCAGCCCTGACCCCGAGATGCCCGATACTGCGCGGAAGACGAGGACCCTCATGCGACGTGACCGAGGTGGCCGAAACGCACGCCTGGCAGGTGTGGCGGTACTGGCGGCGGTGTTGACGGCCGGTTTGGCCACCTGGCCGTGGTCGAACGCGGACGGCGACGCCCCCACGGCGTCGGCGCAAGAGACCGACGGCGTCGCACCCTCGGAAGCTGAAGCCGCTGCGGAGGCGGCCGCCTCCGGTGAACCGGTCGAGGTGCTCGCGTTGCGTTCTGAGCAGCGGGATGTGTGGGCGCAGCCGGACGGGTCGTTCGTGGCCCACGAGTACGCTTCGCCGGTGCGGACCTGGATCGACGGGGCCTGGGTCGACATCGACACCACCCTGGAGACGGCCGAGGACGGCTCGATCGGGCCGGTCGCGGCCACGGTGCGGATGCGGTTCTCGACCGGCGGCGACGAGCCGCTGGTCACGGTCGCCAAGAACGGGCATGAGATGACCCTGGACTGGGCCGGGACGCTGCCGGCCCCGTCCCTGGAGGGGGACACGGCCGTCTACGCCGAGGTGCTGCCTGGGGTGGATCTGCGAGTGCGGGCACTGCCGACCGGGTTCACCCACACCCTGGTGGTGGGGACCGCCGAGGCCGCGCAGCAGCCTGAGCTGGAAACGATCGAGTGGCCGGTGACGTTGGACGGTTCCGCGGTGGAGACCACACCCGAGGGCGGCCTGGACGTGGTCGATGCGGGCACCTTCGACGCTTGGTTGTCGGCCGAGGCGCCGGTGATGTGGGATTCGTCGGGTGTGGACGAGGCGACCGAGGCGGTCCCGTCGGTCGGGGCGCGGGATCTGTCCGATTCGGCGGTGGCTCAGGCCACGGCCCGCGAGTTCGGGTCAGTGTCCGGGGTCGGTGTGTCCGGGGACGGCACGTCGATCGTGCTCACCCCGGATCAGGAGCTGTTGACCGGCCCGGACACGGTCTATCCGGTCTACATCGACCCTGAGTACGTCGACTCGCTGCGCACGGCCTGGGCCTACGTCGACGAGGCTTACCCGAGCGAGTCGTACTGGAAGTGGGACGACCACGAAGGGGTTGGCACTTGGACCGACAACGGGCCGATCAAGCGGCAGTTCTTCCGGATGCCGACCTCGGCCTACCGGGGCAAGGACATCATGTCGGCCGAGTTCGCCGTGACCGTGGCTTACAACTGGTACTCCGATGACCGTGAGACCGGGTTCAACATCGATCTGGACCGGATCTCGGGGTTCTCCTCGTCGACGACGTGGAACAATCAGCCGGGCGGGTCCGAGATCGCCACGGCCGACGCACCGGCCCCGGCCGGCAATGATGCCTGCGCGACGCCGTCGAAGTCCTCGGATCACGCGATGGAGTGGGACATCACCTCGACCATCCAGGACCGGGCCGATGCGGGCAAGTCCACGATCTCGGTCCGGCTGCGGAACTGGGATGAGACCGAGGGTCGGCGGTGGATCCGGATCTGCAACAACGCGCACCTGCGTGTCCACTACAACACCCCGCCCGATCAGCCGGACACGGACGACATGTACTCCACCCCGGGCCCGGCCTGTGCATATGCCATCAGCGCCGATTCGTATGTGAACGAGTGGCCGGTGCTGCACGCGACCGGGACCGACCCGGATGACGATCAGGTGCGGATGCGGTTCCGGCTGGTGTGGGGTGCGAACAGCGCCAACCAGTGGTACTCGCCGTGGTCGTCGTATAAGGCGTCCGGTTCGGAGTTCACCCTCGATCTGGCTACGGCTTCAGGGGTCCCGGACCTGCCTGAGGGCGAACCGATCGGGTGGATCGCCCAGACCAGCGACGGGGAGGCGGTCTCGTCGTGGTCCTGGGCCGGTGCGCCGGCCCGGTGTCGGTTCACCTATGACGGGACCGTGCCTGACCCGCCGAGCGTGTCTAGCAACGACTTCCCCATCGGTTCGGACGGGGAGCCGGATCCGATCGTGCCGATGGTCGGCCAGCTCGGACAGTTGACGCTGTCGACGGCCGATGACGACATCGCCGCCTACAAGGTCGACTTCAACAAGGACGACGAAGGGCCTCGGACGATCACGTTGGACTCGCTGGGCGCCGATGCGGTCGTGGAGTTCCTGCCGACCGTGCCGGGGCGCCAGGTCGCCACTGTGGTCGCAGTCGATGCCGCGGGCAACTCGGCGTCGAACTCGTACTCCTTCCGCGTCTCGGCGTCCGACCCGGCAGGGGTGTGGGCCCTCGGTGACGACGAAGGCTCAGATGAGGCCGCTGACCTGGACGGGTCGAACCCTGGCACACCCGGGGGCGGGGTGATCTTCGGTGCCGACGGGCCGGGCACGATGACCGCCGCGTCCTTCGACGGCACCGCCGATGCCTACATCGACACCGGTGTCTACGACGTGGCCCCGACCGGTCAGGGTGCTGCGATCGCGGCGTGGGCGCGTGTCGACGACCTCTCCCGCGACGGCGTGATCGCCTCGATCGACGGCGGCCTCGGCGAGGCCGGACTCATCTTGGGTTACCGGTCGACCTCGGCCACCTCGGGCGAGTGGGTGCTGTCGATGCCGGACATGCCGGTGGGCGCCTTCACCTCCTGGGAGGCGACCGGCGGCCAGGTCACGACCAGTAATCAGGACCAGTGGGTGCACCTGGTCGGGGTGTGGGACGACTACACCGGCCAGATGACCCTGTACCTGAACGGCGCCGAGGTCGCCTCGGCGGCGCGTGAGACGACCTGGTCGGGCGATGGGACCGTGCAGATCGGCCGGGCGAACATCGGCGGATTCTGGGACGACCAGTTCGCCGGCCGGATCGCCGACGTCCGGGTCTTCGACCGGGTCGTCCCGGCCGCCGAGGCTGAGGAGCTGGGCTGGCAGACCGCCATCCGGCAGGGCCTGTGGCAGTTCAACACGGTCGGCGACACCGGCTCGCCCGAATTCGACGGCGGGCCCGAGGCGGTCCTGTCCGGCGGCGCGGACATCTATACCCAGGCCGACCCTGATTTCGACGATCCTGCGCTGGTCGGCGACGGGCACCTGCAGTTGGACGGGGTCGACGGTGCGGCCGCGGTGGACGATCCGGTGGCCGGTACGGCCCGGTCGTTCTCGATCTCGGCTCGTGTCCGGATCGATACCGATGCGGCCTCGGGGCCGATGACGGTCCTGTCGATCCCGGGTTCGAACGTCCCGGCGATGGAGGTGGTGTATGCGCCGGACTGCGACGGCGAGGGCAACGCGTGCTGGCGGCTGCGAGCCGCTGTCGCCGACGAGGCCGATGCCGACCTGATCACCGTTGACGGTGCCCTGGCACCGAGCGATGCCGCCGACGGCCAGGAGCTGACGGTGGTCTTCGACGCGACCACGGGCCAACTGCGGCTGTACGTGGACGGGGCCGCGGCCGTCGCCGAAGACGACGACCTGCTGCTGACTTCATGGACCGCTACCAGCGGTCTCCAGGTAGGACACAGCGACACCGGCGGGTACTTCGCCGGCGCGGTCGATGACGTCCGCGTCTATTCGGGTGTGCTCCACCCGACCGTGATCGCGAGCCTGGCCATCGCCCCGCAGGGTGACCGACCCGAGATCTAGCCCCCTGACCGCTCCCCGACCCCTGATTTGGGAAGGAAACCCCGAGATGTCTGCGCCCCGACTGGAACCGTTGGACGCCCGGGCCCGTCTGGCCGCGGCTCGACGCCGGTTCACCGTGACCGCCGCGACCGTGGCCCTGCTGGGCGGGTTCGCCGTCGGTGGCCTCGACCTGCCCTACCTGGCCGAGGTCCCCACCGCACCGGGCGCCGATGACCCGGCCGAGGGGATCGAGGCTGAAGTCGAGGCCCGTGACGGCAACGGCCTGGCCGCCGAGGGCCCGGTCGAGGCGGCCTGGCCCGAGGCCGAGTTGGCGGTCTTCGATCTGACTGAGGGTGCGGCAACGGGCGAGCTCGGGGGCCTGCCGGTCACCGTCGCGCCAGTCGACCAGCACAGCCCCGATCGTGCCGAAGTCGGGATCCTTCCCGCCTCGGAAGCCGAGGAAGCCGGGGTCTCGGGGCTCCTGCTGGCCGTGGCCGCCGACGGCGGCGAGATCGAAGTCAGCGTGGACTACACCTCCATGGCCGCGTATTACGGCGGCTCCTACGGTGCACGCTTGGCCGCCTGGGACCTGCCCGAATGCGTCGACGACCTCGCTGACCGGTGCGCGTCCGGGGCGCAGCCGCTGGAGGCGGTCAACGACGCCGAAGCGCAGACCCTGACCTACACCGTCGATTCCAGTGGCGGCCACCGTGGTGGGAACTTCCTGGGTGGCGCCGACGGTCACGGCACGATCGGCGGCGCGGTCGGGCACGCCCAATCCACCGCAACCACGTCGACGACGGTGACCGCTCTGGCCGCTGGTGAGGAATCCGATCAGGGTGATTACACCGCGACCGAGATCGCGCCGTCTTCGGAATGGTCGCACGGCGGTGCCTCAGGAGCGTTCCAGTGGTCGTACGGCATCGAGACCCCGCCAGTCATCGGTGGCCTCGCTCCGGACATCACGCTGTCGTATTCGTCGCAGACCTCTGACGGCCGGACGGCGGCGACGAACAACCAGGGCTCGTGGATCGGCGAGGGCTTCACCTACGAGCCGGGCTACATCACCCGGTCCTACCAGTCCTGCGCCGACGACGGCCATGAGGACGAGCCGGGCGCCGGTGACCAGTGCTGGGCCACCGACAACGCCTCCATCGTCCTGGGCGGGTCCTCCGGCGACCTGGTCAAGGACGGCGACACGTGGCGGATCTCCAGTGACGACGGCTCGCGGGTCGAACGGCTCACCGGCGCCGGCAACGGCGATGACAACGGCGAGTACTGGAAGGTGACCACGGTCGACGGCACTCAGTACTACTTCGGACGCCACAAGCTCCCCGGGCACACCTCCGGTGACGATGTCACCGACTCAACGTGGACGGTTCCGGTCTTCGGCGACGATTCCGGCGAACCTTGCTATGACTCGACTTTCGAGGACGCCTACTGCGATCAGGCGTGGCGGTGGAACCTGGACTACGTGGTCGACCCGACCGGTGCGGCCATGGCCTTCTACTACAACACCGAGACCAACGCCTATGCCCGCCACGGCGACACCGAGGTCGACGGCGACACCTATGACCGCGGCGGCTACCTCGACCACATCGACTACGGCCTCCGTGCCGACGACGCTTACGCGACCGCCCCGGCCCGTGTCGACTTCACCGTGGCCGAACGCTGCCTGGACTCGGCCGCCGATTCGGACTGCTCGCCCGGCGCCCTTGACGACGACACTGCCGCCGACTGGCCCGACGTGCCCTGGGATCGACACTGCGAGCCCGGTACCGAATGCGAAGCCACCCAAGCGTCCCCGACGTTCTGGACCCGCAAACGCCTGACCGGGATCACCACACAGGTGCACACCGAGTCCGGTTACCAGAACGTCGACTCGTGGGCCCTCGAGCACTCCTGGGTGTCCAACGGCGATTTGACCCGGACCCTGTGGCTGGAGGCGATCACCCGCACCGGTCACGCCGGCACCGGAGGCGACATCACGCTGCCGCCGACCACGCTGCTGCCGGTGCAGAAGGAGAACCGGGTCGACGAGACCGGCGACAACATCTCCCCGCTCATCAGGCCCCGCCTGGCCACGGTCTACACCGACACCGGCGGCCAGATCGACATCATCTACTCAGGGCACGACTGCGCCACGACCGACACCCCGACCCCGGAGACGAACGGCAGGCGCTGCTTCCCGGTGATCTGGGAACCCTCCTCCAAGGACGAGGACATCACCGACTGGTTCCACAAGTACACCGTCACCGAGGTGACTGTCTCGGACCGGACCGGCGCCAGCCCCGACCAGGTCACCCGCTATGAGTACGCCGACCCGGCCTGGCGGCACACCCAGTACAAGGGCATCGGCGACGAGGACACCTTCACCTGGGCAGAGTGGCGCGGCTATGGCGAAGTGACCACGATCGGCGCCCCGAATACGACCCTGGAGACCGAGCAGGTCACCCGCTACTACCAGGGCATGCACGGCGACGACAACGGCGACGGGGGCACCCGCACCGTCACCCTCACTGATGCACTCGGTCATGCCCACACCGACTACGACCAGCTCTCCGGGCGCGTGCTCGATCAGCTGACCTTCAACGACGGCCAGCTAGTCGCCCGGACCTCCAGCGACTACTGGCGGCACGTGACCGCCACCGACACCCACGACTGGGGCGAGCTGACCGCCGCGTTCGTCCGAGCCAACACCACCCGCAGCGAAGCGCTGGAGGCCGATGGCACCTGGCGGCGCACCACCACCGACTCCGATTGGGACGCCACCTACGGCCTGGTCACCACAGTCGACGACTTCGGTGACAGCTCCACCAGCGCCGACAACCGCTGCACCCGCTACGAATACGCTCGCAACAGCGACGACTGGATGATCGACTACACCAAGCGGGTCGAGACCGTCGCCGTCGCCTGCGGATCTATCCCCGACCGCGCCACCGATGTCATCTCGGACGTGCGCACCAGCTTCGACGGCGGCGATTACGGGACCGCCCCGACCAAGGGCCTGGTCACCAGCGTCGCCGAGCTCGAATCCCACGACGGGACTAACGCCGACTATGTGACCACCGCCGAGATTACCTATGACAGCTTCGGTCGGGCGTTGACGGTCGCCGACGCGGCCGGGAACACTACGACCACGGCCTACACCGACACCGCCGGACGCAACACGAGCAACACGGTCACCAACCCACTCGGACACGAAACGACCACCGTGTTCGACCCGATCCGCCACCTGCCGACCGCGGTCACCGACCCCAACGACCAGACCACAGAACAGGTCTACGACACCCTCGGGCGAGTCACCGAGGCGTGGATGCCCTCCCCGTCCCAGGTACCGCACTACCGGTTCGCCTACCAGATCTCCGACACCGCACCGACCACCGTGACCACCGAACGGATCGTCGGCAACGGACCGGACACCATCGAGAGCATCGAACTGTTCGACGGGCTCCTGCGCTCCCGCCAGACCCAGACCACCGGCCCCGACGGCGGGCGGCTGATCACCGACACCCTCTACGACGCCCTCGGCCGCACCGCCGAGACCCGGCAGCCCTACTACGCGACCGGCGCTCCGGAGGGGACGGTGCTGCTGGTCGACTCCGGCGAAGTCGACCTTCAGACCATCACCGAGTACGACGATCTGGGCCGGACGACCGATGCGATCACCGCCGAGGCCGGACAGGAATTGTGGCGCACCAGCACCGAGTACTGGGCCGGGCAGACGACCGTCACCGCCCCCGACGGCGGGACGGCCACGACCACCTACACCGACGCCCGCGACCAAACCACCGAACTGCGCCGATACCTCGGCCACGAGCCGGTCGGCGACTTCCAGGCCACGACCTACGACTACACCCCGGACGGGAACCTCGAGACCGTCACCGACTTCGACGACAACACCTGGTCGTTCGAATACGACCAACGCGGCCGCAAAACCGAAGCGGTCGACCCCGACACCGGCACCACCGACTACGCCTACGATGTGCTCGGCAACTTGACGGCCACCACCGACGCCCGCGGCCAGACCCTCTCGACCGTCTACGACGAGCTCAACCGCGTGGTCGAGACGTGGGAGGGCCAGCCCGAGACCGGCACCCAGCTGACCCGGCGGGTCTGGGACACCGCCTACATCGGCTACGAGACCGGCTCGGTCGCCTACGAAGACGACCTGAAGATCACCAGCGTCACCAACATCCGCAACTGGGACTACCAACCCATCCGCCAGCACGTCTCCATCGACGGCGAAGCCGCCGGAGACCTGGCCGGGACCTACGGGACCAGCACCGACTACTACCTCGACGGCACCACCAGCGGCCGCACCTGGGGAGCCGTCGGCGGCCTCGACAGCGAACTGGTCGTCTACGACCGAGACGACCTCGGCCGCATCACCGCCGTCCACGGCAACGACGGCACCTACGCCGACAACCTCACCTACCGGCCCGACGGCCTGCCCACCAGTGCCCAATACCCGACCAGCGCGACCACCCTCGAACAGACCTGGGTCTACGGCGAGGCCAACCGACTCACCCAGACCTGGACCGAAGCGTTCGACCGAGCCGGGAGCCTGTCCGAAGTCTCCTACGACTACGACGACGCCGGCAACGTCCTCTCGATCATCGACGGCCCGACCGCCGAGAACCTTGAGCGCCAAGCTGAATGCTACGCCTACGACGGCCTGCGGCGCCTGACCGAAGCCTGGACCACCGCCGGGCCCGGCGCCGACTCGGCCGCCTGCACCGGCGGGCCCGAAACCACCGGCACCGACGGGGCCGCACCATACTGGCAGTCGTTCACCTTCGACGCCGCCGGCAACCGCACCAGCCTCACCGTCCACGACACCACCGGCACCGGGGACGACCACACCTGGGACTACACCTTCGGCAACCAGACCGCCCACACCCTGGAGACGGTGACCGACACCGACACCGGCGAGTCGACCAGCTATGACTACGACCCGACCGGCAATACCACCGCCGTCACCTCCACCACCGGGTTCAGCCAGGAAATGACCTGGAACGCCAGCGGCAAGATCGACTCGATCACCACCGAAGGCGCCGCCACCTCCAGCACCGGCGCCGTCGGCGGCGATGCCGAGAACGGCACCATCGAGTTCTCCTACGACGCCGACGGCAACCGCGTTATGCGTTCCAGCGAGGAGTCCGCCACGCTGTATGTTGCGGGTGTGGAACTCACCCTCGACAAGACCACCGGGGCCCTGGACTCGACCCGCACGGTCGACCTGCCCGGCGGCGCCACCAGGGTCGAATCCAGCGGTGACCAAGCCCAAATCCAACTGACCGACCACCACGGCACCGGCACTCTCGCCTTTGACTGCCAGACCGGCGACGTGACCCGCCGTTACTCCGACCCCTACGGCAACAACCTCCACACGGCCACGACCGCAGCCGACGGCGACCCCCTCTGGCTGTCCCAAGTCGGCTACGTCGGCGGCACCATCGACCCCACCGGCTACACCCACATCGGCGCCAGAGACTACAACCCCGCCACCGGCCGATTCCTCTCCGTCGACCCCATCGCCGACTTGACCGACGCCCAACAACTCAACGGCTACGCCTACTCCAACAACTCACCGGTCACCTTCACCGACCCCACCGGCCTCAAATGGAACATCTCCGACAGTCCCGGTGGAGGCGGCGATTGGGCGATTAAGGACCCGACGCCACCATCAAAGGGCGGGCCAAAGAATGCGCCAGGAAATGGCGGGAGCGGCGGTGCCAATGAAGAAGACTATCCTGGTCTACAGGACGTCATGGATTGCCAGAATCTCCACGAGGGGAGTTCTTGCTCGACGATGACGGATACCGACATGATCGTTCCGGGAGGAAAGGGCACGATCATGATCGACATGTGGATTTCCGCTGACACTCCAGGTTTGCATGGCAACGAACGTGGGCTGAGTACTGATCCGACTGAAGAAACTAAAGTCAAGATATTCTGGAACACTGAAACCGGTCAAGTCACGATTATTTCAGACCACACCTGCGCAGATTGGGGGGATTGCTACGACGCCCGTGACTCATGCTTCGATTGCGGTGAAGACGACAATAGTGTTGAAGTCGGAAGTATTGAAACTGATCAGAGATGCTATTTTAGGGTCGGGTGCTCCGAAATTGGTCCTGAAGGCGGCGTTGACCAATGGAGTGGATTCTCGTTCGAGGTCAACGCGTCGGAATCCTTTTCTGTCGAACACCCAGGCTTTGGGCCGTTTATTCCGGATATCAATCGTACTGTGAGTATCGGGTTTAGCAAGAGCGGTGATGGAGGGATCTTTGTCGCCAACTCTGGAGATAGATATCCGTCGATGGCGATTGTTCAGTATCAGTCTGGACAGGATCCGAATGTGATTGCAAATGTTGATGAGGAAGCGGGCATATTGGAGATTCCTAGGGGATTGTTCCCGACCAGCAACCAAAACTATCAAGTAGTGCGCGCATGGTAAACCGAAAGCAAGCCGTGGTCGGCGAATCTAAAACGCCAAATCGGTCAAGGCAATTCGAGATTTCGAACGTAGTGAAGTTTTTCCTATTGTGGCCCGTTCTGAGGATAGGGATTGCAGCGATGCCATTGATTATCCTTCCTGCCTTGGCGACTGTAGGCGCCAATATTGCTGATCTGTTTCTTGTATGCACAGATCGTTGCAAGGCGGTGAGATAATGGTGATTCGCAAGAGTAGACTTTTCGGCGGACATGTCAGCTTTGTCACGCTTCGGAAGTTCTTTTCCGGCTCGATTTTCAAGAACCTATGGACTTGGACACTCGTGGAATTCGCAATCGTTCCACTGCCTCTAATTGCCATTGGATTGATTCCGCCAAAGGAGAGTGGAGAGGCGTTTTCGAACGAATTCTGGCCGATTCTGTATCTTGCCGGTGGGGCGCTTATGGTCGGTATTGTGACCGTGATTCTGCCATGTGCTATTGTCTCTGAACGGCGATTCAAGATGAATTCTCCGAAAAGAATGCATTTCATCCCTTATCTAGGCCTGGGTGTGTATGCCGTCATTATGATCCGAACGATGGGAATGCTTTTTGGACTGCTGCTGGTTCCTCAGTTTGTCGTGGTCTTTATTCTCCATCTCCTAATGGCGCGACAATATAGGAACCGAATGGGCTCTATCCGGGGCCACGGCGTACCCAGGGTCGACCCGGGTTGATGTTCTTCAACAGGGTGAGGCGCGACTGGAGCAACGGTTCCCTCGTTGATGAGGTTGGAGCACCATTCATATTAGGGCGGCAGCGTGTGTGGCTTTTTCCAGACGGCGGTCATTGCATGACCGAACAGTATGACGATATGATTGTTCCTGGTGATTATGATTATGATTATGATTATGATTATGATTATGGGGTTATTTCCATAGACTATTTTATCGCCTCGGAAACCATTGGCATCTGCAGTGATTGGGCCTCGGACTGGATGTGTGGATATGGAGACGGAAGAGGGCATACTAGTGAGCTAGGTGTTACAACCAAAGCCAGAATATTCTGGGATACCAAGACTGGACAGATTACCGTTATTGTCGGTCAAAGTTGTACCAAGGAACAGTGTCATAATGCCCGTGATCTGGAGCTCGGATGCTGTTTCGAGAGCAACAGTGTTTCTCCGACTTCAAATGACATGATGCACTCGGACGAGTACTTCTTTCAGGGGGCGTTCGCGATTGATGCAAAGCAATCGGTTCGTGATGATTTCCCACCAGCTATTAATCGAAGTACTTCGATACGGTTCGCTGATGATCACCTTTGGATTGGCTCCGCTGGAGATCCGTATCCATCAATGACTGTGACGCAGTACGATCGTCTCGGCAATGCCAGCACCCTGGTTGAGCTCGATGAGTCAGGTCCTTCAGGTTGGGGCTTGTCTCCATTGACTCATCATTCAGAACACTGGGTGGTGGAGATTTGAGGACCGGATCCATCTTTTCGCTGATGTGGACCAGCGTGAGATTCTTTCTGCTTTGGCCGATTGTATTCACGATCGAGTTTGGCGCAGTTCTTCTAGTCCTAGAACTATCCACAGAGGGGCACTTGCTGAGTAGAAGTGAGATTCTTGAGGCGGTAGGATACGCAACGATTATTTTCGTTCCGGTAGTGGTTTTGAGTGTCCTGTTGCCTCTCCTAGCGATTCGAATTGCTGCACCGAAAGTTCCTAATTTTGCCTTGGGTATACAGCTTGCTCCTTATTTCCTAATGGGAGTATTCTCGATTGTTTTTGCAATGACGCGAGAAATTGACCTTGGAGAAATTTGGGAGACTCCGTTTCTGCTTATCGTGTTTATTGTGTATGCCGGAACCATTCATGGATTTGAGTTTCGCCATAGGCAATTGATGGAAACAGGATGCTCGGTCTTTCGGTGCTACCTGCCTTGCTCGGCCTGATGGTGGCTTGTTTCACTTCGGCCGGGCATCCTGAAGAGATCGAAGATCCAGTCCTTAATGGTAATTTGATCGGGCTTTGGATAAACGGCGATGATGAGCGAATTGGAAGGTCGGGGTCGGTTCCTAATACGGCGGCGGAAGTTCGTGATGTCGTGACGTTTGGTTGCCGCCTTGCTTCTTTTGGTGAGGGATGCCGTGGCGGCGATCCTCGACGATCAACTGACGACCAGGCCCGCGGGAACTGCCTTGACCGTGCAGTTGTCGTCATCGATAGTGTCCGTATGGATGCGCTGGCCAGGGCTGCGGAGGATTTCCTCTACGATTTCGAACCGAGGGCAGATGTGCCCTTGGCTGCTGCCGAGGCGCTCGCGGAGGGCATGCTGTCACCGGCGCTGATCGACCTGGCGTGTCTGCGGCGAGACGACCGCTCAGAGATCCACACCCTCATTCCGCAGCTGTTCAACGAACTCGGCCGACCGCTGCCATCAAGGCCCGCTGCGGCTTTCGCCAGGGCCCAAGAGGCGGCGCGGGAGACGCTCGACGGCGCCCGCTCGTATGACGAAGGGCTCCTACGGCTGATCAGGTTCCTCATGCAGGAGGATTCCTGCGGCGACAGCTACTGCCATGGCTACGGGGACATCCTCAGATTCGAGGAGACCTACCACGCCCAGGGCAGCCTCCTCGAAGGTCAGCCCGGCGAGCATGCCCCCGACTGGTTTCCCGACAACGATGCCCTCGAGCAGTTCACCGAGTTCCTCGGATGGCTCGTGGACAGCGACCATGCATGCGCAGGTCCAGTCGCAACATCGCCATAGCGTGTATGTGGGGGTGTCACTTGCGTGACATTCGACGACAGTTTGGGGTCGTGTCCAACCGGTTGGGACGCAAGGGATTCAGCGGATATGGGCGCGGCTGCCGGTTCACCATTCAGGTTGTGACACAAGAAAACAGAACAGCGGCAGCCGCTGCGGTGAGCATAGTCCGTGAGGTGACCGCCGAACTGCTGGGCTCATGCGCGGGCCTGTTCGGTCGGATCGAGTCCCGCCGCCTGGCCGCTGACGCCGTGGCCGGGATGCAGGCCGACCTGTCCCGGAAGAACTGCTGGTCGATCGCGAAGAACGCCGGACATGCCGACCCGTGGCGGCTCCAGCACTTCTTCAACGACGGCGCCTGGAACGAGGACGCCGTCCGCGACAGGGCCGCCCAAGCCGCATGGGATCAGATCGCCTGCGCCCCCGAGCGGGTGCTCGTCTTCGACGAGACCGGCGACCTCAAGAAAGGCGAGCACACCGTCGGCGTCCAGCGCCAGTACACCGGGACCGCGGGCCGGATCGAGAACGCGACCGTGACTGTCTTCGCCGCCTGGGCCACCCCCGAGAGACGCTTCCTGATCGACTACGAGCTCTACCTGCCCGAGTCCTGGACGAGCGACCCGGAGCGGATGGCCGAGGCCGGGGTCCCGGACTCGATCGGTTTCGCCACCAAACTCGTCCAAGCCGAGCAGATCCTGGCCCGCCGCGTCGCCGCCGGCGAGGTCCCGACTGCCCTGGCCGGTGACGCGGTATACGGGCGCAGCGAGCCGCTCCGGCGCACCGCCGAGACCACAGGCATCGCCTACGTGCTCGAAGTCGGCAAAGACCACCAGGCGCAAGTCGATCCGGCGATCGAGGCCGAGCGCGTCGACTACCTCGCCGAAGAGATTCCGACCCGGAACTGGTCGACTCGCAGCGCCGGGGCCGGCTCGCGCGGACAACGCTGGTACGCCTGGGGCTACCTCACCCTTGACTCGAGCGGCGCCGAAGGCGAGCGGGGACTCCTGGTCCGCTGGAACCGCCGCAAAGACGAGTACGCCTACTACCTGACCTACCTGCCCGAGCGCGCGACCGGCGGCCTGGCCCGGCTGATCCGCGTCGCCGGGCTCCGCTGGCCGATTGAGACCACATTCCAGGACGCCAAGGGCTGCTTCGGGCTCGATGAGCACCAGATGCGCAAGTGGACCTCCGTCCGCCGCTGGATCACCCTCGCCCTGTTCGCCGCCTGCGCGACCGCCATTGCTCACCGCAGCGCTGCGACGCTCGGCAGCCGTCTCACCCTGACCGGCCTCGCCCGCCTCTACGGCGAGATCACCAGGGCCGTCCACCCCGACGAGTTCCATAACCACTGGTCAGAATGGATATGCGACCACAACGAACAAGCCCGACGATCCCACTACCAGCGACGAGGCGACCACCAGCCGTCATGACATCACGAACTTCCGCCGCCGTACTAAC
The DNA here is from genome assembly GCF_016428645.1 of Glycomyces salinus. Lineage (GTDB taxonomy): Bacteria > Actinomycetota > Actinomycetes > Mycobacteriales > Micromonosporaceae > Glycomyces > Glycomyces salinus. Next base: position 391 of record NZ_JAELXW010000038.1, on the reverse strand, counting down.
CGGCGGTTCAGGGCTCGTGTTCGGTGCCGGGGACACGGGGAAGGGTCCGCCGGGTGTTCCCGGTCGGGCTGCGATGGTCTATCGCCTCTCCGCCGCGGGCTTCTCCCGCGACGGGCGGAGTAAGAACGGGATCGGTTCGAGACTGCTGGCAGTGCGGGGGGATACGGAATCGGGCTCCGGTTCGCCTCCGGGGTCGGGTGTCGGTTCCGGTGCTTGGATCCCGGTGGTCGCATGAGCGGTTGCTCTGCTGTTGGTGGTCTCGGTGGTGAAGCGTGCTCGTGCTTTGTCTCGGGCGGCGCGTGCGGCGGCCCGGGCGCGGTCGGTTTCGGCTTGTTCGGCGGCGCGGTTCAAGTCTGCTTTGAGTGTTTCGGCCCATTCGGTGGGGTAGAGG
>NZ_JAELXW010000037.1 GCF_016428645.1 Glycomyces salinus | reverse complement strand
GGTGGTGAAGCGTGCTCGTGCTTTGTCTCGGGCGGCGCGTGCGGCGGCCCGGGCGCGGTCGGTTTCGGCTTGTTCGGCGGCGCGGTTCAAGTCTGCTTTGAGTGTTTCGGCCCATTCGGTGGGGTAGAGGCCGGTGTCGAAGAGGTTCGCGGCGTCGTTCTGGAAGTCGGCCTCGAGGTCGGTGTCGGTGCGCCAGTCGGCGCACCCGCACCCGCCCTGGCCTTCGTGTTCGGTCATGTCGGCGGGGGCGGGTTCGTGGTCTTCGTGGTGGACGATGGCCGCCTGTCCGGGGCCGGTCTTGGTGACGCTCCATCCGGGGGTGTGGACGCGGCCGTGGTGGAACCGGCAC
>NZ_JAELXW010000036.1 GCF_016428645.1 Glycomyces salinus | reverse complement strand
GGCGGCGGCATGGGCGGCGGGGACGAGGGCATCGGCGGCGGCGAGGAGGGCGGCGGCGCGGCCGCAGGCGGGGTCACCGGCGGCAGCGACTGCGGCTGCTGGGTCCGGGGCGGCTGCTGCGGCGGAGGCTGCATGGGCGGCGCGGTCGGCGGGCGGACCGGGACCGAGGCCGAGCCGACCCCGGGCGCTGGAGGAGGCGGCATCGGCGGCCGGTTGTACTGCGGCTGCTGCGGCGGAGGCGGCGGCATGGGCGCCGGCGGCGGAGACGAGGACTGACGGCCGTACGGCTGCGCGGCCGCCGGCGGCGGATACTGCGGCCCGGCCGGGAACCCGCCCAGCGGCGGCGGCAGCGGCACGCCGCACTGCGGGCAGCGCCGCATATTCGACGTCAGGTGCTTACCGCAGGCGCTGCAACTGTTGTCGTCCACACGGGCCTCCTCGGGGTGGGCGGATCGTCAAGAGGGCAACTTAGCAACCATCGTGCCATCACCCGGTGGCGCCCTGTATCGGCCCGCCGCTCACTATTCGGACGTTCCGGGGGTTTCGGACTCCCGGCCGAGGGTTCCCGACACCGACTCCGACTGCGTCGGCGTCGGAGAGTCCGGAGACTCGTCCTCAGTGGGCGTCGGGTCCGTCGGGTCGGGACTCGGGCTCGGCGACGGAGACGGGGACGGCGACTCGCTGGGAGTCGGCTCGGGTTCCGGCGTCGGGCTTTCGGTGCGGTCGTCCTCCGGCTCGCTCGGGCTCGGCGAATCCGGTTCGCCGCCGCCGCCGTCGCCCTCGCCGCCGCCGGGGTCGCCGGTCGCGTCGCCGTCGCCCGGTCCGGTCTTGACCGCGTCGACCACCCGGTGGGCTCCGGCGAAGTTCTCGAACCAGATCGAGCTGATCTTCACCACATCACCCGTACGGGGGGCCTGCACCATCTTGCCGTCGCCGAGGTACATGGCGGTGTGGTAGACCGACTTCCAGTCTCCGGGGCTGTCCCACCAGTACAGCAGGTCGCCCGGCAGCAGGTGCTCGGTGTCGACCGGCTTGTCGCTGGTGGCGTTGTACTGGTCGGCGGCCACGCGCGGCAGCGAGACGCCCGCGTGGTCGTAGGCCGCCATCACCAGGCCCGAGCAGTCGAACGTGTCCGGGCCCTCGTCGCCGAACACGTAGGGCTTGCCGAGCTGGGCCAGCGCGTACTCCACGGCCTCCTTGGCTTCCGGCGCCGCGTCCCAGCCGTCGACCTCGGAGGAGAAGTCGTCGGAGTACTCGGAGGCGGCCTCCTCGCGGGCCCGCTCCAGCTCCTCGAGCTCCTCCTCGTTCTCCTCGATGAGCTCGTCGAGCTCGGTCTGCGCGTCCTGGTACTCGGCGTCGACCACGTCGAAGCGGGCCTGCGAGCGGTCGGCCGAGAGTTCGGCGGCGTCGAAGGAGGCGCGCGCGACCGACTCGGCGGTCTCGGCCTCCCCGAGCTCGGAGGTCAGGCCCTGCAGGTCCCACTCGTCGCCGACCGGGCCGAGCCCGGAGAGGTCGGGCAGCTCGCTATCGGGCTGTCCCGACAACTCGGTGTATGCCTCGCCGGCGGCGTACTCCAGGGCCGCCTGGGCGGCCTCGAGGTCCGCGACCGCCTCGTTCCAGGACGCCTCGGCGCCCTCGAGCCGGTCGAGCCGCAGATCCAGCTCCTCCTCGGCGGCGGTGCGCTCCTCGCCGAGCTGGGCGACCTCGATGGTCAGCTCGTCGATCTCGTCGGCCAGCGGCCCGTCCTCGGTCTCCGGGTTCGTGACCGGCGTTTCGTCCTCGGACTCGCCGCTCGGGCGCGAGCCCGGATCGGGAACGCTGTTCCCGGGTTGGCCGAACGCGGGCAATGCACCGCCGAACAGGACCGCGGCCGCACCGAAGGCGGCGATCGTGCTGACCCCGAACCGTTTCACGCGCATATGAGGAGTCCTTCTGTGGGGGGATGCCATGGACACTCTACCGAAACCGGACCAGAGTCGCATTCGCCGTCTCACACCCGGCTCCCGCGCACGGGCGAAGCGGTGGCGACGGGGTTACGCTGGCCCAAACCGTTAGGGGTGACTCACAGTGCCAAGCAACGACTCCGCAAGCGCGGTCGCGGACGGGAACACGGCGGCGTTCAAGGCCGGGATCGAGGAGAAGCTCGCCGCCGGGCAGCGGCTGACCTACGAGGACGGCGTCGGACTCTACGAGATCGACGACCTGGCCTGGCTGGGGCGCCTGGCGCACGGAGTGCGCGAGGCCAAGAACGGCGACCGGACGATGTTCAACGTCAACCGCCACCTCAACCTCACCAACGTCTGCTCGGCCTCGTGCGCCTACTGCTCCTTCCAGCGCAAGCCCGGCGAGTCCGACGCCTACACCATGCGCATCGAGCAGGCCGTGGCCCTCGCCGAGCAGATGAAGGACGACGCCCCCACCGAGCTGCACATCGTCAACGGCCTCCACCCCACCCTGCCGTGGCGCTACTACCCGCGCGTGCTCTCCGCGCTCAAGGAGACCCTCCCGCAGGTCAACCTCAAGGCATTCACGGCCACCGAGATCCAGTGGTTCGAGAAGATCTCCGGAATGGACGCCTCGGAAATTCTCGATGAACTCATAGACGCGGGCCTGGAGTCGCTGACCGGCGGCGGCGCCGAGATCTTCGACTGGGAGGTCCGCCGGCACATCGTCGACCACGACTGCCACTGGGAGGACTGGTCGCGCATCCACGGCCTCGCCCACGCCAAGGGCCTGCGCACCCCCGCCACGATGCTCTACGGGCACATCGAGGAGCCCCGCCACCGCGTCGACCACGTGCTGCGCCTGCGCGAGCTCCAGGACCAGACCGGCGGGTTCAGCGTCTTCATCCCCCTGCGCTACCAGCACGACTTCCACGACTCGCAGGACGGGAAGGTCCGCAACCGGCTCCAGGCGCGCACCACCATGGCCAGCCCGGCCGAGTCCCTGCGCACCTTCGCCGTCTCCCGGCTCCTGCTGGACAACTTCGACCACGTCAAGTGCTTCTGGGTCATGCACGGCCTTGACGTGGCGCAGCTGTCGCTGTCCTTCGGCGCCGACGACCTCGACGGCTCGGTCGTGGAGTACAAGATCACCCACGACGCCGACGACTACGGCACGCCCGACAAGATGAGCCGCGAGAACCTGCTCGACCTCATCCGCGACGCCGGATTCCGGCCCGTCGAGCGCAACACCCGCTACGAGGTCGTGCGCGAGTACGAGCCGGGCGAGACGATCGCCGAGCGCCGCGCCGAACCCCGGTCGGTGAGGTTCTAGTGGCCGACGATCAGCGCAGCGACGCCGAGGCGGCGGAGGGCATGCTCGTCCATCTGCTGGGCACGGTCCTGGCTTACGTGGTCATGGGAACCGCGATACTCGCCGTGGTGGACCTCCTGTTCATCACCGCGTCCGGCGGCGAATTCGGGAACATCTCCGGCTGGGTCGGGGCGGTGCCGGCGGTGTTCGCGTTCAACGACCGGTTCAAGCGCTACCGGGGCGCGTCGCGCTGGGCCGTGGCCCTGGTGGGGATCGTGCTCGGCCTCGGCGCGGGGATCGCGGCGACCGTGTTCATGCCCGCCACGTGGCCGCCGCTGGTGACCGGCGCGTTCGGCGGGCTGGTGGCGGTGTTCGGATACTCGGTGCTGTGGCACACCGCCATCGGCGCCTTCGGAGAGGAGCGGACCGAATGAATCCTGTGGCGAAGTACTTCCTGGCGCGGGTGGCGCTGTTCGCCGCGGTCGCCGTCCCGCTGGCGTTCCTGATGAACCTCCTGCTGGCGCTCGCGGTCGGCCTGCTGGTGTCGATGATCGCCTCGATGTGGCTGCTCAAGGGCATGCGCGAGGAGATGATCGACCACATCGACGGGCGCATCAAGGCCCGCCGCGAGGAGAAGGAGAAGCTCCGCGCCGAACTGCGCGGAGACGACGAGTCCTAGGAGCGGGTCAGCTCGGTGCAGATCTGGAGCGTCTCGGTCGCTCCGGCCTCCAGGGCCTTCCCGAAGTGCTTGAGCCAGGCCCGCACCCCGTCGGGGGTGCCGGTCGACCAGGCCCGCTGGGCGCCCACGTACTCCGGCTGCCGCTCAAGGTGCCCGGCGTTGACGGTGATCAGCAGCTTCGAGTCGAGCCCCTTGCTGGCCAGGGCGATGCGCGCCGCGGCGCGGGCGACGATGTTGTTGGCCATCGGGAAGGGCCGCACGGCCAGCAGCTCGCCGTGGACGACGGCGGCGCTGAGCGCGGGCGGGATCTCCTTGGTCGGGTTGGTCACCAGCGCGCACATCGCGTCGATGCGGGCCGAACCGGAGGAGTCGACCTCGATGCGGCCGGGTTCGCCGTCGCCGGGCTCGAAGTCGCGGGAGGCCAGCAGGTGCAGCTTGGCCAGGACGTAGCGGGGCGATACCGGCCAGACGTCGACCAGGCTCGGCAGCGCCTCGGTCACGCGCAGGGCCCCGGCCACGACCGGGTCGGAGAAGTCGCCGGCGCGCAGGCGCTCGACATCGCAGTCGTACCCCTCCAGGGCCAGGGTGGCCGAGGCGTCGTGCAGGGCGACTTCGGCGGCGACGTGAGTGCTGTCGCCGCGCAGGGCCTCGTGCCAGAGCATGCGGTCGACATTGGTTCTGGCGTTCTCGAGGGCATCGGCTACCTCGGAGAGTTCGAGGAGAGGCGCGAGAGGATCCACGGGCGGAACCTTACCGGTTGGAGGTGAGGCGGATTCGCCCCACCGGGCGGGCAAGAGGGCGATCACAGATGTTACATGGCGGCATAAATCCGCGCTGGCCTCGATCCCCGTTCGTCGACCGCCCGTCGCGTCCTGGCGTCCGCTGGTCGACTCGGGCACGTCTCACGCTGGTGAACATCGCGTTTCGCGGTAGTGTTGCAGACCATTGACCCGCCTCACAGCAGCGCACCGGCGCGCCGACCTGTAAGGAGCCACGAGACGTGTCCCAGACTCCGCAAGAGACACTTGCCAACCTCCTGACGGAGGACCGAACCTTCCCTCCCGCCCCCGAATTCACCCGAACGGCCAACGTCACCGAGAGCGCCTACGCCGAGGCCGAGGCCGATCGACTGGCGTTCTGGGAGACGCAGGCCCGCCGCCTGGACTGGGCCGAGGAGTGGGACCAGACCCTCGACTGGTCGAATCCGCCCTTCGCCAAGTGGTTCGTCGGCGGGGAGCTGAACGTGGCCGCCAACTGCCTGGACCGGCACGTCGAGGCCGGGCTGGGCGAGCGGGTCGCGATCCACTTCGAGGGCGAGCCGGGGGACTCGCGCGCGGTCACCTACGCTGAGCTGCTCGACGAGGTCAAGCGCGCGGCCAACACGCTCACCGAGCTGGGCGTCGAGGCGGGCGACCGGGTCGTCGTCTACATGCCGATGATCCCCGAGGCCGCGGTGGCGATGCTGGCGTGCGCGCGCATCGGCGCGCCCCACTCGGTGGTGTTCGGCGGTTTCAGCGTCGACGCGCTCTCCAGCCGCATCGACGACGCCGGAGCCAAACTGGTCATCACCGCCGACGGCGGCTTCCGCCGCGGCAAGCCCAACGCGCTCAAGCCGACCGTGGACGCCGCGGCCGAGCGGTGCCCGTCGGTAGAGAAGGTCCTGGTGGTGCGCCGCACCGAGCAGGACGTCGACTGGAACGATGATCGCGACCTGTGGTGGCACGAGACTGTCGGCGAGGCCGCCAACGAGCACGAGGCGAAGCAGTTCGACGCCGAGCACCCGCTGTTCATCCTCTACACCTCGGGCACGACCGGCAAGCCCAAGGGCATCCTGCACACCTCGGGCGGCTACCTGACCCAGGCGGCCTACACCCACCACGCCGTGTTCGACCTCAAGCCCGAATCGGACGTGTGGTGGTGCACCGCCGACGTCGGCTGGGTCACCGGCCACACCTACATCGTTTACGGCCCCATGGCGAACGGGGCGACCCAGGTGATGTACGAGGGCACCCCGGACACCCCGCACAAGGGCCGGTTCTGGGAGATCGTCGACAAGTACCGGGTCTCGCTGCTCTACACCGCGCCGACGCTGATCCGCACCTTCATGAAGTGGGGCGACGACATCCCGGCCGGCTTCGACCTGTCGAGCCTGCGGCTGCTGGGCAGCGTCGGCGAGCCGATCAACCCCGAGGCGTGGATCTGGTACCGCGAGCACGTCGGCGCGGGGAGGGCCCCGATCGTCGACACCTGGTGGCAGACCGAGACCGGCGCGATCATGGTCTCGCCGCTGCCGGGCGTGACGGCCACCAAGCCGGGCTCGGCGCAGCGGGCGCTGCCGGGCATCGCCGTCGACGTGGTCGACGACGATGCCAAATCGGTGCCGAACGCCGGCGGAGGGTTCCTGACCGTCCGCGAGCCGTGGCCGTCGATGCTGCGCACCATCTGGGGCGACGACCAGCGCTTCCTGGACACCTACTGGTCCAAGTTCGAGGGGATGTACTTCGCCGGGGACGGGGCCAAGCGCGACGACGACGGCGACATCTGGCTGCTGGGCCGGGTCGACGACGTCATGCTGGTGTCGGGCCACAACATCTCCACCACCGAGGTCGAGTCGGCGCTGGTCGGCCACGACAGCGTGGCCGAGGCCGCGGTCGTGGGCGCGACCGATCCGATCACCGGCCAGGGGATCGTGGCGTTCGTGATCCTGCGCGGCGACGTCGAGTCCGGCCCCGAGCACCTGGCGGAGCTGCGGAGCCACGTGGCGACCACGCTCGGGCCGATCGCCAAGCCGCGGCAGGTCATGGTGGTCTCCGAGCTGCCGAAGACCCGCTCGGGCAAGATCATGCGCCGCCTGCTGCGCGACATCGCCGAGGACCGGCAGCTCGGCGACGTGACCACGCTCCAGGACAGCTCGGTCATGGTCCGCATCAAGGAGGGACTCGACCGCAGTTCCGACGACTGACAGAGCGTGATCCTCACCACTGAACCGGCGGGGTCAGAGTGAAGCATAGAAACTAGAAAGACGAGGGCGGGACGGCATGTAGCCGTCCCGTCACTCACTAGCGTCCGAGACTCGCTTTCCGATAGTGTTTCGTCACTAGCGTGACACCCCGTCCACTGGAAGGAGCCTCATGCCCGAGACCCCGCAACAGCCAGAGAACGGGCGGATGCCGCGGATGCCCGAGACCCCGATGCCGAAGAAGCCCATCGTCCGCAAGGCCCGCAAGGCCAGCAGCGAGATCGTCAGGTTCCTGCGCATCGAGACCACCGGCGGCGTCCTGCTGCTCGTCGGCGCCGCCCTGGCGCTGATCGTGGCCAACACCGGGCTGTCGGACCTGTACGAAGAGGTCCGGCACACCTACATCGGCATCGACGGCGTGTTCATGCTCAACGTCCAGCACTGGGCCGCCGACTTCCTCCTGGCGTTCTTCTTCCTCGTCGTGGGCCTCGAACTCAAACGCGAACTCGTCGTCGGCGAACTCAACGACCTCAAGCGCGCGATGCTCCCGGTCATCGCCGCCGCCGGCGGCATGATCGTCCCGGCCGCCTTCGCCCTGGCCGTGGCCTGGGGCGAGCCCGGAGCGAGCTCGGTGTGGCCGATCCCCATGGCCACCGACATCGCCTTCGCCGTGGCCGTCCTCGCCCTCTGCGCCCGCAACCTGCCCTCCAGCCTGCGGATCTTCCTGCTCACCCTCGCCATCGCCGACGACATCGGCGCGATCGCCCTGATCGCGATCCTCTACTCCGACCCGCGCTTCGTGCCGATGCTGGTCTTCGTGATCGCCGTCGCGGTGTGGGTGTTCCTCCAGTCCCGACGCGTGAGCACCCTGTGGGTCTACATCCCGCTGGGCCTGATCGCCTGGGCGGCGCTCTACGAGGCCGACGTCCACGCCACCATCGCCGGCGTCGCCCTCGGCCTCGCCACCCGCGTCAAACCCGACCCGGGCGAGCACGAGGCCCCCGCGATCAAGGCCGAGCACGCGATCCAGCCGTTCAGCGCCGGCTTCGCCGTCCCGGTCTTCGCGTTCTTCTCCGCCGGCGTCGCCCTCGACGGCGAGGCCATCAGCGCCTTCTCGACCGACCGGGTCGCCCTGTCGGTCGTGGTCGGCCTCTTCGCGGGCAAGACCGTCGGCGTGGTCGCCGGCGCCTACCTGGCGCACCGCTTCGGCTGGGGACGCCTGGCGCCCGACCTGAAATGGGCCGACGTCACCGGCGCGGCCGTACTCTGCGGCTGCGGCTTCACCGTCGCCCTCCTGATCACCGAACTGGCCTTCACCGACATCGCCCAGCAGGACCTGGTCAAGACCGGCGTCCTCGCCGGCTCGACGATCTCGGCACTGGTCGGGGCCGCGGTGCTCTACGCCCGCTCCCGAGCGGTCCGGCGGCACCGCGCCGAGGCCTGACCTCTATAGGCTGAGAGGGTGAACCGTAGGACCTTCGCCGACAGCGTCGCGCTCAAGACCGGGCCCTGGAACCACCGCCACATCGACGCCAACGGCTCGCGCTTCCACATCGCCGAGGCCGGAGAGGGGCCGCTGGTCGTGCTCCTGCACGGCTTCCCCGAGTTCTGGTGGGCCTGGCGGCACCAGATCCCGGCCCTGGCCGACGCCGGATTCCGCGTCGTCGCCGTCGACCTGCGCGGCTACGGCGCCTCCGACAAACCCCCGCGCGGCTACGACGCCTACACCATGGCCGCCGACGTCGTCGGCCTGGTCAGGGCCCTGGGCGAACGCGAAGCCACCGTCGTCGGCCACGACCTGGGCGGCATCCTCGGCTTCGCGGCCGCGGCCTTCCACCCGGCCCAGTTCCGGTCCCTGATCGTCCTCGGCGCGGCCCACCCGCTGCGCCAGCGCGCCGCCCTCGCCGTCGACCCCAAAGGCCAGCTGAAGGCCTCCGGCCACCTGTTCTCGTTCCAGATGCCCCGCTACGAGCACCGCCTCACCGCCTGGGACGCCCGCAAGGTCGCCGACCTCATGTACTGGTGGTCGGGCCCCCGCTGGCGGGGCACCAGGGACTTCCAGACCTACGTGCGCGCCTGCAGGGACGTCATCCAGATCCCGCAGGCCGCCTTCGGCGCGCTCGAGGCGTTCCGATGGCCGTTCCGCACCGCGATGGGCCTGGCCGGGCGCCGCTTCGTCAAACTCCTCCAGCAGCCCGCGCCGGTGCCGACGCTCCATCTCCACGGCTCGCTCGACACCTGCGTGCTGCCCCGCACCGCCCAAGGCTCGGGCCGGTACATCCAGGGACGCTACGAGTGGAAACTGCTCGATGACGTCGGCCACTTCCCCCAGCAGGAGGCCCCCGAGACGGTGACCAAGGAGATCATCCGGTGGGCCTCATGACCCACCGCCGCTAGCCGGACGGCTAGTGTGCGGCGCATGAGCGAGTCGACCTTCGCGCTGCGCGGCGCCACCATCCTCCCGATCACCTCCGAGCCGATCGAGTCCGGAGTCCTCGTCGTCTCCAGCGGCCGCATCGACGCCGTCGGCGGACCCGACCTGCCGGTCCCCGAAGGCGCCGAGACCATCGACGCGACCGGCAAGTGGATCCTCCCCGGCCTGGTCGACGCCCACACCCACCTCGGGGTCCACGAGATCGCCGAGGGCTGGGCCGGCAACGACACCAACGAGATGACCGACCCCAACACCGCCTACGTGCGCGCCCTCGACGGCATCAACCCGGCCGATCCCGGCTTCTACGAGGCCCTCGCCGGCGGCGTCCTCGCCGCGGGCGTCAACCCCGGCTCCGGAAACGTCATCGGCGGCGAGGCCGTGGCGCTCAAGACCGCCGGTCGCTACGTCGACGAAATGGTCCTGCGCAGCCCCGCCGGCGTGAAGTCGGCGCTCGGGGAAAACCCCAAGCGGGTCTACGGCGACCAGAAGAAGACCCCCTCGACCCGCCTGGGGACGGCCGGGATCCTGCGGCAGGCGTTCGTCGAGGCCGAGAACTACCAGAGCGCCGACGATCCCGACCGCGACCTCAAACTGGAGACTCTCGCCCGGGTGCTGAACCGCGAGATCCCCTGGCGCCAGCACTGCCACCGCGCCGACGACATCGCCACCGCGCTGCGCGTGGCCGAGGAGTTCGGCTACGACCTGGTGCTCGACCACGGCACCGAGGCGCACCTGCTGGCCGACCTCATCGCCGAGCGCGGCGTGCCGGTGATCTTCGGTCCGCTGCTGTGCTCGCGCTCGAAGGTCGAGACGGCAGGCCGGTTTCCCGAGCACGCCGCGAGGCTCACCGCCGCGGGCGTGGCCGTGGCGATCACCACCGACCACCCGGTGGTGCCGATCGAGCACTTCATCGTCCAGGCGATGCTCTGCGTCAAGGCGGGCTTGGAGCCCGAGACCGCGCTGCGGGCGGTGACGATCGAACCGGCGCGGATCCTGGGCGTCGACGACAGGGTCGGCTCCCTGGAGCCGGGCAAGGACGCCGACTTCTGCTTGTGGAGCGGCGACCCGCTGGACTTCTACTCGAAGGTCGAGCGCGCCTACATCGACGGCGCCCCGGTCTGATCCGGACACGGTCCAGGGCCGGGACCGTGCCGCGCTCCCGGCCCTGGTCCGCGCCTTCGGGTGTTAAGCGGCGCGGCGGACGTCGCGCCGCGTGGGCGAGACGGCCGCGTCGCGCAGGTGGCGTCCGAAGACGCCGCGTCGCACGGCGGCGGCCGCGCCCGCCATGCGGCTCAGCGTCGACGGACGGTCGGGGACGACCGGCGCGTCGGGCAGGGCCGAGCGCGCTTCGGCGGAGATGAGGTGCACGGCCACGATCGCGAATGGTTCCATTGCGGTGTTTCCTTCCGGGCGGTGTTGCGGAATGCGCGCCGCGCCGGTGCGGCGGTGAGGCCGCGTCGGGCCTCGCCCCCTACTGTGCGGGCCGCGTGTCACCGGCGCATTACGCCCGAAGAAATCGGCGACAACCGGCGGTAAAAACCCGGTGCGGCCGAATGACACTGGTCACGCCGCCCCCGCTTTGCGAGAATCATGAGGAGATTTCGACTCGAGTTCGGGGGCGGCAATGCGATTCGACGGAACCCGCGTGGTGGTGACCGGGGCGGGCCGCGGCTTCGGCCGGAGCCTGGCGATCGAATTCGCCGGACTCGGCGCCGAGGTGTTCGCCTCGGCCCGGCGCTTCGAGACCGCCGCCGAGACCTGCGGCGCGATCAGGGACGCCGGGCACCGGGCCCACGCCTTCACCTGCGACCTGGCCGACGCCGACTCGATCCGCGACTTCGCCGAGGCGGTGGCCGACCAGACCGGCACGGTCGACATCCTGGTCAACAACGGCGCGCCCTACCTGGAGGCGGGCGGCTTCACCGAGGCCGAGGACGAGGAGATCGAGGCGGTGGTCGCCGCTGGCGCGACCGGCACGATCCTGGCCACCGAGCACTTCCTGCCCCTGCTGGAGCGCTCATCGCGAGCCGACATCGTCACCGTGGTCTCGGCCTGCGGCGAGTACGGCCACCACCGCTCGCGGGCCCACGAGGCGTTCTACGCGGCCAAGTCGGCGCAGGCCGGCTTCACCGAGATCCTCTCCAAGCGGCTCCGGCCCGAAGGCATCCGGGTGCTCGGCCTCTGCCCGCCGGACTTCGAGAACGAGGACTCGCCCGGCACGCCGGGCGCGCTGCGGGCGGCATCGCTGGTGGACACGGTCCTGTTCGCCGTCTCCCGCCCGCGGGACTGCTTCATAAAGTCGATCTACTTCGAGCAGGTCTAGGCCGCCGGGCTCCTTCTGCCCTAGGCTGGAAAAGAGGCACGGCTCGCGAGACGGGCCGCCGCACCAGCATGTGAGGAGGTGATCCGGCCATGCAGGCGAAGGTCGGCGACCGGCTGCTCTTCAGGGGCCGCACGGTCGGCATGAAGGACCACACCGCCGAAGTGGTGGAGGTACTGGGCGAGGACGGCGAACCGCCCTACCGCGTCCGCCACGACAACGGCCACGAAGCAGTGGTGATCCCCGAAGCGGACTGCACAGTCCAACCCGCCGAATGAACCCTGGTGGGCCGCCAGGGACTCGAACCCTGAACCTACGGATTAAAAGTCCGCAGCTCTGCCAATTGAGCTAGCGGCCCGCCGAGAGCATACCGCACATGGGGGTTCGGAACCTTTGTGGCGGGTGCGGGGTGGGAGCCGGGATACGTTCACCGGGACGGGGCTTGGACGGCGCGGCGGCGGGTGCGGAGTGGGCCGCCGCCGCGCCTATTCGATCCGCGTCACACGTGGCCCTCGGTGGGATTCGGGTCCGCTCCCGCTTGATCGAACATACGTACTATAAACCATTCGAACGCCGCTGTGAAGCCGGGTCGGGCACGCCCCTGAGCTGGGGATCGGACCGGTCCGGTCCTCTGGCCGGGCGCTACGGGTAGACTCGCCTGCTGTGCTCATACTGCTGCCGCCGTCAGAAGGGAAGGCCGACCGGGGAGACGGGCCTCCGCTCGACCTCGCTCGCCTGTCCTCTCCGGCGCTGAACCCCGTCCGCGAGACGCTCGTGGAACGAGTCGTCGAACTGTGCGACGACGAGGACACCGCCGCCGAGACCCTCAAACTCACCGCCCGGCAACGGCAATGGGTGCAGCGCGACCGCGAGCTCAAGACCGCCCCGACCCTGGCCGCCTGGGAGCTCTACACCGGCGTCCTCTACGACCGGCTGGGACTGGGCGACCTGCCCGACTCCGGGCAGGTCTTCATCTCCTCGCCGCTGTGGGGACTGCTGCGCCCCTCCGACCGCGTCCCGCCCTACCGCGTCCCCATGTCGGCCCGACTGCCCGGGGCCGACCGCCTCGCCGCGCTCTGGCGCCCCGCGGTCACCGACGTCCTCGGATCCGCCGACGACATGGTCGTCGACATGCGCTCGGGCGCCTACGCGCAGGTGTGGAACCCGAAGAACCGCGGCGTCACCGTCCGCGTATACAAAGAGGACACCGACGGTCGGCGCAGCGTCGTCACCCACATGGCCAAGGCCACCCGCGGCGAGGTCGCGCGCGCCCTCCTGGCCTCCGGGGCCCAGCCTTCCACCCCCGCCGAACTGAGCGACTTCCTCGCCTCCCAGGGCTGGAAGGTCGAGCTCACCGAGCCGGCTACCCGGTCCAAGACCTGGCTGCTGGACGTCGTCGCGCCCTGAGCGACCACCGGGCGAACCCTCACAGGAGAGACCCGCCCGACGTCGGCGTCAGTGGTTGGAGCCGTAGCCGGCGGCCTTGGCGCGCTCGAAGGACCGGCGCACCTCCTCCTCGGCCTCGGCCCGACCGGTCCAGGTAGCGCCCTCGACGCTCTTGCCCGGCTCCAGGTCCTTGTAGACGGTGAAGAAGTGCTGGATCTCCAGGCGGTCGAACTCGGGGACGTCCGCGATGTCCTTGTACTTGTCCTTGCGCGGGTCGTCGGCCGGCACGCACAGCACCTTGTCGTCGACGCCCTTCTCGTCGCGCATCCGGAACATGCCGATCGCGCGGGCCCGGATCACGCAGCCGGGGAAGGTCGGCTCGACCATCACCAGCGCGTCGAGCGGGTCGCCGTCCTGGCCCAGGGTCTCGTCGATGAAGCCGTAGTCGGCCGGGTACACCGTCGCGGTGAACAGCGTCCGGTCCAGACGGATGCGCCCGGTCTCGTGGTCGATCTCGTACTTGTTGGCAGATCCCTTGGGGATCTCGACCGTCATGTCGAACTCCATCGGCCGACCTCTCCTCCAGGCTCGTCTGCAAAGCTCTTGATGGCCTAGTCTCTGTGCATGGCCCTCCGCGACAACGCCCGCCCCGAAGCCACGAGTACTGCGCCACACGGACGGGCGGTCCGGGTCGTCGCGATCACCGCCCTCATCCTCACGCTAGCGGCGGCGGCGGGCATCGTGTGGCTGATCAAGGCTTCGGCCACGCCCCAGACCGGGGCCGTGACCGCCCCCGAGGCGTACCCGCCGGCCGAGCCGAGCGAGGTCCTGGCCGCGGCCGACGCCGACGCGGCCGTCCCCGACCTGGACGAGCTCCTGCCCGACCTGCTGTCCGACTCCCGCTTCGACGGCGAACTGTCGGCGATCTTCGCCGACGCGGCGAGCGGCGAGGTCCTCTACGAGCGGGACGCCCGGACCCCCCTCACCCCGGCCTCGTCGATGAAACTGGTCACGGCCGTGGCCGCCTACCTCAACCTGGGCCCGGAACTGCGCATCCCCACCACCGTCGTCGACGGCCCCGACGAGGACACCGTCGTGCTGGTCGCCGGCGGCGACGTCACCCTGACCGTCGACGGCGAGGGCTACTACGGAACCGGCGGAAGCCTGACCGATCTGGCCGAGCAGGTCCTCGAATCCCGGGACGGCGAGGCCCCGACCAGGGTCCTGCTGGACACGAGCATCTTCGGCGACTCCGAGCTGGCCGAGGGCGTCGACGGCGACGACCTGCCCTATACGGCACGGACCGCGCCGATCATGGTCGACGGCGGACGGATCGACAACACGCAGAAGTACCACAGCTTCTACGACGACCCGGCCCAGGCCGCGCTCGAGGAGTTCGCCTCCCTGGTCGGCGCGTCCCAGACCGGCTCCGGGACGGCCGAGGAGGGCGCCGCCGACCTCGGCACGGTCTACTCCCAGCCGGTGGCCGGGCTGGTCGACTCGTTCGTGCTCTCCAGCGACAACGGCCTGTCGGACGCGATGGCCCTCTACACCGCCTACGCCGTCACCGGCGAGATGACCTGGGACGCGATCGACACCGTCCACCGGGACATGCTGGCCGACTTCGGGGCCGACACCGACGGCCTGGCCTTCGAGGACGGCTCGGGCCTGTCCGAGGACGACCGCATGACCGCCGAGGCGTTCTCGGCGCTGCTGCTGGGCGCGGCCGACTCGTCGGCCAGCAGCGTCTTCGAGTCGCTCCCGGTCGCCGGGTACTCCGGGACCCTCGACGAGCGCTTCCGCGACACCGACGACGGCGACGGCGTCGTCAGGGCCAAGACCGGCACGCTCAACGGCGTCTCGTCGCTGACCGGCTCGCTGACCACTGACGACGGTCGGCTGCTGGTGTTCTCGATCATCAGCAACGGCCACTCGAACGGCTGGCTGGTCGAGAACGCCATGGACGAGGTCACCGCCGGGGTGTCCCGATGCGGCTGCTAGCTCGAGCCCGCCACGCGGTGGCGTGGCGACTGCGCTCCGGATAGGCTGGACCGATGGCGCCGCCCGCGAGCAACTCGATGCTGCCGTCCGTCGACTGGCGGACCGCCGCCTCCTGCTCGCGCGCCTTCATCAGAGGCGGGCCGCGGATGAGCCCCGAAGGCGCCCTCGACGTCGTCACCGACCTGCGCCGCCACGCCGACCACGCGATCGAGCTGGTCGCCGACTACACCGGCCTGACCCCGACCGTCCAGGCCCGGGTCGAGGTGGTCGACCGCGTCCGCTGGAGCCACATCAACATCACCGGACTGCGGCGCCTGCTCTCCGGGCTCGGCGCCGACGAGGACCGCGACGTCTCCAACGCCGCCGCCAAGGTCACCGGCGTCCAGGCCGGGGCCGTGCTGGCGTTCCTGTCCTCGCGGGTCCTCGGCCAGTTCGAGACGTTCTCGACCGACACCGGCAGGCTGCTGTTCGTGGCCCCCAACATCGTCGAGGTCGAGCGGCGGCTGCGCCTGCCGACCCGCGAGTTCCGGCTGTGGATCGCCGTCCACGAGGCCACGCACCTGATGCAGTTCACGGCCGTGCCGTGGATGCGGGACTACTTCCACGGGCTCATCGGGACCTTCTTCGCCGCCACCGAGTCCGAGGAGTCCTCGGCCTCGCAGCTGGGACGGGCCGTGCGCCGGGCCCTGTCGGCCGCGCGCGGCGACGAGCCCGACTCCTCGACCGACGTCATGGACGCCGTCACCAGCGCCGAGCAGCGCGAGGCCATCGGCAGGATCCAGGCCCTGATGACCCTCCTGGAAGGGCACGCCGAGTCGGTCATGGACGGTGTCGGCGCCGACCACATCGAGCACGTCGCGCTCCTGCGGCGCCGCTTCGACCGGCGCCGGGCCCACCCGGGGGCGCTCCAGCGGTTCCTGCGGCAGCTGCTGGGCCTGGACGCCAAGCTGCGGCAGTACGCGGCCGGGCGGCGCTTCGTCGACCACGTCGTGGCCGAACGGGGGCCGGCCGGGTTCAACCGGATCTGGGAGGGCCCCGAGCACCTGCCGAGCGAGGCCGAGATCGAGCGGCCCGAGGACTGGGTGGCGCGCGTGCTGTCGGACGCGGATGCGACGGTTAGGCATGGCCTGTAGTCGAACCCGGGGGACGAAGTGATGGCGAGGCTCCCCGAGCCGGTGGCGCGGATGCGGACGGCCGTCCGCGATTCGCTCGCCGACCTCCCGCGCGGCGCGCTGGTCCTGGCCGCCTGCTCCGGCGGCCCCGATTCGGTGGCCCTGGCCGACACGCTCACGTTCGTCGCGCCCCGCGCGGGGCTGCGGGCCGGGCTGGTCACGGTCGACCACGGCCTCCAGGACGGCTCGGCGGCCCGCGCAGCCGAGGTCGCCGAGTGGGGGCGGTCGGTCGGGCTCGACCCCTCGGAGGTGGCCGCGGTGCGGGTGATGGGTTCGGGCGGGCCGGAGGCGGCCGCCCGCGAGGCCCGCTACGCGGCGCTGGACTGGGCGGCCGAACGCCACGGCGCGCAGGCGGTGCTGCTGGGCCACACCCGCGACGACCAGGCCGAGACGGTGCTGCTGGCGCTCACGCGCGGGTCGGGTCCGCGCGGCATCGCCGGGATGCGGGCCGTCCGCGGGCGCTACCGGCGGCCGCTGCTGGACGTCGCCCGCGCCGACACGCACGCCGCGTGCGACGAGCGGGGCCTCAAGGCGTGGACCGACCCGCACAACTCCGATCCGCGGTTCAAGCGCTCGGCGCTGCGGCGGGCCATGGACGTGCTGACCGGGACGCTCGGCGAGGACATCGTGCCGAACCTGGCGCGCACGGCCGAGCTCGTGGCCGCCGACACCGATCTGCTCGACAGCCTGGCCGAGGCCGACCTGGCCGAGTGCCGCGACGGGGACCGGCTGCGGGTCGAGGCGGTCGCGGCGTTGAGCCCGCCGGTGCGGCAGCGGGTGCTGCGCGCCTGGATTTTTCAGCTTGGAGTGAACAGGGCCGGGTTCGGGCACCGACATCTGCGGGCGGTGGACGCGCTGGTGGTGGCCTGGCACGGCCAGGGGCCGACGTTCCTGCCCGGCGGCGTCGCGGTCGCGCGGGCCGGCGGGTTCCTGGAGGCCGGGCCGGCCCTCGGGGACCGGATCAGGGCTGCCGGTAGACCTCGGGTTTGAGGACGCCGATGAACGGCAGTTCCCGGTAGCGCTCGGCGTAGTCCAGGCCGTAGCCGACGACGAACTCGTTGGGGATGTCGAAGCCCAGGTAGTCGACGGGGATGTCGACGCGCTGGACGCCGGGCTTGCGGAGCATCGAGACGACCTTGACCGAGGCCGGGTTCAGCCCGCCGAGGTACTTCAGCAGCCAGTCGAGGGTCAGGCCGGAGTCGATGATGTCCTCGACGACCACGATGTGCTTGCCGGCCACGTCGGAGTCGATGTCCTTGAGGATCCGGACCGTCCCCGAGGAGCTGGCCGAGTTGCCGTAGGAGGACAGGGCCATGAACTCCATCTTCACCGGCACCGTCAGGGCCCGCGCGAAGTCGGCCATGAACATGACCGCGCCCTTGAAGACGCCGACGAGCAGCAGCTCGTCGGTGTCGGCGAAGTCCTCCGAGACCCGCTCGGCGAGCTGGGCGGTCTTGTCGCGGATCTCGTCCTCGGTGATGATGGTGCGCTCGATCTGGCCGGCGTACCACGACTCCGGGTCGATCACCGCGGCCCGCGCCGCCGCGGACGGGACTGAGGCGCCTCTGGCTAGCTCCGACGTCATATGACTAGGGTGCCACCCGGCCCCCGGGGCCGCCGGTTCGGGTGGGCGAAGTCAACCCTCACGTGGTAGTAATTACGGATCACATCGTGCGGCGTCCCACGGTCATTCCGCGGGTCTCCGAGGGGACGCACTGAGCCGCGACCGTGTACTTTCGAGTTGTAAGGCATCACGATGACGCCACCGCAACCGAGGAATGGCACCGTCTGGGCGGGCCCGCGAATTCGCGAAGAACGCAGGAGGAGATCGAGTGGTCGACGCCGGGAAACCCACACCTGAGCGTAAGCGGTTTTTCCGGAGACCGTTGGTCTGGATCGTGCTCATCGCCCTGGTCGCGGTCCTGATCGGCACGTTCTTCTCCGGCGGCTCGGACTACGAGGAGGCGACCACCTCCGAAATCCTCAGCGAAGTCGGCTCCCCCGGGAACATCGAGCGGGCCACCATCCTCGACAAGGAGCAGCTGGTCCAGCTCGAGATGAGCAACGGCGACCAGATCGAGGCGTACGTGCCCGCGGGCATGCCCGAGACGGTCGCGCAGACCCTCGAAGAGGGCGGCGTCGACTTCGACACCGAAGTGAACGAGACCTCGCCGTTGGTGTCGATCCTCATCAGCCTGCTGCCGGTGGCCCTGATCGTCCTGCTGCTGCTGTTCTTCATGTCACAGATGCAGGGCGGCGGCTCGCGGGTGCTGAACTTCGGCAAGTCCAAGGCCAAGATGGTCTCCAAGGACACCCCGAAGACGACCTTCTCCGACGTGGCCGGCTCCGACGAGGCCGTCGAGGAACTCGAGGAGATCAAGGACTTCCTCCAGGACCCGCAGAAGTACCAGGAGCTGGGCGCGAAGATCCCCAAGGGCGTGCTGCTGTTCGGCCCGCCCGGCACCGGCAAGACCCTCCTGGCCCGCGCCGTCGCCGGCGAGGCCGGAGTCCCCTTCTATTCGATCAGCGGTTCTGATTTCGTAGAGATGTTTGTAGGCGTGGGCGCCAGCAGGGTCAGGGACCTCTTCACCCAGGCGAAGGAGAACTCGCCGGCGATCGTGTTCGTCGACGAGATCGACGCGGTCGGCCGCCACCGCGGCGCCGGCATGGGCGGCGGCCACGACGAGCGCGAGCAGACCCTCAACCAGCTGCTGGTCGAGATGGACGGCTTCGACACCCGCGGCGGGGTCATCCTCATCGCCGCGACCAACCGCCCCGACATCCTCGACCCGGCGCTGCTGCGTCCGGGCCGCTTCGACCGCCAGATCCCGGTGGACGCCCCGGACAAGAACGGCCGCGAGGCGATCCTGAGCGTCCACGCCAAGGGCAAGCCGTTCGTGCCGGACGTGACGTTCGATACGATCGCCCGCCGCACCCCCGGGTTCTCCGGCGCCGACCTCGAGAACGTCATCAACGAGGCCGCGCTGCTGACCGCCCGCCGCAACGAGCAGGCGATCTCGACCGACGCCCTCGAGGAGGCCATCGACCGCGTCATCGCCGGGCCCGAGCGCAAGGGCCGGGTGATGGGCGACGAGGAGAAGAAGATGACCGCCTACCACGAGGCCGGTCACGCCCTGGTCGCCCACGCGCTGCCGCACGCGGCGCCGGTGCACAAGCTGACGATCCTGCCGCGGGGCCGTTCCCTGGGGCACACGCTGGTGCTGCCGGCCGAGGACAAGTACAACCAGACCCGCTCGGAGATGATCGACACCCTCGCCTACGCCCTGGGCGGGCGCGCAGCAGAGGAGCTGGTCTACCACGATCCGACCACCGGCGCCTCGAACGACATCGAGAAGGCCACGAAGGTCGCCCGCGCGATGGTCACCGAGTACGGCATGTCGGCCCGGCTCGGGGCGGTCAAGTACGGCGCGTCCGATTCCGAGCCGTTCCTGGGCAAGGAGTACGGC
The DNA here is from genome assembly GCF_016428645.1 of Glycomyces salinus. Taxonomy (GTDB): domain Bacteria; phylum Actinomycetota; class Actinomycetes; order Mycobacteriales; family Micromonosporaceae; genus Glycomyces; species Glycomyces salinus. Next base: position 2,775 of record NZ_JAELXW010000036.1, on the reverse strand, counting down.
CACCAGCGCGACTACTCCGACGAGATCGCCTCGAACATCGACTCCGAGGTGCGGGTGCTGATCGAGACGGCGCACGACGAGGCGTACGCGATCGTCACCGAGTACCGCGACGTGCTGGACCAGATGGTCGTCGAGCTGCTGGAGAAGGAGACGCTCAACACCGAGGACCTGGCGCGGATCGCCACGCGGGTCCAGAAGCGTCCGCCGATGGCCCCGTTCAACGGCACCTCGAGCCGCCAGCTGTCGAACCAGCCGCCGGTGTCGACGCCGAACGGGTCGAAACCGTCGGGCGTGAGCGAGGCCGCCGAGGATGTCACCGATCCGTCGTAAGCTTGTGCGATGGCTGAGCTTGACTCACTAGCGGCGCGCCTGCTCGACGGCCGCATCAACGGCGGACCCGTGGAGGACTCGGTGGACCTGCCCCGGATCGAGGCCGCCGTGCGGGAGATCCTGTCCGCGATCGGCGACGACCCCGACCGTCCCGGGCTCAAGGAGACGCCGCGGCGGGTGGCGCGGGCCTACGCGGAGCTGTTCGCCGGGCTGCGGGTGGACCCGAACGAAGTGCTGAAGACCTCGTTCGACGAGGACCACAACGAGTTGATCCTGGTGCGCGACATCGAGGTGCAGTCGTTCTGCGAGCACCATCTGCTGCCGTTCACCGGGGTGGCTCACGTCGGCTACATCCCCGGCGAGACCGGGCAGGTCGCCGGGCTCTCGAAGCTGGCGCGGCTGGTGGAGGTGTACTCCCGCCGCCCGCAGGTGCAGGAGCGGCTGACCAGTCAGATCGCCGACCAGCTGTACAAGTCGCTGGACGCCTCGGGGGTGATCGTGGTCGTGGAGTGCGAGCACACGTGCATGTCGATGCGCGGTATCCGCAAGCGCGGCTCGACGACGGTGACCAGCGCCGTGCGGGGCCTGCTCCAGTCCGACGCGAGGACGCGCGCCGAGGCGATGGCGCTGCTGCGCGGCACCGGCGCCTGAGCCGGGTCCCGGCGTGGTCGGCGCAGCATGAAAGGCCGGATGCTTCGTCTCGCATCCGGCCTTCACGCCCCGGTCATCAGTAGGTGGTGCCGGGCTGGAAGTTGCCGTCGGTGCCGGAGGGGGCGTTCGGGTCGCCCGGGTTCGGGTCGTAGCTCTCCGGGGTGGTCTCGACGTCGTCCATGAATCCGTCGCCGTCGGTGTCGGTCATGACCGTGTTGGCCTCGCCGTCGCCGTCGGAGTCGATGGAGATGTAGTCGGCGACCCCGTCGCCGTCGGTGTCCGACACGATGGTGTCGGCGTAGCCGTCGCCGGTGGTGTCGGAGGCGACCGTGTCGACCCAGCCGTCGCCGTCGGTGTCGCTCATGACCTGGTCGACCTGTCCGTCACCGGAGGTGTCGGAGGCGATGGTGTCGATGTAGCCGTCGTCGTTGGTGTCCATGGCCTCGGACTCGAAGGTGCCGTTGCCGTCCAGGTCCATGTGGAGCTCGTCGGCGACGCCGTCGCCGTCGGTGTCGACCGCGACGCCGTCGGCCTGGCCGTCGTAGTCGGAGTCGATGTAGGTGTTGCCGTCGCCGGTGGTGAAGGTGTCGTCCTCGACGCCGTCGCCGTCGAGGTCGAAGACCTCTTCGGTGCCGGAGCCGTAGGTGTCGTCGTAGGAGGTGTCCTCCTCGGCGGTGTAGTCGTCTTCGGGGGCCACGTCTTCGGTGACGGCGTCTTCGAACTCGCTCATTTCGGTCGTCCTCATCTGTGAGTAGTGTTCCTGACTGGTGATCACGACTCTATGGCAGCCGGCGGGCCCGTGAATCCCCAGACCGTGCCAACTGCCTATCCTGTTCCGGTGAGCCTTCACGGCAACGCCTTCGACATGCCACAGCCGCCGCCGGTGCTGGTCCCGGTCCCGGCGCCGCGCGCGTTCGACCTGCATTCGCGGCGGGTGGTGTGCGGGGCGGCGGGCATGGGTTGGCAGTTCGACCTGCGCGCCGACGACCCGGTGACCCGCGAGGGGGCGCTGCTGGTGCCGGTGCTGGCCGAGGCCGACTTCTACCGGGCGGTCGACGGCGACGGCGACGCCTACGCCTCGCTGGTCCCGGCCGAGGAGGTGTGGGTCGAGCAGGCCGAGCCGAACCACGAGGCGCCCTCTCCGCCGCCGGGATACCTGATCGAGCGCCTCACCGACCCGGACGCGCCGCCGGTGCGCGCCCCGCTGCCGGCCTCGGACGTGCCGGGCCTGATCGGCCGGCGGGCCTGGTACTGGACCGGCGGGGAGTTCCGCGACGACTTCCGGTGCGTCTCCGAGCCGTTCGAGATCGACGGCGACTTCTGCGTGCGGGTGGCCGAGGAGGCCGCCTGGTACCGCTGGCGGAGGACCGGCCAGCCGGCCAAGGCGCACGACGCGTTCATCCACCATCTGTGGACGCATTGACATCCTCACCCCTTGAGGGGGTGAATCCCGGCTAGCCCACCGCTGTCGCGGTGAGGGTACGGGTGGGTTCCTGCTTCCTTCCCCGACGGGGGTTTCCAGGACCGCCGGACGAGTCCGGTCTCATATCCTGTCCACAGGCGTTTACAGTCTCCGCCTGCCCGGCGGCGACCTGGTGTTCTCGCGCCAGGCGCCGACCTTCACGCCTGATATTGATCTCAGCGTTCCGGTCGCGGTCATGGACTACTCCGCACCCGCAGCGCCACTGCCGGACCGCAAGCCCCTCCAAGCCTCGCGGGCCCGTGAGGGCACCGCAGGCCGAGCACAACCGAGTGGACGGGAAGTACCGGTCCACGCGCACGAAGGTGCGGCCC
>NZ_JAELXW010000035.1 GCF_016428645.1 Glycomyces salinus | reverse complement strand
GGTCGCGGTCATGGACTACTCCGCACCCGCAGCGCCACTGCCGGACCGCAAGCCCCTCCAAGCCTCGCGGGCCCGTGAGGGCACCGCAGGCCGAGCACAACCGAGTGGACGGGAAGTACCGGTCCACGCGCACGAAGGTGCGGCCCGCACGGGCCGCCTTCGACTCCAGCAACGTCAGGAACCGGCCGAGCGCGGCATCATGGATCGACTTCGCGCCCCGGCCCCGGGCCAGGCCCCGCACATTCAGGTCTTCGACGTAGATGCTTTGGTTCTCGGCAACGATCGTCTTGACCTGCTTGTGGAGGAAATCGTCCCTGCGGTTCCTGACCTGCTCATGGACCCGAGCAACCTCGACCCGAGCGTTCACCCGGTTCGCCGAGCCCTTCTGCTTGCGGGACAGTGCCCGCTGCGCTTTCTTCAGTTTCCGTTCCAGCCTGCGGAAGAACCTCGGCGACTCGATCACCCGGCCCCCGCGCACCACAGCGAAGTCCTTCAGGCCCAGGTCGATCCCGGTCTCGGCCTCGGGGTCGGCCAGCGGCTCCAGCAGCTCCGCGCCCTCATCGACCGCGACCACGAACGACACGAAGTACCTCCCGGCTGGAGTCTTGACGACCGTCACACTCGACGGCTCGGCCGGAAGCTCCCTCGACCAGGCGACCTTGAGCTCCCCGACCTTCGCCACATACAGGCGGCCGTTGCCCCGGAGCGCGAACCCGTTGCGGGTGTAGCGGGCCGCCTGCCGATGCGAGCGGCGCTTGAAACGCGGCGGCCCCACCCGCGCCCCGGCCCGCCTCCCCGACAACGAATCGAAGAAGTTCCGGTAAGCCGCATGACAGTCCCGCGACGCCTGCTGCAACGGCACCGTCGACACCTCAGCCAGCCAGGCCCGCTCCGGAGTCCGCTTCGCCTCGGTAATCAGCCGCTTGTCCAAGACGGCCGTCGGCGGGAACGGCAGGCCCTCGGCATAGGCCTTGCGGCGGGCCGCGACCGCATCATTGAACACCGTCCGCACACACCCGAATACCCGAGCCAGCGCCGTGCGCTGCGGCGCGGTCGGATAGACCCGGAAGGTGTAACGCAAATGCACCCCGAAACCGTACCGAACGGGTACGACAGTCCCTCCGTCTGCAATCCCACGCCAAAGGATCAAGAGCCGAGCAATGACCCCGGATTCCTCCCCGGTTCGAAGACCGGAGCGTCCTCCGAGAAACCCAGTGAGGGGATGTGTGGTGGTCCCAAACGGTCTGCATCTGACCCGTTCGGATCCACCGAATGCACTCCCTAGGCCCGCCACAGGGAGAGCATCATCGCCTCGACGGCGATGCGGGGGCGCACGTTCGACTCGATGGCCTTGCGGCAGGCCAGGATCGCGTCGATGCGGCGCAGGAGCGACTCGGCGCTGAGGCGGGCGGCCGCGGCGCGGGAGGTCTCGGCCGCGTCGGGGTGGATCACGGCGACTCTGGCGCCGAACCCGGCGGCGAGGGCGTCGCGGTAGAAGGCGGCCAGGTCGACCAGGGCCCGGTCCAGGGAGTCGCGTTGGGCGCGGGTGTCGCGGGTCTTCTGGCGCTTCTCGAGCTCTTTGAGGGCCGCGGCCGAGCCGCGCGCGGCCTTGGTGGCGCCCTTGCCGGTGCCGCCCTTGCCGAGCGCGGTCTCCAGGGCCTCCTTCTCGGCCGCGGACTGGTCGGTGTAGGTCCCGGCCGCTTCGGCCTCGGCGGCCTCGATCAGTTCGACCGCGGCGGTGAAGCAGGCGCCCAGTCCGGTCAGGCGCCGGGGTATCTGGAGGACGTCGTGCCGTTTGGCGCGCGCCTCGGGGTCGGTAGCCAGCCGCCTGGCCCGGCCGACGTGGCCCTGGGCGGCCGCGGCGAACAGTTCGGCCTCGCGCCGGTCGAGGCCGTCGCGTTGCACCAGCAGGTCGGCGATCGCGGCCGCTTCGGGCTGCCGCAGCACCAGCACCCGGCACCGGGAGCGGATCGTCACCGCGATCTCGGCGGGGTTGGTCGAGGGCGCGCACAGCAGGAACGCGGTCCGCTCCGGCGGCTCTTCGACGGCTTTGAGCAGCGCGTTCGCGGCCGCTTCGGTGAGGCGGTCGGCGTCTTCGATGATGAGGATCTGCCAGCGCCCCGAGGTGGGGGCGCGGGAGGCGTCGAGGATGAGGCCGCGGACCTGGTCGACCCCGAGCGACAGGCCCTCGGGGATGACGCGCGTGACGTCGGGGTGGGTGCCGGCCAGGCTCGTGCGGCACGCGTGGCACTGCCCGCAGCCGCCGGTCTCGCATTGCAGGGCCGCGGCGAAGGCGACCGCGGCGGTCGAGCGGCCGGACCCGGGAGGCCCGGTGAACAGCCACGCGTGCGTCATGCCGTCCCCGCGCGCGGCGGCGGCGAGGACGCGTTGCGCCTCGCCCTGGCCGACCAGCTCGTCGAACACGCTCACGGCCTGCCGGCCTCCTCGGCGACGGAGTTCCACCGGCCTTCGCCCTCGTGGTCGAGGTCGGGCCAGGCGGAGTCGGCGCGGGGGGTCTCGGTGCGGATGTCGAGCCGTTCGGCTACCGCGTCGCGGACGGCCGCGGCGACCTCGTCGGGGGTGCCGCCGGCCTCGATGACGAGGTAGCGTTTCGGGTCGTCGGCGGCCAGGTCGAGGAAGGTGCGGCGGACCCGCTCGTGGAAGTCGAGCTGCTCGCGTTCGAGGCGGTCGCCCTCGCCGCCGGCCGTGGCGCGGCCGACGCCGGTGGCCGGGTCGACGTCGAGGACGACGGTCAGGTCGGGTTTGAGGCCGCCGGTCGCCCACGCCGAGACCCAGGCGACCTCGTCCTTGCCGAGGCTGCGGCCCGAGCCCTGGTAGGCGATGGAGGAGTCGATGTAGCGGTCGGAGACGACCACGGCGCCGCGTTCGAGCGCGGGCCGGATGACCTTGTCGACGTGCTGGGCGCGGTCGGCGGCGTACAGCAGGGCCTCCGAGCGCGGGCCGGGGGCGGTCTCGGTGCCGGAGTCGAGCACCAGGGCGCGGATGCGCGCGCCGATGTCGGTGGCGCCGGGCTCGCGGGTCAGGACCGTCTCGTAGCCGCGCAGTTTGAGCCAGGCGGACAGTTTGACCGCCTGGGTGGACTTGCCGGCGCCCTCGCCGCCCTCGAAGACGACGAAGAAGCCGGTGGAGGCGGTGGGGACGGCTCTGGAGAGGGGGCGGCCGCGCAGTGAGGACCACAGGTCGGCCAGGACGGGGACGCCGCGTTTGTCGTCCATGCGGCGGAAGGCGGTCACGCCCAGCCAGACCACCAGGACGGCGGCGGCGAACAGCAGGACGCGGCTCATGGAGATCTCGACGGTGGTCACGCCGAGGTCGAGTTGGCGGGCGGCGTGCCAGCCGGCCAGGGGCGAGGTGACGGTCATCGACAGCATCAGCACGACGCGGGCGCTGACGGCGATGAACCCGAAGATGCGGCCGCGGACCTCGTCTTCGACTTCGCGCTGGAGGAGGGTGATGCCGGCCAGGAACGCCATGCCCGCGCCGAGGCCGATGACGACCGCGCCGAACAGGGCCACCCACAGCCAGGGGGCGACCGAGTCGAGGGCGAGCCCTGCCCCGGCCAGGACGATGCTCATGCCGAACCAGCGGAGCCGGGAGAGCTCGCCGATGAGTTTGGGGCCGACCGCGATGCCGGTGCCCAGGCCCAGGAACAGGAAGACCGCGAGGATGTAGAAGGCCGCCTCGCCGGCGCCGAGGGTGCCCGCGTAGATCGTGCCGGCGCCGATGAGGATGCCGGCGCCGCTGAAGGCGCCGAGCATGCCGTAGATGAGGCCGCGGACCTTCTCGTTGACCCGCACGTACCGCCAGCCGTCGAGGAACTGGCCCCACACGCTGCCCTGGCCGGCGAGGTCGGTGCCGCTCCTGCCGTCGCGGCCGGAGATCTGGGGGATGAAGAAGTAGACGGTGATCGCCAGGGTCAGGAACATCGCGGCGTCGATGTAGAGGGCGATGACCATCGGCTGGGCCCAGATGCCGACGTCGCCCCACAGGCCCGAGCCGCGTTCGAGGGCGGCCAGGACCAGGAACGCCATGGGCGGGGCGATGCCGTAGGTGGTGGCGAGGTTGAGCTGGTTGGCGGCCTCGTACTTGTCGCGCGGCAGCAGGTTGGGGACGGCCGCTTCCTTGGTGGGGGTCCAGATCAGGACGGTGATCTCGATGAGGATCTGGGCCACGGCCAGCCAGATGACGGTGATGGCCGTCGAGGAGGTGACGATGTAGACGGTGGGGACCGAGGCGATGAGGGTGAAGCGGATCAGGTCGCACACGGCCATGGTCTTGCGGCGGTCGAACCGGTCGGCGAAGACGCCGGCGATGGGGCCGAACAGCAGCGAGGGCAGCAGCCGCAGGACGATGACGCCGGAGAAGGCGAAGCCCTTGGCGGCGAGGTTGTCGAACAGGGACTGCGCGAACCCGGCGGTGGCGAACAGCGACAGCCAGTCTCCGAAGGAGGCGAGACCGAGCACGGTCCACAGGCGTCGGAAGGGGCGGATCTTCAGCACCGTCTTGATGTCGGCGGTGGTGTTCGCCATGGCACTCCTCTGGTTTCCGGGACCGCACCGGGTCGACTACGAGACTAGTCGGCCCGGTGCGGTCCCGCCTCTCGGCGCAGCGGGTGTGAGTCCTCTACGACAGGCGGCGCGCGAGGTAGTCGCCGACGACCCGCCCGGCCTCGGCGATCGCGGCGGTCTCGCCGTCGGGATCGCGGCGGAAGGCGAGGCGGACCAGGGCCTGCCCGGTCTCGACCGCGACGGTGACCGCCTCGGTGAGGTTCCGGTCGGGTTTGATCCCGAACCGCTGCTCGACCCCGGACAGGATCTGGGCGGCGATGGCGTCGCCGCCGGTGGCGATGCGCTCGCCGCGACCGGGGTCGATCGCGTCGGCCAGGTGCAGGACGCGGAATCCGGGCGCGGTGCGGTACATGTGCACGTACTCCTCGATCGCGGCCCCGACCCCGGCGTTCCAGTCCGCGGGCGGTTCGGCGTCGAAGCGGGCGGTGAGCCGCTCGATGTACATGTCGATGTAGCGCTGGCTCAGCGCCTCTGCCAGTGACCGCTTGTCGCCGAAGAACTGGTAGACCGATCCTATGGCGACATCGGCACGCTGGGCGATGGCGGTCGTCGAGAGCCGGTCGTAGCCGACCTCCTCGATCAGGTCTGCGGCGGCGTCGAGCATACGGCGGACCCGGGCGGCGCTCCGCTCCTGGACTGGCAGGCGGCGCAGCGAGTGCGCGCTTCCGAGCTTGGGCGCCGGCGACATGGTGGGTTGCCGTACTGCGGGCACAGTAGCAGTGCTCATGGTGTGTCTCCCCCCTAGTGATGACAAGTATCCCCATCATGGACGACTTGCCCTGATTTGAGGCCCATTCCGGCCCGTGTCGCGAAGGAATTTCTGGCTTCTCACCCGCCCGGGGGCGTGCGGATTTCGTCACTCGTGAGGCGGCCGCGTTGCCGACCGCGACTCGCGGCGGAAGTATTGCGAGGGTTTTGCGCGTTGTTCAGAGGACGACACCGCACGAGAGGACGATAACGTGAAGAATCGGCGCAGTCCGGCATTCCGCGCCCGATGCCGCCCCCGCGGCATCAGGCGGGTCGCGATGGTATCGGTCCACACCTCCCCGCTCGCCCAACCGGGGACCGGAGACGCCGGAGGCATGAACGTCTACGTCCTCAACACCGCCCGCGAGCTGGCCCGCGGCGGCATCGAGGTCGAGATCTTCACCCGCGCCACCAGCTCCGAGGAGCCTCCCACCGCCGAGGCCGCCCCCGGCGTGCTCGTCCACCACGTCCCGGCCGGCCCCTTCGAGGGCCTGTCCAAGAACGATCTGCCCGGCCAGCTGTGCGCCTTCACCGGAGGGCTGCTGCGCGCCGAGGCCCACAACCCCGCCGGGCACTACGACCTCATCCACGCCCACTACTGGCTGTCCGGCCAGGCCGCCTCGGTCGCCTCCGAACGCTGGGGCGTGCCGCTGGTCCAGACCTTCCACACCCTCGCCAAGGTCAAGAACGCGCGCCTGGCCGACGGCGACCGGCCCGAGCCCTACACCCGCGTGTTCGGCGAGGAGCAGGTCGCCTCCGAGGCCGACCTCCTGATCGCCAACACCGCCGCCGAGGCCGCCGAGCTGCGCGACTTCTACCGGGCCGACACCGGACGGGTCGACATCGTCCACCCCGGCGTCGACCTGGCCACCTTCTCCCCCGGCGACCGCAGGGCCGCCCGCGAGTCCCTGCACCTGCCGCCCGAGTCGATGGTGGTGGCCTTCGTCGGCCGCGTCCAGCCGGCCAAGGCCCCCGACGTGCTGCTGCGGGGCCTGGCCCGGCTGCGGCACACCGACCCCGAACTGGCGCGCCGCATCGTGCCGCTGTTCGTCGGCGGCCCGTCCAACACCGACCTGTACTGGCTGCCCAAGCTCGCGGCCGAACTGGGCCTGGCCGACCAGGTGCAGTGGCGCGCCCCCCGCTCGGGCGAGGCGCTGGCCGAGGTCTACCGCGCCGCCGACGCGGTCGCCGTCCCCAGCTACAACGAGTCGTTCGGCCTGGTGGCCCTGGAGGCGCAGGCGGCCGGCACCCCGGTCCTGGCCGCCCGCGTCGGCGGCCTGCCGACGGCGGTCGCCGAGGGCCGCTCGGGACTGCTGGTCGACACCCACTCGGCCGACGACTGGGCCGCGGCGCTGCGCACCCTCTTCGGCAACCGGCACCTGCGCGACCGGCTCGCCGCCGGCGCCCGGGACCACGCCCGGTCGTTCTCGTGGGAGGCCACGGCCGCAGGCATCCGCGCCGCCTACCTCCGCGCCGCCGATGCCCGGATGCGCCGCATCTCGCGCGCGGTCCGCTAGGCCGGTCCGGCCCTTACCCTTGAGCGGTGATCGATGAACTCACCGCCGCACTCGACGAGCTCGGCGTGGCCTTCGCCACCGCCGACGCCAGGTCGGTGACGCTGTCGCTGCCCGGCGAACGCAAGCTGTCCACACCGTGCTCGCTGATCGTCGAGGACCACGCGCTGCGGGTCGAGGCGTTCGTCGCCCGCCGCCCCGAGGAGAACGCCGAGGCCGTCTGGGCCGAGCTGCTGCGGCGCAACGGCCGCCTGTACGCGGTCACGTTCGCGATCGACGACGCCGGCGACATCCACCTGGTGGGGCGGCTGCCGCACGCCTCGATCAACGCCGCCGAACTCGACCGGGTCCTCGGCGCGGTCCTGGAGGCGGCCGACGACGCCTTCAACGCGATCCTCGAACTCGGCTTCGCCACCTCGATCCGAGAAGAATGGCGCTGGCGCCTGGACCGAGGCGAGTCCACCCGGAACCTGTCCGCCTTCGAGCACCTCAGACCCGAGCGGTGACCGGCGGCCCCGGAATCGAGACGGCCGTGAAGGCGACCTCGGCCACATCACCCGGTCGACCGGAGTGCGACAGGATCCGGGGCGCGGCAGGATAGGGGGCATGACCGCTACTCTCGTGCTGCTTCGCCACGGCGAAAGCGAATGGAACGCCAAGAACCTGTTCACCGGCTGGGTCGACGTCAAACTGTCGGCCACCGGCGAGGAAGAGGCCGTCCGCGGCGGGCGCCTGCTGGCCGAGGCCGGGCTGCTGCCCGACGTCGTCCACACCTCCCTGCTGCGCCGCGCCATCAACACCGCCGAGATCGCCCTGTCCGAGGCCGAGCGCTCCTGGATCCCCGTCAAGCGCTCCTGGCGCCTCAACGAGCGCCACTACGGCGCCCTCCAAGGCAAGGACAAGGCCGAGACCCTCGCCGAGTTCGGCGAGGAGCAGTTCATGACCTGGCGCCGCTCCTACGACACGCCGCCGCCGGCGATCGAGCCCGGCTCCGAGTACTCCCAGGAGGCCGACCCGCGCTACGCCGACCTGGCCCCCGAGATCCGCCCGGCCACCGAGTGCCTCAAGGACGTCCTGGAGCGGATGCTCCCCTACTGGTACGACGGCATCGTCCCCGACCTCAAGGCCGGGAAGTCCGTCATCGTCGCCGCCCACGGCAACTCGCTGCGAGCCCTGGTCAAGCACCTCGACGGGATCTCCGACGAGGCGATCACCGGCCTGAACATCCCCACCGGCATGCCGCTGCGCTACGAGCTGGACGCCGAGACGCTCAAGCCGACCGTCCCCGGCGGGCAGTACCTCGACCCCGAGGCCGCCGCCGAGGCCGCCGCGGCCGTGGCCGCCCAGGGCAAGAAGTAAGACGTCCCCGCCGCCCTCGAAGCACGACCGGGGGCGGCGGGACCGGGCCGTTCCGCGGCTCGCAAGCTTCGCCGCCGTGCTCATGTCCGGCTCGCAAGCTTCGCCGCTGTGCTCATGTCCGGCTCGCAAGCTTCGCCCCCGTGCTCATGTCCGGCTCGCAAGCTTCGCCGGATTGCCTCTCCGCTCGACGGCGGGTCATTCCGCGCTTACGCTGGAGACGTGCCGAAGAAAGACACCGCTTCCGTCCGCCCGAGGCTGGCGCTCGCCGCCGGCCGCGCGCTCGCGGGGATCGCCGCGGGCGCCGCGTTCGGCGCCTCCGCCGCGTTCGCGCTCGCCCGAGGCCGCCGCGACCCCGCCCGCCCCACTCCGCTGGCCCCGGACCGCCGCCCCTGGGCGGCCGCGATCGACCTGCTGCGCACCGGCGTGTGCCTGGTCGACGACGCCAACCGGGTCCTGTACTCCAACGCCGCCTCGCGTGCGCTCGGCCTGGTCGACGACACCGAGATCACCTCGCTGACCCTGCGCGCCCTGCTGGCGCAGGCCCGCCGCTCGGGCCGCTTCCGCGACGCCGAACTGGAGGTCCCGAGCCCGGCCGTAGGCGAGCCGACCGCCGTCCGGGCCCGCATCACCCCCCTGCCCGAGGGCGTGGCCGTGGTCGAACTCCAGGACATCTCCGAGCTGCACCGCGTCGAACGGGTCAGGCGCGACTTCGTGGCCAATATCAGCCACGAGCTCAAGACCCCGGTCGGGGCGATGCAGATCCTGGCCGAGGCCCTCAAGGACGCCGCCGAGGACCCGGACGCCTCCGCCCGCTTCGCCGACCGCATCCAGGACGAGTCGGCGCGCATGAACCACCTGGTCACCGACCTGCTGGAGCTCTCCCGGCTTCAAGGGGCCGAGAAACTGCCCGACCCCGAGCCGGTCTCGGTCGACCGGATCGTCGCCGAGGCGTTCGACCAGACCCGCATCGCCGCCGAGGAGCACGGCATCGTGCTCAAGTCCACCGGCGTGACGGGCCTGGAGGTGCTCGGCACCGAGTCCCAACTCGTGACCGCCGTCAAGAACCTCGTCGGCAACGCCATCGCGTATTCACCTGAGGACACGACCGTCGAGGTGTCCACTTCCGTGTGCAAACCGAACGGCCCGGTGGCCCGCTCGCTGACGGTCTGCATCGGCGTCCGAGACGAGGGGATCGGTATCCCCCCAGAGGAACTGGACCGAATCTTCGAGCGGTTCTACCGGGTGGACGCGGCCCGTTCCCGGGCCACCGGCGGGACCGGCCTGGGATTGGCTATCGTCAAACATGTCGCGGTGAATCATGGCGGACGCGTAGAAGTGACTAGTATGCCCGAATCTGGATCAGTGTTTACCTTGATGTTGCCTGCTCGTTCCATTCCGTCCGACACCAGGGCACCGGGCTCGGATGAAATCGAGGCAGCCGAAGACGCCGTGTGCTAGGGAAGGTTGATCCGTGACCCGCGTTCTCGTAGTTGAAGACGAGGAGTCGTTCTCCGACGCCCTGTCCTACATGCTCCGCAAGGAAGGGTTCGAAGTGGCCGTCGCCGCCGACGGCAACGCCGCTCTCAAGGAGTACGAGCGCGCCGGAGCCGACGTGGTCCTGCTCGACCTCATGCTGCCCGAGAAGTCCGGGACCGAGGTCTGCCGGGAGCTGCGGGCCAACTCAGGCGTCCCGATCATCATGGTGACCGCCCGCGACTCCGAGGTCGACAAGGTGGTGGGCCTCGAACTGGGGGCCGACGACTACATCACCAAGCCCTACTCCTCGCGCGAGCTCGTGGCCCGCATCCGCGCGGTCCTGCGCCGCTCGGCCGAGCCCGACGACCCGATCGTCACCGTGCTGGAGGCCGGCCCGGTGCGCATGGACGTCGACCGGCACACCGTGACCGTCGGCGGCGGCGACGTCCAGCTCCCGCTCAAAGAGTTCGAGCTGCTCGAGATGCTCCTGCGCAACGCCGGGCGCGTGCTGACCCGCGGCCAGCTCATCGACCGGGTCTGGGGGGCCAACTACGTCGGCGACACCAAGACCCTCGACGTCCACGTCAAGCGGCTGCGCTCCAAGATCGAGCCGGAGCCGGGCAAGCCGCGCCACCTGGTCACCGTCCGCGGCCTGGGATACAAATTCGACCCGCACGCCTGAGGCGAGGCCAAGCCGCCCGCATGACGCATACGGCAACGAACGGCCCTCACGACCACTGACCTCAGCGCGCCCACGGCGGCCTGAACTCCCGCCGCCCCTGAGACCGTGGCACGCCCCGAGGCGAGCCCGGACCGACCGCCTCAAGCCGCAGCCGACCGGGTCGACCGCCGCTCGGCCGTCCGCGAACACGGCCAAAGGCACCACCGATCGATGCCCGCCCTCTGCCCTGAAAACCGAGGGCAGGGGGCGGATCCACGAGTCGGCTCAGCGTATCGAAAAGTTGACTATGTATTGATAGATGTCTATAGTTCCCGTTGACTGACTTTCGTGAATCCACCGGAGAGCTCCTGAACGTCACGCAGCGTTTTCGGGCGTTCCGATCCCTGTACGACCGGCACTCGACAGGAAGGGCAAGCGAGACCATGACGCCACAACGGAACGAGCCCAAGGCGACCGGCAGAGGGGCGCTCAGTCGGCGGTCCTTCCTGGCACTGAGCGCGCTGCCCGCCATCGCGGTCGCCGCGCCGGCGTCGGCGCAGTCGGGTGTGGTCGTCGATCCGGGAGCGCGGCGGCAGACGATCCAGGGCTTCGGGGGCATGAACCACACCGTCTGGATCGGCGACCTCACCGCCGCCCAACGCGAGACCGCCTTCGGCAACGACGACGGCCAACTGGGCTTCTCGATCCTGCGCCTGCCCGTCCACGAGGACCCCTCCCGCTGGAGCGGCGAGGTGGCCACGGCCCAGCGAGCCGGAGAGCTGGGCGCCAAGGTCATCGCCTCGCCGTGGAATCCCCCCGACGGCATGGTCGAAACCGTCGGCGGCGACCGGCGGCTCCGGTACGACCAGTACGACGCCTACGCCCGGCACCTCAACGACTTCACCGACCACATGGCCGACAACGCGGTCAACCTGTACGGCATCTCGGTGCAGAACGAGCCCGACTACGCGCACGACTGGACGTGGTGGACGCCCGAGGAGATGCTCCGGTTCATGCGCGAGAACGCCGGATCGATCAACACCAGGGTCATCGCACCCGAATCGTTCCAGTACCGCAAGAACATCTCCGACCCGATACTCAACGACCCGGCCGCGCTGGCCAACCTCGACATCCTCGGGGCCCACCTCTACGGCACCCAGTTCTCCGACTTCGACTACCCGCTGTTCGAGCAGAACGGCGGCGGCAAAGAGCTGTGGATGACCGAGGTCTACCACCCCAACTCAAGCGACGACGCCGACCTGTGGCCCCAGGCGCTCGATGTGGGCGAGCACCTCCACCGCGCGCTGGTCGACGGCCAGTTCCAGGCTTATGTGTGGTGGTACATCCGCCGCTACTACGGCCCGATGCGCGAGGACGGGCAGATCAGCAAGCGCGGAGCGAACATGGCCCACTTCTCCAAGTTCATCCGCCCCGGAGCCGTCCGAATCGCCGCGACCGCCAACCCGCTGTCGAACGTCTACACCTCGGCCTACCAGGGTGAGGACACCGCGATCACCATCGTCGCGGTCAACAAGGGGTCCTCGTCGGCGAACCTGCCGTTCACCATCCAGGACTCCACCGCCTCCATCGTGCGCCCCTGGCTGACCGACGCGAACCAGAACCTCCAACCCCAGGCCCCGATCGACCTCGCCGACGGCTCGTTCACCGCCACCCTGCCCGGACAGAGCATCACCACCTTCGTGACCGACCAGAACGGCGACGATGACGGCAGCGGCGAGTGCCGGGGCCGAGTCGACGTGGCCAACGACTGGGGCTCGGGCTGGCAGGGGAGCGTCACGCTGACCGCGGGCAGCCAGGCCATCGACGGCTGGGACGTGAGCTGGGACTGGCCGGGAAGCCAGCAGATCAGCAGCTTGTGGAATGCGGAGTGGTCGCAGTCGGGTTCGACTGTGAACGCCTCGGACGCGGGCTGGAACGGCCGAATAGAGGCGGGCCAGAGCCGCGAGGTCTTCGGATTCATCGCCTCCGGACCGGCAGTGAGCTTCGAATTCGACTGCTGACCGGCCGCGCAGATTACCTTCTCCTCCCCGCAGCCGCAAGTTGTCCACAGGCCGATCCACAGTCGCGAGTGGACCTCACCAGTTATCCACAGGCGCAGAAGTTTCTCTTGCGGGCTTGCGTGGTGCGTGTCAATGTCATATGGAAAAAACGGCAAGTTGGTTCGGTCCTGGCACACGAGCTGAATTGCCCTCTCGCAGGATCGGTGGCGAGGACGGAGGAGATGTCCCGGGAGCCACCATCACAAGTCCGCGCGCGGGGCGCCCCGCGCGCGGCTCCTGCGAGGGACCCGCGGGTAGATCGCGGGCGGGCGGCACCCAGCCGCCCGCCCGCACCCTCACGATCATCGGATCAGCCCGGTGCGTAGGCGAACCCTTGCGAATGCCGCACCGCCAACTCGGCCGCGCCGACCAACGCGGCGTCATCACCGAGCGCGGTCGTCGCGAGCCGCGGCAGCAGCGGCACCCTGCCGGTCAGGCGCTCGTTCAATTGCCCGTGGACGAAATCCGGTTCGGCACTCAGTCCGCCGCACAGCACCACCAGGTCCGGATCGAGCACACTGGACAGAGCAGCGATCCCCAGCGCCACCATGTCGAACAGGTCGTGGGCCAGTTGCTTCACGGCCGCTTCGGGCTCGGTGCGGGCCTGGCGGATGATCCAGGGGCACACCGGGCCGGACTCGAGGGTCCATCCGCAGCGGGCGGCGCGGTCTTCGAGGGTGCGCGCGCCCAGTTGGGATTCGAGGTCGCCCACGTCACCGAATTCGAGCGACAGTGAGGATCTGCCGGTCAGCAGGAATCCGATTTCTCCGGCCACTGAGCGGGCGCCGCGGTGGAGGCGGCCTTCGGAGACGATTCCGGCGCCTATGCCGGCGCCCAGTTCGATGGCGGCCAAGGTCTTGCTGCCCTGGCCGGCGCCTCGGGCCCATTCGGCGTAGGCGATCGCGTTGGCGTCGTTCTCGACGAGGACCGGCGCGTTCAGGCGGTCGGCCATGAGGCGGCCGAGCGGGATGTCGTTCCATCCGAGTTCGGCGGCCTGCAGGACCGCGCCGTCGGTAGCCCGGACGAAGCCGGGGATCGATGCGCCGAGGGCCAGGAACGGTTTGCCGCGTCGTGCGGCCTCGGCCGGGAGTTCCTCGGCCGCGGCCAGGCAGGCTTCGAGGCGGTCTTCGCCTCGAGGGCCGGTTTCGGCGGTGCGGCGGTGGAGGATTCGCCCGGTGAGGTCCATGAGGATGCCGGTCACGGTGGTGGCGTTGACTTTCACGGCCCCGGCGAGCCTGGTCTCGCCGGCGTAGCGCAGCAGGTGGGAGGGCCGTCCGCCGTCGGACGGTTCGAGCCCGGCGCGGACGATGACCCCGTGTTCGAGGAGTTGGGCGGTGAGCCGGTTGACGGTGGCGGGACTGAGGCCGGTGAACTCGCCGATCTGCTTGCGGGACAGCGGACCCCGCTCCAGCAGGGTCTCGGTGATCGCCGCGAGGTTGACCTGCGAGACCATGTTGGTGGTGGCGGTCCGCCGCTCAGTCACGTTCTCTCCGTTCTGTATGACGCAGCGTCACCACGGTACGCCCGCTCGGGCTCAGTGGAATGCGGACCTTGGGCCCGTCGACTGCGTCGGTCCCGGACAGGTGCGTGTAGTCCTCACCCGGATGGTAGGCGCCGGGGCCGGCCGGGCGGGGTTCGGAACCGGAGGTATCGATCTCGATCGCGTCGCCGCCGTGGCGGTAGGAGCGGCCGTCGTCGGCCAGGCGGCCGCCGGGGCGGAAGGTCAGTTCGATCGCCTGGCTGACGCGGCCGTCGGATTCGCATTCGATCCGGGCCGAGTGGCGGCCCAGTTCGATCCGCAGCTCGGTGTCGAGCGCGACCTCCGTGGTCGGGCGGTGGTCGAAGTCCATCGCGGCCGAGAAGCGGCCCTCGTCGGTCAGCGCGTAGCGGCCGTCGGCGCGGCGGTGTTCGGGCCCCAGCGGCTGGTAGTAGGCCGCGCTCACCCGTTCGCGCAGCGTGTACGCACCGTCCTCTTCGGTCAGGCCGTCGGCGCGGAACGGGCCGAGGCCGAAGAAGTCCCTGGTAAGTCGGGCCGATTCGAGTACGGCCGCTCCCCCGGCCAGCCGCAGGAAGGTCGGGTTGGTCGCCAGGCCGGAGCGGATGCGGCCGTGTTCGGCGTAGTCCGAGCCGCCGTAGACGCAGGCGTAGAAGCGGTCCTCGCGCGCCACGGCCAGGCCCGCGGACGGGAACAGCCTGCGTACCGGCTTCCGCGGTTCGGGCGGCGGCAGGGGTGCGGCCAGGGCCGGTTCGAGCAGGATCTCGGTGAGGGCGCCGGTCGGGTCGGCCAGGGGCCCGGTCAGGATCTCGGCGACGATTCCGGCGAAGTCGCCGCGGTCGCGCCGGATCGCGAAGCGCCGGAACTGCATGAGGAATCCGGCCAGGTCGATCGTGCCGCGCTGGTCCTGCCGCCTGGAGTGGACGGTTTCGACGGTGCCGTCGGGCAGGGTCGTCGCGGCGATCGCTTCCAGGTTGCGGACGACGTCGTCGAGCAGTTCGGGGCGGTCGAGTGCGGTGCCGATGGCGGTCAGGGACGGGTTGGAGACGTGCAGCGCGTAGTTGGCGCTGCGTTCGGAGTACATGCCGTCGGGGGCGATGTCGATGCCCTCGGCCAGCCATTGGTCGACCCGTTCCACCAGGCGCTGGTCGGGCCAGTGCCGGTGCATGCGGGCCAGGGCGGCGCTCAGTTCCCAGCGGTGGTTGGGGGTGTGGACGCCGCCGCGCAGCAGGGACTCTTTGGCGGATGCCGCTATCCGCTCGAGCCGCTTCGCGGCCGCCGCGGACTCCCCGGACTGTTCGAGGAGGCCGTAGGCGTCGCACAGGTCGTTGATCGTGAAGGCCGTGTCGGGCGGGGAGGCGAGGTTCTCGCCGTCGAAGAGGCCGTCGGCCCCTTGCATGGAGGCCAGGTGGTCGATCAGCCGCAGCGCGCCCGAGGCGGCCTCGATCGAGCCGTGGTGCCTCGACCGCTCGTGGCCGCGGCAGGCGATGAGCGCCTTGGCCGCGGCCATGACCGTGCGGTGGTGCACCGCGGGGGCGGTCAGCTCCTCGATGCCGTCGAGCACCTGGTCGGCTCGGTCGTCCGCCGCTTCGGTGACCAGCGCGGTGAATCGTCGGTCAGTCCTTGAGTCCGGCATTGAGATCCTCGTTCATGACGTACCGCTGGAAGACCACGAACAGCAGGATCAGCGGCAGCAGGGACATCGCGGACGCGGCCAGCAGGAGGGGCCAGTCGATGTTCTCGGCCCCGACGATGCTGCGCAGCGCGATCTGGAGGGTGAACTTGCTTTCGTCGCCGACGACGATGAGCGGCCAGATGTAGTCGTTCCAGCGCCATTGGAACGAGAAGATGGCCAGGGTCATGATGATCGGCCTGGACATCGGCAGCATGATCCGGAAGAAGATGCCGACTTCGCGGGCGCCGTCGATGCGGGCGGCCTCGATGATGTCGTCGGGGATGGACACGAAGTACTGCCGGAACATGAACACGCCGGTGGCGGTGAGGATCGAGGGCACGACCAGGCCGGCCAGGGAGTTGTAGAGGCCGAGGTCGCGGATGACGATGAACGTCGGCGACAGGATCACCTCGGTGGGCAGCATGGTGGTGGCCAGGATGCAGATGAAGAAGATCTTCACCCACCGGTACTGCTGGTATTTCGCCAGCGCGTAGCCGGTCATGGCGCTGGCGATGACGGTCAGGACGGTGGTGGAGACGGCCACGATCAGGGTGTTGGAGAAGTACAGGAGGAAGTCGAACCGGTCCCATGCCTGCTCGAATCCGGCGACGGTGGGGTTCTCGGGCAGGATCGTCAGCGGGTACCGGAACAGTTCGCTGCCGGGTTTGAAGGAGCTGAGCAGGAACCACACCAGCGGGAACGCGTACAGCGCGGCCAGGGCCCACATGAAGGTGGACATGGGGACGATGCTGGCGGAGTTCTGGATCTTGCGGGCTCTGCGGGACTTGGGGGCCGCCGCGCCCGGGCGCGTCTTGGTCAGGGCGCTCATGCGGTTCGCCTCCGGTTGATCCACAGCTGGAGCAGCGCGATGGACATCAGGATGACCAGCAGGATCATGGAGACGGCGCTGGCGTAGCCGATGTCGGCCCGTTCGAAGCCGGTCTCGTAGATGTACTGGATGAGGAACGTGTTGGAGGTCCCGGGTCCGCCGCCGTTGAGGGATTGGACCATTGCGAACTCCTTCATCGCGCCGAGGGAGGAGAGGAGGACGACCATGAAGGAGGTCGGCGCGATCGACGGGAGGGTGATGTGGCGGAACCGCTGCCAGCCGCCCGCGCCGTCGATTTCGGCGGCCTCGTAGTAGGAGCGCGGGACGTTCTTGAGCGCGGCGATGAACAGCAGCATGTTGAATGCGGTCCCGCCCCAGGTGGCGGCCATGACGACGACCATGAGGGCGAGGTCGGCGTCGGTCTGCCAGGCGAGGGGGTCGGCGCCGAGTGTGGTGATGACGTAGTTGACGAAGCCGAAGCTTTCGCCGAACATCCACCGCCAGATGACGCCGGCGACGATCGGGGAGATCAGCCACGGGAAGAAGAAGATGATCTTGGCGGCGGTCTTGCCTTTGGTGTAGTTGCTGACCAGGAGTGTGGCGATGGTCAGGGAGACGACGTACATCAGCGGGACGCTGAGTGCGGCGAACAGGAGGGTGCGGGTCAGGGCCTGGTAGAAGGTGGGGTCGCTGAAGAGTTTCTCGTAGTTTTCGGTGCCGACGAATTGGAAGTCGCCGATGCCGGTGTAGTCGGTGAAGGAGTAGATCAGGCCCAGGCTGCCGGGCCAGACGAAGAATACGAGGAACAGGACGATGCTGGTGCCGCCGAGGATGAGCGGTGCGGCGCGGTACTGGACTCGCCTGGAGGCCGCACCGCGCCGCCTCGGGGCGGGGGGCTCGGTGCGGCGCTCGTCGTTCGCGGCGGTGGTGACGGTCAAGGTTTACTCGCAGCTGGTGGCTTCGTTGAGCAGGTCGAGGGTGTTCTGGATCGTCGCGGGGACGTCCTGTTCGTCGTTGGCGAGCTTCTTGGCCTCGTCGGCGATGGGGTCGCTGTCGGAGGACTGGGTCTGCTCGGCGTAGACCATCTCGAGCTGGGAGGTGATCTGGTGGCCCGAGATGGGATCGGAGGCGGCGATCTCGTCGTTGTAGAGGTCGAAGCTCGTCTGGGAGTCGCCGTAGTCGATGTCGAGGCCCGTCATCACGGGCAGGAAGCCGGAGACTTCGGAGATCTCGGTGTAGTTCTCGGGGGTGTAGAGCCAGTTGACGAAGTCGTATGCCCGTTCGGCCTTGGATCCTTTGTAGACGACCATGAGGCCGCCGCCGAGGTTGGTGGCGCGGCGTTCTTGGGCGGGCATGTAGACCGAGGCCCATTCGAAGTCGGCGATGTTCTCCTGGAAGTCGGCGACCTGCCAGGAGCCGGAGTAGTAGGCGGCGACCTGGCCGCTCTTGAACAGGGCGTTCGGGTCGTCGCCGGAGACCCACACCGAGCGGGGCATGACCTGGTCGTCGTTGATGTCGTGGAAGAGTTCCATGGCGGCGGTGGTGGCCGCCTCGTCGGTGGTGTACGCGCAGTCGTCGTCGAGGAGGTAGCCGTCGCTGCCGAACTGGTACATCATGGCGCGCAGGCGGTGGGAGGAGCCGTCCATGACCAGGCCGTAGCGGGCTCCGGTGTCGTCTTGGACCTGCCTGAGGGCGTCGATGAATTCGTCCCAGGTCCAGATCTGGTCGGGGCTGGTCGGGTAGGCCACGCCGGCGGAGTCGAACAGGCTCTTGTTGATGAACAGTCCGACGGCGGTGAGGTCGGTCGGCAGGGTGGGGATTTCGCCGTCGGCGTTCTCGACCAGGAGGTTGTCCATGATGCCGTGTTCGGAGGCGATCCCGGAGAGGTCTTGGAGCTGGTTCATCCAGATCGGGTCGATCGCGGTGACGCGGGCCAGGTCGGGCAGTCCGTCGGCCTGGGCGGCGTTGCGCAGCCGGGTGTTGAAGTCGTCGTAGGGGACGTCGTCGATCTCGACTTTGATCCCCGTCTCCTCTTCGTACTTGTCGGCCATGTGCTGGAAGCCGCCGCCTTGGTTGGCGTCGCCGGAGAGCCAGAAGCGCAGGGTGTCGTCGTCGGAGCCGTCGTCGCCTCCGAGGACGCCGCAGGCGCTCAGGGGCACCACCGCCGATCCGGCGGCGAGGATCAGTCGTCGTTTCATGGTCGTCTCTTCTCAGGGTCTGGGGTCGGATAGTGAACGGCCGCTCGCCCGCGGGCACTTGCGGGTGTTTGAGCGGCCGGTTTGTGTTGTGAGCTACTTTTCTATCAGTGTGATAAGTAACCTGTCAAGCGCTTACCAGCCGGGTTCGCTCACAGTTCGATCACGGAATGCGACCGGTCCGGTCTCGGCCCCCGGCCACCGCGCCGACCCGGACGAGACGTGAGTCGTACCCGCGAAGGATCCGGTCGGTCCCCTGATCATCCGGGCGGGGGACGTGCGCGACCGGTTCCCGCTTTAGGGTGAACACATGCTTGAAATCAAGGAGCTCCGCAAACGGTTCGGAGACAAGGTCGCCCTCGACGGGGTGTCCCTGTCTGCTCAACCGGGCGAGGTGGTGGGGTTCGTCGGCGCCAACGGCGCGGGCAAGACGACCACGATGCGCATCGCGATGGGCGTCCTCGCCTCCGACTCCGGCGAGGTCCTCTACCAGGGCTCGCCCCTCGGTGCCGCCCAGCGCAACCGCTTCGGCTACATGCCCGAGGAGCGGGGCCTGTACCCGAAGATGAAGGTCGCCGAGCAGATCGCCTACTTCGGAGAGCTGCACGGCATGGACCGCGCCGCGGCCAAGCGCGCCACCGGCGAGCTGCTGGAGCAGCTGGCCCTGACCGACCGGGCCGGCGACCACGTCCAGGACCTGTCGCTGGGCAACCAGCAGCGCGTCCAGTTGGCCGTCTCGCTCGTGCACGACCCCGAGGCGATGGTCCTCGACGAGCCGTTCTCAGGGCTCGACCCGATCGCCGTCGACGTCATGGGCACCGCGCTCAAGGAGCGCGCCGCCCGGGGCGTGCCGGTGATCTTCTCCAGCCACCAGCTCGACCTGATCGAGCGGCTCTGCGACTCGGTGGTGATCATCGCCGCCGGTACGGTCATCGCCGCCGGAGGCGTGGAGGAGCTCAAGGCCCGCGAGACCAAGCGGCTGCGCGTCCGGGTCGACGCCCCGCGGGACCTGATCGCCGACCTGCCGGGGACAGTCACCCGCGACGGCGACGACTACCTGGTCGAGGACGCCGACGACCAGGCGGTGCTCCACGTCGCCATGAGCGCCGGGCGCGTCGCCCACTTCGCCTACGACCAGCCGACCATCGCCGAGATCTTCCGAGAGGCGGTCGCCCAATGAGCGCCCGGTCCCCTGAGAGTTCGAGAATGCGCGGCCTGCTCCTGGTGGCCGGCCGCGAGATCCGCGTGCGCGGGCTCTCCAAGTCCAATCTCATCAGCCTGGCCATCACCGTCGTCATAGCCGGTGTGCTGGCGGCGCTGCCGACCATCCTCGACGGCGGCGACTCGGACACCGAGGTCGGCCTGGCCGGTGCCGCCGCCTCCACCATGGAGGGGCAGCTCGAGGCGATCGGCGGCTACGAGGTAACCGTCTTCGACTCGGCCGCCGATGCCGAGCAGGCCGTCGAGGACGGCGACGTCGAGGCCGCGGTGGCCGACGGCGACCTCTACGTCGACGGGCGGGTCGGCACCGAGCTGCAGACGGTGCTCGAATCGGCCTGGCAGGCCGCCGCGGTCCACGGCAACCTGTCCGACGCCGGGCTGAGCGACACCGAGATCCAACAGGCGCTGACGACCCGGCCGTTGGAGACGGTCAACCTCTCCGACAGCGAGTCGGACTCCGTGATCGGCTACTTCACGGGCCTGATCATCTCGATCCTGATGTTCATGATGCTGATGATGCCGGTGCAGTACATCGCGATGGGCGTGGTCGAGGAGAAGTCGAGCCGGATCGTCGAGATCCTGCTGACCAGCCTCAAGCCGTGGCAGTTGCTGGGCGGCAAGGTCGTCGGCCTGGGCGCGGTCGCGCTGGTGAACCTGGTCGCGATCGTCGCGGTCGGCCTGGGCGTGGCGGCGGCGACCGGGCTGCTGCCGGACCTGCCCGAGGGCACGACCTCGGCCGCGCTGTCCTCCATCGGGTGGTGGCTGATCGCGTTCGCGCTGTTCGGCACGCTCGCCGGCGGCGTGGGCTCGCTGGTCTCGAGGCAGGAGGACGCCGGGTCGGTGCTCACCCCGCTGGTGATGTCGCTGACGCTCAGCTACGTCGGGTCGATCTTCCTGCTGAACGCCCCGGGCACCACGTTCGCGCAGGTGCTGTCGATCGTGCCGCCGTTCTCGGCGATCGCGATGCCGACCCGCATGGCGATCGAACCGGTGCCGTTCTGGGAGATCGCCGTGGCGATCGCGCTGCTGCTGGCCGCGGCCGCCGGGGCGCTGGCCCTGGGCGCCAAGCTCTACAGCCGCAGTGTGCTCTACACCGGTTCGCGCCTCAAGCTCACCGAGGCGCTGCGCCGGGCCGCCTAGGAACGCCGAAGCAGGTGGTCCCTGAGGGCCCCCTTGTTGAAAGAGTAGTTCGAAGGTCTGACAGGGATGGCCGCGAGCGCGCGCTCCCGGCCATCCCTGTCAGACCCCGGCGGAGTCGGACGGCGAGGCGGCCCGGTGCTATCGTCGTCGCCATGGCGGGCATTGAAGCGTCTAGAGCCTGAGCCACCGTTCGGATCGGTGGATCCGGCTGTGCGGACGCGTTCGGCTCCGGGCCGCGGGCCCGGCACTCTAGGCAGCCCTGCCTTCCTTCGCGCCGTTTCGGCCACGCTCTGACGCAACCCGGGCACGCTCGCCGTCCGCCCTTCGGCACGGCCGTGCCCCGCGCGCCTCAGACGACTCCATCGATCCTTCCGGTCGCTGCATATTTCACCGCAACGAACCACCTGGAAGGACAGAACATTGACGCGTCGACAACATCGCGGTCGAGCACCCGAGAACCCCGCCCCGGCCCGCAGGCGCCGGAGCCCGGTCGGCCTGGCCAACCCTCCGCCCGGCACCCGCATCGAGGCGGTCGCCCGCCTCATCGAGCAGTCCGGTGAGCCGCCCTGGCGGCTGACCGCGATCCTCCACGGCGTCCGCGAGCGCGGACGCACCCGCTTCGAGCACATGCACCAGCTGCCGGCCGGCCTGCGGCGCAGGCTGGCCGACGAGCTCGGCCCGTCCCTGTTCGGGCTCGAACCGGTCGCCGCGTCCGGCGGCGAAGCGGTCGACAAGGTCCTGTTCGAGACGACCGGATCAGTCCGGTTCGAGACCGTCCGGGCCCGCTACCGGGACGGCTGGGCCTCGCTGTGCGTGTCCTCCCAGGCCGGTTGCGGGCTGGGCTGCACCTTCTGCGCCACCGGCGCGATGGGTCTGGAGCGCAACCTGACCGCCGACGAGATCCTCGGGCAGGTCTTCGACGGACGCTGGCGCGGGCCCGGGGCGCCGCCGGTGCGCAGCATCGCGTTCATGGGCATGGGCGAGGCCCTGGCCAACCCGCACCTGTTCGCGGGCCTCGGCATGCTGGCCGACCCGGCGATCGGGGGCCTGTCGCCGCGGCGGATCACCGTCTCCACAGTCGGGTTCGCCCCGAACCTGGCCCGGCTGGTCGCCGAGCACCCGGAGGTGACGATCACCTTGTCGGTGCATTCGCCGTTCCCCGACCAGCGCGCCGAACTGGTGCCGTTGGAGCGGCGGTTCAGCCTCGGCGAGAACCTGGCCGTGGTCGACCGGCACGTGGCCGCCTCGGGACGGCGGGTGTTCCTGGCGTACGCGCTCATCGACGGCGTCAACGACACCCGCGGGCACGTCGAGGCGCTGGCCCGCCTGGTGGCCGAGCGGCCGCGCCCCGACCTGGTGCCGGTCAGCGTCATCCCGTACAACCGGGCCTTCGGCGCCGACCCGCGTTTCCGGTCCCCGACCGAGGAGCGGACGCGCGCGTTCGTGCGCGGCCTGCGGGATCGGGGCGTGCGGGCGATGCGGCGCAGGCAGGGCGGTGCAGACGTCGACGCCGCGTGCGGGCAGCTGCATGCCCGCGATTCGCGGGCCCGGCTCGCCTCGCCCGGCCGCCGGAGGTGAACGGGCCGGGCCGGCGCGGTGGCGCCGGCCCGGCCTCGGCCGCTAGTGGAGGAAGAAGAAGTAGCCGACGAAGACCAGAAGCAGCCCGTACATGATCGGGTGGACTTCCCGCCAGCGTCCCTTGGTGATCATGACCAGGGGGTAGAACACCAGGCCCAGGGCGATGCCGTTGGCGATCGAATAGGTCAGCGGCATCGCGACGAGGGTCAGGAACGCCGGGACGGCGAACTCGAGCCGGTCCCATTCGATGCCGCCGAGCTGCTTGGCCATGAGCACGCCGACCACGATCAGGGCCGGGGCGATGATCGCGTCGGTGCCGGCGACGATGGCCACCACGGGGAAGGCCACCAGGGAGATCAGGAACCACGCCCCGGTGGTCACCGCGGTCAGGCCCGTCCGGCCGCCCACGGCCACACCGGAGGACGACTCGATGTAGGAGGTGGTCGTCGAGGTGCCGAACACGGCCCCGGCCATCGTGGCGATCGAGTCGGAGGCCATGGCGCGTCCGGCGCGCGGCAGTTTCCCGTCCTTGAGCATTCCGGCCTGTCCGGCGACGGCGAACAGGGTGCCGGAGGTGTCGAAGAAGTCGACGAAGAGCATGGTCAGGATGACCACGATCATCTGGCCGGTGAATGCCTCGGGCAGGTGCGTGATGCCCTGGCCGAACGTGGAGGCGAAGTCGGGGGTCAGGTCGGCGGCCTCGTTGGTGACGCCGGTGGCGACGCCGAGCGCGGTGGTGGCGATCAATCCGTAGAAGACCGCGCCCTTCCAGCCGAGGACGAGGAAGACGACGGTCGCGACCAGGCCGAACAGGGCCAGGAGGGTGGGGCCTGAGCGGAAGTCGCCGAGGGTGACCAGGGTGGCCGTGTCGTCTGTGACGATGCCGGCTTTCTGGAGGCCGATGAAGGCGATGAACAGGCCGATGCCGGCGCCGGTGGCGAGTTTCATCTGGTTGGGGATGGCGTTGACGATCATCTCGCGGACGCCGGTGACGGCCAGGACGAAGAACAGCGCGCCGGAGATGAAGGTGCCGGCGAGGGCGACCTGCCAGTCGATGCCCATGGTGAGCACGACGGTGTAGGCGAAGAAGGCGTTGAGGCCCATGCCGGGGGCCTGGGCGATCGGGTACCGCGCCCACAGGCCCATGACCAGGCATCCGGTGGCGGCGGCGACGGCGGTGGCCGCGAAGACGCCGCCGGCGGGCATACCGGCGTCGCCGAGGATGATCGGGTTGACCGCCAGGATGTAGGCCATCGCCAGGAACGTGGTGGTGCCCGCGAGGATCTCGCGTTTCCAGGTGGTGCGGTTCTCACTGAGGTGGAAGAACCGGTCGAAGGCGCCCGCGGCGGGTCGGGCTTTTTCTTCAGTTGCCATGTGGTGGGCATCTCCATGGATACGGTGCTCGGATGCCGGGCAGCTGGCACCTCGCGGACTCAAGGGTTCGGATTCGGCGCTGAACCTGCGGGTAATTTACCGTGCCGGAGGCGGAATGGCGAAGGAAGGCGGGCGCGGGGTGTGCGCAGTATGACGCCCCGGAACCAAGGGGGACGGTTCCGGGGCGTCGGGGCCGCGCCCCCGGTGGCAGGATTCCAGGGGCGCGGCGAGGACCGCACCGTCAAGCAGCGGGCGGTAGTCGTCGGGTCCCGGCTCGGGACAACTGCTAAACGCGGGAGCGCTTCTAGCGGTTGCATAACGTTTAGATAACGGCCGGGACCCGGTGGGGCTACCAGTCTTGAGCGGCCCGGCGGCGGTGCATCAGGACGAAGACCGCGGCGCCCGCGGCGGCGAGCGCGGCGGCCGTGACCAGCGCGATCGTCAGCGGAGCACCGGTGGTCGGCAGCGTGTCGCCGCCGGCCGGGGAGGTCGAGGTCTCGCCGGGGCTGGTCTCGTCACCGCCGGGGGAGGTGGTCTCCTCGCCCGGTGTGGTGGTCTCGTCGCCCGGAGGCGTGGTCTGGTCGTCGGGCTCCTCGCCCGGGCAGGCGTGGGTCAGATTGAAGAAGGCGCCTTCGTTCGGGTCCTCGACTTCGGCTTCGGCGTGGATGAGCTCCCAGCCGGCCGGGGTGATGATGTAGGCCTTGTTGTCGCCTTGGCCGTCGACCACATCGCCGTCGACGCCATCGGTGGTGAGGATCTGCTCCGCGCCGTCTCCGTCGGTGAACGTGGCGGTGACCGAAATGAAGTTGCCTTCGGCTCCGGCCGACGCCGGGAGGACGAACACCCAGCCGTCCTGGCCGTCCAGCGGACCGCCGGGAACCTGGTCGCAAGACTGGTCTTCGTAGCCTCCGGCCGTGGTGGGGACGTTGCCGTCGTTGATCTCGATGGTCTGGGCGGCAGCTTGCGCCGAAGTCGCGAAGGCAAGAGCCGCCGCAGTGCCGACCGCTCCTGCCGCGGCCAGGGCGCCGAGCCTGGTGAAGTGTTGCTTGAGTTCCACTTGCTTGCTACTCCGTCTTCTGGGATCTGAGCGACGAACGAGCCGGATTCGTCTTCGGGCAGTACCTCAACGCGCGAGCCGGCGGCGAAGTTGCATTGCGATCGGGTAACGGTCGGGTCCGCCGTGCCCGGGGCGCCCCGGATGGAATCCTGGACGCATGTCGGAAGAGCTGAAACTGGTCTCCCGCCGCCCCCCGCGGGCCTGGCACGAGGGGATGCCGTTGGGCAACGGGCGCGTCGGCGCGATGATCGGCGACCGAGAGATCGGCCTGAACGAGGACGGGTTCTGGGCGGGCACGGGCGACTGGCAGGTCCCCCAGGGTGTCGGCGCCGTCGCCGCCGAAGCGGCCGAGGCGATACGGCGCGGCGAGCTGCACGCGGCCGACCGGATGCTGCGGGCCATGCAGGGCGAGAGCACCAAGGCGTACCAGCCTGCCGGGACGCTGCGTTTCTCCCACACCGGCGACGACGACTTCGTCTCCGGCGAACTGGACCTGCGCGACGGCACCGCGGCCGTCCGCCGCGGTCCGGTCACCATGGAAGCGGTGGTCTCGGTCCGCTACGGGGTGATCGCGCTGCGGTGGAGCGCGGCCGACCCGTTCGCTCTGACGTTGGCCTTCGACTGGCCGCACGAGGGCGGCGCCCTCCGGGCGGG
Source organism: Glycomyces salinus (assembly GCF_016428645.1). GTDB lineage: Bacteria > Actinomycetota > Actinomycetes > Mycobacteriales > Micromonosporaceae > Glycomyces > Glycomyces salinus. The sequence goes on along the minus strand of NZ_JAELXW010000035.1, from coordinate 39,590 downwards.
AGCCGAGGAGCTGGCCCTCACCGGGCACGCCCCGGCGGGGCTGCCCTCGCGGAGCAACCCGATCGACGAGCCGGACTACTCCACGACCGAGGGCGTGCGGGCCCTGGCGATGCGGGCCCGGCTGCGCTGCGACGGCGACCTGGCCCGGTCCGGGGACGGGCACCGCTTCTCCGGCTGCCGCGAGGTCACCGTCTTCGTGGCGATGCGCTCCGGTGCCGGCCTCGACGGCCTGGCCGAGGATGTGGAGCGCGAATCGGACCGGGCGGCCGAGGCCGGCTGGGAGGCGATCCGGGACGAGCACGTCGCCTCCCACCGCGAGGTCATGGACCGGGTGGACCTGCGGCTCGGCCGGGCCCCGGAGGGGACGCTCGACGAGCGGCTGCACCGGCGCGCGGCCGGGGAGGGCGACGAGCACCTGCCGGTGCTGGCCTTCCAGTTCGGCCGCTACCTGCTGGCGGCGTCCTCGCGTCCGGGCACGCAGCCGGCGAACCTCCAGGGGATCTGGAACGACCAGGTCCAGCCGCCGTGGAGCTGCGACTACACCACCAACATCAACGTCGAGATGAACTACTGGCCGGCCGAGACCTGCGGGATGCCGGAGTTCGGCGAGCCGCTGTTCGACCTGGTGTCCGACCTGGCCGAGTCCGGGGTCGAGACCGCCCGGGCCCTCTACGGGGCGCGCGGCTGGTGCTGCCACCACAACACCGACTTCTGGCGGCTGACCACGCCGTGCGACTTCGAGACGCAGTGGCAGAACTGGCCGATGGGCGGGGTGTGGCTGTGCATGCACCTGGCCGAGCACTGGCGGTTCTCCCGCGACGAGGAGTTCCTGGCCGACCGCTTCCCGATCGTGCTGGGCGCGGCCCGTTTCGTGCTCGACCGGCTCTCGGAGGGCTCGGACGGGCGCCTGGTGACCAGCCCGGCCACGAGCCCGGAGAACCAGTTCGTCACGCCCGAGGGCACCGCGGCTGCCGACGAGACCACCGCCATGGACGCGACGCTGGTGCGCGAGCTGTTCGAGTTCGTCCTGGAGGCCGCCGATGTGGTCGCCGAGACCGTCCACGGTCCCGAACTGGCCGTCGTCAGCGAGGTCAAGGAGGCGCTGCCGCGTCTGTCGGAGGTGAGGATCGGCTCGGACGGCCGGATCTTGGAGTGGGCGGTCGAGCGCGAGGAGGCCGAGGTCGACCACCGGCACGTCTCGCACCTGTACGGGGTCTTCCCCGGTGATTCGCTGACCGGTTCGCCGGAGCTGCTCGAGGCCGCGGAGCGGTCCCTGGAGGTCCGCGGCGACGCGGGCACCGGCTGGTCGCTGGCGTGGAAGACCGCGCTGTGGGCGCGGCTGCGCGACGGGGACCGCGCGCACCGGCTGCTGGGCGAGTTCCTCACGCCGGTGGGCTTCCGCCGCAGGGACGCGGAGGCGACGTACGCGGACGGCGGGGTGTACGCCTCGCTGCTGTGCGCGCACCCGCCGTTCCAGATCGACGGGAACTTCGGCACCACGGCCGCGGTCGCCGAGATGCTGGTGCAGTCGCACCGGGTCTTCGAGGGGGTGCCGCTGATCGAGCCGCTGCCGTCCCTGCCGGCGGCCTGGCCGGACGGCGAGGTGTCGGGGCTGCGCTGCCGCGGGGCGGTCACCGTCAAGCGCTTGAGCTGGCGCGAGGGGCAATTGGAGCGGCTGGAGCTGGAGGCCGCGGCCGACACCGAGGTGTGGGTCGCCGAACCGGATCGGCCCGCGGGCGACCGGGTGGCGCTGCGCGCCGGCGAGGTGTGGCGGCTGTAGACGCAGGGGCGGCCGGGACCTCGTGGGAGGTCCCGGCCGTTGGGTATGAACGGAAACCGTTCGGGTCAGCAGGACCCGCTGGCCTCCTCGAACGCGGAGACGCCGCAGACGCGCCAATCGAAGGAGCCGGTGGTGTCGGCGTTGACCAGCGAGTACGCGTCGCCGGGGCCAGCCGGCTCGCGTTCTCCGGTGATGGAGTTGTCGCAGTCGTAGCCTTCACCGGTCGCGCCGACCGCGATCCCGCAGACCTGCCATTTGGCGAAGTCGCGCAGGTCGACGTTGGCCAGCGTCCGGCCGTATCCTCCGGGTGCGTCCGGCAGCTGCTCTCCGAGATCGGCCGCGGCCCGGTCCTGCTCGGTGCCGAGCAGGCCCTCGCAGGCCGGATCGAGCACGGTCCCGGAGTCGTCCTCGCCGCACACCATCGGCAGCAGCGAGGGCTGGTCGGACTCGATGTTGGCGAGCGTCAGCCAGTCCGGTGTGGAGGCCGCGGCCGCTCCGCTCGGGATGACCGCTGCGGCGGCGGCCGCGGCAGAGGCCGCGAGAATCTTCGTGTGTCGCATTACTGGTTTACCTTCGGTGCGTGACCGAAACCCGTCGGTCTCAGTAGTCGCCCTGGTCGACGCCCTTGGGCGGCACGGTCCCGTTGCCGGGCTCGTTGATGTGGTCCTGGTTCTGGCACATCTGGTTCAGCGACGGCGCCACGGCCACGTTCTGGCCGCAGATCTGCCAGTGGGCGAAGCTGGAGATGTCCAGGTTACCGCCGGAGACGTCGCCGGCGGTCTCGCCGGACTGCGGGCCGGGGCCGATGTGGTCGCGGTTGTCGCAGTTCTGGTCGAACGAGTGGGCGAAGACGTTCTGGCCGCAGATCTGCCAGTGGGCGAAGCTGGAGATGTCCAGGTTGCCGCCGGAGACGTCGCCGGCGGTCACGCCGGACTGCGGGCCGGGGCCGATGTGGTCGCGGTTGTCGCAGTTCTGGTCGAACGATTGGGCGAAGACGTTCTGGCCGCAGATCTGCCAGTGCAGCGCGTCCGAGGCGTCGATGTTGACCAGCGACAGGTCGCCGGCGTCGATGCCCGACTGGGGGCCGGTGCCGATGTGGTCGCGGTTGTCGCAGTTCTGGTCGAACGAGTGGGCGAAGACGTTCTGGCCGCAGATCTGCCAGTGCAGCGCGTCCGAGGCGTCGATGTTGACCAGCGACAGGTCGCCGGCCTGGACGCCGGAGTTCTGGGCCATGGCCGGAGCGGCTGCTCCGAGGGCGGCGACGCCGGCCGCGGCGAGCGCGGCGGCGGCAGTGGTCTTGTGCATGAGTCCTCTAGTCCCCTTCTGGAATGAATGTGCGTGGGCGGGCCGTCCGCGCGGGTCGGCCCGCCCCGGGCCGCCTACTGGGCGGTGTTGGGCATGTGGTCGTAGTTGAGGCACTGCTGGGCGAGCGACGGCGCGACGCCGACGTTCTGGCCGCAGATCTGCCAGTGGGCCGCGTCCGAGATGTCCAGGTTGCCCAGGGACAGGTCGCCGGCGTCGATGCCCGACTGGGGGCCCTGGCCGATGTGGTCGCGGTTGTCGCAGTTCTGGTCGAACGACTGGGCGAAGACGTTCTGGCCGCAGATCTGCCAGTGGGCCGCGTCCGAGATGTCCAGGTTGCCCAGGGACAGGTCGCCGGCGTCGATGCCCGACTGGGGGCCCTTGCCGATGTGGTCGCGGTTGTCGCAGTTCTGGTTGAACGACTGGGCGAAGACGTTCTGGCCGCAGATCTGCCAGTGGGCCGCGTCCGAGATGTCCAGGTTGCCCAGGGACAGGTCGCCGGCGTCGATGCCCGACTGGGGGCCCTTGCCGAGGTGGTCGCGGTTGTCGCAGTTCTGGTTGAACGACTGGGCGCAGACGTTCTGGCCGCAGATCTGCCAGTGCGCCGCGCGGGAGGCGTCGATGTTGACCAGCGACAGGTCGCCGGCCTGGACGCCCGAGCTCTCGGCCATGGCCGGAGCGGCGGCGGCGCCGAGGGCGGCGACGCCGGCGGCGGCCGCGAACGCGACGGAAGTTGCCTTCTTCATGGATTCCCCGTTTCTGATTCGATGGTGGGGACGGGAGCCGTCAGGGCGGCCCCGCCCCCGTAGCGTTCGTTACTGCGCGTCTTCGGACAGGTGGTCGTAGTTCTTGCACATCTGGTTCAGCGACGGCGAGACGGCGATGTTCTGTCCGCAGATCTGCCAGTGCGCCGCGCTCGAGATGTCCAGGTTGCCGCCGGAGACGTCACCGGCGGTCACGCCCGACTGCGGGCCGGGGCCGATGTGGTCGCGGTTGTCGCAGTTCTGGTCGAACGACTGGGCGAAGACGTTCTGGCCGCAGATCTGCCAGTGCGCCGCGCTGGAGGCGTCGATGTTGAGCAGGCTGACCGCTCCGGCGGTGACGCCGGAGTTGTTGCCGGAGGCGAGGGCCGGGGAGGCGGCGCCGAGAGCGGCGACGCCCGCGGCGGCAGCGGCGACGGTGAGAACCTTGCGCATGATGCGAATCGTTTCCTTCTGGTTGTTTGCGCCCGAGGGTTTCGGGCGGATTTCCTCTTGATTCGGCCCGGCTTGACAGGCCCGGCCGGTGTGGGCCCGGCCGCGCGCCGGCGCTTCGGGCATGGCCGAGGACGTGCCTCGGGCACTGCAACCGGTGGGATCTGGGCGCTGTGCGCCCGCGTTCCCCGCGCCGACGCGCGGAGGCTCTAGTCAGGGGCGACGGACAGCTCGGCGGTGCGGTCCAACGGCCGCCCCACTTCCCCGGCCAGTGCACGGGCGAGCGACACCTGCTCGGCCGCCGTGAACGGGGAGACGTCGACGGCGGATTGTCCGCCGTCCACACTGATACCGGCGGAAGAGCCTGTGGCTCCACCGGGGATGAGGTTCAGGTCAGGCAGCTTCGGCCCCTTCGGGGGCCAATGCCGCGCGGCGCCGTCGACCGGCGCGTACCGCCCGGCCGCTTCCGGCTCGTCGGTCCCCCGCGCGCCGATTTCGGCGGCGGAGCACTCGAAGTGGGCGGCCGACCGGTCGTTTCGCACTCCGGGGAGTGCCGCCGCCACTTCGGTGGGGACCGTGTCCGTCTGGAGGGCGGTGAAGCTCGGCTGTCCTAGGCCGTGGGCGAGGACGCTCCCGGGCGTCGTCTCGTCGCTCCACGTCCCGAGGCCATCGGTCACCAGCCGCGCCACCACTTCGACCTCGTCGGTCGCGGGCGCGACGGTCTCATAGACACCGGACACCGCGTCGGCCGGACTCTGGGCGGCCGAAACCGTCCGGTCGGCCAGGGTTACCAGCGGTGTCACTACTCCAGCGGCACTGTCTCCTACAGACTCGCCGTTCACTAGGCCGGCTGCGGCGTCGCTCAGCGGCACGATCTCCGCGGGCTCGGCGGTCAACTCGGCCACCGGTTCGGTCAGGCCCGACACCAGCCCCGAAGCCGTCCCCTCGTCCGCGGATGTCCCCTGTCCCAACTGGTTGTGCGGGACGAGTCGCGCGGCCAGGCGCGACATGTCGGACACCTCTGCGGTGAGCGGATCGGTCAACGCGGCAAGGCCCTCCGCCTCGGCGGTCTCGTCTTGCGCCCAGGCCGCGGTCGCCGTGCCCCAGGCCCCCAAGAACAGGAGGCCGAACACGCCGAGCGCGGCGCCGAGGAGGAGCCGGGGCACGCCGAGCCGGCGAACGATGTCGCCGCCCCGCATGATGAGTCCCATCGTCTCCTCCAACGCTCTGAACCTGATCGCGAGCGGATGGCCGCTCGCACCTAGAAGAACGAAACTGTCGGAATCGGGGATACGGGGTGAACCAGATTTTCTGCCCGGAAAATGGACGATGGGGACTCGCGTCCGCAGCGGCGACGCCGCCGCCGGCCCGCGGGCGCGGTTAACAGAGTGTTTACAGACGCTCAACGAGCGGGCAACGGGTCCTTGGGAGCGTGGCAGCCATTGACACGGCACCACGAGAGAGGGCTCCTAGCTGATGGCAATCAAGGCCGAGTACATCTGGCTCGACGGCACCGAGCCGACCGCCAAGCTGCGTTCCAAGACCAAGATCCTCACCGACGGAACGGCGGAGCCGCCGATCTGGGGCTTCGACGGCTCCAGCACGAACCAGGCCGAGGGCAACTCCTCTGACTGCGTGCTGCGCCCGGTCAAGATCGTGCCCGACCCCATCCGCGGGGGCGAGAACCTGCTGGTGCTGTGCGAGGTCCTCGACACCGACTTCACCCCGCACCCGACCAACACGCGCGCGGCCGCGGCCGAGGTCGCCGAGAAGTACGCCTCGCAGGAGCCCCTGTTCGGCCTCGAGCAGGAGTACACCTTCATGGTCGGCTCGCGCCCGCTCGGCTTCCCCGAGGGCGGCTACCCGGCCCCGCAGGGCGGCTACTACTGCGGCGTGGGCGCCGACGAGATCTTCGGCCGCGAGATCGTGGAGAAGCACCTCGACAACTGCCTGGCCGCGGGTCTGCCGCTGTCGGGCATCAACGCCGAGGTCATGCCCGGCCAATGGGAGTTCCAGGTCGGCCCGGCCTCGACGCTGGACGTCGCCGACTCGCTGTGGCTGGCCCGCTGGCTGCTGTACCGCACCGCCGAGGAGTTCGGCGTCGCCGCCACCCTCGAAGCCAAGCCCGCCAAGGGCGACTGGAACGGCGCCGGGTGCCACACCAACTTCTCCACCAAGGCCATGCGCGACGACTACGAGCCGATCATCGCCGCCTGCGAGGCCCTGGGCACCAAGACCGACGAGCACATCGCCGGCTACGGCCACGGCATCGACGAGCGCCTCACCGGCCAGCACGAGACCGCCCACTACACCGAGTTCTCCTACGGCGTCTCCGACCGCGGCGCCTCGATCCGCATCCCGTGGCAGGTCGAGCGCGACAAGAAGGGCTACCTGGAGGACCGCCGCCCGAACGCGAACTGCGACCCCTACGTCGTCGCCGGGCTCATGGTCTCCACCGTGTGCGAAGCCCTGGAGAACAAGGGCCTGGTCTAGCAGCCGACAGCACCGGACATCGCGAGCGGGCGGGACGCCGGACGGCGTCCCGCCCGCCGTTCTGAGAGGACGGACCCGGGCGTTACGATCGGAACCGTGTCCAGCCCCCTCGGAAACGGATCGGCCGTCGTCGAGGTCGTCATCGACTTCGACCGCTCGCCGCCGACCAAGGTGAAACCGTCCGTATACAGCGCCCTCGGCGCTTCCAAGGCACCGGTCCGGGTGGCCGTGGCGCCGCCCGACGGGCCGCGCGGCGAGCGGCTGCGCCGCGCCTTCGCCGACGACCGGCGGGTCGCGTTCGGCGACTCGCCGCCCGACCCCACCCCGCCGTACCGCCTGCACCAGCCGCCGGAGTTGATGCTCCGCGTCGGCGCCCTCGACCGCCTGATCCGCGAGGCCGAACGCGACCGCCTCGGCATCCTGTTCCTGGCCTGCGTCAAGAACAGCGACATGCACTTCGCCCGGCTGGAGCGCCTCGACGCCCTCGACGCCGCCGCCGGGGACCTGCGGGACGGCGAGGAACTCTTCGACGCCGTCGACCGGCGCGAGGGCACCCGCTGGATCGACGGGACCGACTGGGCCTTCGACTGGGTCGAGCGGCCGGACGTCACCGGCCTCCACCGCGAACTGGCGTCACTGCGCCTGGCCGTCCACGACCTGGAAGGGCGGCTCGCGCACGCGCAGGAGCGGGCCCGGCACTGGCGGCGACTGGCCGAGGAGCCGGTGCGAGACCGAGCGATGCGCACTCTCAAGCGGCGCCTGCGGCGCCTCACCGGAGGAGGTCCGCGGTGAACGAGCCGATCGACTACCGTGCCAGGCCCTACTGCTGCGGCGCCCTCGGCCCGGCCGACCCCGAGCGGATCAGGCGGCTCCTCGCCGACGCCCCGGAGGGCCTGTCCGCCGCGTTCGAAGGCCCCGGCGCCGTCCTCTACACCACCGGCGCGGCCGAGACCTGGGAGGCGGGCCCGCGCCGGGGACTGCATTGGAGCCCCCTCGCGCCGGGCTCGGGCCCGACCGCCTGGCAGGACGCCGCCGAGCGGCGCCTGGCCGCCGGACTCCAGACCGAACCGGTCCCCCTGCTGCACACCGACGCGCTCGGCCTGAACGACGTGTACTACCGCGAACTCGACGGCGCGGTCTACTTCGCCTCCCGCATCGGGGGCCTGCTCGGCCTCGACGACGCGCCGCTGCACATCGGTTGGGACGCCTGGGCGGCGACCCTGGCCTTCCACGCGCCCGCCGCCGACGACACGCCGTTCCGCGAGGTCAAACGGCTGCGCGCGGCCGGCGCGCTCGTCGTCGACGACGGCCGTGTGGCGAGCGAGTCGTTCGAACCGGCCTGGCTCGCCGACGCAGGCGACGGCGAGCCCTCCCCGGGCGAGGTGGCGGCCGCCGTGGCCGAGGCGATCCCGGCCGCCCCCGAGGGGGCCGTGACGCTCAGCGGCGGCTGGGACTCACGGCTGCTCGGCATCTTGGCGAAACAACGGATCGACCAGGTCAGGGCCTGGACGACCAGCGGCGACGACGGCCACGACCGCGACATGCGGTACGCCGGTCCCGTGGCCGAGGCGCTCGGCGTGAAACACCGCACCCTCGTCCCGGGCCCTGATGCCTGGGTCGAGGAGCACGCGGCCGTGCGGGACCGCATGGAGTTCCAGACCGGCCTGCACACCTGGATGATGCCGCTGGCCCGTAACCTCCACCGACACGAGCGGACCCTCGTCGACGGGCTGGCCGGCGACGTGATGTTCAAAAGCTCACTGGTCGGTGGGAAGCTCGCCGACGAGACCGACGGGGCCCGCCGCGAGTACCTGCTGTGGAAGGCCCTCGAACAGCGCCGCCTGAGGACCGACCGGATGCTGCTGCCGGCGGTCCGAGACCGGTTCGCCGAGGCCGCCCGGTCCAGACTGGGCGAGGCGGTGGCCCCGTTCATCGGCCACCGGGCCGGAGCGATGCTGGGCGTGCTCCACGTGCGCACCGCGCGGGCGGTGGCCGCCTCCGGCCGGTGGCTGCTCGGACCCGAACTGGACGTCCGGTTCCCGTTCGCCCACCCCGAGGTGCTGCGCCTGGCGATCCGGGTGCCGACCGCCGAGAAGCTCGGCGGCGTCTTCTACCGGCGCATGCTGTACGCGGCCGACCCCGATGTGGCCGCCCTGCCGTCGACCAACGACGGCGCCCGCCTCGGCGCACGGCGCGGACGCCGCCAGACCAGCCCGGAGAGCCTGCGGACGGTCGCGTCCTATGTGCGAGCGGCGGAACCGCTGATGGCGCTGTTGACGCCGACGGCGCGGCGGGCGGTCAAGGACCCCGACGCGCTGGCGCTGCTGGCCTCCGGCATGGGCGGGATGCGCACGCTGTCGTGGGCGGGACTGTTCGGGCACTGGCTTGAGCGGCACCAGGATCGGCTCACGATCGACGAGCCGTGAGCACTCGGCGCAGCCGCCGCCGGACGCGGGCGAGCCACCACGTCGGGGAGAACCTGGCGTGCCAGGCCAACTGGTCGGCCCTGGCCTTGGCCGGGTCGGCCAGTTCCAGGAGCGCTTCCCGCGCCCGCCAGACACCGCGCGAGGCCGGTCTCGGGGTGTCGGGCCCCAGCACCATCGACGGCGGCGCAGGGAAGCGGACCGCCTTCGAGAGCCGCTCGACCGTCTTGTCGATGTCGTTGCTCTTGGCGCCGAGCCACACCGCCCGCGCGAACATCGAGCGGCGCTCCAGGCGGATCCGCTCCTTCTCGTGGCGCGCCACCACCAGTCCGGCCTGTTCGCGGTCGGCGATCTCCAGCAGGGACTCAATGGTGTAGGGCGTGGTCGGGAAGCGGGGGGACAGCACCAGCCGCCACGGCACCGACGGGTCGGCGCGCCGGTACTCCCAAGTGGTGAAGCGCACCCGGGGATCGGCGCGAAGGGTCTCGTGCACGAGTTTGAGGTCGAGACGGGGGTGGTCCAGCGTGGGCTCGCGGCCGAGGCTCGGGCCGGACCATCCGCCGACCAGGGTCACCCGGATGTCCCGGCAGAAGCCGTCCAGCAGCGGCATGACCGCGTCCATTACCTCTTCGTAGGAGGCGTCCTCGACGTCGACGACGACGTCGACCAGCGGCACCGCCCACGACCGGCCCCGGCCGCCGTCGCGGTGGATCGACTCGGGGATGCGCTGGCCGTTGAGGGCCTTGCGGACCCGCTTGCCGTTGCCGGGGTTCCGCCAGCCCTCGGGTATGCCCAGGTGCCAGGCCGAGGCCCCGTCGTCGGGGATGAACACGCCGCCGGCCAGGCCGACCCGGTAGGCGAACTCGACGTCCTGGCCGCGGACCATGTCGGGGTCCATGCCTCCGGCGGCGGTGAACAGGCTGCGGTCGGTGGAGACGGTGATGCCCTCCATGACCGAGTGCAGTCGGCTCCAGTGGGCGGTGCGGAGCCTCTTCGTGCTCGCCAGGAACTTGACGTTCTTGGCCTCCTGGGCGGTGGCGGGGTCGAACAGGCCCTCGGCGCGGTCGGCGGCGACTTCGCTGCCGACCCGCTCGGGGGTGAGCGCTCCCGCCTCGTATTCGACGAACCGCTTGTGGCCCAGGATGAACAGATTGTCGGCCAGGTGGTGCCAGCGCATGTGCGACTCGAGGTGGCGCCGGTAGGGGACGGTGTCGGCGTCGAGTCGGACGATGACCTCGCCGTCGGAGGCGGCCGCGCCTACGGCGACGGCGTTGGCCGCGCCCCAGGCGGCGCCGTCCGTCCGGACGATCCTGGTCGAGGCCGGTCGCAGCTCGGGCAGGCGCAGGGGCGGCTCGCTCCGGTCGTCGACGACGACGACCTCGGTCAGCTCGGAGGGATAGGACTGCTCGGCCAGGGCGGCGAGCACGAGGTCGAGCTTCTCCTGGCCGCCGTAGGCCGGTACGACCACCGAGGCCGTCAGTCGCGGCTCCAGTTCCCCGAGCGCGGCAGGCTCCAGCGGGGACCAGTCGTTGCGGCGGCACTCGGCCCCGCCGCGCCCGGTCTTCGGGCCGAGCCGGTAGGGCCGGAAGTCGCCCTTGACGCCGCGGCGCTTCCCGACCACCGGCCCGGTCGCGGTGAGCCGCTCGATGAACGCGTCCGATTCGCGCCAGGTGGTGCGGAAGGCGCGCTCGCCGGTGAGGTCCCAGGACTCGACGGCGGACACCTGCGCTTCGGTCATCGGCTCGACGTGGCGGGATATCCGCTCGGCGACCGCGTCGCGGTAGCGGTCGTCGAGCAGGTCGAGCGCGGGCCCGTAGTGGCTGGTCATCCAGTCGGCGTCGAGTCCGTCGCGGCTCACGCGCTCGCGCAGCAGGCGCAGGAGCGGGTCGTCGCCGTCGTAGCGGCTCATCGCGAACACCAGGGAGCATTCGAGCGGGATGGGGACGGCGGTGAGGTCGGCGAGGGCCTGGCCGTTGCGCAGCAGGGTCTCGACCCGCTCGGGTTCTGGCCAGTCGCCGGTGAGGGCGGCCTCGACGATGGTCTTGCGGTAGCAGTTGCGGCACGCGTAGCAGGGCGTCCCGGCGCCGCCGATGTGGCAGGACTGGGCCAGGACCCGGCCGTCCCATGCCCGGTCGGCGATGAGCGACGTGGCGGCCTCGCTGAGTCCGGCCGTGACCGGCTGGAACGGGAGCGAGGCGGCGGCGGTGACCTCCCGCCAGCGCGACAGTTCGCCGCCGGGGCCGGGCGCGGTGAAGCGGCTCGCGTTGAGGCCGAAGACGCTCGAGGCGAGGATGCCGGTGACCAGGGCGTCGAGGCCGTCGAGGTCGGCGCAGAGCACGGCCGGGAGCGCGAAGCCGAGGTCGGTGGGGAGGTTGACGGGCGCTCCGGTGGGGCGGCGCAGGTATTCGACGTCGCTGGGGACGCGGCGGACGCTCAGGCCGCGCTGTTCGATGTCGTCGCAGGAGCGGTGGGCCGCGGTCTTGTCGATGGCGGCCCGGCCGTCTTCGGAGAGGGTCCGGTCGAGGTAGTACAGGCGCGGTTCGCCGGGCAGGAGCGCGGCGGCCGCGACCGAGTCGACGCCGCCGGAGTAGGCCAGGCCGGGGCGGGGGCCGTCGGGGCGGGCGCGGGGGGCCAGGTCGGGGTCGACCGGTTCGAGGGCGATGCCCAGGTGTTCGTCGACGGCCGCGGCGAATCGGGGGCTGACGGGCCGGTCGAGGACGAGTCGGGGCCCGGTCCAGGGCCGGCATGACAGCAGGACGGCCAGGGCGAGGATGTCGGGGTGGGTGGCGGTGAGGTCGAATTCGGCGGGGAGTCGGAAGACGGCGGTACGGCCGATCATCGTCTCGCCGGGGATCTCGGTGCGGTCGTCCGGTTCGGGTTCGAATTCGAATCGGACGGTGACGGCGTCGGGCTCGGGGAGTGCGGTGAGAGTGGTCTTCATCTTCGGATCATCCGTTTGAGGCGGTGGAGGAGCCAGGTGGGTGAGAATCGGGCGTGGCGGGCCAGGGAGGCGGCGCGCTTGGATTGCCGCCCTCGTTCCTTGTGGGCGGTGGCGAGGCGCGCCACCTCGCCGGGGTGGCGCCGAGGTCGCGGGCCAGCGGGGTCTTCGGGTTCGAGCCGCACGGTCGCGGCGACCTGGTCGGCGGGGACGCCGAGGTGGTCGGCGCGGGCGGCGGCCGCGATGCGCACGAGCCGGGCGGTGGCGCCTGGCGCGGGCAGTTCGACCATGCCGGCGTTGTTCTGGTCGGCGGCTTTGAGGAGCCGGGAGACGGTGTCGGCGGTCGCGGGGTAGTCGAGCGGGAGTTCGAGACGGTAGGGGGTGGAGGGGTGGGGGGTCGGCGCGGTGGCGGCGAATCGGATGCGCGGCTCGCCGGCGTAGTAGTCCTGGACGATCTTGCCTTCGAGCTCGGTGTCGGCGACCACGGCGCGTTGGAGGTCCGGTTCGGGCCAGGGCGCCACGAGGGTGATGCGGATGTCGGTGCGGGCGCCGTCGAGGAGGGGTCGGATCCGTGAGTCGATGTGGTCGAGGTCGATGCGGTCGACGTCGACGGCGATGTCGACGTACGGCACTTCGAAGTGCGCGAGGGGGCTCTGGCGGCGGCTGCGGTGCGCGGGCAGGCGCTGGAGGAAGAACGCGCGGCGGTAGCGGTTGCCGTCGGTCGCGCGGGTCTTGATCTGCGGGAGGCCGAGGTGCCAGCTGGAGCTGCCGGTGTCGGGGACGAACGCGGCCCCGCGCTGGGCGAGGCGGTGCCCGAAGTCGGTGTCGCTGCCCAGCGGCATGGTCTGGTCGAAGCCGCCGGCGCGGTCGAACAGGTTCCGGTGGACCGAGGCCGAGGCGCCGACGAAGACGTTGGCGACGCTGCGCCAGGGGGCGGCGGCGAGGCCGTCGGTGGCGTCGATGACCTTCTCGATCCACTGGGGCTTGGATTCGGCGGCGTCGAACAGGGTCTCGGCCTTGCCGGCGGCGACGGTGTCGCGGACTCCCTCGGTGGTGAGCAGGTCCGGCCGGTAGTCGACGAAGCGCTTGTGCCCCAGGACGACCAGGTAGTCGGCGAGGTGGTGCCAGCGCATCTGGGACTCGAGGTGCTCGCGCCAGGCGAGCATGTCGGCGTCGAGCCGGACGATCACGTCCCCGTCTGCGGCCGCGGCTCCGGCGTTGGTGCCGGCGGCCGAGCCCCAGGCGCCGTCGCCGACGGTGAGGACGCGGCAGTGCTCGGGGCGGATTTCGGGCAGGCGCAGCGGCGGGCTGCTGCCGTCGTCGACCACCAGGACCTCGGTGAGCGAGGCCGGATAGCTCTGGACCGAAAGGGCCGCGAGGACGAGATCGAGCTTGTCTTGCGAGCCATGGGCGGGGATCACCACGCTGGCGCTCAAGTGCGGCTCCCACTCCCCGATGCGAGGCGGCGAGAGCGTCGAGTGGTCATTGTCGCGAATGACCGAAACGGGCGATTCCATGGTATTTGCCATCAAGAGAGGGTCCGAATTAGAAAGTCTCCAGGACCCTACCAGGACATCCCGACCGAACCCAGCGCGCACCACCACCCCGAACCCCCACCGACACCGCGATGGCCGCGGGCCGACCATCGCCGCCCTCAGGCCCCGGAGAACAGGGGCCTGGACTGAGGATTTCGGGCGGACATGCGGAGACTCGCTCCGTCGGCGCGGAAGGCGCTGCGGATGCGGGAGCCGCCGCCACCGAGTCAGTCCTCGGCCTCGGCACGACCGTCACTCAGTTCCACCAGTCCCTGGTGCATCTCCCGGCGCTGCCTTCGAAGCCTGGTGATCTCCTCCCCGATCCGTAGCTGCTGTTCCTCGGAAAGGGGTTCGTCCTGCTTCAACTCGGTGCGGAGCCGGTGGATGTCCTCTTCGATTTCGAGGCCGCGCTTGGTCAGTTGCTCAGGAATGCTGGTCAGGACCGGTTCCGGCACCCGCGCGAACGAATCCAGTGCGAGCGGTTCCACCCCGAAGAGCCGAAGAAGGCCGTCGTCGACGTCGAACGCCTTCCGATGCTCGGCGAGCTTTCCGTACCGGTCGGGGTTGACCGACTGCTGGTCCGAGATTCTGGAGATCGAGTACATCCACCATGGAGTGTCGCCGCCGATGCAGCCGACATAACCACCCTCATCGGCAATAGATCCCATTATGGTCATATGGTTGTACTTGTACACAGTCGAAATGCGGTCGACATGTTCGACCGTGGACAGTCCTAGGCCGAGACTGTGGTGGAACACCCGGCGAGCCAGGCGTTCCCTGGGTATCCAACGGCATCCCGACACGGCCGCCAGAGCCGCCGGGCCGTCTCCTCCCGAGGCGAGGAAGTTCTCCGCCTCTCGCTGCAGGTTGTCGATCAAGTCGACGTGCATCACGTCATCGTCGTCGATCCGGGTGGTTATCGCCCACTCGACGCCTCTTCGGCGCGCTTCCTTCCGGACCCAGCGGGCCAGTTCGGGACGGAAATCGCGTTTCAGTTCCACTTCCAACAACTCGATGTTCGACCAGTCGGCGGTTAGGGCCTCCAGACGCCGCCTGGCCGGTTCCGGCATGTCGCGGTCGATGCCGATCAGCCAGACGAATCCCTGGTTCGACTGCGCCTTCATCGAGGCGAGTGTGAGTGCTTCGAACATCTGCTGGCGGTATTCGAACCAGTCCTCGTCGAAGACGCCGATGCCGTGTCTGGTGGCGATGACGTGCACGAACTCGGCGGCGTTCTGCTCCGAGAGCTCGGCCGCCGAACTGCCGCTAGGGCCGACCGCCGAAAGGGTGCCGACTCCCGTGGCGGGGATCGCGGCGACAGTCGGGTCCCCGAGCACCCAGTACGGCCGCAGTCCGCTCTCGATCTGGAAGACCTGCCGCGCCTTCGCCGCCTCGTCCAATGAGAGTCGACCGAACCGGTACTCGATCGCCCGGAGCCGATCCGAGTCCGATTCGCCGCGCTGCACGGACTTCAGCGACCGACCAGGGCCGGTGAGCAGCCATTCGATACCTGCCGCGAGACTCGCGCCGGATGGATGCTCGAACCCTGTCAGATCCAGGCCGAGGCGGGCGGCGATGCCGCTCAGGACCGACCACCCCGCCAGGCTCTCGGTGCACTGCCGCAAGCCGCCGTCCTTCCGAAGGTCAGCCGACATCGCACCGTTCTCAGGGGCGAACTGCCGACCGACGCGTTCGCAGGCGCGACGCATCGTCGCCTGGAGTCCCGGGACGTCGTTGAGGTATGCGTCGATCGCCGCGACCTGGACGTCGTACCACAGTCCGCATTCATCGGCTCGGCCGCACGCGTTGCGCCCCTGCGGACTATCCTCGAGCCAGGTCCTGAACCGCCCGAACCACTCGGCCAGACCGTCCGAATCGGCGCTGCCCAGGTGGTTATCGCCGGTGAGCAGTCGGATCGCGTCGAGCAGGTGATAGAAGCCCTTGGTTTCGAGAATGGACGGACTGTAGCCGAGGTCACCGTTGTGCCCAAGCCTCGTCCGCGCATAGTCGAGGTGCGGGTTCATTCTGGTCTCGGGCACCAGGAACCAGGCCCGGACCTGCTCGGCGGCGCGTATGCCGAAGCGTTCCTCGCCGGAGAACAGTCCGGCGAGCGTGCAGACGTACACGTTCTCGATCATGCGGTGAAGCGCCGCGCGGTCGTACCGATCGCATTCGGGGTCCTCGGGACTGACTCCGGGCACGTGCCGAGACTCGTCCAGGACATAGGGCAGGCCGTCGTCGCTTCCCGGGTCCGGGAACCAATGGTCCGCCGGCACCCAGTAGTCGTGCGGATCCCCGCTCGGCGGAAGGGTCGACTTCACCAGGACGGTCGCGATCGGTTCGTCCAGCGCGCGTTGAGCGCTCGCTACGAGCTCGCCAACGATCGCTGACAGCGCCTGGTCGCCCGCCTGGTATGCCCGGATCTGCTCACGCAGCGTGGTCTCGTCGATCGACATCGGGGCCTGGTGCCGAAACAGCTTCCGCGAGGCGCACTCGTCGATGCTGTCGATGAAGGACAGGATCGCCTCGTGACGGCTGCGACGGCGCTCGGAGCTGTTCAGCTCCTGGGCCACTGATCCGGAATAGAGCCGGTAGACCTTCGACGCCTGCCCCCAGGCGTGCTGTTCGGATTCGTCGAGAGTGAAGGGCAGATCCCATGGCATGGACGTGAACCGGTCCCAGTCGCCCGGGATGCCGAGCCGTCGCAGCAGCTCTACCTTCGGCCGGTGTCCGTAGCGGAACTCGGGATGGAACTCGGCGCCGGCGTCGTCCCGGAACAGGATCTGTGGTTCGTCGACGGCTTGGATGTCGCCGCCGCCGTCGAGCAGCGCCTGATTCGGTTCAGTCATACGGGCCATAGGAACGACGAAGTAGCGCAGGTGCGAACGCTCCGCGACGGCCTGGCGCAGGTCCGACCAGGCTTCGGCGGTCAGGAAGCAGTTGCCGTCCCAGGGCAGTATCCACTTCGCGGTACCGCGGCCGTGGCGGACGGCGAAGTTCCTGGCCCCGTTGTTGTTCATCACATAGAGGTTCTTGTCGTGGTAGACGTGCTCGACGGCCTTCTCGTACGCCGACCCCGTATAGCGATTCTGGAACTGCTTGGTGAACATCGGCTCCGGACCGAGCCGTTCGAAGTTCCAACCGATGCGGCGATACTCGTCCAGGTCGAACGGAATGACCTCGTAGTCGGCCGAGTACCGTTCGAGCAGGTTCTTGATGCGCCGCTCCTGTTCGGCGTCGACGATGCGGTTGAGCACCCAGATCTTGCGGCAGTCGTCGAAGTCCGGCTCGTGCTTGAGCACGAACTCGAGGTTCGACAACGTCTGGTCGGCCCGGTGTCGGGGCGGCAGGTCGTTGCCGATGATCCGGTAGAGGGCGAACGTGTCCGGCTGCCGGTACTTCCCCGTCGCCAGGTTGTACCATTGCCAGTCCTCCTCGGAGGGGTGCCGCGGCTGCGGCCAGCCCGCGCACTCCATCTCCCGCTGCCTGGTCACGGCCCGCGAGAGGAGATCGCGCCGTCCACTCGGGATCGCCTGCTCGATCACTTCGGGGTCGAACAGCGGATGCGGCCTGAGCGCTCCCGCGTCGCGCTCCGCCAGGTAGTGCGCGAGCGCACTCCGGTTCCCGCAGCCGTGCGTGGCACGGTACCAGGCGGTGTCGAACAGCCGGTTCGGGTCGTGGCCGGCCCGGTCTCCGGTCTCAAGGTAATGGAGGATCGCGGGCACCGACTCGCCGTCGAGGTAGGTCGTCGAATACCAGTCGGAGTCGAACGCGGGATGGACGTCGGGGTCGACATCGGCGGCCCCGGAGAGCAGGTGTCCGAGCGGAGAGCGGTGCCGCACCAGTGCCGCCGGGTTGCGTTCGAGGTACCAGTCGGGGTCGAACAGCGGGTGGGGACTCAGGCCGAGGGCGGCTCCGACGGTCACATAGTGCGTGGCACCGTCCGGAACCGTCTCGGCTAGCTGCGCGCCGTACCATTCCGCGTCGAACAGGATCGAGTCCCGCACGAGGGCGATCTCGGCCTCCAGTGGCACGAGTTCAAGCCCGGACTCACGACGGATCCGTTCGGCCCTGCGGTCCACCTCGAGGGCGCTCAGCCGTTCCCACAACCGCGTCCCGAGCTCGACGACCTCCTGCGAAAGGATCCTCTGGTGCTGGTCGACGGTGTCGATTCGCCGCGTGAGACCCGCGAAATGCTCGTCGAGCGCCCCATCGTCCCGGGGCGGAGGTGCCACCTTCTTGAGTCGCCGTTCCATTCGCTCCTGGGACCGTTTCAAACGGTGCACTTGCTCACCCAACTTGACCAGCTGCCTCTTGCGGCCCCAGATCGCACTCTGGATGGTACGGAGCCTGCGATGCACCCTGGGGTCCGTCGCGACCACGGTCCGCTCGGACTGCCGAAGGCGCCGGTCGAAGACGAGGAACACCATCAGCACCATCAGGAGCCCAGCGAAGAGAGCCAATGCCGTGGCGTACCGTGCCGGCAGAGCCCAGACCGCTGCGGCGAGGAGCGCGGCGCCGATCGTCCAGACCGCTGCGAAATCACGCCGGCGCATTGACATGAGTCTCCGGGGGATGCTCATCGAAATTCCGTTCAAGGGTAGATATGTACGTTGTGCGAATGGTTGACGGCACTGCACCGGGGGACTCCGGGCGCGGTCGCTATCCCGGTAGGCGGAAACCCGACGCCTGACACAGATCGGCCAGGGTGGGTGACTCCTGGACAGAACTGCGTCGAAACGGGGTATCAGCACGGCGCCGCTGGGCCCGAAAATCGTATCAGCTCCGCAGGAAGACAGTGGACTCGACGAATTCGCGCATGGGGCGCGCACGACGGCCGCGACCGGTCGGTAGGTCGGCGGCCTCCCTCGGATCCCCGGTATCCTACGCTCACAGAGTTCACCAGTGCCGTGGAGCGCCCCGCCTCCCCGCCCGAGAATGGAATCTCATGCGTTTGCCCCGAATCATTCCGTCGCGACTGCTCCGGCGCCGGTCTGCGCGCCTGCCGCGGGCGGCGTCCTCCTCCTCGGCAGACGTATCGCGGCACGAGGTCCCCGAGCTGCTGCACGTCGTCGCGACGCGGCATGGCATCGGGGTGTTCGATGAGGCCTGGTTCGAGTACCGCCAACTACTGCTTGAACGGGTCACGCTCGCCTCGCTTGATGCGCAGACCTCGAAGAATTTCGTGTGGATGATCGTGATCGACCGCGACATGCCGAAACTGGCGAGAAAACACCTGGACGACATGATTGCCGACCGGTCGTACATTCGCCTGGTCGAAGTCGAATTGAAACGTGACTTCAAGGGAGAAGTCATGAAATGGGTCGGAAAGCTGGCATCGAAACGCGGCGCGAAATGGGTGCTGACCACACGCTTGGACGATGATGACGCGATTCACCGCGACATGATCGCGAAGCTGCAGCGGGAATCGCGGGCGGTCCTCGATCTCGATGAGCAACGCAATACGGTGTTCGCGCCGGTTCTCGGCTGCAATTGGGTTCCCTCCGAACTGAAGGGCTACCGGTCGTTCCATCCCAGCCCGTCGATGGGCCTGTCGCTGCTCGAGATGGCTTCCGAGTTCAGAACCGTCTATGATAAGAATCATATGAAACTGGCGTCGCAGCTCGCCCCTACCGGGGCGCGCATCCGGACCATCGACGACGACACCATGTGGTGGCTGTACGCACATACGTGGATCTCCGACCAGCACCGCGAAGGCAGCAACCGAAGGAACCGGGCGTACACCCACACCCACGCGTTCGAGTTCGATGAAGCTCTTCTGCAGCGGTTCGGGATCTCACTCGAAGGCGCCGAGCTTCTCAAGAACACGCCTGAACCAGAACCCGCCGACACCACCCACTACTTGACCGACCGCGGTTCGGACCTGGAGCGAGAGATTGTCGAGCTACGCCGCGCGCTGAAGCGGCGCGCGTACACCGATGATGAAGAGGCTTCCCGGATGCGCGAACGGATCGCCGAACTCCACGCCGAGCGAAAGGAGTTGCACCGGGTCATCGTGCGTTCGCCCGGGCAACCCCGGCCGTCCGAGGAACGTGTATCAGAGTGAGTGCCATCGCCTGGGCGCACGTCACCGGTTGAGGCATCTGCAGGTTGGCTGCTTCGCGTTAGAATGAGTGGCCGCCCTGGCTTCGGGCGCTGCTCCCCGGTCCGCCTCCCCACCGGTGGTGCGAGCTCGACCAGGACTCACGAGGAGCCGCAGCCGCTCGTCGCGCGGTCACTCCGGTCGGTTGCAACTCGTCAGGGCATCGTCGACGATGCCTTTGGAAGGAAAGCGGACCTGCCGCGTCCAATCAAAGATCGAAGACAAGGAATCCCGGATGCCCCCGGAAACCGTACTCGCGCACACCGCCGCCACTGCGGATCGCCACTGCCCAGACTCGCTCGTCGACGTCATGAGGCAGAGCGGCGCGACCGTCGCGTTCCGGACTGCGCTGCGTACGTGTTCCCCGCTGGCGGTCGAGGCGATCGCCCGGATCGCCGCCCCCGGCCTCAGCGTCGAGGAGCTGATAGCGGCGGCCCGCGGCGGCGGCACAGATACTCCCGAAGGATTCGACCCCGACTACGCCTCCGCCCTAGCGGGGGTGCTGCACTCCCACGGCGATCACGAATCCTGCCGGTCGCTCTACGCCATGGCCGCCCGGCATGCCGCCGGGCCGCTGGATCCTGAGCACCTGGCCTGGTACGCCCGCAGCGAACTCAGACGCGTCGGGAACGTGGACCGGCTTGCCGACGAACTTCACCGCCTCCCCCCGGTCGAGCGGCTGGCGATCGAGGCGGACGCGGCCCATCCCGGTCTGGGAGGCGACTCCTCGGCGTGGCTGGCGAAGTTCGCGGAGTTGACCGGTATGTCCGGCCTCGCACTCGACGGCGAGGCCGAGGGGGCGTACCTGGACCGGCTCACCGCCGGGCCGGTCCGACCCGTGAAATCGAACGTGAAGATCTCGATCATCATGACCTGCCACCGCCCAGGCCCCGAACTCGAAACCGCCGTCCGCTCCGTGATCGCCCAGAGCTGGATCAACTGGGAGCTTCTCCTGGTCGACGACTGCTCGGAACCGGAGTTCCATCCCGTGCTGGCCGAGGTCACCGCACTCGACCCCCGAGTCCGCCTGCTGATCCTTCCCCGAAACGTAGGCACCTACGGTGCCCGCAACCGGGCGCTCGCCGAATGCGCAGGATCGATCGTCACCGGTCTCGACTCCGACGACTGGGCGCATCCGCGCTGGCTCGAACGTCAGTCGAAGCCGCTACTGCGGGACGAGTCGCTGGTGATGTCAGTGTCGAACGCGGTTCGCGTGCTCCCCGACCTCACGGTCACCAGATCGACCAGGTCGGTGACCGGTCCACGGTCGACGTCGATCATGTTCCGCGCCTGGCCCGTGCGCAAGCGCATGGGGTACTTCGACTCGGTGCGCAAGGGCGCGGACACCGAGTTCCGCATGCGATTCGCCGCGGTCTTCGGCAACCGGGCCATCGCACGGCTCCGCGACGAATCGCTCACGCTGGTGCGCCTGTCCGAGGAGACGCTCACGTCGTCTGAGTTCGGCATGGGCTGGCTCCACCCTTCACGGTGGGCGTACCAGTCCGCTCAGAAGCAGTGGCATCGACGGATACGGGCCAGGAAGACCGACCCGTTCGTGCCTGCCGCCGCCCCCGAACGGCCGTTCTTCGCTCCGGCGCTCGTACGTGGCAACGGTGAGGCGCCGCGACGGTTCGACGAAATCCTGGTCGCCGACTGCCGCGCCGAGTCCGCACGGTTGACGGCGATCCTCGATCGCGCCACCGCCGCCGCTGCGGGCGGCCGAACGGTGGGGCTGCTGCATCTCGAGTCGCTGCACCGCCCGTGCACGGAGATCCGTCCGATCCACCCCGCTGTCATCGACGCCTTGCAGGAACACCGCATCGCATTCGTGACCCTCCTGGATCCGGTCGAGACCGACCGTCTGACCGTGGCGGAGGCGTCGCTGTGGGAAGGCCGGGAGTCGGAGTACTGCCTCACTGTGAGCGGCTCGGTCGACATCCTTTCGGACGAGGTCGACGCCGTTCCCTGTATCGAACCCGCGACCGTTCCGGAACCGGCAGCGAACGCGCGGCGACTTCCGCACCTCGAGCCGCGGCAGAGGCTGAAGCGCTTCCTCCCCGGACGCCGCAAGCGTGCCGCGGCCGCGCTGTCGGGCTCAGCGGCCCTGCTAGCGGCCGTCTCCTGGGCACTGATCGGCCCGTCGGCCGCCATATTCGCACTGGCCCATGCAAGCCTGCTGGGGCTCAGTCTGCTGTACTCCTCGCGCGGCTATCGGCGCTTGATGGTCGCTCTCGACAGAAAGTCCGCTTGATGATCCGTTCCCTTCGGCAGATGCTGAAGTCCTCGCCGAGGCTCACGCTGGCCTATGCCGCCATCACGGTCGCCGCGGCGACGGCGGTGCTGCTGGCGCTCACCGCCCCGCCGCGGGTCTACCTGCCCGCGATGGGGCTGATCTTGTGCGGGCAGTCGGCGCTCGTCGTCCTACTGCTGTGCCGCCGCGCCCGGGACTACGACATCCGGAACGCGCGTGTGCTGCTACCGCGCCGATCGGTCGAAGGCCAGTGGCCGAGAGAGCGACGCGAGCAGAAGATGGCCTCGGTCCGAGAGGCCGCGGACCGCATCGAGCAAGGCTTCGTGAGCGGTCCCCGGGAGCTACTCGAACGCACCGTCGCTGACCCCGAACTAGCGCCCTCCGTCCGCGAATACGCGGCGCAGACGATGGGCTCGATCCGTCCGCCCGCGGCCGATGCCGCGCCCGGCCGGACGCGGTTCGACGTGGTACTGGCGTCGAACCTCAACCTGCCCGGAGGTACCACCAGCAGCAATGCGAACGAGATCCAGCTGCTGACCAAGGCTGGTCTCACGGTGGGCCTGCTCCATCACCCCTTGTACTCCGCCAACGTCTCCCGGCCGGTCAACGGCAAGATCGCCGAACTGGTCGACGGAGAGTGCGTGCGATTCATCCGTCCCCGCGAGCGAGTCTCGTGCGATCTGATGATCATGCGGTTCCCGCCGTTCGCGATGCGGATGCGGGAGGACCTGCCGTCGATCGAGGCGGGCGAGAAGATTCTGGTGATCAACCAGGCCCCGATGACCTATTACGACGCGGTGGCGGGACGCAAGCCGACCTGGGACGTGACTACCGTGCACGAGAACCTCTTCGGATGGATCGGCGAGCACCGGTGGACGGCGGTCGGGCCGTTGGTGCGCCAGGCCCTCCTCGACCACCATGCCGACGAGCTCGGCTCCGTCGACCTCGCTGACGAGTTCTGGTACCCGGCGCTCGATCTCTCCAGGCTCTCGCGCCGTTCGAGCGCTCCTGCGGGAACGCCGATCCGCATCGGGCGCCATTCGCGGGATCACTTGTCGAAATGGCCGGAACTGGCTGCGGACCTGCGAAGCTGCTACCCGGAGGACCCGAGGTTCGAGATCTCGGTGTTGGGCGGGACGAAAGCCGCGGCGCGAGTCCTCGGCCGCCTGCCGTCGAACTGGCGGTCCCTTGAGTTCGATTCGCTGGCCGTCGACGACTTCCTCACCGAATTGGACTTCTATGTCTACTTCCCGAACTCGACACTGCTGGAGGCGTTCGGACGGGCTCCGGCGGAAGCCATGGCTGCGGGAGTCCCGACCGTGCTGCCTCCGGTGTTCGAACCGGTATTCGGAGACGGCGCCGTGTACGCCGAGCCCGAAATGGTGCGGGAGGTCATCCTCGGCCTCGCCGATGATCCACAGTCCTACCTGACTCAGCAGAAGAGGGGCATCGAGGCCGCGCACCGGCGATTCGGGTTCGAAGCCCACTGTGAACGGCTGCGTTCGGCAGGTCTGTCCTTGTGAGGGTGGGTGCTCCCCGTCGTGGTCAGGCGTCGGTGCGGTATGGCAGCGGCCATTCGTCCGGATACGGGAACACCTCGGTGAGGTCCTTGCAGCCCTGGTAGACCTGGTCGAAGTCGAAGTTCCATTGGCAGGTGATCTGGATGAGGTGCTGACCGGCGAACAGGTAGTGGTTCTGCTGGCTGATCTCCTCGCCATCGACCTCGTACTTGGCGAACCGGTACAGGCCTGAGTAACCGTGGACCAGAGTCGGAGTGTGCTTGACGTCCGAGATGGTGTTTCCGCGGCGGTTGTCGTACTCGACGATCAGTGCCGCCTGGGCCTCGTAGTCCTCTGCTTCGGATTCTTCCGGGAGGAGGTAGGACGTGACGGTGATCCTGGAGTCGGCATGGCTGTCATCGAGCGCGAAGTTGTAGGTGATGTGCTCGTCGGCGACGAGCACATCGCGTTCGGCATCGTCGGCCGTGAACCCATCGGGCGGCTGAAGAGCCAGTTCGAAGGGCTCGGTGACCGCCAGGTGTGCCGTGGGACTCGGAGCGGGTTCGACCACCTCAGTCGTCTCCTCTGCGGCATCGCCCTCGACCGAGCCCTCTTCTTCACCGCTGGAGCACGCGGCACCGACGAGGAGCACGGCGGCGGCAATGGTCGTCAGCCATCGCATCTGACTGGTCCTCTCCAACTTGGGCACGGGCCCCATACTAGCAGCGCCCCACACGTCGCGAGGAACGCTCAGATTCGGATCGGAGGCGAAACTCAGATGTCGGGCAACGCCTCGAACAGGACATTCGACAGCGACCTGGCATAGGGCGTCGTGATGTGATGGGTGTCCCGATACAGCAGGAGGTCGTCCACGATCAGTGGACAGCCTCCATCGACGCAGAACCACTTGGAAGTGCGGACGGCCTCGACTCCGGTCTGCTCCAGCGCGTTGAGGACGGCCTGACGCCGCTCAGCATGCTCGGCGGTATAGGGGTGGGTCTCGAGACAGTGTTGGACGTCGTCCGGATTCAGCGCCAGGCAGTCCGGAGCACCGGTGCCGGAGGCCCGCGGAGTGTCGGTCAGCACGGTCACCGACTCGGACCTGGCGCTCACGCGGTCGAGCGTGTCGACCCAACCGCGCCGCCATTCGTCCGTCCCCTCGTCTTTGTCGAGCCCGCTGATGATTGAAGCGTTGGAGCTGCTCAGGACCACTAGGTCCGGACGGATTCGGTCGATCTCGTCGAAGACGACCTGCTTCCACTCCCAGCATTCGGTGTATTCGCCGCTGCCGTCATCGTTGTCGGTGCGCACGGAGACCGGAGTGCACCCGCTCTTGGTGTAGTTGAGGAGCTTCCAGCCCTGCTCGGACGCGATCGTGTCGAGGGCCGGGAACCATTGCGCCGCGTGCGAGTCGCCGACGAGCACCACTTCCGTCTCGGAATCCGGGTCGCCGTAGACGCAGCCGTCCGATAGTTCGACGTCGCCGAAGTCGAGATGGCAGCCGTCCGAATAGATCCGCGGCACATCGTCCGCGACGCCTGCCAGCGGCGGCGTCAGGTCGTCCGGGACCTTCTGGATTTCGAGCCCGTCGCTCAAGGCCAGTTCGATCGCGGAGAGGTCCTCGGCCTCCTGGACGTCGGCAAGGTCGACCGGCCCGGTCGCGTCCGGGGACCGGGAGACGGTGACCGTGACGGTGATGACAGTGGCGATGGCGAGGAGCGAGCACGCTACGCCGGTGGCCAGGCCCCAGAAGTGGTTGGTCTTCAGGGGTTTCGCGGTGCGGATCGGGGTTTCTATGTATTGGTAGGACAGTTGGGCCAGGGCGAAGGTGCCGGCCAGGAGGATCACGTTGAGCAGTAGGGACGACTCGATGCCCAGGGCGAGGGGGGCGAGGATCAGGACCGGCCAGTGCCACAGGTAGAGGCTGTAGGAGAGCTTGCCGACGAACTGGAACGGGCCGGTCGACAGCAGGGCCGAGATGTGGTTGGCGCCCTTCCCCGTGCCGGCGACGATGAGCAGCATGGTGCCGGCCACCGGCAGCAGGGCGGTGTAACCGGGGAAGGCGGTCTGGTCGTCGTAGGTGTAGGCGGCCGCCGCGATCGCGGCCAGTCCCGCGAGGCCGAGGAGAAAGGCTACCGCCTGCGGGATCTTCTTCCAGGTCGGCAGCGTCAGTGCCAGGAGGGCGCCGCCGGCCAGTTCCCAGGCGCGCGTGTGGGTGGCGTAATAGGCGGTGGGGCGGCTGGACTCGGTGACCAGGACCGAGGCGATCAGGGACAGCACGAAGACCGCGACGGTCAGCGCGATCGCGGCGTTCAGGGCTTTGCGCGGGACGCGTTTGCACCAGATCAGCAGGGCCAGCAGGAGCAGCGGCCAGATCAGGTAGAACTGCTCCTCGACGGCCAGGGACCAGTACTGCTGGAACGGCGAGGGCATCTGGTCGGCGTTGAGGTACTCGTTGCTCTCGACGACGAACCGGTAGTTCACCACGTAGGTCACGACGGTGAACGCGTCGCGCATGACCTCTTCGAAGCGGGTGATCGGGAACCACAGCCACACGCCGACGACGGTGGCGATGGTGACGACGGTGGCCGCCGGGAGGATGCGGCGGGCGCGGCGGGAGAAGAACCCGGCCAGCGAGATCCTGCCGGTGTCGAACAGCTCCTTGACCAGCAGGGAGGTGATGAGGAAGCCGGAGATGACGAAGAAGACGTCGACGCCGACGTAGCCGCCGGAGGCGAACGCGAAGCCCGCGTGGGACAGCAGGACCAGCATGACGGCCACGGCCCGCAGGCCCTGGATGTCGGGCCGGAACCCGGTGCCCTCCCAGCGTTCGAGCATCTGCCGGGGAGGGCGGGGCGCGGCCGAGGGCGCCGGGGGCGGCTGGAACGGGGCGCGCGGCGGGTAGGGGCTGGGCGCGGTCGGCCTGGCGGTGGCCCCCGGGGCGGCCAGGGGCAGGTGCAGGGTCTCCTCGTCGACGCCGGTCCCCGAAGCGGTCCTGGATCGGGGCCTCGGGGGCTCGGGGGCGGTCATAAAGCAACTATCTCCATCAACTGGGGCGTCGGGAGGAGCGCGCGGCCTGCCGCGTCGCGCCGGGCGCCGACCCGCGGTACACGCGCCGAGGGGCGGCGGTGCAGCTTGAGCCGCAAGTCGAGCCGTGTCTGCCATCGTACCGAGTTCGGGCCACGACGGCGCGCTTCGCCCGCGACGCCATGGCCCGAGACACCTTGTGGGCCCGGTTCCTTAGAGGGCCTTGAGGACCCGCGGTTCGAGCCGGTAGAAGATCCAGCGGCCGAAGAACATCAGGATGATCGAGAATCCGAACGCGCCGGCGATCTGGTCCCAACCGGGGGCGAGTTCCGGGATCCACACCGCGCGGTGCAGCTGGAACAGCACCACCAGGGGGCTGTAGGTGAAGGCCGTGTAGACCCATTCGAGGTGGTGGTGCTCCATGGCGTCGGAGACTCGGCTCAGCGGGTAGATGATGGCCGAGCTGTAGAACAGCACTCGCATGAACAGCGACAGGAACCGCTGCACGTCCTTGTAGAGCACGTTCCCCGCCGAGAGCATGAATACGACGCCGGTGAGCATGACCGCCTGCAGCAGGATGGTCGGGAACAGCCAGAGCAGGTTCCAGTTGAACGTCCCGCCGAACAGGATCGCGATCAGGAGCACGATCGGGAAGCCGGCGGCGTACTCGGCGAAGCGGGCGAAGACCTTCGAGAGCGGGAAGACCTCTCTGGGCACCTTCATGACCGTGATGAGGCTGGACTGCCCGCCCAGGGACTTGGCGCCCTCGTTCATGGCCGAGGAGAACCACTGCCAGGCGAAGACGCCGGGGATGATGTAGAGGGCGAACCCGACACCGGGCGGGAGGTCGGAGCTGCGGCCGAAGATCACGCCGAAGATCAGCCAGTAGATCAGCGCCAGGCCCAGCGGCTCGATCAGCGACCACAGGTAGCCCATGGCCGTCGCCTGGTACTTCACCGCCAGGTCGCGGCGGACCAGGACCGACATGGCGTGGCGGTGGCGCAGCAGCGCGGTGAAGCCGGTGGTCAGGGGGAACTTGCGGGTCGCGCCCTTCCGCTCGGGCACCTTGAGGTCGCGGTTCGGGCTCTCGTCGCTCATCGCCGAGTCGAGGAACGCCGGGAGTTCGGCGGTGTCGTCGATGTTGCGGCGGATCGGGCTGCGCCCGGCCATCGGCATGTCGCGGACCGGCTCGGGACCGGACGCGTACGGCGCGGTCGGCACCTGCTGCTGCGGGCCCTGCGGCGGCTGCGGTGGCCGCTGGGGGGACTGGCCCGGGTACGGCGGTCCGGCGGGTGCCGCCGGCGGCGTGGGGGCTGGCGGCGGCGGTGCCTGCGGGTATCCGGGCGGCGGGCTCTGGGGCTGCTGCCCGTAGCCGGGGTTCGGCTGGCCGTAGCCGGGGTTCGGCGGCGGCGCGCCGTATCCGGGGGCGGCCTGGCCGGGCTGCGGGGCGGGGCCGCCGTAGGCCGGCTGCGCGCCCGGGGGCGGGGCGGCGAACGCCGCCGAGCCTGAGCTCGTGGCCCCCGGCGGGTGGCCGTCCGGGGAACCGGTGGACCCGGAGCCGTATTCGGCCGGGTTCGGGGCCTCCGGTCGGTCCCCGTCTCGATCTCCGGGGTTTCCTCCGGAGACTCCCTCGGGGTACGGGCTAATCGAGCTCATGCATCATCTCCGTGAGGTGGCGTTCTATCGCCACCGAATCCAGTTCACGATGTTCGAGAATCGTATAACGGCCCGGCCGGGTCCTCGGAGCGTAGTCGACGGCCCTGACGAGCTCGGGGACGCCGAGACCGAGCTCTTCGGCCGTCCGCGGCAGGCCGTGCCGGGCCATGGCCGCGGCCAGGTCGCCGAACAGTCTCCGGTCGCCGCGCAGCCAGGTGCAGACGAGGGCGCCGAACGCGCCCTGCTCGCCGTGCGTGACAGAGCCGGGGTGGAGGGCCTGGAGGGCGTGCGCGATCTCGTGGCACCCGCCCGAGCAGGGCCGGGAGGACCCGGCCATGCCCATCGCCAGGCCGCCTTGGACGAGCGCGTTCGCGAGGGTGGCCAGGAAGTCCTCGTCGGCGATCGAGCCGGGGTGACGCAGCACCGCTTCGGCGCCGGTGCGGGCGATGGCCAGGGCCAGGCCGTCGATCGCTTCGCCGTTGACCTCGTGGGACAGCTGCCAGTCGGCGGTGGCCGAGAGGTTGGTGAGGGCGTCGCCGACGCCCGAGCGCAGCTGCGCGGCGGGGGCGCGCGCGATGTAGTCGAGGTCGGCGAGGACGGCCAGGGGCGTGTGGACGCCGTAGGAGATGCTGGCGCCCTCGCGTTCGAGGGAGGCCACCGGGGAGGCCAGGCCGTCGTGGGCGAGGCTGGTGGCGACGGCGACCATGGGCAGGCCCAGTTCGGTCGCGGCGTACTTGGCGGTGTCGATCAGGCGGCCGCCGCCGATGCCGACCAGGGCGTCGACGCGGTCGTCTCGCAGGCGCGAGGCCAGGTCGCGGGCGCTGGCGAGGGTGCCGGGCTTGATGGTGTGGACGGTGGCGTCGGGCAGGGAGAGCCGGGTGGCGATCTCGGTGCCGAGGCCGGGTCCGAGGGCCACCGAGACGCGCCCGCCCGAGGAGATGCGGGTGTCGTACAGCAGCTCGGGGAGCCGGCCGAGGGCCCCGGCGGCGACTTCGACGGCCAGGGGCGCCAGGACGGTGCGGGCGAGGAGCGGCACTACCGCTCCTGGTCCCGGTCGGCGGCGATGGCCTTGGCCGCGTCCCAGTCGGCGTGGTCGTCGACCTCGGTCCAGACCGCGCCGCCCACGGACACGCAGTCGACCTGGCCGCGCTCGGCCAGGATCTGGTAGGCGTCCTCGTAGTAGAGGTTCGGGTCGCGCCCGTAGGTGTCCTCGAGGGCCTTGGTGAGGTCGTCCGCGACGGCCTCGGGGATGAGGCTGACGCCGATGTACTCCCCGGCGGCGGTCTCGACCGGCTGCTCTTTGTGGATCCGTTCGACGCCGGTCTCGCCGATGCGGACCTTCATAGCCTCGTCGGTGAGTTCCTTGGCGTCGTCGAGGGCGAGCAGGAGCCGCGAGGTCTCGGCCGCGGCGGCCAGGAGGCTGCGTTCGACGTCGGCCGGGTGGACAGTGTCGCCGTTGACCAGCAGGGCGCCCTCGGCGTAGTGGTCACGGGCCGTCCACAGGGAGTAGGCGTTGTTCCAGTGCGGGCGGTCGTTGTCGACGATCGTGATGTCGACGCCGTAGCGGGACTCGAGCTCGCCGGCCCGCTCGCGGATGCGGTCGGCGGCGTGGCCGACGGTCACGGCGATGTCGGTGACGGCGACCTCGGCGAGCCCGGACACGATGGTGTCGAGGATGGTCTCGGTCTCGTTCAGCGGCAGCAGGGTCTTGGGCAGGTCGTCGGTGTCGGGGCGCAGGCGCTGCCCTTGTCCGGCGGCGAGGATGACACCTCTCACTGGCTTGGCCTTCCGCTCGTCTCAGCTGGCGCGCCCAGTTTACAGGCCCTCCAAGGGGGGAGGCCCCGGCCGAGTGTGCCGTGTGGCACGTCGGCTGGGGCCTCCAACTGGGAAGGGACGGTGCGCTTACGCGTACCGCTACCTGCTTAACGACCGTCCCCCGGTCGAGTTACGGCCGCTTCAGGACGAGGCCACCTTCTTGGCGAGGTTCTCCGAGAGGGTGTCGAGGAACTCGTCGGTGGTCTGCCATTCCTGCTCGGGACCGACCAGCAGGGCCAGGTCCTTGGTCATCCGGCCGCCCTGGACGGTGTCGATGACGACCTTCTCCAGGCTGTCGGCGAAGGCGGTGACCTCGGGGGTCGAGTCGAGCTTGCCGCGGTGGGCCAGGCCCCGGGTCCAGGCGAAGATCGAGGCGATCGGGTTGGTCGAGGTCGGCTTGCCGGCCTGGTGCTGGCGGTAGTGGCGGGTGACGGTGCCGTGGGCGGCCTCGGCCTCGACGGTCTTGCCGTCGGGGGTCATCAGGACCGAGGTCATCAGGCCGAGGGAGCCGAAGCCCTGGGCGACGGTGTCGGACTGGACGTCGCCGTCGTAGTTCTTGCAGGCCCACACGTAGCCGCCCTCCCACTTGAGCGCGGCGGCGACCATGTCGTCGATGAGGCGGTGCTCGTAGGTCAGGCCCGCGGCCTCGAAGTCGGCCTTGAACTCGGCGTCGAAGACCTCCTGGAAGACGTCCTTGAACATCCCGTCGTAGGCTTTGAGGATGGTGTTCTTGGTGGACATGTAGACCGGGTAGTTCCGGTTCAGGCCGTAGCGGAACGAGGCGCGGGCGAAGTCCTCGATGGACTTCTTGAAGTTGTACATGCTCATGGCCACGCCGCCGCCCTCGGGGTAGCGGGCGACCTCGAACTCCATCGGCTCGGAGCCGTCCTCGGGGGTGAAGGTGACCGTCAGCGTGCCGGGGCGGTCGACCTTGAAGTCGGTGGCCTTGTACTGGTCGCCGTGGGCGTGGCGGCCGATGATGATCGGCTTGGTCCAGCCGGGGACCAGGCGCGGGACGTTGTCCATGATGATCGGCTCGCGGAAGACCACGCCGCCGAGGATGTTTCGGATGGTGCCGTTGGGGCTGCGCCACATCTTCTTGAGGCCGAACTCCTCGACGCGGGCCTCGTCGGGGGTGATGGTGGCGCACTTGACGCCGACGTGGTGCTCGGCGATCGCGTTCGCGGCGTCGACGGTGACCTGGTCGTCGGTGGCGTCGCGGTGCTGGATGGAGAGGTCGTAGTACTTCAGGTCCACGTCCAAGTAGGGGTGGATGAGTTCGTCTTTGATCTTCTGCCAGATGATGCGGGTCATCTCGTCGCCGTCGAGCTCGACGACCGGGCCCTGGACTCTGATCTTGGCCATGGGACTGATACCTCTCCTCGCGCCGCGCGTGGCGCCGGTTGCGGATGGCTTCAACGCACTAACAGTACGAGCGTACTGGGTGAGCTCGGCCGCGGACAGACCGGACCCGGAGGCGATCGTCACAGCACCCGTGGCCGGGCGGGGCGCCGGGCCCGACGCATAACGATTCCGTCTCAGGGCTGGCATGCGATGTCGGCCACAGGTAAGTTCTTTAACTAGAAACATTCTTTCCAGTTACTGAGGAGTCCCCAGGTGAGCACGTCCACCTCTCCCCCTCCGGAGACGGCGAGCGGTGCCCGAAGCCAGTCCACCCGCACTCGCCTGCTCGGTCGGGTCTGGACTTCTTACGCCTTCCGCCGCATCCGCCAGTCGGTGTTCGTGATCTGGCTGGTCTCGACCATCGTCTTCCTGCTCATGCGGTTCATGCCGGGCGACCCGATCGAGATCATGGCCGGCCGCCTCTCGAGCGCGGGTATGACCCGCGCCCAGGCGCTGGCGACCGCCGAGAGCATCATCAGCTACGACCCCGACGCGCCGCTGTGGTCCCAGTACCTCGAATACCTGCGCGGACTGGTGACCTTCGACCTGGGCAACTCCCTGACCAACCCCAGCAAGACCGTTTTCGAGCACGTCATGGAGTACCTGCCCTGGACGCTGTTCGCCGTCGGCGCCGGAGTCACCATCGCCATCGTCGTCGGCCTGTCGGTCGGCATGATCATGGCCTACCGCCGCGGATCGGCCTTCGACCACGTCATGACCTCGATCGGCTCCTTCCTGACCGGCGTCCCCAACTACATCCTCATCGCCGCCGTGGTCGTGATCGGCTACACCGTCCTGTCGGTTCTGCCGTTCCTCCAGATGCGCGGCCGCATCACCGCCGGGGTCGAGCCGGGCTTCAACCTCGTCTTCCTCGGAGACGCCCTCTACCACGCGATCCTGCCGATCATCGCCTTCGCGTTCACCGCCACCGGCTCGTTCATGCTCAACATGAAGGCCGCCACCACCGAAGTCCTCACCGAGGACTACGTGACCGTCGCCCGCGCCCGCGGCCTCAAGCCCGGCCGCATCAGCCGCGCCTACGTGGGCCGCAACGCGCTGCTGCCGATCATCCCCCAGATCGCCCTCCAGCTGGGCACCCTCGTTGGCGGCTCGATCGTCATCGAGCAGATCCTCAACTATCCGGGCGTCGGCCAGATGCTCATGAAGGCCATCATCGAGCAGGACTACCCCGTCGTCCAGGCGGCCGTGGTGATCCTGGCGACCTCGGTGGTCATCGCCAGCCTCATCGTCGACCTGGTGCTGGTCAAGGTCGACCCCCGAATCAAGTCCGCCGACGAGGAGGCCTGAGATGACCGCACCCACCACCGCCCGAGGCCAGGGACTGGCCTCCCAGATCTGGACCGGCCTGACCCGCTCCCCCGCCGGCTTCGCCGGGACCGTCCTGGTGCTGGCGATCGTCCTGTTCTCCTTCGTCGGACCGCTCCTGATCGACCAGCACAACCCCACCGACATCACGCGGATCTGGCAGCCGCCATCGGCGGAGCACTGGCTCGGCACCCAGAACGAGGGCAAGGACACCTTCACGATCCTGGTCAACTCCGGGGCCGAACCGATCTGGGTGGGCGCCCTGGCCGCCTCCATGGCCGTGATCGTGGCCGTGACCCTCGGCTCGGCCGCCGGCTACTTCCGCGGCCGCCTCGACTCGGCCCTGCTGCAGCTCACCGACGTCACCGTCACCATCCCGCAGTTCCTGCTCATGCTCGCCGTCGTGGCCTTCTTCGAGGACATCCCGCCCTGGGGCATCGCCGTCGTGGTCGGCTCGACCATGTGGGCCTTCCTGTTCCGGTCCATCCGGGCCCAGGTCATGAGCCTCAAGGAGCGCGAGTTCGTCGAGGCCGCCAGGCTCCAGGACCTCGGGGCCCCCCGGATCGTCCTCCGGGAGATCCTGCCGAACATGGCCGGGTTCATCTTCGTCAACTTCGTCATCTCGGTCAACCAGGCCATCTACGCCATCGTCGGCCTCTACGTCCTGGGCCTGATGCCCTCGGGCACCCCCAACTGGGGCCTGATGATCCACAAGTCCTGGCAGGAGAACTACTACCTCAACTCCGACGCCCTGCCCTACGTCCTGGCCCCGCTGATCATGATCGTGCTGTTCACGATCGGACTGGTCACCATGGGCCGCGGACTCGACCAGGCCCTCAACCCCAGGCTCCGCGAAAGGTGAGACCGTGACCGACCCGATTCTCAGCGTGCGCGACCTCGAGATCGCCTACCGCACCGGCCGCAAGGAGAAGGTCACCGCCGTCTCCGGAGTGGACCTCGACCTGTACCAGGGCCAGTCGCTGGCGCTGGTCGGCGAGTCCGGCTGCGGCAAGACCACCCTCGGCCTGGGCCTGCTGCGGCTGCTGCCGAAGCTCGGCGAGATCACCTCCGGGAGCCTGCGGTACCGGCTCAAGGACGGGACCCACGCCGACCTGCTGACCATGGGCAAGGAACCGCTGCGGCGCTTCCGCTGGAACGAGGCCGCCATGGTCTTCCAGGGCGCGATGAACGCCTTCAACCCCGTCGCCCGGATCGTCGACCACTTCGCCGACACCCTCAGAGACCACGCCGACGGCAAGCGCTGGACCAAGCGCGCGGTCGAGGCCAGGGCCGGCGAGCTGCTGGAGACGGTCAGGCTCGACCCCGACCGGGTGCTGCCGTCGTTCCCGCACGAGCTGTCGGGCGGGATGAAGCAGCGCGCCCTGATCGCCCTGGCGATCGCGCTCGACCCGCAGGTGCTCGTCCTCGACGAGCCCACCACCGCCCTGGACCTGCTGACCCAGCGGCAGATCGTCCAGCAGCTCCACGAGCTGCGGCAGCGGTTCGGTTTCACGATGGTGTTCATCACCCACGACCTGGGCCTGGCCGCCGAGCTGGCCGACCGGGTCGCCACGATGTACGCCGGGCGCGTGGTCGAGACCGGCTCGGCCCGCGACATCTTCAAGGGCCCGAAGCATCCCTACACGGCCGGGCTGATCAACGCGGTCATGCCCGTGGCCGGCGACCGGCCCGCCCTGGAGTCGATCCCCGGCTACCCGCCGAGCCTCAAGGCCATGCCGGGCGGCTGCGCCTTCCATCCCAGGTGCGCATTCGCGACCGCCGAATGCAAGCTCGACCCGGTCGCGCTCGACGTCCTGGCCGAACGGCCCCAGGGCATGACGCACGCCGCGGCGTGCCTCCACCACGAGCGGGTCGGCCTGGCCCGGCCCGCGCGATCCCCCGAGTCGGGGAAGGAGACCAGCGATGTCTGATCCGATCCTCAAGCTCTCCGGCCTGGAGCAGGTCTTCGACACCAAGAGGGGCAAGGTGCCCGCCGTCGGCGGCGTCGACCTCGAGGTCGGCCCCGGCAAGGTGCTGTGCCTGGTCGGCGAGTCCGGGTGCGGCAAGACCACCACCGCCCGCGCCGCCGCCGGACTCACCCGGCCCACCGGCGGCACGGTCGCCTTCCGCGGCAAGGACACCGCCGCGATGAGCGCGGCCGAGCGCCAGGAGTTCCGGCGGGCCGTCCAGTACATCCACCAGGACCCCTACGCGGCGCTCAACCCGACCCGCACCGTCTACTCGACGCTGACGGCGGGACTGCGGCGCCACCGGAAGGTCTCCTCCAAGGCCGAGTCCCGGGACAAGGCCGCCGAGCTGCTGCGGCTGGTCGACCTCACGCCGCCGGAGTCGTACCTGGACTCGTATCCGCACCAGCTCTCCGGCGGGCAGCGCCAGCGGGTCAACGTCGCCCGCTCCCTGGCGATGACCCCCGAGGTGCTCATCTGCGACGAGTCGACCTCCATGCTGGACGTGTCGATCCGGGTCAGCCTGCTCAACACCCTCGGGCGGCTCCGCGACGAACTCGACGTCGGGTTCCTGTTCATCACCCACGACCTGGCGGTGGCCAAGTACTTCGCCTGGGAGGGCGAGATCGCGGTCATGTACCTGGGCAAGGTCGTCGAGCACGGCCCGACCCCGCAGGTCATCGGCGACCCGCAGCACCCCTACACCAAGGCGCTCATCGGCGCCGTCTGCGAACCCGACCCCGACCTGGCCAGAGCCAACCGGGCCGTGGACGAGCTCCGGGAGGCCGACATCCCCAGCCTGACGGACCTGCCGTCCGGCTGCACGTTCCATCCGCGCTGCCCGCTGTACGAACCGGGCCTGTGCGACGGCCGGTTCCCGCCGCTCCAGCCGCTGCACGGGCGGCGTCTGGCCTGCCATGTGGTCGCCCGCGACCAGGGCCGGACCGGAGGTCGCGGCGTCCCGGCTCGCCGCGACGGAGGCGGGCAGGTGGCCTCATGGTCGGGCTGATGGCCAGGTTCGGTCTCGGGTTCGGGGTGTTCCTGGGTCTGAGCGCCGTCCTGCTCCTGCTCTACCTCCCCTCGGGGAGCGCCGAGTCGGCCGTGACCGTATTCACGGCCGGGATCGCGGTGTTCCTCGTGCTCATCTCTCTAGTTGCCCTTTACACGGAAAGGAAGAGGCAATGACCTCTCACAATTTCGAGCTGAGCCGGCGCCGGCTCATGCAGACCGTCGGCATCGGTGCCGGAGGCGTCGCGGCCGCCGGAGTGCTGGGCGCCTGCCAGGCCGACAGCTCCGAAGGGGAGGGCGGGGACGGCAAGTTCGTCTACGTCTACCCCTTCGACACGACCTCGGAGACCTACAACGCCGCCATCAACAACGGCGCGCTGCTGACGGCCGCGCCGGTCGCGGAGCTGTTCATCCCCCGCCCGGCGATCCTGGACTGGTCCACCAACGAGTGGATCCCGCAGCTGGCCGAGTCGATCGACTGGGACGGGGACATGCTCACGATCGCGCTGCGCGGGGGCCTGGAGTGGACTGACGGCAACCCGGTGACCGCCGAGGACGTCGCCGGCTCGATCCTGCTGCAGAAGCTCAACGCCGCTCAGGGCACGGTCGGCTGGGACCAGATGACGGCCGTCACCGCCTCCGACGAGACGACCGTGACCGTGGAGTACTCCTCGACCTTCCCCGGCGTGGAGCACGGCGCGCTGAAGACGCAGGTGCTGCCGCGGGCACGCTACGGCGACTGGATGGACCAGGCGGCCGACCTGGTCGCGGCCGGGGTCGTGCAGGGCGACGACGAGCAGTCCTCGCTCTCCGAGCAGATCGCCGCCGAGGACTTCCTCGACGAGGACTTCATCACCTGCGGCGCCTACAAGTTCGAGGAGATCGGCGAGACGGTCGTGACCTTCAGCGTCCACGACAAGGGCCTGTTCGCCGACCAGGTCCGGTTCGACACGATCGAGGTCCAGCAGGGCGGCAACCCCGAGAGCGTGCAGATGCTGCTCAACCAGGAGGTCGACTACTCCACGCAGGTCCTGGGCGCGACCGACCGGGAGACCCTCTCGGACGTCGAGGGGCTGAAGGAGATCTCCACTCCCGGTTTCGACGGCATCGGCCTGATGCTCAACCAGAACCGCTTCGAGGAGTTCGCCGACCCGCGGGTGAGGCGGGCCTTCATGTACATCTTCGACACCGAGATCATCGGGGAGATCGCCAAGGGCTCGGGCGGCTACTACGTCCCGGCCACCTACTCGGGCCTGCCCGACCCCCACGCGGAGGGCCTGTTCGACGACGCCGACCTCGAGTACTTCACGGCCGACCACGACCAGGCGGCCACCCTGCTGGAAGAGGCCGGCTGGACCAATGAGGACGACGGCTGGCACAAGCCGAACGGCGACCCGGCCGAGTACGAGATCGTCGGGGTCGAGGGCTGGACGGACTTCTCGCTGACCGGTGAGCAGGCAACGAGCCAGCTCTCCGAGTTCGGCATCAACGTCACCTACCGGAACATGCCCGACGACGGCAACCAGTGGGGCGCCTGGGGCGCAGGAGACTTCGACATCGCCGTCCGCCAGTGGGCGAACCCGTTCGTGCCCTACGCCTGGGGCTCGTGGCAGATGAACTGGTTCACCGACAACAGCGGCACCGAGGACGCCCCCGGCATGGGCGTCCCGACCGGCGAGTACGAGTCGGACGCGCTCGGCACGGTCAACATCGACGACCTGTACCTGCAATCGCAGCAGGGCACCGAGGAGGAGCAGGCCGACGCCAACCGGCAGCTCGGGATCGTGTTCAACGAGACCCTGCCGCGACTGCCGCTGTTCCTCAACCAGCGCGTCAGCTACGCGATCGAAGGCGTCCGAGTGAGCGAGGTCGACCCGGGCCAGTACGAGCTCAACGACATCTACTTCGACAACCCGGTCATGGTCCAGATCCTGGAAGGCAACATCGAACCGGCCTGAATGACGAGCCGCGCATGACCGAGGCGGGTCGAGCGCGGCAGCGAAGAAGGAGGTCCCCGGCCCGTTTGGGCCGGGGACCTCCTTCTCTTCTGCCTCCTGCGGCATTTCTCTGGTGGTGACCGGCCCGCGCCGGTTCATCCGATGAGCGGAGACGGGGCGGAATGACTCCTGGATCTGATTCCGGGGCCGGGCCGAGCTGGACCCTACTTCAGGCGGGCGGCGACGGTGAGGTGAGTGGATGGTCGAGGTCGGCGTCGGTCCTCGGGCCAAGTGACCCCGGGTTGCTGCGAATGCGGCTCGCCGCATGTCAAGCACGCACGGCGCCGAGCCCGTATCGCCTGAGACGCAGGGCGACCGGGCGCCGAACATGAGTACTCTCCAACCCTGTGGGTGATGGCAAAGCCCGGTTCAGCTGCCACCATTGATGTAGAACAACCGGACCGAAACAGATCGGACGATCGAAACCGAGGAGGTGCAGGGCATGGCAGGGAAGGTGAACCGGGGCTTACACCTTTGGTGTTGACACCGTCTTATGCGGCGAGAGCGAGGCTAGCGTGCCGCTGTTCGTAGTCGATGGGTGAGATCTGGCCGAGAGACGAGTGTCTCCGGATCGTGTTGTAGTCGGTGATCCAGGCTTCGACCTGGAAGCGGGCCTCCAAAGCGTTGGTGAAGGTCGGGCGTCCTTGCAGGACTTCGCGTTTGAGGCTGGCGTTGAACGACTCCGCGAGGGCGTTGTCAGCCGAGGAGCCGACCCGGGCCCGGGACTGCAGCACCCCGAGTTCGTTGCAGCACTTGGCGAACTGGACGGACACGTACTGCGAGCCGCGGTCAGTGTGCATCAGCGCGCCCTTGATGGAGCCGCGGATGACGTGGGCACGGCGCAGCGCGGTCTCGACCAGATCGGTCCGCATATGGTCGGCGATCGCCCACCCGACCAGGCGGCGGCTGAACAAGTCGATGACCGTGGCCAGGTATAGGAACGAGCCGTCCCCGATCGGGAGATAGGTGATGTCACCGACGTAGCGCGTGTTGGGCTCCTCGGCGGTGAACTCGCGTTTGATGTGGTCGGGTACGGCGGCTGCGTCGTCGTCTTTGGGTGGCGGGGCAGGGCGCTTGCGGCGCAAGCGCACGCCCTCGATTCCGGCGAGGCGCATCAAACGGGCGACCCGTTTGCGGTTGATCTTCTCGCCGGCCTCGCGCAGGTCGACGGTGATCCGCGGCGACCCGTACGTGCCCTTGCTGCGGGCATGGAACGCCTTGATCCGCACTGTCGCGGCCGCGTCCGAGGCGGTTTTCGCCGCCCTGGCCGGGGCGCGGTCCCTCCACTGGTAGTAGCCCTGCCTGGAGAATTCCAGGGCAGCGCAGAGCCGTTTGACGCTCCAGCGCGTGCGGTGCTCGTGGACGAACTGGAAACGGCTCACCAGTTCGTCTCGCCCGCGAAATATTTCGCGGCTTTGCGCAGGATGTCCCGCTCGGCTTTGACCTTGTCCAGCTCGGCGCGGAGGCGGCGGTTCTCTTCGGCGATCACGGCGTCGTAGCCTACGAGGCCCTCGTTCTCGCTGTTCGGCGCCTGGTACTGGGGTGATTCGCCTTGCTGCTTGCGGGCCTGCTTCACCCAGTTGCGCAACGTCTCGGATGAGACGCCCAGATTTTTCGCGACCGCGGCGTAGGTCGTGGCGGGGTCGTCGAGGTACATCCTGACCGCTTCGGCCTTGAACTCCTCAGGGAACCGACGGTGATACTTCGAAGTCACTGAACACTCCTTGCACCCCGGACCCTACCGGCCCGGGAGATCAGGGTGTCAACACCAAGGGATCAAGCCCCCACCTGGTCGCCCAGTACTGCCAGCACGCGACCTATGCCGACCTCCAGGCGCACCTGGCCGAGGTCTACGGGGCGAGCGTGTCCAAGG
>NZ_JAELXW010000034.1 GCF_016428645.1 Glycomyces salinus | reverse complement strand
CTGCGCCGACTGGCGCACCGAGGCCGACCTCGAGGCCGACTTCCAGAACGACGCCGCGAACGTCTTCCCGACCGGCCTCTACCCCGAAGAATGGGCCGAAACCCTCAAAGACGACCTCAACCGCGCCGCCGAGCAGGCCGAGACCGACGCTGCCTGGGCCGCCGCCAAAGCCGCACGCGCCCAAGCACGAGCCCGATTCACCACCGAAGCAACCGAAGCGCGAACACCGGGACCCGAACCCGAACCGCACGCGGAACCCGAACGAACCACCGCACCCCGACCGCGCTCAGGACCCGAACAATCCTCCCCGGACACACCCGAACCCCGCCCCGAACCCGAGCAGGACTCTCCTCCCGAACCCGCCTTCACCGCAACCAGTCTCGGACCGCCACCCTTCTTACCCCGCCCGCCGCGGAAGGCACCCGCGGCGGGGGCCAGCACACACACGACACACCAACCCGAACCCCACCAACGGGGCTCGGGCCCTCGTCGTGCCCGGGACACGGCAGACCACCCCAGGCCACCTCCCACTCCTGCCCGTCGCCGCCCGGGTGAAGCCCGACATCACGCGGCCCGCCAGCCGACAGCGACACCGCACCACCACCCACCTCGCCATCGCCGCCCGACCTAACCCCTACGACTCCCGCAGTCGCCACGGCCCGCAACCCCCGCACTTCCGTGTCCCACAGCCCGGACCGCACGCACCCGACACCCGACACGCGGCACGCCGCATTCGCAGCAGTCCGGGGTCACTTGTGGACCGGCAGGTCGATGCGCTCACCGGCCCGCCGGCCGGAGGCACGCCCCGGACCGCCACTCCGCCTTTCGTTGCCGACCGCCAGATGTCGGACCCCATAGGGGGAACTCGACGACAACGGTGCCGAATCGCGATCCGTTCCTGTCGCCCAACTGGTTGACGCCGCCGCCGCTCCCTGGTTATATCGGGTCTACGCACCGGTAACGTGCGGCCCACTCGAGCGGAAGGTACTGGACGATGGACAGTGACGTCATCGTGGTCGGAGCCGGGTTGGCCGGATTGGTGGCCACTTCGGAGTTGGTGCGACTCGGGAAGTCGGTGACGCTGGTCGACCAGGAGGGCGAGCAGTCGATCGGCGGGCAGGCCCACTGGTCGTTCGGCGGGCTGTTCTTCGTGGACTCTCCCGAGCAGCGGCGCATGGGGATCAAGGACTCCCCCTCGCTGGCCTGGCGGGACTGGCTCGGCAGCGCCGGATTCGACCGGGACGAGGACGCCTGGCCTCGCAAATGGGCCAAGGCGTACGTGGAGTTCGCCTACGGAGAGAAGCGCGCCTGGCTGCATTCGCTGGGAGTCCGGTTCTTTCCGGTGGTCGGATGGGCCGAGCGCGGGGGCTACACCGCCGAGGGGCACGGGAACTCCGTGCCGCGGTTCCACATCACCTGGGGCACCGGTCCGGGCATCGTCGCGCCGTTCGAGCGGCTCGTCCGCGAGGGCGTCGCGGCCGGGAAGGTGCGCCTGGCCTTCCGGCACCGGGTCGACGAGCTGGTCGTGGAGGGCGGGACGGTCACCGGGGTCCGCGGT
Organism: Glycomyces salinus; assembly: GCF_016428645.1. GTDB lineage: Bacteria > Actinomycetota > Actinomycetes > Mycobacteriales > Micromonosporaceae > Glycomyces > Glycomyces salinus. Next base: position 86,378 of record NZ_JAELXW010000034.1, on the reverse strand, counting down.
TCGGTGCTGGCCCCCGACGGCGTGGCGCGCGGTGTGGCCACGAACCGGGAGGAGACCGGCGAGTTCTCGTTCTCGGCCGAGGCGGTCATCGTGACCTCCGGCGGGATCGGCGGCAATTTCGACCTGGTCCGCGAGAACTGGCCGTCCCGGATGGGACCGGCCCCCGAGAACCTGATCTCAGGAGTCCCGGCGCACGTCGACGGGCGGATGCTCGGCATCGCCGAGGCGGCGGGAGCCGAGGTCATCAACCGCGACCGGATGTGGCACTACACCGAGGGCATCCGCAACTGGAACCCGATCTGGCCGCACCACGGCATCCGCATCCTTCCCGGGCCCTCCTCGCTGTGGCTCGACGCGACCGGGAAGCGGCTGCCCTCGCCCCTGTTCCCCGGGTTCGACACGCTCGGGACGCTCGAGCACATCATGACCACCGGGCACGAGCACACCTGGTTCGTGCTGACCCAGAAGATCCTGGAGAAGGAGTTCGCGCTCTCGGGCTCGGAGCAGAACCCGGACTTGACCGGCAAGGACATCAGGCTGCTCCTCAAGCGGGTGCTGCCGGGGGCGCCCGGTCCGGTCGAGGCGTTCAAGCAGCGCGGTGAGGACTTCACCGTGGCCGACTCGCTACCGGAGCTCGTCAAGGGCATGAATTCCATCACAGGAAATGAATTGTTGTCACCTGACACGGTCCGGCAGGCCGTCGAGGCGCGGGACGCCGAGATGGCCAACAAGTTCACCAAGGACCTCCAGGTGACGGCCATGAGAGGCGCCCGCAACTACCGCGGGGACCGGCTCATCCGCGTCGCCTCACCGCACCGGCTGCTCGACCCGAAGGCCGGGCCCCTGATCGGGGTGCGGCTGAACCTGCTGACCCGCAAGACGCTGGGCGGCTTGCACACTGACCTCGACGGACGCGTCCTGCGCGCGGACGGCGAACCGTTCCCGGGGCTCTACGCGGCCGGGGAGGCGGCCGGGTTCGGAGGCGGTGGCATGCACGGATACCGATCCCTGGAGGGGACCTTCCTGGGAGGATGCCTGTTCTCAGGGCGCTCGGCCGCCCGAGGTGTGGCGGGTGGACACTGACGCCTACGGTGGCCTCAGGGCGCGGACTCACGCCTGACAAACTGAAGCCTTGTCACTTAAGACTGGTGTCTATTCATGGGTGGTTGATCGATGAGCGACTACACCGGCGGCCAGCACCCCCAGCCCGGCAGGCCCCCGACGGGTCCCGGCGGGCCCCCGGTGCCGCAGGGGCGGATCTCCCTCCCCCCGAACGGGCCCACCGTCTCCGGCGGAGCGCCGGGAGGCGGCAACATGGGGCGCGCCTCGGTCGTGGGCGCGGTGCGCACCGGCACGCTCGACGAGGAGAAGCCGAAAAAGAAGAAGCGCATGTCCAAGCGCCGCCGCCGCGTCTACGCCGCGCTCATCCTCGTGGCGCTGATGCTCCTGGGCAGCGGCACCGTGGCCGGTGCGATGTTCTTCCAGAACGTTCCGCTCCCCGACGAGCTGGAGTTCGGCGAGTCCACCACCTTCACCCTCGCCGACGGCTCGCAGGTCGCCGGCTACGGCGAGTACACCCGCAAGCTGGTCGACGACTTCGACGAACTCCCCGACTCGGTCGTGTGGTCGCTGCTGGCCCTGGAGGACAAGAGCTACTTCGAACACGAGGGCGTCGACTACAAGGGCACCATCCGCGCGCTGTGGAACAACGTCACCGGCGGCGACACCCAGGGCGCCTCGACCATCAGCCAGCAGTACGCGGGCATGGTCGCCGACATCCGCGACGACATCTCATACGGCCGCAAGGCCCGCGAGGCGATCATGGCCATGAAGCTGGAGCAGGAGTACAGCAAGGAGGACATCCTCCTCCACTACCTGAACCTGAACTTCTACGGCCGCGGCTCCTACGGCATCGAGGCCGCCGCCGAAGTCTGGTTCAACACGCCTCTGGAGGAACTCACCTGGGGCCAGGCGATGATGCTGGTCATGCAGGTCAAGGCCGGTGACGGCTCCTTCGACCCGCGCCTGGTCGGGGAGGACGACACCGCCCCGCTCGACCGCTGGACACACGGCATGGAAGCCCTGCTGACCATCGACGACCTCTCCGCGGAGCAGAAGGCCGAAGTCGAGGAGCAGCTCGAGGCCGGGATGCCCGAGACCCTGGACCAGCTGGAGAACCCCGGCTCGTGGGGACACGACACGCCCACCGGGTTCATCACCAACCCCACCGACGGCTACGTGTGGGCGGAGTTGGAGAGCCGCTGGGACCTGACGCAGGACGACTTCTACGGCCACGACGCCGGCACCGGCGGCTACACGGTCCAGCTCACCATCGATCCCGAGCTTCAGGAGGACGCCGAGACCACCTCCAGCCGCGGCGATCTCAAGCGCGTCACCGACGAGGACGGCAACTTCCTCGACGAGGACGGCGAGATCGTCACGAATCGGGCCGCGGCCGAGGAGTACCGCAACGACGACGGCTTCTTCGAGTTCGAGAACACCAACGAAGAGGCGGCCCTGTACGACTACCACCCGTCCATGACGAGCGCGGTGGTGGCCGTCGAGCCGGGCACCGGCCGAATCCTCGGCTACTACGGCGGCGACAACGGCCTGGGCATCGACAAGGCCGGTCCCGAGAACCCGCACCCGCCGTCGTCGACGTTCAAGATGGTCACCGCCGCCACCGCGATCATGAACGGCGCCTCAATCGACTCGTGGTGGAATTCGGACTCCCCGCGCGAGTTCGAGGCCCGCGGAGAGGCCGGGCCTGTCAGTAACGCCGTCGGAGAGGAGCACACCGACCGGACCCTCACCGACGCGGTCCGCGACTCCCGCAATACGCCCATGTACGCCATCGCCGACAAGTACGGGGCCACCACGGTCCTCGAGACCTCCATCCTGATGGGGCTGCGCACGATGCAGCAGACCGGCGGCGACGGCGACAAGTTCAGGTTCTACATCGAGGACGACGGGACGATCACCTACTCCCGGCACAACGTCATCCAGCACGACGACGGCACCTACGAGGTCACCGAGAGCGGCGACATCGACCGGTGGGCGTCGCTCGACGGCTACAACGACGACGGCACTCCGGTGCGGACTCCTCTGGACCTGGACGACCCGCGCTTCCCGTTCGACAACGAGATCAGCTACGGGCAGTTCCCCACCAGCGTGATGGACATGGCCACCGTCTACGCCACCATCGCCGCCGACGGCCAGTACAACGAGACCCACTTCGTCGAGGCCGTCTACGACCGCGACGGCAACGAGGTGCCGCCGAAGCGCGAACTCGAATCCAACCAGGCGATCGACGCCGGAATCGCCCGCGACCTCCAGTGGGTCGGCTCGGAGATCGACGGCACCGGCGAACCGCTCGACCGCGAGTACACCGGAAAGACCGGCACCTGGGAGGCCGGTGAAGACTACCCAAAGGACGACTACGGGAACGATCCCAGCGCGCACACCTGGTACCTCGGTGCGATCCCGCAGTTGAGCATCGCCGCCTGGGTCGGCAACGCCACCGCCGAGTCCGCACCGCTGCTGAACCCTGACGGCAACTATGGGAACACCTTCGGCTCGACACTGAGCTACCCGGTGTGGCGGCAATACCTGGACCTCGCCGTCGAGGACAAGGGCTATGACAAGGAGCAGTGGGGCGAACCGCAGCGCATCGGCGACGACATCGTCGACGACATCGTCAACGCCGACGGCACCATCGACTCCGACAGTCCCTACTGCGCGCAGAACCCGCAGGACTCGCGGTGCGGCATAGAGGACGACCGCGGGCCCGGCGACGACGAGGAATGCGACTACTGGGGCGAGATCTTCGGTACCTGCGAGAACAACGGCGGCAATGGAAACGGCCGAGGCAACGACGATTAGGGCGCAGTCCCGGTAGGCGGTGCCATCGCCGCCTGCCGGGAGACTGGTGCCCGAACGGACGCACGGCATGATCCGCGCGGCGACGGAATCCGCACTCGGCGGATTCACTTCAGTCAAATGGTCCACATCAGGCCCATTGGACACTCGTATCAAGTCGCGCAACGTGACCGCGTCATGCCCGAACCATTGCGAGCGCTATCACGTTATGATAATGTTCCCATCGAACAGTAAAAAGGCTTGCCGGGCATTGCGACTGCCCGACAAGCCAGCGCTACAGCTTTCCGATACTCTCCCGAACGATTCAGATCGAACGAACTTCAGAAGGACGTAACCCACTCATCTTAGCCCACACCGAGCAGGACTACGAAAGTCATGGCACCCGGGGCCGTGACCTACCCTTGTTCGCCGCAGTCGCCGATCTGCGGCCCTCACCCAACATTCCTCGAGCACCCCTGAACGCGAATCAGCCGACGCATCCGCTGCACGATGCTGTGGAGTCGCCGTGCCCGGCAACAAGACCCGATCGCGTTCGCTTCTGGCGGTGTCCCTGCCGACCCGCAACTCCGAGCAGCACCCCATCCTGACGCGATATGGCCGCCGCATAGCCGTATCGCCCGAATAGCACCCCGACCACAGGCGGACCCCACACGGTTCGAGCCTTCACAGACAGGAGAAGACCATGTCAGATCCCCGCGTCGAAGAAGCCCAGATTTGGCTCAACTCCGTAGGGGAGGACATTCCCGGATACATCCCGTGCGACACGGATGGACAGACCGGCCAGGGGACCATTCGGTCGTTCATCATGGTCCTTCAGTACACCCTCTACAACAACGTCGGCTACCCGGGAACGGTCGACGGGAACTTCGGGCCGGGTACCTACGACCTGATGGTCGACTACGGAGACATCCAGGAGGGGCACTACAGCGCCTTCATGGGCAACTTCGTCAGGCACGCGCTCTGGTGCAAGGGTTACAGCGGCGGCTACGTCGAAGACGAGTTCTCCGCCGAAATGGGACAGTCCGTCGCGAACATGCGAGTGGACGCCGGGCTCTCCGACGACCCGATCCTCACCCCCAAATTGATGCGGGCACTGCTCAACACCGATCCGTACGTTCTCATCGACGGCGGCAACACCCAGATCCAGGAGGCCCAGCGCTACCTCAACGGCAAGTACATCCACCGGGAGAACTTCTTCATCGGCCCCTGCGAGGGCTACGGTTCGCGCGGCCTCCAGAAGAACATCGTGATGGGGATCCAGTTCGAGGCCGGCATGACCGACAGCCAGGCGGACGGCCTGTTCGGTCCTGGGACCTCGGCGGCCATGCAGAACGGCGACTTCGATCTCGTCGTCGACCCGAACAACTTCTCGAACGACCCTGACATCGTCTGCCTGTTCACCACCGCCTGCCTGATGAACGACGGCAACTTCGCCAATGGGCTCGACCCGCTCCAGTTCTCCGGTGTGTACACCTCGGATCTCGCCGACTTCGTCGCGGCGTTCCAGCGGTTCTCGGCCCTCCAACGCACCAACGGCACACCCGACTTCAACACCTGGGCGCAACTGCTCGTATCCAGCGGCAATCGGGACCGCACTCACAATGTCCACGCATGCGACCTGATCACCACCATCACCCCCAGCCGCGGCCAGGCCCTCTACAACGCGGACTACCGGGTGGTCGGGCGCTACCTTCACGAACACCCGGACACCGACCCGGAACACTGGCTCGACAAGGAGATCCAGCCGGGCGAACTCGACGACCTGTTCGGCGCCGGGCTCCGCTGCTTTCCGATCTGGCAGTACGCGGGGACGGGCATCGACTCCTTCACCTACGAGATCGGCAAGAGCCACGGCGAGCTCGCCCATCAGCACGCGACCCGCCACGGCTTCGACCTGGGAACCACGATCTACTTCGCCGTCGACTACGACGCCCTCGACGCAGAGATCGATTCGAACATCATCCCCTACTTCCGCGGAGTCGAGTTCTCTCTGCACAAACTGGGCAACAAGTACCACCCGGGAATCTATGCGGGCAGGAACGGGTGCATCCAGGTAGGCGACGCCGGACTCGCCCGGCTGTCCTTCGTCTCGGGCATGTCCTGGGGCTTCTCGGGCAACTTGGGATACCCGCTGCCTGACAACTGGACGTACAACCAGATCAAGGAGTGGATGTTCGACCCCGCCGACCACGGAGAGTCGGGCGACCCGTTCGGGCTCGACAACGACGTGCTCAGGCCCGGATTCGACAGGGGCGTAGATCACACGCAGTATCCGATGGATCAAGCCGAATTGGTCTCCCTGCTTAGTGATCTTTACGCCGCCATAGACGACAATGGATTCACACCTCCATATGAATCACGTATCAACAATGAGACACTCATTCGTGACTACCTTGCATCCCCTCAATACCCAGATAGTCCATGGAGGTTCTCGCACGGTGCCGCATCTGACTGGTTGGCGTATGCCAGGGCGGAATTCGGCGACCCCCCGCCAAAGAACATGCTCAGCTTCGCAGACGGCCTTACGATCAGCATCCCGAAGATGTTCGCGAGCGCACGGGTCGACTACGGCAGCGCATCCTCTACATACCGCGACAAGTACGGTTGGGCCGGCGACCTCTCCAGGCTGTACAGCCAGTGGCGCCTGGAGGGTTCCGGATATTCGAGCGGGTCCGAGTTCGTCGATCAGAATTGTTCGCGCCTTGATGTGGATTCCTGCTTCTCCCTGCCCGACTTCATCGCCGACGGCATCGGCTACCTCTTGTATACAGGGGCACATGACGTAGGGCTCCGCTACGACGAAGCTCTCGAAGCCATATTCTCCGAGGGTGTAGTCGAAATCCCGCAGCAGTTCTTCGCGCAACGGTGGGGGGCCTCCCAGGACACGCTCAGGAGTTCCTCCGAGGCATGGCTCTTCGAGAACGCCGACGACGATTGGATATGGCGGAAGGAATTCCTCCTGCGCTACGGCGACTCCGACGGCCAAGTCGACCCGCCGGTTGCGGGGGCGGCACTGAACAGCTTCCTCGACGGCTTCACGCAACGAGTCATCGACCTCACCAACGGCGACTTCTGACCGCGGATCGAACTCGATCCGATTCTCGCCCCCCGGACCACAAAGGAGAGCCACGTGCTCAGAGAGCCAGTTCTACCAATGAAACGCCGTATGCTGCTGGCCGGTGCGGCCATCGGCGCGAGCGGAATCGTCGTCGGCTCGCCCGCTTACGCGCAGAGCGAGGACGACCGGACCTACGAGTGGTCGGGATCGGTGAGCGCCAACGGCTGGCCGATCCTCGACTCGGCCACGCAGTTCGACATCGAAGGGAGCGGCGGACGGACCGTGTCCCTGGCCCCCGGAGTGCCCGCTACGATCCTCATTCACTTCGCCAGGCGATACCTGTACGAAGTGGCGGACGCCCTGGAACCGGGAGACGTCACCGGCCACCGCGAATCCCGGCGGATCACCGCCGACTACGAGTCCAACTACCTGTCGGGCACCGCGATCGAGGTCGGTCAGCTGGGCGTCGCCGAAGGGCTGTTCCCACCTCAGGAGGCGGTCGTCGAGCGGATCATCAAGGACCTCGGCGGCGTCATCACCTGGGGCCGCGACCTCGACCCGGTCAAGCAGTCCCACTTCGAACTCAACACGCCGCCCGACAGCAATGCGCTTGAGGGGGCGCTCGAGAAGCTCGGCGGCATCCCGGACCAGGACGAGTCGTTGCAGATGTCGATGACCGAACGCCCCGAGGTCATCGACTGACCGGAGTCGGCCGAGGCCGAACACGGCCTGGAGGCCGCGCCGCAACCGCGTCGCGGCCTCTCCCGGTCGACCGCGAATCCCCCGAACCCCGCCGCCGGCACTACCACGGGAGCACCCTCTCATGCGTTTCAAACGAATGTTGACGACACTGTCCATCGCGGCCCTCGTCGCGCCGCTGTTCTTCTCGGCGAGCGCCGCCGCCCAGAGCGAGGCCGATCCGCAGCCGCCGCCGTCCGATCTGGATTCGCCCGCCGAGACCGCCTCCCCCGTGCCGCTCTCGGGCGACTTCGTGCTCAGCGGAGACGGCGACGAGGAGGGCTTCCACCTCATCGCCGGCGACGCGTCCGATCCGGACCACTGGGTCGAGATCGCGGTGCTCCGCGAACCCGGGTTCGAGACCGACCGATGGATCGGGCAGTACTGCGTCACCGGCTCAGGCGGCCATGCCGCGGTGGTCTACGCGCCGCGCGAGTTCGCCAACTACGAGGCCGGAATGTACGGCGGCGCGTTCGCGGCCGTCGTCGACCTGTCGACCGGCGCGGTCGAGAAGCTCCCCGAGCGAACGTCCCTCGCCTACTACAACCCGGGCTGCGGCGTCGACGACCGGATCGTCATGTCGGCGCTCGACAGCGGCGGCGAGAACGGGGTCGCCACCACCCGGCTCCAGGTCATGGAACCCGGTGACGGCGGGAGCACCGCGATCGAACCGATCGAGGTCGCGGGCCAGCTGTCCTCGCCCGTGCCCTATGACGGCGGCATCGCCGCGGCCAAGGGCGGCGGCGTCGTCGACATCGACTCGGATGGAACGGCGACGCCGCTGTCCGTCCACGCTTCAGTCCCGTTCGACCTGCGTCCCGACCGGGACGGCGGTCTCGGCTTCCAGGTGCTCGACGGCGAAGAATCGACCATCATGCGGTACGCCGATGCGGAACTCGCGGAGATGACGCATGGCGACGCGGGCTCCCTCAGGCTCTCGAACGGAGTCGACGGGCAGGTCAGGGTCGTCGGCGTCGACGCGACGGCGGCGACCGGGGGGCCGCTCCCGGACAGTTGGTCGACGGTCGACGTGCCCGCGGCGGCGGAACTGTCCGTCGAAGGCGGACTGGCCGTCCTGGACGCGAGCCTGGCGAACACGCAGGGCTCGGCGTTCGGCACCACCGCGGTGGACGGGGCCGACGAGGAACGCATGCAGGTGACCGCGTACCAGCTCGACGATGGCGAGACCGTGGAGAGCAGCGCGCTGCGCGGATACGTCGCCGGCTCCGATACCGTTTCGCCCTCCCTGGCCGCGCCTGGGGACGAGCAGCAGGACTTCGGCACCGAGGACGTCCCCTGGGACCCGGACCGGGCCTGCGCCATGCCGCGGAACGACCCGGACATGATGGTGTACCAGCCGACGACCGAACAGGTCGAATGGGCGACCGACCTGGCGGTGCGCGGGCAGCTCACCGAGTCGCGCCCGGCGGACTGGAACAATCTGGGGCTGCCGTCGTACAGCCCGCAGGAGGAGTTCCCGCCCCGCGCGCTCTCCGGAGGCGGCAACGTCCCGGCGCAGATCATGCTCGGAATCCTCGCGCAGGAGTCGAACTTCTGGCACGCCTCGAAGCACGCGGCGGACGGGTACTCGGGCAACACCCACCAGGGCGGGTTCTACGGCAATCGGGGCGCCGACGGCGAGATCGACTGGGTCGTAAACTGGGACGACGTCGACTGCGGCTACGGGGTCGCCCAGGTGACCACCGGCATGCACAGCGACGACACCGTCTACAGCGAGTTCCAGCAGGAGCTGGTCATGCTGGACTACGCCTCGAACATCGCCGCCGGGCTCCAGATCCTCCAGGACAAGTGGAACCAGACCCGGAACGCCGGCCTGATCATGAACGAGGGCGACCCGCAGTACCTCCAGAACTGGTGGTTCGCCGTCTGGGCGTACAACACCGGCTTCTACCCTGAGTCCACCAAGGAGCAGCACCACGGCCAATGGGGACTCGGATGGCTCAACAATCCGGTGAACCCCATCTACATGCCCGGTCGCGACATGTTCCTGTTCACCGACAACGCCCCCGAAGACTGGGAGGGCCTGCCGGACGACTGGGACGCCGAATCGTGGGGATACGGCAACTCGAAGCACCCGAACCTGTGGTCGTACCCCGAGCGCGTGATCGGATGGGCCTACAGGCCCCTGGTCCGCTGGGACTTCGGCGAGGGCCAGTACAACGAGGCGTACGTCCCGGCGGACGGCATCACCGGCAACATGGCCACGCCCGGCTTCCACAGCTTCTGCGAGCCGGAGGTCAACAACTGCGACCCGGACGGCGACTGGAGTGACGGCGTCTGCGAGCAGGACCCGAACGATCCGGACGACGACTGCCTCCAGACCGAGCCGACCCCCTGCGGCTACGATCATCTCCACTGCTGGTGGACCGAACCGGTCGATTTGGACATGTGCCCGCAGTACTGCGGAACCGAGGTGCGCACCTACACCGGCGGCAGCTCCGAGCCAGCGAGGCCCACGTACGGCGACTTCGAACCGAACTGCGCTTCGCCGTCGATTCCCGACCCGGTCGGCTACATGCGCGTGATCGACAGCGTCCCCGAAGGGCAGTCGGGACCGAACAGCTGCTCCGGCTCGGTCTCGCAGTCGGGGGCGTTCGAGTTCGACTTCGGCACCAACCCGACCGACCCGGTGACCTACCCGTCGAAGATCGACCTCCACCAGATCGGCGGAGGCTACCGGGGCCACTTCTGGTTCGCCCACACTCGCCACGACGGCCAGCAGAACATGGAGGTCGAAGGCACTTGGACCCTCGACCAGGCCGACCGGATCGACGGCTGGGCCAAGGTCTATGTGCACGTGCCGTCGCGGCACGCGTTCACGCAGCAGGCTCCGTACGAGGTGCACGGCACCACGCACGGCGTACGCGACCGGTACGTGAACACGGTGCTCAGGGAGAACACGTGGGTCGAGCTGGGCGCCTATGAATTCGACCCCTCCGAGGAACAGAAGGTGACGCTCACCAACATCACCGACGACGGCGTCGGCCTCGACGGGATCACCTACGACGCGGTAGCCTTCGTGCCGTTGGCGGAGAAGCCGAAGCACATGGTGGTGGCGATGGGGGACTCCTACATCTCCGGCGAGGGTATCGGGAACTACTACACCGAGACCGACCGCGACTTCGGCCAGCGCACCTGGAACGCGTGCCGCCGCAGCCGGGACGCGTGGCCGCGCCAGATCGTGCCGCCGGGGTGGAACTACTCCTTCGGCGCGAACCAGGACGTCAACAACAAGGGCCTGGACTTCCAGTTCATCGGCTGTTCCGGGGCCACGGCGACCCAGTTCGACCGGATTCCCGACTACTGGTCACCGGGCGGAGGGTCTGATCCGGACAGCGGCCAGTTCCGGGAGTACCCGCAGTTGCGGGCAGGTGTACTCAGCCCGGACACCACGCTCGTGCTTCTGTCCATATCGGGGAATGACGCGGGCTGGAGCGGCTACGTGAGATCATGTGTAACGGACGTATTCAACAGTTGTGTGTCCCAGGAACTGCGCGACTCCATGACCGAGAGCATCGACGGCGCCATCGACCTGCTGCAGGCGCAACTGGACGAGATCACCGCGCTCGCACCGAACGCGACGGTCCTCGTCGTCGGGTATCCCAGCATCTTCTCACCGGGCCCCTTCGACCCCGGACACAGCGGCTGCACCTTCGTACCGGCCAAGGCCGGCATAGCAGCGGACGAGTCGGTCCTGTTCGCGGACATGGCCGACTACTTCGACGTCGCCGCCTCCAATGCGGCCGCGATATCCAATGTCCACTACGCCCCGACGATCGACTACTTCGCGGGGCACGAGATTTGCGACCCTGACAACAACACGCCCTACTTCAACACGGTCATCCTGGACAATACCGGCCCCGGCGACGAGGACGATCCGCTTAAACAGAGCCGAGAGTCCTTCCATCCCAATTTCGGAGGGGTTTCCGACGGATACACGCCGGCGGTCGAGGATGCGTTGGAGGATGTGTATGGATGATCCGGACCGACCCAAGTCGGTGATCCACAGCGCGGGATGCTTCGTGGGCGGGCTCTTGGTGGTCCTGATCGTCGCCGGCCTGATCTTCCTCCTGTTCATCTGGGATCTCGACTTCAGCGGGTGGGAATACTGAGCACGGTCGCGCGGTGACTCACCGACAAAGCGGCCCGCCGGAGACGTGTTCACGTCTCCGGCGGGCCGCTGGGGTGTTATTCGCTCCCGTACTTCTGTTCCGGGTACTGCCCCAGGTGGTTGCCTCGGGCCAGCGACGGTTCGGCGTCGTCCTCACCGAGGTCCTCCACCGCCTCCAGCGGCACCTCGGCCACCTCGGCGGCCGCGAGATGGAAGTGCGAGACCTTCTCGGGGTCCAGCTCGGCGCCCCACTCGAGCGCGCCCTCCAAGTCCCCGAGGATCTTCCTGACCGCGTCGACCTGCCACGGGAAGAACTCCTCCGGGGATCCGAGCCCGAACATGTCCGGGAACACCTCGAACCCGGTTCCGGAGAAGTAGTTCGACTCGTACGGCGCGGCGACCTTGCCGCGCTCGCGGAATCCACGCGCGTCCTCGGCACGTTTCAGCGGCATCACCTCAGTGTGGAACCGCCGGAGGAAGTACAGGATCGTCTCGGCCGGGAAGCCCGGAGCGCACCGGATCTTCACGGGGGTTCCCTCGACGGGGAACTCGGGGCACTCGGTCAGGACGTCCCAGCCGTTCTGGCTGGTCCGGCCGGTCCACTGCTCGGAATCGCCGGGTTCGGCGAACGCGGCCCCTGGCACGGCCGCGATCGAGGCGGCTGAGGCGCCCGCGACCAGCAGCGTGCGCCGGGTGGTTGTCGTTCTCATGTCGAGAGGCTCCTTCATCTGATGGATTGCGGCAGGTGCCATGCGACTCGTCCTCCCGCCGGCTCAGCCGGGCGTGGCCGCGGCGGCCACGTAGTCGGCGAAACCCTGCGCGAAAGAGAGGAGTTCGCCGTTCGGAAGATCTTCGGGGAACACGTCGATGCCCTCCGACCCCGCGTGGCGGACCATCCCTTCTTGAACGTTGTCATTGCGGTCCTCCAGTTCCGCGATCGCGAGCGACACCGCTTCGTCGGTGCTGCCGTTGAAGACGTACGTGTAGAAGCCGCTGGCCATGCCGGTCCGGTCCCGTCCCAGGAGCCAGTCGAACGCGTTGTGGCAGAGCGACTGTTCATACTCGTGCGGGGGCTCGTCCCAGCCCACATTCGTGCGAGCCCTCCGGTAGCACGCGAAGTAGGTGTCCGAGAGGAAGTCGGTGACGTTGAACCCGGTGTTGAGGCCGGTCTCCACCGGGTCCACTCCCATGAAGGTGTCGCAGAAGTCCCCGCCGTCTGGATGCGAGAAGCGGTGCCTCCGCCAGGAGCCGTACAGGCAACCGAGGTCGTATTCCCATTGCAGGATGCCGAAGAACTTCCGGACCGGGAGGTGGAGGCCCGTGTCGTCGTCGATGATCGCGGTCGGCTTGCTCGAAGCGAGCTCGCGCTGCGAGTACACGTGCCAGTCATCGTAGAATCCGCGGTCCTCCTCTATCTGGCTCCTGTCGACGAGGCCCCTCGTGCTGTTGGCCAGGAAGTGCTCGATCATGCGGTTCTTCATGCCGACGCTGATGCTCGCTTGCGGACCGGCGGGGTCGTAGTCGCGCGAGTCCACTTCGTCGTTGAGGAACTCGAGGTAGTCCTTGAAGTCCGTCATCGAGAGCGCCCGCGAGTTGACGGAGTCCACTCCTTCGTCGGCGCCGTCGCGGTGCACGTTGTGGTCGAGTCCGAACTCGACGCCGTCTCCGATGAAGTTGTACTCGCGGATCTGGTTGTACGACCAGTTCGCCGGGAGCGGGTATCCGAGGTTGCCCGAGTATCCCCACGACATCCCCGAGACGAAGGACCAGCGCGCCAGCCCGGCCTCGCTGACTCGCGAGCAGATGTTCCTGGAGCCGTAGATGCCCGGGATGTACTTGCCGCCCGATTCCTCCAGGCCCAGTTCGATGCCCTTGAAGTACGGAATGATGTTCGAGGTGACCTCGCTGTCCATGGCGTCGTAGTCGACCGCGAAGTAGATGCAGGTCTCGGCGTCGAACCCGTGGCGCTCGGCGTGGTAGTGCGCGAGCTTCCCGTGGCGCTCCCCGGCTTCGAGGTAGAAGTCGCTGACCGAGGTGTTGGCATACTGCCAGAGCGGGAAGCAGCGCAGACCGGCGGCGAAGAGGTCCTCCAGCTCTCCGGGCTGGATCTCCTTGTCGAGCCGGTACTGCGGCGGGATGTCCTCCTCTTCGTGCAGGTAGCGCCCGACCGATCGGTATCCGGCGTTCACCAGGGCCGCGCCGCGGCTCGGGGTGATGGTGGTGATGCAGTCGCTGCCGGTGGCGTCGCGCCACGAATTGCCGCACGAGACCAGCAGTTGCGCCCAGGTGTTGAAGTCGCCTTTGCCGTTCACCGACGAGTCTTCGTGGATGTCGTCGTCCGCTTCCATGCCGAAGCCGGAGAACTTCTGGAACTCCGTAATGAACTCTCTGGTGGCGCTGGTGAACTCGTTGCGGAAGCCGAGACCGTACGGCCCGCCCTGGTCGGTGTAGAAGCCCTCGTTGAACACGCCGGCCGCGTGGAAGAGCTGGACCAGGCGGCCCGTGTCGCCGAACTGGACGGTGTGGTCGCGCAGGCCGTTGCGGGTGTTCGGGCCCCAGATGCCGTTCGCTTCGAACTCGCTGATCCCGACCTCGATCTGGACGGCGATCATCAGCGACTGCTGGACGTTGCGGGAGTAATGGCCGTCGCAGGGGCAGATCTCGTAATTGACGGCGTCGTAGTAGTTCTTGTTCAGCCATCGCTGAATCCCCTGGATCTTCTCCTCTCGTTCGGTGGGATCACCGAGGATCTTGAACGGATCCGAGTTGAACAGGGCCTTGACGGCCTTGGGCACCAGTTTCTCGGGGTCCGGGACCACCGGAGCGATCCCGATGTCCTCATTGAGCTGCACGATGGCGTCGATCGTGGTCGGCGAGATGATGCCCGCGTATTCGCCGCCCCAGTAGCCCTTGCCGAAGAGGGCGTACCTGACGAGGTTGCAGATGTTGGAGTTGGTGATGTGTCCGCCGATGGTCCCCAGCTGCTGCTCCACCTGGAGGAGCGTGTTGGGGCCGAAATTGGCGACCACCGGGCTGATGCCCAGCTCGTGCTGGAAGCCCATGACCAAGGATTCGAAGAATCCCCAGCCGGCGATGCCGTCGGTGGCGCTTTCCTTGAAGCCGTCGACGCCGGAGTAGGTGTCGTTGACCCATTCCTGGCCTTCGAGAACCCAGGGGTCCATTGTGTTCCGCCTTTCCGGAGGGTTCGTTCAGAGCTTGCAGAGGGGACCGGCGTGCCAGCTCATGCTCGTGATCTGGTCGGTCCTGTTGGCGTTGTCCCAGACCGTGACGCGGGTGACGTTGCCCGAGACCGAATACGTGTTGTACTCGACCTTCTTCGAGGTGCCGGGAGCCTTCAGGAACAGCGGTCCGTTGCTGGTGAAGACCTCCCAGTAGATGCCGTCGCCGTCGTTGAGGGTGTCGTAGACCATGATCTGGTTGCGGCTGGGATGGCATTCGAACTTCGCGCCGAGGTCGCCCTCGCTGTACAGCTCGACCTTGTAGCCGCGCTTGCCGTTCTCCTTGTAGAAGTAGGTGCTGTCGGCGGTGTCGTACTCGTAGCAGTACGAACCCCTGTCGTCGTAGTCGAGTCCGCCGAACCTGAGGTCGCAGTCTTCGAGGTCGACGACCCCCTGCACGAGGTACGAGCCGGGGCCGAATTCGAACGCGCTCGCGTCCTCCACCGCCACCGTCTGCGCTGCTCCGACGGCGATCAGAATGCCCGCCAGGGCCGCCGTGATTCGCTTCCACATGGTCATTGCCTTGCTCCTTTTCTCGTTGGTGCTCTGCCGCCGGAGCCGGCGGGCGCAGAGCGGTTCAGTTCCGGAACTGGAGATCGGTCCGACGTGGACCGCGGACGCCACCGCAGGGCGATACGCGTCGAGCATGGTGGTCAGGTTGGGGTGCATGAAGACACGACGATGGCCGCCGGAGCGAGGATGGCGGTTGCCGGGACGGGGAGCAGTCTGTTTCGCATTGGTCACTCCGGGGGTGGGACTCACCGGTCGGAGCAATGGGACAGGACTGCGGGCGGACGGAGACGGCCTCCGAGACCCGAGTCGCTACCCCGCTGCGCTACCGGAATCGGCGTCAGCGCAAGCTGACTGGCCGCGAGTCGAACTCGACGATGGGAGTCGGTCTTAGGAGGACGCTTCCAGCAATTGAAGCTATCGGACGCACTACCGTGAGTCAACGTCCATGTTCGGAATCGAACATGGACGCACAGGTGAGCGCCCGACCTAAGCTTTTAGTGATGAATGGGCGATTCAGATCGAGTGAAATTTGTTAGCATTGTGGCATCTGACCATCCCCGGTCGGGCACAACTGCACCACCCCCAACAGGAGCCAGCATGGATCCTCGCCCCCCACGTTCGGTCCCGGCGTTCTCCGAGACCGATGTCGAAGTCCTCAACTGCTACATCGCCGCACCCAGCCACCAGGTCGCGGCCGAGTGGCTCGGCTACTCCTCGACGCATCTCCGGCGGCTGCTCAAGCTCCTGCGGGAGCGCTTCAACGTCGACACCAACATCCAGCTGATCGTCCTGGCGTCCCACTACGGCGCCATCGACGCCAGGAAGGTGCTCCCGCACGACACCTGTGTCTTGAACTGAGCCCGCTCAGGCGAAGGCGAAGCCCTCGCCGCGGTAGGTCAGGACCTCATCGACTTTGCGGCCGTCCGCGACCAGGTGGAGGGTGTTGACCCGTTCGCACAGCTCCCCGGCCTTGGCGTGCCGCATCCACACCCGCGAGCCGATCTCGAGGTCGCGCGCGGCCCGGCCGCGCAGCGGGGTCTGGACTTCGCCGGCCCCTTCGGTCTTGGTATAGGACAGTCCCTTGGGGTGGGCCGGGCGCGGCAGGCGGTCGCGTCCGGGAGCGCCGGAGGCGACCCAGCCGCCGCCCAGGGCCGTGACCACGCCTTTGCCGGGACGGCGTACGACCGGGAGGGCGAAGAACGCGGACGGCAGCGGCCGGATCGACCGGTAGCCGTCGAACAGGCCGGGCGAGTACAGGCCCGAGCCGGCGGCGATCTCGGTGACCGAGGGATCGGAGGCGGTGAAGCCGATCGAGCCGGTGCCGCCGCCGTTGACGAACTCGATGTCGGCCGCGGCGCGGACGGCCGCGACCGCCTCGGCGCGGCGAGCGGCCAGTTCCGCCTTGGAGATGCGCTGCATCAGCCGCACCAGCGGGTACTGGAGCGCCGCGGCACTGAAGGCGTCCTGGACCCCGGCGATCTGGCCCTCGTAGCCCATCAGGCCGACCAGCCGGACCCCGGGGCGCTTCTCGATCTCGTGGGCCATGTCCAGGGCCTGCTCGGGAGTGTGCACCGGGGAGCGGCGGGCGCCGATGTGGACGCGACCGCCGAGCAGTTCGAGCGACATGTCGATCTCCAGGCACAGCCGCAGCGGCCGGGAGACCGAGGGCTCGACGTGGCGCTGGAGGAATTCCAGGTGCTCGACCGAGTCGACCATGATCGTGACCCGCTGGGCGGCGCGGTCGTCCTCGGCGAGGCGGCGCAGCGCGTCGGTGTCGGCTGTCGGATACGCGACCACCACGTCGTCGAACTCCTCGGCGAGCCACAGCGCCTCGGGCAGGGTGAAGGCGAGGACGCCCTCGAAACCCGGCTGGCCGAGCACGCGCCGCATCAGCGCGCGGCAGCGGACGGACTTGCTGGCCAGGCGGATCGGCTTGCCGAGGGCTTCGCGGCGCAGGATCGACGCATTGGTGTCGAACGCACCGAGCTCGACTGCCGCGAACGGCGGCTGGAGGCCCTCGGTGGCCCGGTCGAGCTGGCCGAACAGCTCGTCCGCCACGCCGCTTCCGGTGAGGCTGATAGCCATGCCGCTTCCCTTCGGTTTGGGTGTGAGGTTAGATGAAAGCTACCTTTGAGTAGACCGATGTCACAACCGGAGGCCCCCATGACTACCTCTTCCTGGCGCAATTGGGCAGGCACCGAGACGGCCGAGCCGACGCGGACCCTCCGACCGGGGGACGTCGAAGAGGTCGCCGCGGCCGTGACCGCGGCGGCCGAGGACGGCCTGCGGGTGAAGGCGGTCGGCTCCAGCCATTCCTTCAGCGGCATCGCGGCCCCCGACGGGGTGCAGCTGGACATGGGCGCGCTCGACGAGGTGGTGCGGGTCGACTCGAAGTCCAACCAGGTGACAGTCGGGGCCGGCATGCCGCTGTGGCGGCTCAACCAGGTCCTCGACGCGCACGGGCTGGCCCTGGAGAACATGGGCGACATCGACCGGCAGACCGTCTCGGGTGCGATCTCGACCGGCACCCACGGCACCGGCGACCGGTACCGGGGCCTGTCATGGCAGGTCCAGGCGCTGCAACTGGTCCTGGCCGACGGTTCGACCGTGCACTGCTCGCCGACCGAGCGCAGCGAGCTGTTCAAAGCCGCCCGGCTCGGGCTGGGCGCGCTGGGGGTCATCACCGAGGTCACGATCCAGGCCACGCCGGCGTTCAAGCTCCAGGCGGTCGAGCGTCCGATGCGGTTGGACGCCGTCCTCGAAGGACTCGACGAGCTGGTGGCCGAGAACGACCACTTCGAGTTCTACTGGTTCCCGCACACCGACCGGACGCTCACCAAGCGGAACAACCGGTACTCGATGCAGGAGAAGCGGCGGCGCCCGACCAGGCTGAGCTACTGGTGGAACGAGGGGTTCACCGAGAACACCCTGTTCGAGGCCAGCAACCGGCTCGGGGCGCGCTTCCCGGGTGCGGTGCCCCGGCTCAACCGGGTCGCCGGGCGGGTGTGGAGCGCCCGCGACTACACCGACATCTCGCACAAGGTCTTCGCCTCCCCGCGGCGGGTGGTGTTCCGGGAGATGGAGTACGCGGTGCCGCGAGAGGCGCTGCCGGAGGTCCTGACCGAGCTGAAGACCACCGTGGACGAACGGGGCTTCAATGTCTCGTTCCCGGTCGAGATCCGCTTCGCCGCGGCCGACGAGATCTGGCTGTCGACCGCCTACGGCCGCCGCACGGCCTATGTGGCCGTGCATCAGTACCACCGGCATCCGCACGAGGAGTACTTCGAGGCCGCCGCCGAGATCTTCGACGCGGTCAAAGGGCGACCGCACTGGGGCAAGATGCACTGGCTGGACGCCAAGCAACTGGCCGACCGCTACGACCGGTTCGAGGACTTCCTGACGGTCCGGGACAAGACCGACCCCGACCGCCGCTTCGCCAACCCGTACCTGGAGCGCGTCCTCGGCCCCTGACGGACCACCGCCCCGCGCGGACGACTGCCAGACCGGCGGCGGGGCCCGGTCAGATGCCGACTGCGAGCACTGTGGAGAGGCGGGCACCGACGGCGGGGAGACCGAGTCGGCCCTGGCCGCGCAGGCCGGTCGGAGCGCCGCGGCCCGACCGATGAACCACTAACTCGTCACGCGGCTTCCAGACCCCCCTATCGCGCGCTTTGAGGGGAATCTGCAGGCTGTTGTCGGCACCCAGCTTGGATTTCAAGTCCTCGAGGCGCCTGCGGACCGTGCGGTCTCTGATCCCGAGCCGCCGCCCGATCGCCTTCTGCGTGAGCCCGTCGTACAGAAAGTCGATGATCGTCGAATCCTCGTCGTTGAGTGTGCCTTCTGGTGGCTGAGGAGTGCCGGTATCCATCAATACTCCGTGCCTGTGGTCAACAGATAAGGGGTGCAAGGCTGAATATGCTAAGTGGGGTGATTGGCGACAAACCAACGCCATCGTACAACGAGTAGTGACGTCTATTTGTCTCTCGGTGACGGAATGTCCACAAGCGGACAACTCGTTGACCGAGGCAGCCGAGCATCGATAGCGTCGATTCCGTCGCTGCGAGCGGCCGCGGTGCTGAACTCACCGCGGCCGCAGAGTCACGCGGCACAGAGTTCGAGCCCCCTAGAACCACATGAACGGAGTACAACGTTACATGGAGCGACCAACAAGACATGAGAGCATCCTGCTCTTCGACGCCGACTGCGCGCCGTGCTCCCGAGTCGCGAAGCAGCTCAGGGCACTGAACGTCTCCGGCCTCGAAACCAAATCACTCAACGACCCGGAGCTCGGCGAGACGCTCACGCGCGCCGGGCAGGAGATCCCCGACAAGCCGACCCTGCTCGAAATCGACGGCGGATCGGTCAAGCTCTACCAGGGCCTGCCGATGCGGCTGAAGTTGGCGAAACGCATCGGATTCCGAAAAGCCGGTGCGATCGTCGGCCTCCTCGCAGGAGAGGCCCGCGCCCGCACCGAGCGTGCGGGCGAGCACGGGAGAAAACTGACCAGGAGGCGCCTGATGGGCGGCGCCGCGGCGGCAGGGGTCGGCGCAGTCGTCCTCGGGACCGCGGCTCCTGCCAATGCGACGCCCTCCGAACCCGGCGCGGTTCGGACACTCTCGGTCGACGAGGCCAGGCGTCTGCGCGAGACCGACATCGTCGAGCAGTCACTCCGAGTCTGGGGTGACTCGGACCGCGAAGACATCAAGGTGATCGCCGGAGCCGAGGGCCGGTCGATCGCGATGATCGTCCACCGGGATCCGACTACAGCCACTTTCGTCGACCTCGCCGATCTCGAGCACGGCGTCACCATGCAAATCGATGCCGAAAGCCGGTCGCTCCGATACTTCCTCCCCGGCGGGACCGCGCTCGGAGAGGTCAGCAAGGTCGGGGATCGGGTGGAGGTCACCGAGATCGACAACGCCTACGTTCCGACGGCGGCTGAAATCGAACCGCAGTTCTCGGTGACGTGCTTCATCACCTGCATGGCCGGCGAAGCCGACGTGGACTGCGCTCTGTCCTGCTTCGACTGCGTCTTCGGCGGCCCTCTCGACAAGGCGATCGGCTGTCCGATCTGCGCGATCTGCGCAGGAAGCGCGGGACTCTCCTGCGCCAGGCAGTGCAACTGACCCCGAGTCAGAACGGCAGTGGGAGAGTAGAGCCATGAGTGACCAGCGCACCGGCCGTGACGCAGTCTCTGCTCTCCTGCTGCAGGAGTCCATACTCGATGCCCGCATCTGGTCACCGCTGAAGGAGGCCCTTCAGGGCGGCGTGACGGTGCTCGAGGCGTCCCCACCGGTCTCTCCGATGATTCTCTCCGACCCCCACTGGGCTGTGCACCTGGCCGACTGGATCACCGCAGAGTCGGGGATCCGTTCAGTCAATGCGGTTGTCAGCCACGGGCATGCGGCGTTCGGCGCGTTGTTGCTCGCTGAGAGGCGCATGGTGAGCGACTCGGTGATCATCATCGACCCGGCCATCCCCTCGATCATGCCGACCCTGCGGGAACCGACTCGGTCCAGGCTGTACACGACACTCCAGAGCGAGGAAGCTCAGGGCAAACTGGCTGCGATGTTCGAATCGATCCCCCCTGAAGAACTGCAAGCCCTTCGGCAGGCGGGCCGACTCTCCGAAGCGAGCACGAAGCGATTCGTGGAAGCGATCGTCACGGCAGCAGAATTCGATGACCGAGCACTTTATTCCCTGGTGAAAGGGATCGCCACCGAGCGGCTTTCCAGGGCCTTCTCCGACGGAATACAGCTTCGACCGCCTTCGTCGGGGACCGATTTCCCGAGCATCGCATCCAGTCTCTCGTCGAGACTGCATGTGGCGTTGACCGCCCGCTCGGCCGTGGGGCGACTGGATCTCCGGTCGGAGTTGCAGGAGATGTACCCCGAAGCGGAGTTCCACGACCTGCCCGGTCCCGACGGGGTGCAGGGATGGTGGAGATTCCCCGGCGCGTACGCCGAGATGATCCAATCAGCACTGCCGACGCCATCGAATTGATCGGTCTGCGCAGGGCCGAATACGGTGTTCCCCGAACCGGACGGGGACCTTCGCCCAGCCGCAGCCGACCGCGGCCGCACTTCGGCTTTCGTCCACGTTCATACGAGCACTCTGAACCGTGCGCTGAATTCGAGGCTCGGCCGGCGACTGCCGGGCTCTGAGGAGGAGCGCGGGCGGCGGGGCCGGGCCGCCCAATGAATCGGAGGCGCGCCCCGTCTCTCAGGGTCGTTGTCGGTGGGGTGGGTTAGATTGTTGCCGTGCCTGGAGTGGTGTTCCGCGAACTCGCTGAAATGACCGATGCCGAGGTCTACTCGGCCTATGAGCCGCCCGAGGCCGATTGGTTGCGGGTGAATTTCGTGTCCAGTGCCGATGGGTCGGCGACCTTGGACGGGCTCTCGGGTCCGTTGTCCGGGTCCGAGGACAAGCGGGTCTTCAAGGTGCTCCGCGCCCGCTGCGACGTGCTGGTGGCCGGGTCGGGGACGGTGCTGGCCGAGGGCTACCGGGAGCTCGTCCTGAGCCCCGAACGGGTGAAATGGCGGCTCGACCACGGGCTGCCGGAGGTGCCGGTCATGGCCGTGGTGTCGCGGTCGGCGCGGCTCGATCCGACCGATCCGATCTTCACGCGGGCGCCGCAGCGGCCGATCGTCGTGTGCGCCGCCGACGCCCCGGCCGACCGGCAGGAGGCGCTCGGCGGCGTCGCCGACCTCATCGCCATCGGAGACGGGCAGGTAGACTTCGCCGCCGCCGTGGCCGCCCTCCGCGAGCGAGGGCTGCGGCAGATCCTGTGCGAGGGCGGGCCGCGGGTGTTCGGGGACCTGATCGCCGCCGACCTGGTCGACGAGCTGGATCTGACGGTCTCGCCGCTGCTGGTCGGGGCCGGTCCGGGGCGCATCGCCGCGGGCCACGGTTCGCCGGGGGCCCGGCCGCTCGAACTGCGACACGTCCTCGAAGCCGGGGGCAATCTGATCCTGCGGTATCTGCGAGGATCGAGCGATGAGTGAATCGGTCGGCCGTGTGCTCGGCACTGAGGACGCGACTCCCCTGTCGTTCTGGGTCGGCGTCGGTCCCGAGGCGTACGCCCAGCTCGACGACGTGCTCACCACCGAGCGGGACGTGCCGGGTGTCGGCTCGGTCCGCATCTCGGGCGTGGTGACGGCCGTGCGCAGCCGCCACGAGGGCGCCCAGTTCGACTCCGACGTGTTCGACATCGCCGGGGGCCTGCTGCCGGCGCAGGTGCAGGAGGCCGCCGAGGTCACCGTGACCCGGGTCGAACCGGAGGTGTTCGTCCCGCCGATGCCCGGGGCCGAAGTGCAGCGCGCCGCCGGCGAGGAGCGTGACCGGGCCCTGTACTTCGACGGCATGGAACGCCAGGTGCCGCTGGGCTTCAGCCGCGACGGCCAGCCGGTGTTCCTCAACGCCGACTTCCTCGACGGCACCCGCGGCGCGCACGTGTCGATCTCGGGCATCTCGGGCGTGGCGACCAAGACCTCGTTCGCGACCTGGCTGCTGTACTCGCTGCTCCACTCGGGCGCGATCGGCGCCGAGGCGGCCAACACCAAGGCGCTGATCTTCAACGTCAAGGGCGAGGACCTGCTGCTGCTCGACCACGACAACACCCGGATCGACGACGAGATCCGCGAATCGTACCGGCGCATGGGCATGGCCCCCGGCGCGTTCAAGTCCGTGGAGGTCCTGGCCCCGCCCCGGGAGGGCGACAACAACGGCGTCCCGGACGTGGCGTGCCGCTCGACCGGCGTCGACGCCTTCTACTGGACCCTCGCCGAGTTCTGCCGGGACGGCCTGCTGCCGTTCGTGTTCGCCGACGCCGACGACGACCGGCAGCAGTACACGATGGTCGTCCACCAGGTCGCCGCGCGCCTGCGCAAGGAGGCCCGCCCGAAGGACAACGGGGCGGTCGCCGTCGACGGGCAGCTGCTGACCACCTACCGGGACCTGGTCGACCTGATCTGCGAACGGCTCTCGGACGACGCGACCCGCGTCGAATGGGCCGGTTCGGCGATCGGCCTGGGCACGGTGAACGCGTTCATCCGGCGGCTGATCGCCTCGGGCCGCGACATCGGGCGCCTGGTCCGCGGCGACCTGCCGCCCCGGGGGCTCGCGGTCGCCTCCGACTCGCAGGTGACCGTCGTCGACCTGCACAACCTGCCCGACCGGGCCCAGCGCTTCGTCGTCGGCGTCGTCCTGCGCACCGAGTTCGACCGCAAGGAGAAGGCCGGCACGGCCCGCCCGCTCCAGTTCGTCGTGCTCGACGAGCTCAACAAGTACGCGCCCCGCGAGGGCACCAGCCCGATCAAGGACATCCTGCTCGAGATCGCCGAGCGCGGCCGGTCCCTGGGCGTGATCCTCATCGGGGCCCAGCAGACCGCCTCCGAAGTGGAGCGGCGCATCGCCTCGAACTCGGCGGTGCGCGTGGTCGGGCGCCTGGACGCGGCCGAGTCCACCCGACCCGAGTACGGTTTCCTCACCCAGGCCCAGCGGCAGCGGGTGCTGATGGCCAAGCCCGGCACCATGTTCGTCGGCCAGCCCGAACTGCCGGTGCCGCTGGTGGTGAACTTCCCGTTCCCGGCCTGGGCGACCCGCCCGGCCGAGGCCGGGTCCGCTCCGGCCGCGGGCGCCCGCTCGGTCACGGCCAAGGTCGACCCGTTCGAGCTGGCCGGCGACGATGACGACATCCCGTTCTAGACCTATCCAGGGCGACCAGGTTCGCCCCGAGGGAGATGAACGCCTTGCGGATTCTGCACACTTCGGACTGGCACGTCGGGGTCACCATGAAGGGCCGCTCGCGCCTCGATGAGCAGCGCGCGGTCTTCCGGCAGATCGTGGAGATCGCGAAGACCGAGGCGGTCGACCTCGTGATCGTGGCCGGAGACCTGTTCGACACCGCCTCGCCCTCCAGCGAGGCGCAGAAGCTGCTCACCGGGGCCCTGTCGGCCCTGCACGGGACCGGCGCCGAGGTCGTCGTCATCGCCGGGAACCACGACAACGGCAGGGCCCTCGACGCGCTCCGCGACTGGGCCCACGCCGCCGGGATCCACCTGCGCGGCAGCCTCGGCAAGGCCACCGACCACATCGTCACCGGCACCACCGCCTCAGGCGAGCGCTGGAAGGTCGCGGCCCTGCCGTTCATCGCCCAGCGGCACGCGGTGCGCGCGGCCGAGCTGTTCGAATTGGGGGCGGCCGGAGCCGAGGCGACCTACGCCGACCACCTCAGGCGTCTGGTCGCCGCGCTCACGCACGGTTTCACCGCCGAGGAGGTCAACCTGTTCTGCGGGCACCTGACCGTGGTCGGCGGGAAGGTCGGCGGCGGCGAGCGCGAGGTCCACACCGTGGCCGACTACGCCGTGCCCGCCGCGATCTTCCCCGCCTCGACCAACTACGTCGCCCTGGGGCACCTGCACAAGGCCCAGAAGATCGAGGGGCCCTGCACCATCAGGTACTCCGGGGGGCCGATCGCGGTCGACTTCGGCGAGGAGGACCACACCCCGAGCGTCACGATCGTCGAGGTCACCGCCGACACCCCGGCCCTGACCCGCACGATTCCGCTGACCGAGGCCGTGCCGCTCAAAACAGTGCGCGGCACCCTCGAAGAACTGCGGAAGACCGAAGTGGACCAGCGGGCCTGGCTGCGGGTATTCGTGACCGAACCGGCCCGGGCCGGGTTGCGCGGCGAGGTCGCCGACCTGTTCGAGCGGGCCGTCCAGATCCACATCGACCCGATCCTGCGCGCCGAGGAGCGCAAACCCAGGCAGCGGCGCGCCGGTCGCAGCCCCGGGGAGCTGTTCGGCGCCTACCTGACCGAGAACGGCTACGACGACCCGGCCGTGGCCCGGCTCTTCGCCGAGCTGTACGAGGACACCCAGACCGTTGCCGAGGAGGCCTGATGCGACCCATCCGGCTCGACATGCAGGGCTACGGCTCCTACGCCGAGGCCTCCACGCTCGACTTCACCGACGTCGACTTCTTCGCGCTGACCGGCCCGACCGGCGCGGGCAAGTCCACTGTGCTGGACGCGATGTGCTTCGCGCTCTACGGGCGCACGCCGCGCTGGCGCATCAACTCCACCCAGAACGCGCTCGCGCCCTCGGCCGTCGAGGGCCGGGTGCGGCTGGTCTTCGCCGCCGCCGGAACCCACTACGTGGCCACGCGGATCCTGCGCCGCGACAAGAACGGCAAGGTCAAGACCTCCACGGCCGCGCTCGAGCAGCTGCCGGCCGGGGTCGACCCCGCCGACGACACCGAGCTGCTGGAGGGCCTGGGCAAGCCGCTGGCGGGCAGCCCCAGCGAGGTCAGCGCCGCGGCCGAGCGGGTCATCGGGCTGCCGTTCGAGCAGTTCACCAAGTGCGTGCTGCTGCCGCAGGGCGAGTTCGCCGAGTTCCTGCACGCCTCGGCGGCCGACCGGCGCAAGATCCTGGAGAACCTGCTGGGGCACAGCGTCTACCGGCGCGTCCAGCAACTGGCCGGTTCCCGCCGGGACACCGCGGCCACCGCCCAGCAGACTCTGGAGGCGCAGCTGGCGAAGGTCGAACCGGTCACCGACCAGGAGCTGGGCGACGCGGCCGAGCGGGTCGAGAAGCTCGAGAAGCTGACCGAGCCGGTGCGGGACAAGGCCGGGGCGCTCGACGGGCTCGACGCGGCCGTCGAGGCCGCGCGCCGCCGCCTGGCCGAGGCCGAGGCGCACCTGGCGTCCCTGACCTACATCAAGCGGCCCGACGGGGTCGACGACGTCGCCGCCCAGGTGGCCGAGGCCGCCGCCAAGGTCGCCGAGAAGGCCCGGGAGGTCGAGTCCACCGAGGCCGAGGACGAGCGGCTCCGCGCCGAGCTCGACGGCCTCGACTCCGGGCTCATCGAGCGGCAACTGGCGGCCTGGGCCGAGCTGACCGAGACCGAGGCGAGCCTGAAGACCGGCAGGGAACTGACCGAGGAGCTCAAGCACCAGTACGAGGAGGCCAAGGAGCTGGAGGGTGCGGCGGCCGAGGAGGTCGAGATCCGGCACGCGGCCCTCCACAAGATCCGGATGGCCGAACTGGCCGAGACGCTGCGGGCCGACCTCGAGGAGGGCGACGACTGCCCGGTGTGCGACCGGCCGGTCGACGACCTGCCGGACCGGGACGTCTCGGCGGCCTTGCAGGAGGCCCAGCAGGCGTCCTCGCAGGCGACCGCCGAGTACAAGGAAGCCCAGGCGAGCGTGGCCGCGCTCCAGGCGAAGCTGGAGTCCTACGAGGAGCGCCTGACCGACCTGGACCTGACGAAGCGGCGCCTGACCAAGAAGCTGGAGGGCGTCGCCGAACCGGAGGCGCTGCGCGCCAAGCGCTCCTCGGCGGCCGAGGCCAAGCAGTTGCTCAACGGCACCTCCACCGCGCTCAAGGCCGCGCGGCGGGCGCTGCGGGAGGCCGAGAAGCGCAAGGCGGCGGCCGAGGAGCGCCAGCAGCGGGGGTGGCGGGAGTTCAACCACGCCCGCGACCAGGTCGCGTCGCTGGCTCCGCCGCCGGGCGGCGACGACCTGGCCGCCAGTTGGACCCACCTGGTCGAGTGGGCGGCCGGGGCCCTGGCCAAGGCCGGGAGCGAGCGGGAGGCGGCCCGGACCGAGCTGGACGGGCTCGACGGTCGGGCGGCGACCCTGCGCGCCGAGCTGCTGGCGGCGATGGCCGAGCTCGAGGTGGCCGCTCCCGCGACCGGATCCGGCGGCGACTACGTGGCCGCGCACGCCGCGGCGGTCGAGTCGGCGCGGGCCCGGTCGGCGCGCCTGCACGAGTCCCGGAGCCGCCGGGTGGACCTGGAGGCCGAGTCGCGCCGCTTCGCGCACGAGGCCGAGGTCGCCAAGGAGCTGGCCAAGCACCTGGAGGCGCGGCGGTTCATGGAGTGGCTGCTGAGCGAGGCGCTGGACGAGCTGGTGACCGGGGCGACGGTGATGCTCAACCGGATCACCGGGGGCCAGTACGACCTGATCTACCGCGACCAGGACTTCTGGGTGGTCGACCACCACGACGCCGACATGGCGCGCCCGGCCCGGAGCCTGTCGGGCGGGGAGACCTTCGCGGCCTCCCTGTCGCTGGCGCTGGCGCTGAGCGACCAGTTGGCGAGCCTGTCCAGGGACGGGGCGTGCCTGGAGTCGATCATCCTCGACGAGGGCTTCGGGACGCTCGACCCCGAGACCCTCGACGCCGTGGCGACCACGCTGGAGGCGCTGACGATCTCGAGCCACCGGACGGTCGGCCTGGTCACCCACGTGGCGGACCTGGCCGAGCGGGTGCCGGTGCGGTTCCGGATCACCAAGGACGCCAAGAGCTCCCGGGTCGAGAAGACCTTGAGCTGACCGCCGCCGGGTCCGAGCTCAGGGGCGCTATTCGGCCTGTGCCAGATCGCGGACGCCCTGGCTCCCCTCGACCTGCGACTCGGGTTCACCGGCTTCGATGCGCCCGCCCTTGGGATGCTCCGGCAGTCCCACCCGCGCACGCAGGGCTTCCAGCGCACTGTAGCCGTGCATGTGGAGCCGGCGGATCTCCCGCAGCCACCAGCCCTCGGCGATGTCGCACTCAGGATGCGCGCTGACACGCCGCACGAACCCGGCGGCCTCTTCGTGGAGGGCCGCCCAGACGAATCCGGCGACCTTGTCACCCACCCGCACCGGAAGGCAGCGGACCGTGTCCTGGGAGTTCGGAGCATAGATCTCCCACATGGGCACCGAAACGAGCGGGGTGAAGTGGGGCCGTTGGACGTGCATCGTGTCCCATACCGCCTGCCGGTACGGACTGTTCGGATCGTGGTCGGGCTGCGCGATCGAGAACAGCCGACTGAAGTCCTCGGCCTCGGCGATGACGGCGCCCTGGGGTACGCGCCCGCCCAGTTCGGTCTCGGGTTCCCGACGTGCGTGTTCCAACGCCTGTTCCGGTCCGAGCCCGCGGTCTCTGTAGGCGACCGCCATCCTCTGCCAGTGCCGTGCGGCGTCCCTGACGAACTCGGGGTCCAACTGCCCTGAGGCGTCGAGGGTGCCGAGCCGATCCGAACCCGACGAGACGTACAGGTAGCACGCCGTCCGGCCCTCCACCGTCACTGGGAGGTACCGCACCCGATCGTCACTCATACCGGTCCCTTCGACGCATGGTTCGTCCGGGGCGATCCTATGCGTCCGCGTCGAGCGTCTCGAAAGTCAGGCGAACGACGGATAGGCTGAATCCCATGCAGATCACCGTCGACGCCTGGGATCCGTCCTTCGCCGACAACTCCGAGTCCCCCTCCCGGTCGAGCGTGGCGGAGGTCAGGACGGACGTCGAGCTCTCGGCCGAGCAGTGGGCCCCGATCGACGCGCCCGCCTCGGGCCCGACGCGGCTGCTGCTGATCGACGGCGTGCGGCGCATCGACGCCCGGGTCGAACTGCTCGACGAGTCCGGGCGCTGGCCGGGGCTGTGCGTCTCGTGGGCGGCCGGGGCCGTGCTCTGCGATCTGGACCGCCCGGCCTCGGCGGTCACCGAGGCGGCGGTCGAGCGGGGCCTGTTCGCGACGGTCGACCCCGAGGCCGATTTCGGCCGCTACCCGTTCCACAGGGTCGAGGCTGCCGATCCCGCCGATCTGGTGGCCGCGAGCCAGATGGAGATGGCCAGGCTCGAAGCGAAGGTCGCCGCCCAGGTCGCGGCGGAGGCCGAGCTGGCGGTCCTGGACGGTCCGCTGCGCGGACACAAGGAGCTGCCGAACTCGGTGGGCTACATCAAGAGCCACCACCGCTCCTACCTGCGGGGCGACCTCAACGCGGTGATCGAGCGGCTGAAGCCGGGCCAGCGCACCCCGGTGTTCCACCTGATGGCGGGCTGGCCGCGCTATTCGTGGTATCTGCGGCTGCCGGGCACCCGCTCGCGCGGCTGGGCCGGGGTGGCGCGCCTGGAGGCCTCCGACAGCCTGACCGAGGACGAGGCCGTGCTGCTGGCCGACGCTACAGCGCAGGCGCTGCCGCCGCTGGGCTCGGCCGCGCACAAGGACGCCCGCGCCCCGCAGAACCTCACCCCGATCGCCGGTCTGGAGCGCCGCCTCAAACGCATGCTCGGCGACACCCGCCTGCTGCTGCGAGGGATCCGCTCCGCGGCCTACTGAGGTGCTTGCGGGCCGGGGCCTGTTCGGGAATGATCGGGGATGCCGTTGCCCGCAACAGGATTGGAGAAGCCATGGTTTCCCCCGGCTCCAGCGCTCTCATCGTCGTCGACATGCAGCGGGCCTTCATCGATCCGGACGGCCTCCTGGCCGTCGCGGGTGCCGACGAGGTGGTCAAGGCGGTCAACCGGCGCGTGGCCGAGGCCGTCGAGGCCGGCTCGCCGGTCTTCTACACCCGGGACTTCGGGCCGGTCGAACTGCCCGACGGCGACCCGGACGGCCAGACCGAGCTGCATCCCGACCTGGACGTGCGCGGCACGGTCGTGTCCAAGGGTCCGGGGCGCGGCGGCGGCTTCTCAGGGTTCGTCCTGCTGCCGTCCTCGCCCGACCGGGGGCAGCCCGGTGCGGGCGGCCTCAGCGACCTGGCCGGCCTCCTCGCCGAGGCCGGGGTCGGGGAGGTGACCGCGGTGGGCCTGGCCGCCGACGTGTGCGTGGCGGCGACCGCCCGCGATGCCCGCCGCCTCGGCTACCGTGCGCGACTGGACCTGGGCGCGTCGGCCTTCGTCCACGCCCATCCCGGCGGCGACGAGGCCGCCGTGGACGAACTGCGAACCGCGGGCATCGAGGTCATCGACGCCTGACTCGGCACCGGTCCGAGCCGAGCTAAACGGCGAAGATGTCCGCCAGGTGCTTCGCGCTGCGTGCGCGGCTGCGCCACTCACGGAGTCTGTCGAGGTCACCGCACTGCTCGATGAGCGCCCGTTCGGCTTCCCCGAGGACGATCGACCGCGCAATGCACACATCGACGAGCGCCTCCCGGGCCTCTTGGAGTCGGCCCTCTTGGCGGCCCTCTTGGCGGCCCTCACGGCGAAGCTGATCTGTCCACTCGCTGTGGTAGCGGTATGGTCTCGGCTTGGTCCTCATGAGGCTCTCCAGGATCACTCGTGCGTTCTCGTCTAGGCAATCCGCGATCATATTTATGTAGTCGATTGCGACCTCGGGTTCAATAGTACCGAGCAAGTCGTCTACGGTTCTGATCACCGACTCGGGATCGTCAGGACTCGGGTTGAGCAGCACCCGCAGGACCGCGGACTCGGGTGTCGCTCCGGGATCGTCCGGATCACGGTACGGAAGAAGGTCCCCCGGGCTGAGCGTCAGCGGAGCGAGCTGCCAGCGACGGTTGACCCGGATTCCCTGCTTGAACTTCCGGGCGAGAGCATCGGTCCGGCAGATCATCAACAGCTCGACCTCGCTGTCGGGATTGTCCTCGAAGGCCCGCGAGACATACCCGAGCAGCCGCCGGTTCTTCTCCTCGCTCCACTTGCCCTGGACCTCGGTGATGACCAGCAGCCGGTCCACCTCGCTGAACTCCAGGGTCAATGCCGAGACCGCGTCGGCCCTGCGCTCGGTGGTCGCCTTCGACCCGAGGGCGTTGGCGCTCCGTTCGGCATTCGACACGGCTATGTCTCCGTAGTCTTCGCCATCGGCGGCTCTGAGAAGCTCGGCCGCGAATCTCGGTTGGTCTTGGATCAGGTTGACGATGTTCTCATGCCAATCGTCCGCCATGACGCCTCCGGGGGAAGTCGGATCGCTGGTTCCGATACGTCAACGACCGTGATCCCCCGCCGGACACGCGATCGCCCGAAAGGCGACGGGCCTCACAGGCCACAACCATGACGAAGGGGCGGCGCCTCGGCGCCGCCCCTTCGCTATCCAGTATCCAGTATCCAGTATTCAGTTGGGGTCTGAATACGGTCAGGTTCTAATACCAACCGTTGGATTCGGAGTGGTTCCAGGCCCCGCACGGGCTGCCGTAGCGGCCCTGGATGTAGTCGAGTCCCCAGGCGATCTGGGTGGCCGGGTTGGTCTCCCAGTCGCTTCCGTGGGAGGCCATCTTGTCGCCCGGGAGGGACTGGGGGATGCCGTAGGCGCCCGAACCGGAGTTGTAGGCCGTCTCGTTCCAACCCGACTCGCGGTCCCACAGGGACTCCAGGCAGGAGAACTCCCCCAGGCCCCAGCCGGCGTCGAGGGTCATCGTGCAGCCGATGGCCTTGTTGCCGGAGTACGACGAGCAGTCGGCGGCGATGTCCATCGAGCCGGAGTCCGAGCCGGAGCCGGAGTCGGACTCGGGCTCTTCTGCCGGTTCCTCCTCCTCTTCCTCGACCTCGGGGACCTCGGCGGCGCCGGAGCGCGCGGCCTCCTCATCGCCGGTCTCCTTGACCGGCAGGATGCTCTCCATCTCCGGGACGTCCTGCCACTGGTAGTCGGCCTCAGAAGCCTCCGCGACAATTTCGGAGGCCAGCACCTCCTCCTGGCTGCGGTCGTCGGTCTGGGTGATCGCGGCCCCGGCGGTGGTCGCCGTCGAGGTCGCAACCACGACCGCGCCGATCGAGGCGAAGGTGCGGTTGCGGATGACGCGGCCGTAGCGCCGGATGACGCCGGGGGCCGCGTGCTTAGCGTGGGTCAGCTTGGTAAGCACTCGCGCCAGGCTAAGGCCGTTGTATAACGGTGACCTACCCGTGAGTAGTTGACCGAACACGGCACATTCTCACCCGGTATCGGTTGCCCCAATTGCCACTATTGACCGATACCAGTCCTATCGAGCTGTTCGCGACCGACGCCGGGGCGCGCCCCGGGAAGAGCTCCCCCGTTCGGCCGAGCCGGGCCCCCGGACCAGTCAGACCTTTCTAAATCTAGGTCTACAGGGGTCAATCTCACATACCGGGGAATCCGGGCCCGACCGGCATCGCAGGCCGTGACGTTGGGTGCGCGACCCTACTCGGTGGGTTCAGGCGAGGGGGTCGAGTCCTCGGCCGGAGCGGTGGACTGCTCCCCGCCGGGATCGACGGGCTCGGTGGCCTGCTCGCCCGTGGGCCCGCTGGCCCCGGAATCCTCCGGAACCGGCAACCCGCTCGCTTCATCGGTCGGCCACGGGTCCGAGTCACACAGTGGATAGAGATACCCGTACTCAGCCTCGTCGTAGGACCCCTCCTCCAACGGGTCCGGCGTCGGTACCGCCTCATCGGAATACCCTTCGGCCCCGAAAGGATCCTCGTGCAGCCTGTCGCAGGCGTCGGGGTCGCCGATCCACAGCGGGTTCCCGTCCTGGTCGAACAGGTAGACACCGGCCAACGGCTCACCGTCTTCGGTATAGGGATAGATGTTCGTGACGCCCTCGTTCGGGTCCTCGAAGTCGGCGACGAAAGACTGGCCGTAGTCCGGACCGTAGAGGCTCGGCAAGGTAGCGTACGGCAGCAGGCCCAGCCAAACGAGAACGACTCCGCCGAGCGCCACCAGCCGGCGACGGCCGATTCCCCACTGTTCCGACATCGCGCCGAGCCGAAGCGAGAGCCACACGAATGGCAGCGCCATGACGGCGAAGACCAGGAGTTGGACGATGCCCTCACTCAGGACCGGGAGGGTGACCAGTACCGCCCCACCGGCGATCAAGTAGTAGACCAGAGCCGCCGCGGCGAGGCCGCGCAGCACCCACCAGCCAGGTTTCAGCTTCCTGCGGAACTCTCCGGCCTCCCCGACACCGGCGCTGGCGGTGTACTGTTCGGTCTTCGCTCGGATCCACGTCACCGACGGCTCCAAGCCGGCCTGGACGGACCGCCAGAACCCATCGCGGCGGCCCTCGGACTCGATCTCTGCGGTCTCGCGGAGTTCACGGGCGTACGCCTCGGGCCTACCGAGCAGATCCTCGAGCGTGGTGCCGGGTTCGCGATCGGCGGCGACCTCGGTCAGGTGATCCTCTAGACCGTTGAGGAGGTCCTCACGGATCGGCTCGGGCAGGTCGGCCAGGTGCCTCTCGACCGCGAGACGGTACTCTGCGACATCGGCGGCCCCTTGAGGAGTGTCGGTCATGGTTGCCCCTTCGGCGAATCGAACAGTGCCTGCATCTTGGCGCTCACGTCCTCCCATGCCTCGCGCATCCCGCTCAAGTGCTTGCGCCCGGTCTCGGTCAGCGCGTAGTACTTGCGGTTCGGGCCCGACTCGCTGGGCTGGACGTAGGTGGACAGGTGCCCCGACCGGTAGAGGCGCCTGAGCGTCCCGTACACCGAGGCGTCGCCGAGCTCGTCGAACCCGGAGCCGCGCAGGCGCCGCAGGATCTCATAGCCGTAGGCGTCACCGGTCTCCAAGACCCGCAGGACGATGATGTCGAGCAGGCCCTTGAGCAGTTGCGATCTATCCACTCTTACACAGTACCATTCAATGCACAGTAGTGGCCAGCGCCGGATACGCACGGGACCGGCTCCGCAGAGCGGAGCCGGTCCCGTGCGGTCGTTCTCAGAGGGAGGCGCGGGCCGAGCGCAGCCGCGTCAGGCTCACGTCCTTGCCCAGCAGCTCCATCGACTCGTACAGCGGCGGCGAGACGGTCTTGCCGCTGATCGCGACGCGCACCGGGCCGAACGCCTTGCGCGGCTTGAGGCCCATGCCCTCGACCAGGGCCTCCTTGAGGGCCCCCTCGATGGCCTCAGTGGTCCACTCGATGTCCTCGAGCGCGGCGATCGAGGCGTCCAGGACCTCGGCGGCGTCGCCCTTGAAGGTCTTCTTGACGCTCGCCTCGTCGATTGGAACCTCCTTGCCGCAGAACAGGAACCGCAGCATCTCGACCGCCTGCCCCAGGGTCGTGCAGCGCTCCTGCACCAGCGGGACGGCCACGGCCAGCACGTGCCGCTGCTCCTCGGTCGGCTCGTCGGGCAGCAGCGCCGCCTTCTGGAGCCACGGGACGAGCATCTCGGTCAGCTCGCCCGGGTCGACGGCGCGGAAGTGGTCGGCGCAGATCGCGTCGAACTTCTTCTCGTCGAAGCGCGCCGGGTTCGACTTGACGTCGTGGAGGTCGAATTTCTCGAGGAACTCGGCGACGGTGAACACGTCGCGGTCGCCCGAGATGGACCAGCCGAGCGTGGCGACGTAGTTGAGCACGCCCTCGGGCAGGTAGCCCTCGCGCTTGTACTTGAGCAGGTCCGAGCGCGGGTCGCGCTTGGACATCTTCTTGCCGCGCTCGTCGACGATGAGCGGCAGGTGGGCGTACTCGGGCACCTCGTCGGCCAGGCCGAGCTCGATCAGGGCCCGCCACATGACGATCTGGCGCGGGGTCGAGGACAGCAGGTCCTCGCCGCGGACGACCATGTTGATCTTCATGAGCGCGTCGTCGACCGGGTTGGTCAGCGTGTAGAGCGGGGAGCCGTCGGCCCGGGCGACGACGTAGTCGGGCACGGTCCCGGCCGGGGTGCGCACCTCGCCGCGGACGGCGTCGACGAAGACGATGTCCTCATCGGGCATACGCATCCGGTAGACCGGCTTGCGGCCCTCGGCGCGGAAGGCGGCCTTCTGC
Organism: Glycomyces salinus; assembly: GCF_016428645.1. Lineage (GTDB taxonomy): Bacteria > Actinomycetota > Actinomycetes > Mycobacteriales > Micromonosporaceae > Glycomyces > Glycomyces salinus. The sequence continues at coordinate 51,375 of NZ_JAELXW010000034.1, read as the reverse complement.
TCCTCGGTCAGGTCCCGGTCGAAGTTGTCGTAGCCGAGCTTGGGGTCGCGGCCGGCCGCGCGGTGTCGGGCCTCGACCTCTTCATTGGTGCTGAACGCCTCGTAGGCGAAGCCGCCTTCGACCAGGCGCTCGATGACGTCGGCGTAGACGTCGCCGCGCTCGGACTGCCGGTATGGCGCGTGGGGGCCGCCGATGTCGGGGCCCTCGTCCCAGCCCATGCCGAGCCACGAGAGGGCCTCGATGAGCTGGTGGTAAGACTCCTCGGAGTCGCGGACGGCGTCGGTGTCCTCGATGCGGAAGACGAACCGGCCGCCCTTGGCGCGGGCGTAGCCCCACGAGAACAGGCAGGTGCGGACCAGGCCGACGTGCGGCAGGCCGGTCGGGCTGGGGCAGAAGCGGGTGCGGACGCTACTCACTGTCGATCACCTTGTTGGACAGTTCGCCGATGCCGGCGACGGAGACGGATACGGTTTCGCCGCTCTGCAGCGGCCCGACGCCCGCCGGGGTGCCGGTCAGGACCACGTCGCCGGGCAGGAGCGTCATGACCTGGGAGATGTAGGAGATCAGGGTGGCCGGGTCGAAGACCATGTCCTTGGTGGAGCCCAGTTGGCGGACCTCGCCGCCGACCTCGCAGCGGATCTCGGCGTCCCCGGGGTCGAAGTCGGTCTCGATCCAGGGCCCGAGCGGGCAGAAGGAGTCGAAGCCCTTGGCGCGCGTGAACTGGACGTCCTTGCGCTGGAGGTCGCGGGCGGTGACGTCGTTGGCGCAGGTGTAGCCGAAGATCGAGGCCGCGGCGGTGTCTTTGTCGATGCCGCGGGCGCCGGGCAGGCCGACGACGACGGCCAGTTCCGCCTCGTGCTCGACCTGGTCCGAGACCGCCGGGATGCGGACGGCCTCTCCGGGGCCGATGATCGACGTGGACGGCTTGATGAAGATCAGCGGCTCGTCGGGGACCTCGTTGCCGAGCTCGGCGGCGTGCTCGGCGTAGTTGCGGCCCACGCACACGACCTTGGAGGGCAGGATCGGCGCGAGCAGCCGCACGTCCTCCAGCGCCCAACGCTGGCCGGTCATCTTGATCTGCGCGAAGGGGTGGCCCTCGATCTCGGCGGCCGTCGCGCCGGGGCCCTCCCCTTCCAGTACCGCGAATGACATGCCGGTGGCGTGGGCTATCCGTGCGATGCGCACACTGCGCCCCTCTCTGAGGATCCGTGGTTCGAAGCTGTCGGCCTCAGATTACATTGAGCAGGAGGAAGGGGACCACGATCAGGACGGTGCCGAGCAGGGCGCCGAGCACCACGCCCATGCCGAGGCGGCGCAGCTTCCCGGAGAGACCGATCGCGAAGCCCAGCGCGAACACCACCGGGGTCGCGATCAGGCAGGAGATGGCGGTGGAACCGAGGCGCGCGCCCAGCGTCGACCCCACGTTGTCGACCAGGACGAACCCCAGCGCGAAGGCGAAGATGAGATGAATCACCAGGCCGAGGAGGAACCCGGAGCCGAAACGGCGTCGCGAGTACACCGCCGAGTCGGCGGCGCGGGCCGCGGCACGGGCACGTTCGGTCTTGTAGGAAGTCACGGTTCAACTCTAGTACGGCCGGGCGATGGCGGAGGTTTCACGCCCGCGACGGCGACGCGCCGTGTCGAAACGGCCAGTCGGGCCCCGATCGTGCGAGACTGCCGCAATGCGCCGTGCACTCACAATCCTCACACTGCTACTGGTGGTCCTGGTCGCACAGGTCCCCGCGAGCGCGATCGACGAAGACCTTCCCCGGTCCACCGCCTCCTTCAATGACGATGTGCGCAAGGTCGCCTACGACGGCGACGTGCTGTACGTCGGCGGCATGTTCACCCGCGCCCGCGATGTCGACGGCGAGTTCGACCGGCGATACTACCTGGCCGCGATCGACTCGGTCAGCGGCCGGCTGCTGCCGTTCGCGCCGGAGCTCGACGGGAAGGTCTACGACGTGGTCGCCCACGGCGGCTACCTGTACGTGGCCGGGAACTTCCGCTACATCGACGACACTTACACGCCGCGCGTGGCCCGCTTCCGGCTCGACAGCGGCCGGCTCGACACGACATGGAGGCCCGGCCCGTCGGCGACGGTGTTCGCCATAGAGCCGCTCGGCGACCGGGTGTACCTGGGCGGGCGGTTCGCCAAGGTCGGCCAGACCGAGAGAAGGTACCTGGCCGCGGTCACCGCCGACACCGGCGCGGTGGTCGAGTCGTTCACTCCGAGCCTCCAGGAGGGATCGGTGCGCGACATCGAGTACGGGCACGGCCGGCTCTACGTCTCCGGCTCCTTCAGCTACGCCGAGAACGAGAAGCGGTACGGCAAGCTCGCGGCGTTCGAGGCCGGCGACGGCGACCTCGACCGGGACTTCGATCCGCGGATCTTCGTGCTCACCAGGCAGATCACCCTCTACGGCGACCAGGTGTACGCGGCGCTGGACGGCCGCGGCGGCGAGGTCCGCGCCTTCGACCAGGACGGCGACACCCTCTGGTACCAGGGGGTGGACGGCGGCATGCAGGCCGTGGCCGTCTGGAACGGGACGGTCATCGCCGGGGGCCACTTCGACCGGGCGTGCACCACCAACAGGTCGGGCCCGACTGGCGAATGCGTCGACGGGGTACTGGCCGACCGCGGCAAGCTGCTGGCGGTCGACACGGACGGGAACCTGCTGCGGTGGAACCCGGGCGCGAACGGCGTGATCGGGGTGTGGGACCTCAAGACCCATCCGCGCGGCTCGAACCTGGCCGCGGGCGGGTCGTTCACCACCTTCGGCGACGGGGAGATGGAGCAGAAGCGGCTGGCCGTCTTCGACTGACGGACGAGGTTCAGGACCCGGTACCGATCCGTACCGGGCCCTCGCTCATGCCCGGCGGCGGTTGAGGCCGTACGCCAGCCCGTCGCACAGGGCGTTCCAGGAGGCCTCGATGATGTTCGGCGCGACTCCGACGGTCGTCCACTCGTGGCGGCCGTCGCTCATGGAGATCAGGACGCGGGTGACCGCGTCGGTCCCGGTGGACCCGGCCAGGATGCGGACCTTGAAGTCCGAGAGGGTCAGCTCGGCCAGGCGCGGGTGGCGTTCGGACAGGGCCTTGCGGAGCGCGGCGTCGAGCGCGTTGACCGGGCCGTTGCCCTCGGCTGTGGCGATGACGCGATCACCGTCGACGTCGAGCCGCACCGTGGCCTCGGCGACGGTCTCGCCGTCCGGGTCGTGGTCGACGATGACGCGGTAGGTGTCGAGGGTGAACGGCCGCGGCAGGCCGCCCTCGACCTCGTCGCGGACCAGCAGTTCGAAGGAGGCGTCGGCGGCTTCGAAGGACCAGCCCTTGGACTCCAGTTCCTTCACGCGGGCGGTGATCCGGTCCTGGGCGTCCCGGTCCTCGGAGAGGTCGACGCCCAGTTCGCGGCTCTTGAGTTCGACCGACGCGCGCCCGGCCATCTCGGTGACCAGGATGCGCATGTCGTTGCCGACCGCGGTGGGCTCGATGTGGTTGTACAGGGCCGGGTCGGCCTTGATCGCGGAGGCGTGGAGTCCGGCCTTGTGGGCGAAGGCGGCGTGCCCGGTGTAGGGGGCGTGCTCGTCGGGGGCCATGTTCGCGATCTCGGCGACGGCGTGCGAGATGCGGGTGAGGTTCTCCAGGCCGCCGTCGGGCAGGACCTTCATGCCGAGCTGGGTCTCGAGGATGGCCACGACGCTGAACAGGTTGGCGTTGCCGGGGCGCTCGCCGTAGCCGTTGGCGGTGCCTTGGACGTGCATGACCCCGGCCTGGACGGCGGCGATGGTGTTGGCGACGGCGCAGCCGGTGTCGTTCTGGGCGTGCATGCCGAGGCGGACCCGCTCGGGAGGCAGGTCGGCTTCGAGGCGGCGGCGCAGGTCGGTGACGGCCTCGGTGATGTCGGAGGGGATGCGTCCGCCGTTGGTGTCGCACAGGACGACCGCTTCGGCGCCGGCTTCGAGCGCGGTGCGCACCACCAGGGTCGCGTATTCGGGGTCGTGGCGGAAGCCGTCGAAGAAGTGCTCGCAGTCGATGAACACTTCGCGGCCGTGTTCGCGGCCGGTGCGCACCGAGTCGGTGATCATCTCGAGGTTCTCTTCGGGGGTGGTGCGCAGGGCCTGCTCGACATGGCGCATGTCGGACTTGGCGACCAGGCACAGCACCGGGGCCCGAGAGTCGAGGAGCGCCCGGTAGCCGGGGTCGGTCTCGGCCGTGGCCCCGGCCCGGCGCGTCATCCCGAACGCGACGAGCTTGGCGTGCTTGAAGTTCAGCTCCTCGGCGGCTCTGGCGAAGAACTCGGTGTCCGACGGGATCGCCCCGGGCCAGCCGCCCTCGATGTAGTCGACACCGAGCTCGTCGAGCAGCTCGGCCACGGCGAGCTTGTCGGCCACCGAGTAGCGGAGGCCCTCCATCTGCGCGCCGTCGCGGAGCGTGGTGTCGAAGACGTGGAACTCTCCGCCGGTGTGTGTATGCGTCACGTTGTGCTCCAGTTGGTTTCGGGACTGCTGTTGTGCGTTCGCGGGGACCGCCTGAACGGTGGTTCTGCTCCAACGAAAAAGACCCCCTGCCATGCAGGAGGTCTGGCGCTCGGTGACGGCATCTAGAGTCGATGCTCCACCGAGCGCCCGCAGCTAATAATGAGCTGGAAGGTCACGACTGGAAGTATGCCACCGACCACCCGGGCGAACCAGCATTTCCCGACATATGGGAAACGGTGTGTCACCAGTTGACGCGCAGGCTGCGGCGGCGCAGCCACATGAGCACGCCGACCCCCGCACCGATCGCGGCCACCGCGCCGGCGGCGCCGACGGCGACTCCGGCGCCGGTCGTCGGAAGCTTCGGCTGCGCGACCTCCGAGGGCGACTCGGGGGACTCCTTCTGGGGCGGCGGGGTCTCCTCCGGGGCCGACTCGAACAGCCACTCCTGGTCGTGGACGCTGCTGGTGCCCAGCACGGCCTCGGCGACGACAGGCGCCCCGTCGACCGGCTCGACGCCCGGCGCGAGACCGAGGAACCGCCCTTCGGGATCGGTGAACCTCCAGTCCTGGTTGGAGGCGATGTCGTCGAACACGGCCGCCCACGTCTCGGCGTCGGCGCAGTCGACCAGTTCGAGCGGGGCCGCCTCCGGCGGGCCGGACTCGGACGGGGTCAGGCACTCGCCGCCGTCCTCGTGCACGATGAGGACCTCACCGGCGTCGACCATGGCCTCGACCGGGCGGAACGACCACAGGTCGCCATCGGAGGCGATGACCGCGCCGTCACCGCCCCAGGCGAGCGCCAGTTCGGGCGCGCCCTTGAGCTGCACGGTCACGGGCTCGCCCGGAAGCTCGGCGGCATGGGCGGGAACCGCCGCGGCGAGCATGAGACCAGACGCTATCAGCGCGACTCGGGAACACTGCTTGATCATTCCCGAATTAGACCAAATTAGGATATTTCACGTTCGGGGAGTTCGACCTTGCCTCGGATCTCGCTGGCCGCGGCCCCGGCCGCGCGCAGCCGCTCGGCGGCGTCGGTGAGGGTCTCCAAGGTCCGGTCGTGGCCGTTCGCGGCCAGCGCCTCCCGCAGCCCGACCGACCCGGCCAGGCACTCCCCGGCGGCAGAGACCATGTCCTCGTAGGCGTCCACCCCGGCGACGAGGCGCTCGACCAGGCGGTCGCGCTCGGCCCCGAGCGCGTCCCGCCGGGGCCCGCCGGTGATCTTCATCGCCTGCTCGACGTCCCGGACGGTCAAGGCGAGGCGGTACAGCTCCGGCCCGGCCGTGGACGCGCGCGCGAGGACCTCGGCGGCGTCGGGATGGTCGCCGAGACGGTCCGCCATCTGCTCGGCGGTCACGCTGGCGCGCTCGAGACGCTGGTAGGGACCCCAGGCGGCGCTGCGGCGGAACTGCTTGCGGATGCGCTCGCGCCGCAGGGCCCCGGCGGCCTCGCCGAAGAAGCCGCGGACCTCGTCGCCGAGGACGGCCGCGCCGTGCAGTTCGAGCGAGTCCCGCTCGGCGGGCATCAGGCGCGACAGCCGCCGGTAGTCGAGCCAGCGCAGCACCGCCAGAGCGGTGGAGAATCCGGCGACGACGACCCAGACCCCGTCGGAACCGGTCAGGCCGTCGAACGGCACGAAGAAGGCCGACCCGGCGACCGAGGCGCCGGAGACGGCGGTCCAGAACCTGGCCGAGGACAGCCGACCTCGCAGGCGCCGTCTGGCGCGCTTGCGGGCCTTGGCGTCCACTGGGGTTTCCTTCCGGGGTCAGCCCTTGGTCGAGTCGGCCTCGGCCGTGCCGCCCTCTTCCATGCTGGCGCGGATGTCGGCCAGGCGGGCGTCGGTGACCGTCTCCTTGGACGACTCCACCGCCGGAGTGGCGGTCGAGGAGGACTGGCCGGAGGAACCGGAGAGCTTGTCGCCCTCCAGGGAGGACCGGATCTGATCCAGGCGGGAGGCCCCGGCCATGTCGCGGCTGGCCCGGTTGACCTCCAGCAGGCGCCCCTCGACGGAGTTGCTGGCCAGGTCGGCGCGGCCCATCGCGTTGGCGTAGCGGCCCTCGATCTTGTCGCGGATCTCCCCGAAGTTCGGCACGTTGTCGGGCGCGGCCGTCTGCGACATCGACTCCAGGGACGAGGCGATGGTCTCCTGCATCTTGGCCTGCTCCAACTGGCCGAGCAGCTTCGTGCGCTCCTGCAGCTTCTGCTGGAGCATCATCTGGTTGTTCTCCACGGCCTTCTTGGCCTGGTCGGCGGCATTGAGCGCCTGGTCGTGCATGGTCTTCATGTCCTCGAGGGACTGCTCGGTGGAGACCAGCTGGCTGGCCAGGACCTCGGCCGTCTGCTCGAACTGCTGGGCCTTCGCCTCGTCGCCCTCGGCACGCGCCTTGTCCGCCAACACCAATGCCTGCCGCGCCTGCGCCTGGAGACGCTCCACTTCGGCCATGGACCGGTTGAGCTTCATCTCGAGCTGACGCTGATTCCCAATGACCGAGGCCGCCTGCCCCACCAGCACCTGGTGCTGCTTCTGCGCTTCCTCGATCGCCTGTTGGATCTGGATCTTGGGGTCGGCGTGCTCGTCGATCTTGGCACCGAACAGCGCCATCATGTACTTCCAGCCCTTGACGAACGGATTGGCCATTATCGGGGTCCTTCCGGTGATGTAAACGCCGACTTCCCTATAGTGTCGGACATCCCCGCCACGAATGCGCGCCAGGGTGACCGGTTCATGAGCCAAAACTACATCATCGGTCGCCCTCAGGCAGCCGTGCGGAGGACCGAATCGGTCACCTCGCCACAACGATGCCGAGACCGGACCTGCGCGATGGAAGCGGGCGCGCCGGGCGGCACGGGGCGACGACGTCGGGCCTGCTCATCGGGGGTGTCCTTGCCGGACTCGGCATCCCGCGGCAGCGGCAGGACCGCGACCTGACGGCTCGGCCCGTCGGCGCCCCGCTCATGCGCGGCGACCTCCAGCGAGACCTCGGCCAGAACCTCGGACAGCCGCACTCGCAGCGCCCCGCAGACGCTCGCCAGCAGCTCGCTCGACGGCTCCTTGTGCCCCCGCTCGATCTCCGAAAGGTATCCCAGACTCACGTTGGCCTGCTTGGACACATCCCGCAGCGTGCGCTTCTGGGCGCGGCGGCGTCGTCGCAGGGTCTCCCCCAGCAGTTCCCGCAACAAGACCATCGAACTCTCCTCCACGCCGCGTTCGCTCTCATCGAGCCTAAGTGGGTTCTGCAAGCCTAGCGCGTCCGGCCCGCGTCACCCCTCCTCAATTTAAAGGCTTTCCAGAGGTAATCGATTCCCGTTCCGACAGTGAGGAGCAGCGCAGCCCCCATCAGCCACGGACCCACCGCGTCCAGCGGCTCGGGCCACGGCCACAGGTACCAGGCCACGGCCGCGATCTGCAGCACCGTCTTGAGCTTGCCGCCGCGCCCGGCCGCGATGACCGCGTGCTTGAGCACGGCCACGCGCAGCGCGGTGATCCCCAACTCGCGCAACAGGATCAGCGCCGTCACCCACCACAGGAGGGCGTCGTAGAAGCTCAGCAGGACCAACGCGGTCCCGATCAGCGCCTTGTCGGCGATCGGGTCGGCGAGCTTGCCGAACTCGGTGACCAGGCCCCGCGAGCGCGCCAGCCAGCCGTCGACGAAGTCGGTCGCCGAAATGAACACGAACAGTGCCGCGGCCAGCATCCGCCACGCCGAGTCCTCCATGCCGGAGAGGACCACGAACACCGCGAAGACCGGGACCAGGAAGATCCGGGCCACGGTCACCACATTGGCGATGTTCCACGGCGACACCGGCCGGGACTCGGACCTCACCGGGGCTCCTCCAGGACCTCGGCTACCAGGTCGACCCCGTTCGAGTCGACCACCTTCGCGGTCACGAAGTCGCCGACGCGCAGGTGGTCGACCTCGCCGACCAGCGCGACCGAGCCGTCGACCTCCGGGGCCTGGTGGGCCGCGCGCCCGTCCACGCCGTCATCCGCCACCGATTCGACCAGGACGGTCACGGTCTGGCCCACCCGGTCGGCGGCCCGCTGGCTGACCAGCTCGTCGACCAGCATCGACACGCGTGTGACCCGCTCGTCGACCACGTCCTGGTCGAGGTGGCCGTCGAGGCCGACCGCCTCGGTGCCGTCCTCGTCGGAGTAGGCGAACACGCCGGTGGCGTCGAGCCGGGCCTCGGACAGGAACCGGATCAGCTCCTCGAAGTCGTCCTCGGTCTCGCCCGGGAAGCCGACGATGACGTTGGTGCGGGCACCGGCCTCGGGAGCGCGGGAGCGGATCTGCTCGAGCAGGGCCAGGAAGTTCTCGGTCGACCCGAACCGGCGCATGCGGCGCAGCACCTTCGCCGAGGCGTGCTGGAAGGACAGGTCGAAGTAGGGCACGACCTTGTCGATGCGGGACATGGCCTCGATCAGGCCCGGCCGCAGCTCGGCCGGCTGGAGGTAGGACAGGCGGATCCACTCGATGCCGTCGATCCCGGCCAGGCCCTCAAGGACGCGCTCGAGCGCGTCCGGGTCCGACAGGTCCTTGCCGTAGGAGGTGGTGTTCTCCGAGACCAGGTTGAGCTCCTTGACCCCGTCCCCGGCCAGCCACGCGGCCTCGGCGACGATCTCCTCGGGGGTGCGGGAGACGAACGAGCCCCGGAAGGACGGGATGGCGCAGAACGAGCAACGGCGGTCGCACCCGGAGGCGATCTTCAGGTTCGCGACCGGGCCGGTCGACAGGCGCTTGCGCACCACCGACAGGTGGGCGGGGGCCCCGGCGAAGTCGGCGGCGGCCTCGGCCTGCTCCGCCCGAGTGTGGCCGGGAACGACCGTGGCCGCGGCCTGCCGGTCGACCGGGGACAGCGGCAGGAGTTTGCGGCGGTCGCCGGGCCGGTGCGAGTCCAGGTGCTTCCCGGCCAGGATGTCGTCGAGGCGGGCGGCCATGTCCGGGTAGTGGTCGAAGCCGAGCACGGCGTCGGCCTCGGGCAGGCTCTCGGCCAGCTCGGTGCCGTAGCGCTCGGCCATGCAGCCGGTGGCCACGACCTTCGCGCCGGTCTGGGAGGCGTCGAGGAGCACGTCAATGGACTCGGCCTTGGCCTGCTCGATGAAGCCGCAGGTGTTGACCATGACCACGTCGGCGTTCTCGCCGTCGCCGGTCACGCTCCACCCGCCGGCCGCCAGCCGCGCGGCCAGCTCCTCGGAGTCGGTCTCGTTCCGGGCGCAGCCGAGTGTGAGGACCGCTACGGTCTTTGCGGGCGGTTGAGCTGTTGACACCACAAAAGCGTACCCACCGGCGCCCCGTCCGTCGCCGCGCGGCGGCCGGGGCCACATTTTTACACCCCTCCGCGTGGCGATATGCGCGGCGAAGCTCGTCCTCCTGTACGATGCGGCCCCAGCCTTGCGGCCATGCCATAGGCTGGTCCTATGTCCCCCATCGGCAACGCCAGTGCCCAGGCCCATGCCGGCCGCAGACGCGCCCCCCTGCTCGCCCTCGCCGCCGCCGGAGCGCTCGCCGTCTCGGCCTGCGGCGACGTCCCGTCCGGGACCCTCAACACCAGCGCCGGATACAGTTTCGACAACACCGAGGCGACCGAATCGGTGTGCCCCGACGGAGACGATTACCGCCTCCCCGCCGAGGAGGGCACCCTCATCGGGCCGCACTTCGCGCTGCAGGTCGACTGCGTCGCGACCTTCGAGGAGTTCCCCGACGGCTACCAGACCCGGCTCCTGTTCGGCGACGACGAGGCGCTGTACCCGCCCCCGGCCGGGTACGAGTTCGCGCTCATCCAGTTCGCGCCCGAACCGGAGGTGGAGGCCCCGCTCCAGGTGGACGGCGACACCGAGCTGACGGCCACGCTGAGCGTCGGCGAACGCGAATGGAGCTTCGACGGCGAGGCCCCGGCCCCCGGCGCGGCCTACTTCACCGTCGTCGAGAAGGACGCCCCGATCTCGCTGACCGTCGACGACTCCGAGCGCGTCCAATCGATCGACCTGCGTGAACGCACCCGCGAGGGACTGATCGAAGCGCTCTACCACGGCTCGCGGCAGACCATCACCACCGACTGGGTGGAGAACGAGGTCAGCGCCTCCAAGTCCGAAGGCGGCTACGAGTACAGCCTCGACCGGTGGGGCTACTCGACCTCGTTCGTGGTCGACCGGTCGGTCTACAACGAGACCGAGGGCTGGCTGGCCGAGAACGACCGGGCCCGGCTGACCATCGAGTTCGTGTGGTGGCGCGAATCGGCCGAACTGGACCTGATCTGGGACATCGACGCCGAAGAGGTCCTCAAGGTCGAGGGCCCCGACGGCGAGCTGGCCCCCTCCAGCGTCGACCACACCGACGAGGAGTGGGAGGGCGGCGACATCGGCCGCTACTTCACCCTGGTATACGACGTCCCGGCCGATGCCCTGGAGTTCGACCTCTCGTTCCATCCGGACGGTGTGATCGAGTGGACCGAGCACGGCGTCGACATGAACATCAGCGGCGACGAGAACCACGACATCTCGGTCGACTTCACTTAGAGGCCGTCCTAGGGGCCGGCCGGCTCGCCGCGAATGGAGGCGATCACGCCGTCGAGCTCCTCGGGCTTGACCAGCACGTCGCGGGCCTTGGTGCCCTCGGACGGCCCGACGACGCCGCGCGTCTCCATCAGGTCCATCAGGCGCCCGGCCTTGGCGAAGCCGACCCGGAGCTTGCGCTGGAGCATCGAGGTAGAGCCGAACTGGGTGGTCACGACCTGCTCGACCGCCTGGCACAGCACCTCCAGGTCGTCGCCGATGTCGGGGTCGATGTCCCGCTTCTCCCCCGGGGGCGCGGTGACCTCCTCGATGTAGTGCGGCTCCATCTGGTCCTTGGCGTGCGCGACGATCTTCTCGATCTCGTCGTCGCCGACCCAGGCCCCCTGGATGCGCTCGGGCTTGGAGGCGCCCATCGGCAGGAACAGGCCGTCGCCGCGCCCGACCAGCTTCTCGGCCCCCGGCTGGTCGAGGATGACCCGCGAATCGGCCAGCGACGAGGTCGAGAACGCCAGCCGCGAGGGCACGTTGGCCTTGATCAGCCCGGTCACCACGTCGACCGAGGGCCGCTGCGTCGCCAGCACCAGGTGGATCCCGGCGGCCCGGGCCAGCTGGGTGATGCGCACGACCGACTCCTCGACGTCGCGGGCGGCGACCATCATCAGGTCGGCCAGCTCGTCGACGATCACCAGCAGGTACGGGTGGGGCCGCAGCTCGCGCTCGGCGTCCGGCTCGGCCTTGAGCTCGCCGGAGCGGACCTTGCGGTTGAAGTCGTCGATGTTGCGGACCCCGGCCTTGGCGAGGTCCTCGTACCGCATGTCCATCTCCTTGACCACCCACTGGAGCGCGTCCGAGGCCTTCTTCGGGTTGGTCACGATCGGGTGGACCAGGTGCGGGATGCCCTCGTACTGGGTCAGCTCGACCCGCTTGGGGTCGATCAGGAGGAGCCGGACCTGCTCGGGGGTCGAGCGCATCAGCAGCGACCCCAGGAGGGTGTTGATGCAGCTGGATTTGCCCGAGCCGGTGGCGCCGGCGATCAGCATGTGAGGAGTCTTCGTCAGATTGGTGAGGATGTAGCCGCCCTCGACGTCCTTGCCCAGACCCACGATCATCGGGTGGTCGTCGGAGGCGGCCAGGTCGCTGCGCAGCACGTCGCCCAGGGCCACGTCCTCGCGATCGGTGTTGGGGATCTCGACGCCGACCGCGCTCTTGCCCGGGATCGGGTTGATGATGCGGATGTCGGGGCTCTTGACCGCGTAGGCGATGTTCTTGGACAGCTGGATGATCCGCTCGACCTTGACGGCCGGTCCCAGCTCGATCTCGTAGCGGGTGACGGTCGGGCCGCGGGTGAACCCGGTGACCGCGGCGTCCACGTTGAACTGCTCGAAGACCTCCTGGAGGGCGGCGATGACCGTCTCGTTGGCCTTCGAGCGCTTCTTGGCGGCCGGGCCGCTCGGGAGCAGTTTCAGCGGCGGGCGCACGTAGTCGCCGTCCATGGCGGCCGAGCCTTCGGAGAGGGTCGGCTGCTCGACCTTCTTCGGTGGCGGGGTGTGCTTGGGCGGCTCCCTGACCGGCTCGGGGATCGCGGTGGTCTCCCGGTCCGCGGCGGGCTCGGCGTTGAGCTCGGGGACCTCCTCGGGCGCCAGCCGCGGCAGGACCGTGGTGGCGCGGTGGACGTTGCGGGCCTCCTCTTCCTGGAGTTTCTTGGCCGCCCGGCTCTGGCGGCGCGTCATCGGCCGCTCCCCTTCGGCGTCCTCGGTGTCCTCGTAGGATTCGACCTTGCCGGTGGCCAGTTCCCAGAGCCGGACGAGCCGGGCCGGGATCTGGTTGACCGGAGTGGCGGTGGCGACCAGCACGCCGAACAGCAGCAGCAGGACCAGCAGCGGGAAGGCCGCGTAGGCCGAAACGCCCAGGGCCAGGCCGCCGCCGATGATCCAACCGATCTGGCCGCCCCCGGCCATGCGGTCGTCCAGATCGACCGGCAGGCCGGAGATGATGTGCAGCAGACCGAGGCTGGCGAGCCAGATCGCCGTCCAGCCGACCAGGGAGCGGCCGTGGGCCTCCTCGGGCGGCTTGTGGCGCATCACGCGCAGTCCCCACAGGACCAGCAGCACCGGCAGCACGCGGGTGGCCAGGCCGAGGCCCCAGTCCAGACCGAAGGCGAGATGCTCGCCGATGGGACCGGCCACGTCGAACCACACGGCCATCGCCAGCACGATGGCCGCCGCGATCAAGAGCAGCCCCAGGCCGTCGCGGCGGTGGGCCGGGTCGATCCCGCGGGCGGTGGCGGCCTCCTTGCCGACCGAGCGGGCCACCCATCCGGTCGCGCGGGCGGTGCCGACCCACAGACCGCGCAGCGCCATCCCGCCGGCCTCGATCGGGCCCGGGATGGCGTCGGCACGGCGCTTCTTCGCGGCGGCCTTGGCCGTCGTGCTCTTGCCTCGCTGAGCTGGCGCCCGCTTGGCCGTCTTCTTGACCGCTCTCTTCGCCGACTTCTTAGCGGTGGGCTTCCGCTTGGCCGACGAGGACCGCTTGGCCGCCGCCTTGCGCGCCTTCCCGGAAGTCTTCGCCATCATTCCCCATACGTTACCGCTGCCGCGTGCATCGACACCGGCACCGATGCCGATCGGTCGAGCTAGGCTCTAGCGCATGTCGAGAACGATTCTGGTGACCGGCGCGGGACGCGGCCTCGGGCGAACCCTGGCAGAGCTGCTCTCCGCGCGCGGCGACAGGGTGATCGCCCACGCCCGCGACGAGGACGCCCTGAAGGGCCTCCCGTACGCGAAGGCACTCATCGCCGACCTCTCCCGGCCCGAGAGCCTCGCGGCGGCGGCCGAGGCGGCCGGGATCGATCTGCTGGACGCCCTGGTCCACAATGCCGGGATCGCCCACATCGCCACGGTCGGCGGGACCGAGCTCGAGCGGTGGCAGGACTCGCTGACGGTGAACCTGGTCGCCCCGGCCGAGCTGACGCGGCTGCTGCTCCCGGCGCTGCGGAACGCGCGCGGCCACGTGGTGTTCGTCAACTCCGGGGCCGGGCTGGTCGCCGGGCCCAAGTGGAGCTCGTACGCGGCGAGCAAGCACGGGCTGCGGGCACTGGCCGACTCGCTGCGCGCCGAGGAGAAGGCCGCCGGGGTTCGGGTGACGTCCGTCTTCCCCTCGCACTTCGACACCGACATGCAGCGCCACGTGCGCGAGAGACACGACTCCGACTACGACCCGCGGCGCGCCACCAGCCCGGACTCGATCGCCGCGACCATCGCGAGCGTGCTGGACGCCCCGTCGGACATGGTGATCAACGAGCTGCGCGTCGAACCGCCGAACCCGCTGCCGATCCGTCCGCGGTCCTGAATCGAGCGTCGCGCCCCTGGCCGGGGGCCAGTAAGATCTGGACGGTGACTTCAATGCCAGCCCCAGAGCCCTCCCAGCCCCAGCAGTATCAGCCCTCACAGCAGCCAGACATGGCCCCGCCGCCGGCCGGACAGCAGTTCACCGGCCCCATCCCGACCGGGCAGATGCCGCCCGTGCCGCCGCCGATGGCTCCGCCGCGCCGCGCCTGGGAGGGCCCGTCGCCGCTGGGACTGGCGATGGCCCTGATCGGGCTGATCCTGATGTGCGTGTCGGTGCTGATCCCTCGCATCTCGATCCAATCCGACGAGACCGACTCGTACACCTTCTACAGCCTTACCTCCCTGGACAACAACGGAGCCGCGCTCGGAGCCGAGACGGTGGTGCTGGTCGTGGTGCTGCTGGCGGCGGTGGGTCTGAGCGCCGCCGGGAGCCAGGCGCTGCGCTGGCCGGCCCGCATGACCGCGGTGGGCGTCGCGACGTTCGCCGCGGCCTTCGCCTACCACCCGGTCAGCGCGGTCCGGGAGATGCTGTCCCAGTACGACAGCATCGACGAAGGCATCAGCGACACCGAGGTGACCGCCGAGAGCGGCATATACCTGATGATCTTCGCGGTCGCGCTGCTGGCGGCCAGCACGTTCTTCATGCACGTCAAGATGAACCGGGCGGCCTACCAGAGCCCGCCCCCGCAACACCCGGCCCCCGGACCGGGCCAGGGCCCGGCCCCGACGGTGACCGTCACCCCCGGATAGAGAACGGCACGCCCGGCCCGGCCGCTTTCGGCCGGGCCGGAGTCAGGTCCGATCCGAACACCGTCAGGCGTCGTACGGGATGAGCGTGAAATAGTCGGCTCCCCAGATCGGTTGCAGCTTCCGGAAACGCCGCTGATCGAGCGTCATAATGTCCGTGGTCCGATATCGGTCCGCCAGAACGACATTCGAAGCATCGGCGATGCCGATGTAGTCATCGTCCAGAAATGATCGCATGATCTCGAGCGCCGAAGCGTGCTCGATGGAGCTCCATTGCGCGAGCTCGAAGGCTCCGTGGACGACATCGGAATGCAGCCGCATCGCGATGTCGTTTCCGTATTTTCGCTGGAGCATGTAGTCCGCCTCGTTCACCACGAACGGGGAGACGATGAGTGGCCGGTCGTCTTCGTTCACTGCTCGAGCCAGCGAACCGTGCTCTTCATAGCCGCTGTCGAACAGCGCCAGGATCGCGCTCGTGTCGACGATGGTGGCCCTCATTCACCGAGTCCCGCGGCGAGTTCAGCGTCGATCTCTTCGGCGGTCAGCGGCTTGTCGCTCCTGGCGATTCCCATGGAGGGCTTCGGTCGCGGGACGGCTCGTTCCATGAGGCGCTCGATCTCCTGGGCGAGCGTGAGCCCGTCTTGAGAGGCCATCTGATGCAGGCGGTCTCTCAGCACTTTCGGTACTTTGATCGTCGTCATGGTCATACCGTAAAGTATACCTGCGCGGGCGTGGCTGCGCCACGCCCGCGCAGGAGCCCCGAAAGCTGGTGAGCTCTCACACTTCCAGCACGTGGGGGACGATCATCGGGCGGCGGCGGTAGGTGTCGTTGACCCACTTGCCCACCGTCCGGCGCAGGATCTGCTGGAGCTGGTGGGCCTCGGTGACGCCGTCGGCGGCGGCCCGTTCCATCGCCTCGTCGATCAGCGGCAGGACGCCCTCGAACGCCTTCGGGTCCTCCGAGAAGCCGCGGGCCGAGACGGTCGGGCCGCCAACGACCTTGCCGTTCTCGGAGTCGATGACGACCGTCGCGGCGATGAAGCCGCCGTCGCCGAGCATCCGGCGCTCGTTCAGGACCGGCTCGCCGACGTCGCCGACCGACAGCCCGTCGACGTAGATCAGGTTGTTCGGGACGTGCCCGATCAGCGAGGCCCGGCCGTCGACCAGGTCGACCACGTCGCCGTTCTCGACCACGATCACCTGGTCGGCCGGGACGCCCGACTCGATCGCCAGCCGCGCGTGCGCCTGGAGGTGCCGCGCCTCGCCGTGCACCGGGATCATGTTGGACGGCTTGACGCAGTTGAGCACGTACAGCAGCTCCCCGGCCGGGGCGTGGCCGGAGACGTGGACCTTCGCCACGTCCTTGTGGATGACCGTCGCGCCGGTGCGCGCCAGCCGGTTGATCACGCCGTAGACGGCGGTCTCGTTGCCGGGCACCAGCGAGGAGGCCAGGATGATCGTGTCGTCGGGCTCGACGGTGATGTGCCGGTGGTCGCCCGAGGCCATGCGGCCCAGCGCGCTCATCGGCTCGCCCTGGGAGCCGGTCGACATATAGACGATCTCGTCGTTGGGCAGCCGCACGGCCTCGTCCATGCTCACCAGCAGCCCCTCGGGGATCTGGAGCAGGCTCAGGTCGCGGGCGATGGCCATGTTGCGCACCATCGAGCGGCCCACGAAGGCGACCTTGCGGCCGTGCATGGCCGCGGCGTCGAGGACCTGCTGGACGCGGTGGACGTGGCTGGCGAAGCTCGCGACGATGATGCGGCCGCGGACGTCCTCGAACAGGTTCTCCAGCACCCCGCCGATCTCGCGCTCGGAGGTGACGAAGCCGGGCACCTCGGCGTTGGTCGAGTCGGACAGGAGCAGGTCGACGCCCTGGTCGCCCATGCGCGCGAATCCGGCCAGGTCGGTGATGCGCCCGTCCAGCGGCAGCTGGTCCATCTTGAAGTCGCCGGTGTGCAGGACCAGTCCGGCGCCGGTCCGGACGGCCACGGCCAGCGCGTCCGGGATGGAGTGGTTGACCGCCAGGAACTCGAGCCCGAACGGCCCCAGTTCGACCGAATCGCCCTCGGCGACGATCCTGCTGACCGGCTTGATGCGCCGCTCGCGCAGTTTGGCCTCGACCAGCGCGACCGAGAACTTGGAGCCGACCAGCGGGATGTCGTTCTTGTGCTCGAGCAGGAACGGGATGCCGCCGATGTGGTCCTCGTGCCCGTGGGTGATGACGATGGCCTCGATGTCGTCGAGGCGGTCGAGGATGGGCGTGAAGTCGGGCAGGATCAGGTCGACGCCGGGCTGCTCGACGTCGGGGAAGAGCACGCCGCAGTCGACGATCAGCAGGCGCCCCTCGTATTCGAACAGCGTCATGTTGCGGCCGATGGCCCCCAGGCCGCCGAGCGGGGTGACGCGCAGGCCGCCGTTCGGAAGCGGTCCGGGCTCGCCTAGGTCGCCGGGTCTGGTCAGACTCATCGGGCCTCCCCCACAATCGCCAGGTTCTCGGCGATGAAGTCGTTGATGACGGTGTCCGCGGGCGTCAGCGGCAGGCGCGGCTCGCCGCCGGGCAGGCCCTTCTGGGCGAGCGCGGCCTTGACGGCGATGACGCCCTGGGCCGGGCCCTGGAGGGCGCGCAGGGCCGGCAGGACGGCGTCGTTGATGGCCATGGCGCGTTCGACGTCGCCGTCGTCGTAGGCGTCGAACATGGCGTTGATGTGCTTGCCGACCAGGTGGGCGATGACCGAGACGACACCGATCTGGCCGGTGGCGTACGCGGCCAGGTTCAGCGCGTCGACCCCGCAGTAGAAGCTCAGGCCGGTGAAGACACGGACCCGCTGTGCCGAGGAGAGGTCGGCGGTGGCGTCCTTGACGGCGATGATCCGCGGGTGCTCGGCCAGGCGCTGGTAAGAGGCGTCGGTGATCGGCACGCACGAGCGCGGCGGGATGTCGTAGAGCATGCAGGGCAGGTCGGTCGCGTCGGCGATCGAGGTGAAGTGGGCCTCGATGCCTTCCTGGGGCGGCCGCGAGTAGTAGGGGGTGACCAGCAGCAGGCCCTGGGCCCCGGCCTTCTCGGCGTCCTGGGCCAGGTGGACCGAGTGGCGGGTGTCGTATGTGGAGGCGCCGGCGATGATGTGGGCGCGGTCGCCGACCGCTTCGGCGACGGCCTCGATCAACTGCGTCTTCTCGGCGTCGGTGGTGGTCGGCGACTCACCTGTGGTGCCGTTGAGGACCAGGCCGTCGAGTCCCTGCTCGTCGACGAGGTACCGGGCGAGCTCGGCGGCTCCCTGGACGTCGAGTTCGCCCGAGGGCGTGAAGGGCGTGATCATCGCCGCCAGGGTGCGCCCGAAAGGGCGCGTCACGTTGCGCATGTGCTTTCACCAATGCTGATCTGGGCGGCCGGTGACGGGTGCCCGGCCGCTACATTCTGATTCACTGTCTCAAGTCTCGCCGCCAGTGGTGGCGGCTTTCACGGGTCTTCGTGCCGCTAGCCCTCGGTGACGTAGGGGCTGTGGGCGACCTCGGTGCCGTCGTCGAGGACGGCGATCTCGAAGTCGGCGAAGACGTTCGCGGCCTTCTCTTTGAGCTGCCGCAGGCATTCGACGGCCAACGCGCGGATCTCGACATCGGCGTGCTCGGAGGCGCGCATGGCGATGAAGTGGCGCCAGGCGCGGTAGTTGCCGGTGACGACGATGCGGGTCTCGGTGGCGTTGGGCAGGACTGATCGCGCCGCCTGGCGCGCCTGCTTTCGGCGCAGGGTGGGGTTGGCGACGTCGGCGAACTTCTTCTGGAGTCCTTCGAGGAGGTCGTTGTAGGCCGTCTGGGAGGCCTCGGCCGCGGCCAGGAAGCGCTCGTGGAGTTCGGGGTCGGAGGAGATGACCTCGGGCTCGACCATCTTCGCGTCGCGCTCGGGGACGTAGCGCTGGCTCAGCTGGGAGTAGGAGAAGTGGCGGTGCCTGATGAGTTCGTGGGTCAGCGATCGGGAGATGCCGCAGAGGTAGAAGGAGACGCTGCCGTGCTCGAGGACCGAGAGGTGGCCGACCTGGAGGATGTGGTCGAGGTAGCCGGCGTTGGTGGCGGTCTTGGGATTGGGCTTCTTCCAGGACTGGTAGCAGGCGCGGCCGGCGAATTCGGCGAGGGCCTGGCCGCCTTCGGCGTCGGTGTCCCAGGGAACGTCGGCGGGGGGCTCGAAGTGCGTCCAAGCGATGAGTCGGACGTCCATCGGTACGATTTCGGGCATGCCCGGGTCCCCCTCGTGTGCGGTGCGGTCACTGGTAGTTATAGCTCTCGCCAGGGTACTCGGACGCGGGGTGTGGGCTCTACCGCGCCCGACCCCGCGAGCCGGGGTGTTTTACGGTTTTTGCGGTGGTATTACCGGCGGCGGTTCCATAACGCCGGTTGACAGACATCAGTTTTGATGTCACTATGGTGTCATGGACTTGACGCCGTATATCGAATCGCTCCGCCGGAGCCTCACCGCCGCCGCCGCACCGGCCGGCGAGGACGCCGCGCGGACCGCTGAACTGCTGTCAGAGGCGCTCGACGCCGGAGCCAGGCTCGCGCTCATGGAGGCCCTCTCCGAGGCCGCCGCCGAGATCACCGCCGGACTGGACCAGGCCGGCTCCTCGGCCTCGGTGGACCTGCGCGTGCGCGGCAAGGAAGTGGACCTGCGCGTCACCGACGTCGAGGCCACCGAGACCGTTCCGCCGCCGGCCCCGCCGACCGACGACGACGTCGCTCGCATCACCCTGCGCCTGCCCGAGACGCTGAAGGAGGACGTCGAGAAGGCCGCCACCTCCGACGGCGCCTCGGTCAACGCCTGGCTGGTGCGGGCCATCAACACCGCCGTGCACGCCTCGCGCACCAGCGGCCAGACCAGCGGCGCGAAATACAGCCAGCGCATCACCGGCTACGCCCGGGCCTGAGGGGACACACCGATGAACGAGTACACCGAATTCACCCACGACGGCCCGATCACCGCCTCGATCACGCTGTTCGACGGCTCGGCCACCGTCACCGCACACGACTCCGACCTGATCCTGGTCGAGATCAAGCCCGCGCAGCGCTCCGAGGGCGATGGCGACGCGGCCGACCTGGCCCGCGTCGACTTCGAGAGCGGGCACCTGCGCGTCGTGGCCCCGGAGAAGCAGTCGAACTGGTTCTTCAGGCGGAACCTGGGCGTCCACGTCTCGGTCAAGGTGCCGCTGGGCTCGGAGGTCTCGGTCAACTCGGCCGCGGCCCCGGTCAGCTTCCACGGCAAGCTCGGCCCGGTCGCCACCAAGACCGTGGCCGGCTCGGTCACCGTCGAGCATGCGAGCACCGTCCGCGCCAACACCGTCTCGGGCGCGGTCAGCGTCATCGAGTGCACCGACGAGCTGCGGGCCAACACCGCCTCCGGCGAGGTCAAGGCCGAGCACGTAGGAGGGGAGTTCTCGGCCAAGACCGTCTCCGGCGCCATCGGCGTCGAGCGGGCCGACGGATCGGTGCGGGTCAACACCGTCTCCGGCGGGATCGAGATGGGCGCGCTCAGGTCCGGCAGCTGCCGGGTCTCGACCGTCTCGGGCCGCATCAGCCTCGGCGTGGTCGCGGGCACCGACGTGTGGATGGACCTGGACGCCAAGGCCGGGACGGTCACCTCGGAGCTGGCCCCCGGCGACACCTCGCCGGCCCCGTCGGAGGACGCCACCAGCCTCGAGATCCGCGCCCGCTCGCTCTCGGGCGACATCTACCTGCACAAGGCGCTGGCTTACACGTAAAGCAGCGTGAACGGTTCCCATGGGAGGTTGCGGACCACCCAGAAGGCGGCCCAGGCGATGAGGAAGCCGGACAGGACGCCGGGGGTGAGTCGGAGGCCGGGCAGCCGCCACCTCACTCTCGGCGCCACTCTCGGCAGGGCCCAGGCCAGGTACATCCACACCAGGAACGGCGCGGCGAACACCGCCATCAGGTGGTGGCGCGCCGCCTCCGGCAGGTTCCCGTTCAGCAGATAGAAGAAGGCCCTCGTGCCGCCGCACCCCGGGCAGTCGAAGCCCGTGGTCATCTTGAACAGGCACGTGGTCGGGCCGGTGTCGTCGGTCGGATTCGTCGCCGCCACTCCCCCGGCCGCCAGCGCGAAGCAGCTCAGCAGCGCCACCGGGGCCAGCCACTGACGGGCCAGCAGGCCCGCGGCCAGGCGCGAGGCCCAGCCCCGACGGCGGGCCAGTGCGCCCGCCTCGGGCGTCGCTTCCTCTACTGCGCACACCAACTCAGCCTAACCCGGCCGGGCCCGCGGGAGCGGTCCAGGCCGTTTCCGGCCGAAAGCGCCGGTTCGCGCCCGCCTCGGGCTTAGGCTCTGGGCATGTTCGGTCTCGCGAAGCGCCTGGCCGCCGCCTGCGGCGCCCTCTTCCTCCTGATCGCCGCCACCGGTTGCATGCGGATGGACCTCGAACTGGAGATCCGTCCCGACGAGACGGTGGGCGGGTCGTTCACCGCCGCCTGGAGCCAGGACTTCCTCGACGAGGTCGCCACCGGCGAGGACGCGGTGAGCCGCGCCGAACTGGACGCCTTCCTCGACGCGCTGATGGACGGCGTGCCCGGCGGGCAGCGCGAGGCGTACCGCGAGGACGGCTACGTCGGCAGGACCGCGACCTTCACCGGCCGGCCCCTGAGCGAGTTCGCCGAATTCGGCGACCAGGACTGGGGTTTCATGCGGCTGACCTACGAGGACCGCCGCTACGTGCTCCAGGGCCGCTGGGACCTGCGGTACGACGACGCGGGGCTGGTGTTCCCCGAGCGCATCGAGGAGGCCGAGATCCTGATGCGCGTGAACTTCCCGGCCCGGGTGACCGACCACAACGGGGAGCTGGAGGGCCGCACGGTGACGTGGCGGATGAGCCCCGGGGAGGACTACCGGCTCCACGCCGAGGCCCGGGAGTACGACGGCTGGGCCTTCGCCGGCGCGGGGATCGCGGCGCTGGCGGTCGTGCTGGCGCTGCTGTGGCTGTGGCAGTGGAGCCGGATGCGCCGGTACTCCCGTTAGCTCCGGCACAATCCGTGGTCGGCGGCGATACGAACCGTATGCTGGGGAGCCGGTTTCCAATCACGGTTCGATAACGCCGCAAGGGGAGGGCTGGTGACCCAGCACCGCTCGAATTCCAAGGGACACAATAAGAAAGACCCCGAGCTCGATTTGAGCCTCGGCCAGGTGCTGGCGGCGAGCGGCGCCACGACCCTCGGCGCGCTGCTGGTGAAGGTCCTCGACATGTGGGGCACGCTCCTGGGCACGGCCGTCCTCAGCATCTGCACCTCCATCGGCGCGGTCCTGATCCTGCGGACCATGCGGCGCACCAGTGAGACGGTCAAGCAGCAGATCACGGTCCTCTCCCGCGCCGCCGAGACCCGGATCCAGACCGGCGCCACGGTCGACCTGGAGGCCGAGACGGTCCGGATCGAACCGGCCGATGAGGCCGACCGGGCGGCCGAGGCCGACTCGGGCGGAGCGCACTCGCGCAAGCGGACCCTGCTGGCGATCCTCGTCTCCAGCGTCTCGGTCTTCGCCCTGACCATGGGCGCGCTGTTCCTGTTCGGCACCATCACCGCCGGCAACCCGACCCAGTACATCTTCAAGGAACCGCCGCCCAGCACCGTCTACATCAGCGACGACCAGGACGACACCGGCCAGAGCCCCGAAAACACGGGCGACGAGAGCGGGACCGAGACCCCGGACGAAGAGGCCACCGGCGAGGAGCCGACCGAGGAGACCTCGGCCGACGAGCCCACCGAAGAGGCCCCGACGGAGGAGACAACCACCGAGGAGCCGACCGAGGGGGCCACCGACGGCGGCGAGGACGCCTCGGAGTCGCCAGCCGCCGACGAAGAGGAACAGGCCACCGAGACGCCGGTGGAGTGAGCTCGGCTCAGTCCAGGAGGTCGTCGATGCCGACGGTCAGGCCCGGGCGGTCCTGGACCGCGCGGACGGCCAGCAGGACGCCGGGCATGAACGAGACCCGGTCGAGCGAGTCGTGGCTGATGACGAACCGCTCCCCCGGGCCGCCGAAGCGGGTCTCCTGGCTGGCGACGTAGCCGGCCGAGCGGATCGCGTGGATGTGGACGCCGTCGACCTCGCCGCCGCGCGCGCCGGTGGCGTCCTCGGCGGTGGCGTCCGGCATCGGGCCCAGGTCGGCCTCCTCGCGGGCCGCGGCGATCAGGCGGGCGGTGTGCAGGGCCGTGCCCGAGGGCGCGTCGACCTTGCGCGGGTGGTGGGTCTCGATGATCTCGGCCGACGGGAAGTACTTGGCGGCCCTGGCGGCGAACTGCATCTCCAGGACCGCGCCGATCGAGAAGTTCGGCGCGATGATCGAGCCGACCTCGGGATCGTCGCCGAGCAGCTCGCGGACCCGGTCGAGCCGGGCGGCGTCGAAGCCGGAGACGCCGACGACGGTGTGCAGGCCGCGGTCGACGCACCAGGCGAGGTTGTCCATGACCGCGCCCGGGAGGGTGAAGTCGACGACCACCTGGGCGTCGGTGAGCCCTTCGAGGGACTGGTCCTGGTCGACCGTGGCCACCAGCTCCATGTCGTCGGCGGCGTCGACCGCCTCGCACACGGACCGGCCCATCCGGCCCCCGGCCCCCAGCACACCCACTTTGATCATGCGAATTCCTTCTGGTCGAACGGCCCCACGGCCGCGGTGGTCATCGGCTGCGACAGGATATCGGCCGCCACGGCGCGCACCTGGTCGGCCGTGACCGCCTCGTTGCGGGCCAGATCCCGCTCCAGGCTGGTGACCTCGCCGTACAGCAGCCGCTCCCGGCCCAGCCAGTTCATGCGGGTGTGGGAGTCCTCCAGGCCCAGCAGCACCCCGACCTCGTACATCTTCTTGCCGCGGCTCAGCTCCTCGACCGTGACCCCGGAGCGGACGACCCGCTCCAGCTCCTCGACGATCAGCTCGCGGACCTGCGCGGCCTTCTCGGGACGGCATCCGGCGTAGACGCTGAACGAGCCGGTGTCGGCGAAATAAGAGTCCGATGAGGACACCGTGTACGCCAGGCCGCGCTCCTCGCGGATCGACTGGAACAGGCGCGAGGACATGCCGCCGCCGAGCACGTTGCTGAGGATGCTCAGGGCCCACATCCGCTCGTCGCGGCGCTCGAAGGTCCGGCAGCCGACGACCAGGTGGGCCTGCTCGGTGTCGTCGCGCACCACCGCCAGCCGCCCGGGCCGCTCGGGCACCGCCCCGTCGGCCGGGCGCTGCGGCGGGACGGACGGACCGCCCTCCAGCGGCGCGAACGCCTCCCGGACGAGCTTGACGAACTCGGCGTGCCCGATCCCGCCGGCCGCGCACACCACCAGGTTCTCCGGCAGGTAATGGCGCCGGTAGAAACCGCGGATCTGGTCGGCGGTCATCGCGCGCACCGTCTCGGCCGACCCGGCGATGTCCCGGCCCAGCGCCCCGTCGCCGAACAGGGTCCGGTTGAAGTGCTCGTAGACCACTTCGGACGGCTCGTCGGCGGCCGCGGCGATCTCCTCGAGGATCACGTCGCGCTCGGTCTCGACGTCGGCCGGGTCCAGCAGCGAGGCCGAGACCGAGTCGCCGAGCACGTCGACCGCCAGCGGCAGGTCCTCGGCGAGGACCCGCTCGTAGAAGCAGGTGTGGTCGCGGGCGGTGTAGGCGTTCGCGTCGCCGCCGACCGCCTCGATGGACTCCGAGATCTCGGCGGCGGTGCGCTTGGCGGTCCCCTTGAACAGCAGGTGCTCCAGGAAGTGGGAGGCGCCGGCGATCTCGGGGGCCTCGTCGCGCGAGCCGACCCCGACCCAGGCGCCGACCGAGGCCGAGCGCAGGGCCGGGACCGATTCGGTCAGGACACGAAGCCCGCTGGGCAGCACCGTCTGTTCGACGGTGCCGCCCAGCGGGTCATCTACGAGCGTTCGAGTCTGGGGGCGACTCATCTACTCCTCGGAGCCTCCGGATTCCGTGCGGCGGGTCCGGCGGCGACGGCGCTCGCCGCCGCCCCGCTCGTCGTCGGAGCGGCGCGGCCGGTCGTCGTCGGAACGGCGCTCCCGGCGCGGGCCGCGGTCACCGCGGTCCCCGCCGCGGGGGCCACCGCGTCCGCGGTCGCTCTCCTTGCGCTCGGGACGGCCCTTCTTGTAGCCCTCGGGCTCCTCGCCCTCCGGGTAGACCTTGTCGAGATAGATCTTGCCCCGGTTGTCGATGTCGCCGATCTCGACCTCGAGCTTGTCGCCGACGCCCAGCACGTCCTCGACGCGGTCGACGCGCTTGCCGTCGCCGACCTTCGAGATGTGCAGCAGGCCGTCGCGGCCGGGCACCAGCGAGATGAACGCGCCGAAGTCGGTCGTCTTGACCACGGTCCCCAGGAAGCGGTCGCCCACGTTCGGCAGGGTCGGGTTGGCGATGGCGTTGATCGTCTCGACCGCGGCCTCGGCCTGCTCGCCCTTCTCGGCGGCCACATAGATCGTACCGTCGTCCTCGACGGTGATGTCGGCGCCGGTGTCCTCGGTGATCTGGTTGATCATCTGGCCCTTGGGGCCGATGATCGCGCCGATCTTGTCGACCGGGATCTTCAGCGTGGTGATCCGCGGCGCGGTGCCGGACAGCTCGCCGACCTCGGCGATGGCCTCGGCCATGACGTCGAGGATCGCGTGGCGGGCGTCGTTGGCCTGCCCGAGCGCCTGCGCCAGCACGTCCGAGGGCAGCCCGTCGAGCTTGGTGTCGAGCTGGAGGGCCGTCACGAACTCGCGGGTGCCGGCGACCTTGAAGTCCATGTCGCCGTAGGCGTCTTCGGCGCCGAGGATGTCGGTCAGCGTGACGTACTTGGTCTCGCCGTCGGTCTCCTCGCTGATCAGGCCCATCGCGATGCCCGCGACGGGGGCCTTGATCGGCACGCCGGCCTTCATCAGGCTCATCGTGGACGCGCAGACCGAGCCCATCGAGGTCGAGCCGTTCGAGCCGAGCGCCTCGGAGACCTGCCGGATCGCGTAGGGGAACTCCTCGCGGGAGGGCAGGACCGGGATCAGGGCGCGCTCGGCGAGCGCGCCGTGGCCGATCTCGCGGCGCTTCGGGGAGCCGACGCGGCCGGTCTCACCGGTCGAGTACGGCGGGAAGTTGTAGTTGTGCATGTAGCGCTTCTTCGTCACCGGCGAGAGGGTGTCGATGGCCTGCTCCATGCGCAGCATGTTCAGCGTGGTCACGCCCATGATCTGGGTCTCGCCGCGCTCGAAGAGGGCCGAGCCGTGGACGCGCGGCAGGATGCCGGCCTCGGCGGCCAGCGGCCTGATGTCGACCGGGCTGCGGCCGTCGATGCGGACGCCCTCGGCGATGACGCGCTTGCGGACCAGTTTCTTGGTGAGCGACCGCAGCGCCGCGGAAAGCTCGCCCTCGCGGCCCTCGAAGTCGGCGCCGACCTTCTCGAGCATGACCGTCTTGACCCGGTCGAGCTCGGTGCCCCGCTCCTGCTTGTCGGCGATGGTGAGCGCCTGCTCGAGCTCGTCGGCCACCGCCGACTCCACGGCGGCGTAGGCGTCGTCCTGGTAGTCGAGGAAGCGCGGGAACTCGGCGGCCGGCTTGGCCGCGACCGCGGCCAGCTCGGACTGGGCGCGGACGAGCTCGGCGATGACCGGCTTGACCGCCTCCAGGCCGCTGGCGACGACCTCCTCGGTGGGCTTGGTCGCCCCGCCGTCGATGAGGCTGACGGTGTTCTCGGTGGCCTCGGCCTCGACCATCATGATCGCGACGTCGCCGGACTCGAGGACGCGGCCGGTCACGATCATGTCGAAGGTGGCCTTCTCGATCTGCTCCAGAGTCGGGAAGCAGACCCACTGGCCGTCGATGAGGACGGCGCGGGTGGAGCCGAGCGGGCCGGAGAAGGGCAGGCCGGAGAGCTGGGTGGACATGGAGGCGCCGTTCATGGCGACCACGTCGTACTCGTCGCTCTCGTCGACCGCGAGGATGGTGCCGATGACCTGGACCTCGTTGCGCAGGCCGCTCACGAAGGAGGGGCGCAGGCCGCGGTCGATCAGGCGGCAGGTCAGGATCGCGTTCTCGGAGGGGCGGCCCTCGCGGCGGAAGAACGAGCCGGGGATGCGCCCGGCGGCGTACATCCGCTCCTCGATGTCGACCGTCAGCGGGAAGAACTCGAGGTGGTCCCTCGGGGACTTCGACGCGGCGGTGGTCGACAGGACCACGGTGTCGTCCATCTGGACGACGGCCGAACCCTGCGCCAGTTTGGCGAGGCGACCGGTGCTGAAGATGATCTCACGCTTGCCGAAGTCACCGTTGTCGATGACGGCCTTGGCGTGGTGTTCTCCGAGGTTGAATGCCTCGGGCGTCCGTTCGTTCTCGGACATTGAGCGTCTTACTCCTCATTTGTAGTTCGGAGCGCGGCGCGCCGGCAGGGGCCGGTCTTCGATCGAAGCACACGGATTGTCGCCCCGTCGCATTCGCGGAGCGGTCCGGATGCCACTACCGAGGACCGGCGGACTTCGGCGAGTCGCGCCGTGCCTCATCAGGCGAGGCACTCTTTTCAGAGCCGGTGCTCTGAGCCCACCCTACGTTACTCGGCGTCGCCGACACGGCGGGCGGCACAAATCCGGCCCCAAGCAGAAGGGGGAGCGGTCGCCCGCTCCCCCTTCTGTGTCAGCCGCGAATGCCGAGGCGCTCCAGGAGCGCGCGGTAGCGGCTGATGTCCTCATTGCGGAGGTACTTGAGCAGGCGGCGGCGCTTACCGACCAGCAGCAGGAGGCCACGACGCGAGTGGTGGTCGTGCTTGTGCTCCTGGACGTGGGCGGTCAGCTCGGAGATGCGGGCGGTCAGGAGGGCCACCTGGACCTCGGTAGAACCGGAGTCGCCCTCGTGCGTGGCGTACTCCTCGATGATCTCCGCCTTTTTGGCAGCGTCAAGCGCCATAGCGAACACCTTTCTAATCTGCGGCCAGTCCGCGGTGTCGTGCAGGCTGGTCGGTTCGGAACAATCCGGTCAAGGCTAGCAGCGGCTTCAGCCCAGGCCCAAGTCGGCGCGGGTCCGTGCGACGTCGGTCTCCATCTGTTCGACGAGGTCGCCGACGTTGTCGAAGGCGATCTGACCGCGCAGGCGGGAGACGAAGTCGAGGCGGACCGCGGCGCGGTAGAGGTCGCCGTCGAAGTCGAGCAGGTAGGCCTCGACGCTGCGCTCGTTGTCGCCGAAGGTCGGGTTGGTGCCGATGCTGATCGCGGCCGGGTGGCGGCGCGAGTCGAGGTGGAGCCAGCCGGTGTAGATCCCGTCGGCGGGGATCGCCATGCCCTCTATCGGCTCGATGTTGGCGGTCGGGAAGCCCATGTCGGCCCCGCGCCCGGCGCCGTGGACGACCGAGCCCTCGACGCCGAACTCGCGGCCGAGGATCTCGGCGGCCGCGGCGACCTCGCCCTCCGCCACGGCGTTCCTGACGCGGGTCGACGAGTAGGTATCAGTGTCGGCGCTCAGACTCTGGGGCAGGACGTCGAAGCCGAGCTCGGTGCCCAGTTCGGCCAGTCTCCCGACGTCTCCGGCGGCCTTGTGGCCGAAGCGGAAGTTCTCGCCGACGACGACCGCGTCGGCGTGGAGCCGGTCGACCAGCACGCCGCCGACGAACGCCTCCGGGCTCTGGAGCGAGAGCTCCTTGGTGAACGGCAAGACGCACACGCCGTCGACTCCGAGCGCCCCGAGCAGCTCGACGCGCCGGTCGAGGCCGGTGAGCCGGGGCGGCACCGCGTGCGGGGCGACCACGGCGGTCGGATGCGGGTCGAAGGTGACCGCCACGGACCGGACGCCGCGCTCGGCGGCGGCCTTGACGGTGGTGCGGATCAGGGCCGCGTGACCGCGGTGCACCCCGTCGAACACGCCGATGGCGACCACCGACGACGGCCATCGGTCGGGGGTCGCCTCGATTCCTCTCCAGGTTTCCACGCGGTCGATCCTCTCACTGCCTGCGGCGGTGAGGGCCGCGGCTCGGCGTGGAGGTGGCGGCGGCCGCTAAAGGATCATCGAGGAGTCGGCGTTGCCTCCCGAGGCGAATATCAGCAGCATTACGACGCCCACTGCTACCAGCACGAATATCCCGAGCAGGAGCCAGCCGTTGCCGACCGTCTCGATCGGGGCGGGCTGCTCGTCCGAGAGCGCCGGCGACTCGGGCTGATCGGTGGCCTGCTCGGGGAGGGCGTCGCGGAATTCCTCCGGCAGTTCTCCGGTGGGGCTGGCGCTCATGACGGCCTCCTGGGTGCGGATGGGCGGGAAGTCCTACACCCTGAATTCTTGGAGAAGCGTCGGGTATCTGACTGCGTTTTACGAGAATCGTTCTCTACGAGAGCCGCTTTCACGCCTCGGGGAATTACATGGCCGTGGGCCCTTCGAGCAGCCAATACCGGTCTCCGGGACTCGGACGACCGTGAGCGGTGTCATGTTGTGTCGACAATATTCCTCACATTTCGGGGTGATCCGATGACACGGCTCCGGCTCTTCATCGCCGTTCTGGCCGCCGCGCTGCTGGCCGCCACGGTGCCCGCCCCGACACAGGCCGCCGGTACCGGCTGTGTGGATGTCGGCCGCTACACCGTGTGCCGGACCGATCCGCGCGGCGTCGGCAAGGACGCCTCGATCGTCCGCGAGATCGCCGCCGAGATCGACCGGGCCCGCAGCGGCGACACGGTCCGGGCGGCGGTCTACCAGTGGAGCCTGCGCCGAGGGGTGCGGCCGGTGGCCGACGCGATGGTGCGCGCCGAGCGGCGCGGGGTCGACGTGAAGGTCGTGCTCGGGACGGCCGGCTTCGATCCGGACCTGAACGACCCGGTCAAGCGCCTGTTCAAGCGCGAGGGGATCGCCGTCGAGCAGTGCCGGGCCGCGTGCCTGCCGAACCCGCACGGCGAGCGCAAGGGGCCCGACCACAACCGGTTCTTCCTGGTCGAGCGCGACGGCAGGCCCACCGTCATCACCACCAGTTTCAGCTTCACGCCGTTCCACCTGACGCAGGGGCACAACCTGCTGGCCGTCCGCGGCGACCGCGGCCTGTACGACTACTACTCGTCCTACTGGCAGCGGCTCTACCAGGGCTCTTGGAAGGGCTGGAACGAGAAGGACAAGGCCGGCTCCGGCGACCACCGGACGCGGGTGTGGCTCTTCCCGCGCCTGGCCGACCCGGTGGCCGCGCAGCTGCGGCACATCACCGGCTGCGACGCCGGCGACCGGGTGTGGGTCGCGCACGCGAACTTCCAGCCGAACCGCCCCGAGGTGCGCGAGCAGCTGCGGCGCGTCCAGCGGCTCGGCTGCCAGGTGCGGACGGTGGTCCTCGACAAGGACTCCAACGACCCGGGGTGGATCGAGCGGGCCACCGGGCCCGGGAGCGTGCGGGTGCACGGCGACCACCGCAACAAGTTCCTGCTCGTCCAGGCCGAGTTCAACGGCGCGAACCGCAATCTGGTCTGGACCGGCACCCACAACCTGTCGGGCAACAGCCTGAAGAACGCCGACGACAACCTGCTCCGGGCCGGAGGCGGGGCCGTCGTCGGCGTCTACGCGGACTACTTCATGAAGTTGTGGCGGGGCGCGAGGTGAACGCGCCCCGGTCTCAGCCCTTGACCGATCCCGCCAGCAGCCCGCGCACGAAGTAGCGCTGGAGCAGCAGGAACACGATCAGCGGGACGATGATCGCGATGAACGCCGCGGCGGGGAGCCTCGTCCAGCCGAAGCCCCTGGTCCCGGCGAGGTCGCCGAGGACCGCGGTCAGCGGCTGGGTGGCCAGGCCGCCGCCGAAGGTGCGTCCGACCAGGAAGTCGTTCCACACCCACAGGAACTGGAAGATCGCGATCGAGGCCAGCGCGGGCGTGACCAGCGGCAGTGCCACCTTGCGGAAGATCTGCGAGTGGCTGGCACCGTCGATGCGGGCGGCCTCCATGACGTCGCCGGGCAGCTCCCGCATGAAGTTGTGGAGCAGGAAGATCGCCAAGGGCAGGCCGAAGATCGTATGCGCGACCCAGACCTGGACGATCGTCTGCACCCCGGACAGCTCCCAGGCGGGCATGATCGTGACTCCCCCGATCGACAGCCCTCGGCTGAAGAACGACAGCAGCGGAATGAGCGCCATCTGCAGCGGGACCACCTGCAGCGCGAAGATCGAGATGTAGAGCAGGTTCCGGCCGCGGAATTCGATCCACGACAGCGCGTAGGCCGCCATCACCGCGAACGTCACCGGGATGACGACTCCGGGGATGGTGATCACGACGGTGTTGATCAGGTTGCGGGCGAGCCCGCCGCCCTGGGAGGTCGAGTACAGGACGTAGTTGTAGGTCTCCAGGGTGAACGAGGGCTCGGTGAACATCTTCCACCAGCCGGTCGCGCGGATGTCGTCGGTCGGTCTGAAGGAGTTGACGAACAGGCCGAAGGTCGGGATCGTCCACAGGACGGCGATCAGCACGGCGACGAGGCTGGCGGTGCGGCTGGACAGCATCCGGCGGATGCGCTCCCCGCGGGACTCGCCGATCTTGGCGGGCGCTTCGGATGCGGAGGTCTTGGCGCTCATCGGGCCTCCAGTTGTTGACGGCGCACGTTGTACACCTGGTAGATGACGACCGGGATGACGAGCGCGAACAGGAGCACGGCCATGGTCGCGCCGCGTCCGTCGTTCCCGAGGCGCAGGGCCTGGTCCCACATGTTGTGGGCGAGCACGTCGGTCTTGTGCTCGCCGCGGGTCATCGCCCGGACGATGTCGAACAGCTTGAGCGTGGCGATGAAGACCGTCACCGCGACCACGATGATCGCCGAGCGGATCGACGGGACCGTGACGTTCCAGAAGATCTGCGAGGAGTTGGCGCCGTCGATGCGGGCGGCCTCGATGATCTCGGTGGGCACGCCCTTGAGCGCGGCCGACAGGACCACGGTGGCGAAGCCGACCTCGATCCAGATCAGGACCACCATCAGCAGGAAGTTGTTGATCGGGAAGGTGTTGAGCCAGTTGACCGGCTCGATGCCGACCCACACCAGGAGCTGGTTGAGCAGGCCGATCTGTTCGCCGGTGCCGTTGTACTGGTAGACGAAGCGCCAGATGATCGAGGCGCCGACGAAGGAGATGCCCATCGGCAGGAACACCAGGGCCTTGTAGGTGCGCTCGCCGCGGCGGCCGTCGATGAGGACGGCGTAGAGCAGGCCCAGCGCGGTCGAGACCAGCGGGACGACGATGATCCAGAGCGCGGTGTTGATCAGGGTCTGCAGGGCGGAGGGGTCGGTCAGCGCCCAATGGTAGTTGTCGAGACCGATGAATTCGGAGCCGTCCTTGTTGTAGAACGACATGAACAGGGTGCGGATGGCCGGGTAGACCAGACCGACCGCCAGGAACAGGACGGCCGGGAGCAGGAATATGAATGCGACGAGTTTGCTGCGGTTGCGTCGCGACGCGAGTTCGGCGATGCCGTAGAGGGCCATCAGGACGGCGGCGAACGCCACCAGGCCGACCAGCAGCAGTCCGAAGCGGTCAGTGAGATCGGTGATTTCCACTGCGGTTGCGCTCCAAGGGTTCGGGCAACGGGCCGAGCGGGGCCACGGGGGCCCCGCTCGGCTCCATCATGATCGCTGCCGTACTACTGCGGCCAGCTGTTCTCGATGTCGTCGGCGACTTCCTGGGCGGACTTCTCGCCGTCGACCCACTGGATCATGCCGGTCCAGAACGACGAGGCACCGACCTCGCCGGGCATGAGGTCCGAGCCGTCGAATCGGACGGTGACGTCCGGGTCGGTCAGGATCTCGGTGGCGAACTCGTTGATCGGCGTGGTGGCGCTGGCCGGGTCGACTCCCTGGTTGGCGGTGCTCCACGGGCCGGTCTGGAGGCGGGCGTTGTGGTAGAGCGACGAGGCCAGGAACTGGCGGGTGGCCTCGATGGCCTCGTTGTCGTTGAACGCGGCCACGAACTCGCCGGCGACCAGCATGGTGTTGTCACCCTCGTTGGTCTCGGGGAAGCGGAACGCGAACACGTCCCCGTCCTCGGCGACCTCGATGCCGCCCTCCCACATGGCGCCGTAGAAGGACGCCTGGCGGTGCATCGCGCATCCGTCCTCGAGGATCGGCCAGCCGGCCTCCTGGAACGGGGTCGAGCTGATGGTGTCGGTGCCGCCGTAGATGTAGTCCTCGTTGGTGAGGATCTCGCCGGCCTTCTCGAACGCGCTCACGATCTGCGGGTCGTTGAACGGGATCTCGTGGTCGACCCACTGGTCGTAGACGTCGGTGCCCTCACGGAGCACGATGTCCTCGATCCAGTCGGTTCCGGGCCAGCCGGTGGCGCCGCCGGACTCGAAGCCGACGCACCAGGGCATGGTGCCGTCGGCGGCGATCTGGTCGGAGAGGTCGATCATCTCGTCCCAGGTGGTCGGGATCTCATAGCCGTTGTCCTCGAAGAACGAGGGCGAGTACCAGACGAAGGACTTGGCGTTCGAGGAGTGCGGCGGCGCGTAGAAAGTGCCGTCGACGGTCCCGTACCCGCGCCAGTCCTCGCTCCAGCCCTCCTCGGCCAGGGCCGTGAGCTCATCGGAGGCGGGCACGAGGCTGTCGGCGAAGTTGGCCATCAGGCCGGGCTGCGGGAGCAGTGCGATGTCGGGGGCGTTGCCGCCGTCGACGCGGACCTTGATGTCCGCCTCGAGCTCGCCGGAGCCCTCGTACTCGATGGTGACGCCGGTGCATTCCTCGAAGTAGCTCCAGGCCTCCGTCATCTCGTCGGCTTCCTGGTCGCGGATGGATCCGAAGATGGAGACGGTCTCGCCTTCGAGGTCGCCGTATTCTTCGTAATTGGCGCAGTCGGTGGCGTCGTCAGGAACGGCACCGCGCGCATCGTCGTCTTCTTCGGGCGCGCCGCAGGCTGCGGCGACAAGCGCGGTGGCGCTGGTGGCAGCCACTAGGAACGCCAATCGTCGGGTCTTGCTCATCGGGGAATCCCTCTTCCTATATGGAGCATCTGGTTCCCGGCGAGTCCGACTGCCTCCCACCGCCCCTCGCAACGGCGCCTGGCGCCGTCGGTCCGGACCGCCTCACCCGCCTTCGGGGAACGACAACTGGAATAGTGCTCTGGCTAACATGACGAGTCAAGGCTAGATTACCGAATCGTTACTCAAGGTCGCTCTTTCGATATCAGTGGGACACCGGGTGAATGGGAGCGGTATCAGTGGCGTATCATCGGCGGGGTTTCTGACTGGAAAGGTGCCCTCACATGCCACAGCTTCAGTTCCCCGACGGATTCCTCTGGGGGACGGCGACCGCCTCCTATCAGGTCGAAGGCGCCACCGACGAGGACGGCCGCGGCCCGTCGATCTGGGACACCTTCTCGGCGACCCCCGGCAAGGTCTGGCGCGGACAGACCGGCCGCGTGGCCTGCGACCACTACCACCGCCTCGACGAGGACGTCGAGCTGATGAAGTCCCTGGGCGTCCAGACCTACCGCTTCTCGATCGCGTGGCCGCGCATCCAGCCCGACGGCTCCGGCCCGGCCAACCCGGCCGGCCTCGACTTCTACGACCGGCTGGTCGACCGGCTCACCGCCGCCGGCATCAAGCCGATGCCGACCCTCTACCACTGGGACCTGCCCCAGACCCTGGAGGACGCCGGAGGCTGGCCCGAGCGGGAGACGGCCGAGCGCTTCGGCGAGTACGCCGCGATCGTGGGCGCCCGCCTGGCCGACCGGGTCGACACCTGGTGGACCCTCAACGAGCCGTGGTGCGCGGCGTACCTGGGCTACGGCAACGGCCACCACGCCCCGGGCCGGACCGACCCGACCGCCGCCCTGACCGCCGCCCACCACCTGCTGCTGGGCCACGGTCTGGCCGTGCAGGCGCTGCGCTCGGCCGGGGCCGGTCAGGTCTCGATCGTGCTCAATCCGACCCAGTTCCGCGGCGACGAAGCGGCCGTGCGCAAGGGCGACGCGGTCGCCAATCGGATCTTCTTCGAACCGCTGTTCAAGGGTGCCTACCCCGAGGACCTGCTGGGGCTCACCGCGCGCCACACCGACTGGTCCTTCGTCCAGGACGGCGACCTGGAGCAGATCAATCAGCCGCTGGACCTGCTGGGCGTCAACTACTACAACCCCACCTGGGTGCGAGACGCCCCCGGCGCGGAGGAGTCGCCGGTGGCACCCGGGGTGACCGACGTCGAAGTCTGGACGCCCGAGGAACTGCCGGTCACCGACATGGGGTGGCCGGTCGAAGCGACCGGCCTGACCGACCTCCTAGTGCGCCTCCACAAGGACTACAACGTGCCGCTGATGGTCACCGAGAACGGCGCGGCCTATCCGACCGGCCCGGACGCCGAGGGCAATGTCGAGGACACCGAGCGGATCGACTACCTGCGCTCGCACATCGCGGCGGTCCACGACGCGATCGAGGCTGGTGTCGACGTGCGCGGCTACACCGCCTGGTCCCTGATGGACAACTTCGAGTGGGCCTTCGGCTACGACAAGCGCTTCGGCCTGGTGCACGTGGACTACACCACCCAGAAGCGCACCCCCAAGGCCAGCGCCCGGTTCTACGCGGACGTCATCGCCGCGGGCGGCCTCGACCGCTAATCGAGCGCACTCCGGATCGCGGCGACGACCCGCCCCGGGTCCTCGGCGCGCATGACCGCGCCCTGCACCGCGACTCCCGCCGCGCCCGCCTCCCGCGCGGCGAGGGCGCGGTCGGGGCCGGTCACGCCGCCGAGGGCGTACACCGCGACCGGTGTCGACGCCGCGCGGTCGGCCAAGCCTCCCAGGCCGACCGCCGGTCCGTAGCCGGGTTTGGAGGCGGTGGTCCACACCGGTGAGTAGGTGACGTAGTCCAGGTCCGGGTCGATCGGCTCTCCGGCGTGGACCGAGCGTCCCAGCAGCTCCGGGCGCGGCCGGGGCACCGGGCGGCGGGCCGACAGGTGCGCGGCCGGCACCGGCTCCGGCGGGTCGGCCACGATGAGCGTGCCGCCGCCGGAGGCGAGGAGCGGGCCGAGCTCCTCGGCGAGGCGTCGCCTTTCGACCCATTCGAGCTCTTTGTCGCGCAGTATCAGAGCGAAGGGGCCGCCGTCAAGGGCTCTCCGCACCTGTTCGACAAGGCCCGTGGGGCAGGCCGCTACGTCGGATATCACGATGAGTCGGTGTTGCGGGGCGGCCATGTGGGGCGAGCCTTTCTGATTTGCCGGGTACCTCCCTTACCACACTGGTCTACCGTTCTAACACTTCCATATCGGTTGACGTCCCAAACTTGCGTAATTCACAACACAGGTGAAAGACTGCTGTGGATGAATACCGGCGATCAAATCAACGTCTTGCGTACCGAGGGGGAGCGGATCGCCATCGCGGGAGGAGAACTCGCACTCAACGCCGCTGTGCCGACTTGCCCCGGTTGGACCGTCAAGGACCTGCTGACCCACATGGGCACCGTCCATCGCTGGGCGCACGCCATCGTGGGCGGAGCGCTGCGGCAGGACCCGCGGCAGCGGGAGTTCCACCAGATCGTGGGGCCGATGCCGCTCGACGAACTCCTGGTCGACTGGGTGCGGGTGGGGCTCAACCGCCTGGCCGAGACGCTCGAGGCGGCCCCAGACGACCTCCAGTGCTGGCAGGTCTTCCCCAGCGACTCCTCCAAGCGGTTCTGGGCGCGGCGGCAGGCCCACGAGACCACGATCCACCGCGTCGACGCCGAGCAGGCCCGCGGCGACGAGATCTCCCCCATCAACCGCGACTTCGCCGCCGACGGGATCGACGAGCTGCTGCTGGGATTCCACGGGAGGCCCTCCAGCCGGGTCCGGGCGCTGCGGCCCTCGGTGCTGCACGTCCATGCGATCGATCTGCCGCCGGGCCACGGCGACTGGTACATCCATCCGACCGACACGGGACCACTGGTGACCTTCAACGAGGTCGAGTCGCCCCACTGCACGATCGAAGGTCCCGTGGAGCTGCTCTACCTGGCCCTGTGGAACCGGCTTCCCTTCGACGACCTCACGGTGAGCGGCGACCCGGCACTGCTGCAACTGTGGCGGAACTACTCGGCGGTCCGCTGGGTGGACCCGGTCGACGTTCAGTGACTAGAGCGCTACAGCATGCAATGCGACATAAATAGGCATAAGCGGTGATATTCTGCCCAGCGAAACTCCGGCCGGGTCGGTGTCACGGACGGAGCCGGTCGGGCCCGTAAGCTCTCACGGGTGAACCGAGAGCGACTCGCACCGAACGACGCAGTACCCCGCGCGGCCCTGTGGATCCTCGTCCCGGCCGCGATCGCCACGATAATCGGGCTCGCGCTGATGTGGCCCTACGACCTGCAGCAGGCCGACGGCGAAGGCTACGGCACCGAGGTCACCGGCCGCGTCATCGCCGTCAGCGAGACCGAATGCGACCCGGCGCAGGCCGAGCTGTCCGAGCAGCTCCAGGCCACCCGCTGCGGGGACGTCGTGGTCAGCCTGGACAGCGGCCCCGACTCCGGCGCGGAGATCATCGTCGACATCCCCTCCGGACCGGGCGCGGCCGACCCCGAGGCCGGCCAGGAGGTAGTGCTCATCTACACGCCCGACTCGGTGAGCGGCCAGAACTACCACATCATCGACCACGAGCGCTCGAACGCGCTGTGGGCGCTGATGATCGCCTTCGCCCTGGCCGTGATCGCCTTCGGGCGCTGGAAGGGCGTCCGCTCGCTGCTGAGCCTGGCGGTCACGTTCGCGGTGCTGCTGCTGTTCATCGTTCCGGCCATCCTGGACGGCTCCTCGCCGCTGCTGGTGGCGATCGTGGGAGCGGCGGCGATCATGCTGGTCTCGCTGTACCTCTCGCACGGATGGAACCGGACCACGACCGTGGCGGTGCTCGGGACGCTCGCGGCGCTGGTGCTGACCGGGCTGCTGGCCGGGGCCGCGGTCGACCTGGCCTTCCTGTCCGGCGTGCTCGACGAGGAGACCTCCTCGCTGGCCTACCAGTTCCCGATCGACATGTCTGGCCTGCTGCTGGCAGGGATCCTGATCGGCGCGCTCGGCGTGATCGACGACGTGACCGTCTCGCAGGCCGCGACGGTCGACGAGGTCGCCAAGGCCAACCCGAAATGGGGCCGGTCCCACCTGTTCAAGTCCGGCATGCGGGTGGGCCGCGACCACCTGACCAGCGTGATCAACACGCTGGTGCTGGCCTACGCGGGCGCCTCGCTGCCGCTGCTGGTGCTCATCGTGGCCGCCGGCAGGCCGCTGGGACAGATCCTGACCAGCCAGACGATCGCCACTGAGATCGCCCGCTCGATCGTCGGCACCATCGGCCTGATAGCCGCGGTCCCGATCACGACCTGGCTGGCGGCGACCCTGGCCCGGCGTGAGGCGAAGCCCGCCAAGGAGAAGAAGCCCAAGGAGAGCAAGCGCCCACGGCCGAGGCCGCCGGAGGCCGAGGGCGGGACCTGGGACGACACGGACTTGCCGTTCCCTCCCTCCCACCTGCGCTAATCCGCGCTCGGCGGAACTCATGAGCTTCCGGGACGCCTGGTGGAGGGCCTGGAGGACTGCCATGACCGCCGGGCGGCCGGTGGAGGCCGGGCGGTGGACGGCGTAGACGTCCCTGCCGGGGGCCTTCTCGGTCAGGGTCCGCACGGCGAGGTCGCTGCGGGAGGCGGTGGCCATCCGCGGCGCGACGGTGACACCGAATCCCTTGGCCACCAGGGACATGATGGTCTCCAGGCCGCCGAACTCGCTGACGGTCGCGCTGACGCCCTCGGTGCGCCAGAGCCGGTCGAGGGCCAGGCGGCTCGGCTCGCCCTCCGGAGAGGCGATCCAGGGCTCGTCGGCCAGGTCGTGGACCGAGACCTCGTCCCGGTCGGCCAGCCGGTGGCGGGCGGGCAGGACCACCACCAGCGGGTCGGCGACCAGGTGGTGGTAGGTCAGGGGCCCGTCGGCACCGGTGCGCGGCAGGCCCGTCCAGTCGTCGGCCAGGGCCAGGTCGATCTTGCCGCCGCGGACCTCGGCCAGGGAGTCGGCGGCGCTGCGCTGCTGGCGCAGCACCATCGTCAGCTCCGGGTAGCGGCGCAGGCGTCGCACGAGCGGCCCGGCCAGGGCCACGGCCACGGTCGGGAAGGCGGTGGCGACGACCCGGCCGCGCGGCTCGTCGGCGTGGTCGATCAGGTCGGTCTCGGCGGCCTCGATGGCGTCGAGGATGCGGGAGGTGTGCTCGACCAGGCGACGCCCGGCGTCGGTCAGCTGGGCCGAGCGGGCGGTCCGCTCGAGCAGGTCCACACCGGTCTCGTTCTCAAGCGCCGCAAGCTGTTGGGAGACGGCAGAGGCCGTCTGCCCAGTGGCGACGGCAGTGGCCGCTATCGATCCCTGGGCGGCGAACTCGTAGAGCAGCCGCAGGCGGCGCACATCAAGCATAAGGAAATCTTACCCTCTGCGAAAGCTAGGAATACTTGCATTGATGCTCTGGCGGAACCAGGCTGGTTCCAGACACACCGTCCGAGAAGGAGCACCCGTGAGCGTCTCAGCCACCCTCGCCGCCAGCGAGACCATCGCCGCCCGCCGCGCCGCCGGAGAGGAGGTGCTCGCGCTCGCCTTCGGGGAGGCCGGAATCCCGGTGCACCCGCGGCTCGCGCAGCGACTGGCTCAGGCCGCCGCGAAGACCTCCTACGGCCCGGTGTCCGGCATCCGCCCGGCCCGCGAGGCCGTCGCCGGATACTGGACCCGCCGCGAACTGCCCACAGCCGAACACCAGGTGCTGCTCGGCCCCGGATCCAAACCGCTGCTGTTCGCCGTCCTCCGCGCGGTAGGCGGCGACGCGGTCGTCCCCAGCCCGGCCTGGGTGTCCTACGCGGCCCAGGCGGAACTGATCGGACGCACGCCCCTGCGCGTGAGCACCCCGTCCGGTCAGGGCGGCGTCCCCGAGGCCGACCGGCTGCGCCGGACGGTCACCGACGCCCGCCGGGCCGGGCTCGACCCGAGGATCGTCGTCGCCACGCTGCCGGACAACCCGACCGGCCGCCTCGCCTCCGAGGCCGCCGTCAAGGGCCTGTGCGAGGCCGCACGCGAGCTCGACCTGGTCATCCTGGCCGACGAGATCTACCGCGACCTGGTCTTCGAGGACGGGGCCTTCCCCTCCCCCGCCGCCTGGGCTCCCGAGCGGACCGTCACGACCACGGCCCTGAGCAAGAACTACGCCCTCGGCGGCTGGCGCATCGGAGCCGCGCGGTTCCCCGACGGCGGCGAAGGCGCCGAGCTGCGCGAGCGGGTCCGCGGGATCGCCTCGGAACTGTGGTCGTCCACGCCGATGCCGATGCAGCACGCCGCCGCCTACGCCTGGTCGGACCCCGAGGAGCTGACCGAGCGCCTGACCGCCTCGCGGCGCCTCCACGGCTCGGTGGCCCGGGCCGTGGCCGGGATCTTCCGCTCCGTCGGCTGCGAGGTCGGCGAACCGCAGGGCGGCTTCTACGTCTGGCCCGACTTCGGGCCGCTCGCCCCGGTCCTCCGCGAGCGCTGGAACATCGAGTCCAGCCAGGACCTGGCCGCGGTGCTGCTCGACGAGTTCGGCGTCGGGGTCCTGCCCGGTTCCGCGTTCGGCGACGCTTGCGAGCCGAACCGGAAGCGCAGTGGGGACGAGGACGGCCTGCGGTTGCGCGTGGCGGTCCCGGGAGTCTACGGCTCGACCGAGTCCGAGCGCCTGGCCGCGCTCATGTCCGACGACCCGGTCGCCACGCCGTGGATCGCCGACGCCTTGGAGTCCTTGGGCGGCAAGCTGTCGGCGCTCACCGGAACGCGTCGACCGTGACGATCGCGGCGTAGACGACGGCGGCGACCACCACCAGGAAGCCCACCAGGAACACCGCTCCGACGAACCGCTGGATCTCCAGTTCGTGCCCGTCGCGGACCGGGCCGAGCCAGCGCCCGTAGCGCCAGTGGTCCCTGCCGCCGCCGACTCCGTTCAAGTCCTCCAAGAGGAACCAGAGCTCTTCCATGGTCTCGGCACGCCGAGCCAGCTGCCGACGCAGCCGGTACTCACGTCGATCGATCAATCCGCGGCGCCTGGCCACCACCAGCCGGTTGAGCGCGATCCGCTTGGCGGCCCTGGAGGCCCGTGATGCATTGGGGTCCATGACACCCTCCCCACCTGCTGTCCATCCATGATGACAGCTCCGCGGGGAGGATGCACACTCCGGATCGGGTCAGTCGAGCAGGGCGGAGATCTCCCCCGCCAGCTCGGTGTCCTTTGCGGACACCTTATTGCCGGCCGAATGGGTGGTCGTGGCCACCGTCAGCCGGTTGTATCGGATGGTCAGGTCGGCGTGGTGGTTCTTCCGCTCCTGGACCCAGCCGACGGCGCCGACGGCGGCCAGCGCCGCCAGATGGCCGTCGAAGGTCCAGGTCCGGGTGAGCCGGTCGCCTTCGTGGGCCCAGCCCGACAGCTCGGACAGGGCCAGTTCGATCTCTGCTTCGGTCAATGGTCGGTCGCTCATACCGCCGATTGTGTCAGTTCTGCTC
Source organism: Glycomyces salinus (assembly GCF_016428645.1). GTDB lineage: Bacteria > Actinomycetota > Actinomycetes > Mycobacteriales > Micromonosporaceae > Glycomyces > Glycomyces salinus. Next base: position 9,870 of record NZ_JAELXW010000034.1, on the reverse strand, counting down.
GACCAGCGAGACGGCTCCCGTGTCAAGGTCGTAGACCGCGCCGACGACCAGGACGCCCTCCAGGGACGAGCGGCGGTCGAGGTCGGCGACCGTTCGCCGCACCTGGAGGCGCATGGCGTGCGAGGCCGCGTCCGGCTCGGACTCGATCTCGGACAGGGCCTGGGAGGCCGGCTGCCACAGCTGCTCGACCAGGTAGTCCGAGCGCGGGTCGTGGGTGTCGGACTCGACGGCGCTCAGGGCCGCGCCGATCGCCCCGCACCGCTCGTGGCCGAGGACGACGACCAGGCTGATGCCCAGTTCGGCGGCGGCGAACTCGAGCGAGCCGACCGCGGCCCGGTCGGGCACGTGCCCGGCGGTGCGGACCACGAGCAGCTGCCCGAAGTCGCAGTCGAAGACGCTCTCGGCGGTCACCCGGGAGTCGATGCAGGTGAACACGGCGGCGCTGGGATGCTGGTTCGGCGCGGCCTCGCGCGCGGCGGTGATGTCTCGCTTGAAGCGCGGCTCCCCGGCGACGAATCGGCCGTTGCCTTCCAGGAGGCCGACCAGCGTCGCGGAGGCCCGGTGGTTCTCGATGAGCGAAGCTGCGGTCAATTCTGGCACCCCTGAATAGTGCCCAAAGCTCGCGGCCGCCGCAAGTCGGCCCGCGCAGTGAGACCGACGTTTTACAAACCCGTCTTTACCGAACCGTTATGCGTTAGTCCTTGATCAGGATCTTGTGATCTTGTTCCGAGACACTACGATTGCAGAACCACACCTGCTTCTCTCCGACCCGCTGACCTGGAGGAACCTTGCGCACCTACGGCGACGGCTGTCCCGCGGCCCACGCCCTCGACCTCATCGGCGAGCGATGGTCGCTCCTGATCGTCCGCGAGCTCGTGCTCGGCCCCAAACGCTTCACCGACCTGCGCGGCGGCCTGGGAGGGGCCAGCGCCAACGTCATCTCGCAGCGGCTGCGCGACCTGGAGGCCAACGGCGTGGTCACCAAGCGCACCCTCCCGCCGCCGGCCGCCTCCAAGGTCTACGAGCTGACCGAATGGGGCCGCGAACTCGAGCCGCTCATCGTCCGCCTCATCCGCTGGGGCGCCCGCTCGGCCGACATGCCGCTGGACGCCCCGATCGGCACCGACGCGCTCATCCTGGCCCTGCGCGGCCTGTTCATCCCCGCGGCCGCGCAGGGCTTCGACGCGGCCTTCGAGCTGTGGGTCGGCGACCGGCCGTTCGTGGCCGAGCTCCTCGACTCCCAGCTCCTGCTCGCCCCCGGCAGGCCCGAGCACCCGCACGCGGTGATCCGCACCGACGCCGAGACGCTCAAGCGGCTGACCCTCGGCGGGCGCAGCCTGGACGTCTCCCTGCACGCCGGGCGCATCACCGTCCAGGGCGACCAGGCCATGGCCGAGCGGTTCCTCGGCATGTTCCGCCTCCCCGAACCGGCCGCGTCCTCCCGGCTGGAGGAGGTTTAGTAAAAGCGGTCCAGATCGTCGGCCGGGGCCTTGGGCTTGGGGCGGCGGATGCGCGAGCGGCCCCCGACCGCGGCCTGGCGGGCCTTGCGGTCGGTCACCAGCAGGTGCCCGGGGGCGTTGGTGATCGCGAACGGGATGCGCGCGGCCGCCACCGCCTCCTGGAGCGTCACCGCCGAGGCCCAGAACACCGGGACGTCCTCGGGGCCGAACTCGACCGGCTCGCCGAAGTCGGGGCGGGTCAGATCGGAGATGCCCAGGTGGGACGGGGCCCCGGCCCAGATCGGCATGCCGTGCGAATCGGGCAGGGTCGAGGTGACCATCGCCGCGCGCGGCACCAGCGGGGCCGGGATCGGACGCATCGACACCACCAGCCTCGAGCGGAACCTGCCGGCCTTCATGCACTGCATGCCGGTGTAGTACAGCGGCGTGATCCTGCCCTGCTCCAGGGCCCGGATCGGGATGCCGTTGCGCCGCAGCAGCCCGTCGGAGGTGTAGGCGGCCCCGACCAGGAACGTCACCAGGTCCTCGCCCCACAGGGACGAGACGTCCTGGCGCCAGTCCACCACCGTGCCGCTCCGCCACACCAGGTAGGCGGGGAGGTCGCGGCGGAGGTCGGCGCCCTCGGCGAGCGAGGTGGTGAACCGGCCCGGCCCGATGATGTCGAGCAGCGGGCACGCCCGCAGATTGCGGACCGCGAAGCGGCGCAGGGCCACCGCGTGGCGGCGGGGCACGGAGATCATCCCGGTCTGCACGAACCCGGGAGCCCAGCCGCCGGTCGAGGCGACCAGACCCTCACGGAACCTGGCTCGGGCATCGGCGGGAAGAAGCCCCGCGTCGGGGCGCTGTGTGGAGATCATGACTTCCTCCTCGATGACTCGATGCCACGAGCATGAGGGCGGTCACTCCAAAGCGTTCATGACTTTTTCACGAGTCCGTCGTCGAGGTCCGAAGCGGCAGTTCGCCGTTGATCTTCGATTGCACATAGACTGGACGTCCGCTCCCGCACAACCCGCGTGCCTACGCCCGAAACGCCCCGACCACGGCGCCGGTACGCCCGCCGCCCCGGAGGTCGCCATGGAGTTCGGCATCCTCGGACCGCTCCGACTGACCCGCGAGGGCATGCCAGTGGCCGTTCCCGGCCGCGTGCTGCCCCGCCTGCTGGCGGTGCTGCTGCTCGAGGCCGAGCACGTGGTGCCCCGGCACCGGCTCATCGACGCGGTGTGGCAGGACTCCCCGCCCGAGACCGCCGTCCGCCAGATCTTCAACACCGTCTCGACCGCCCGCGGGCTGCTGTTCGACGCCGACACCGCCGAGATCGAGAAGGTCGGCGAGGGCTACCGGCTCACCGCCCGACCCGAGCAGATCGACGCGCTGCACTTCCAGTCGCTGCTGCGCCTGGCCCGCGAACAGGTCGCCGCCTCCGAACCCCAGGCGGCCCTGACCAGCCTGCGCGAGGCGATGGACCTGTGGCGGGGCCCGGCCCTGGCCGGGATGACCGGCGCGATCATCGAATCGGGGGCCCGCCGCTTGGACGAGGAACGCGAGGCCGCCTGCGAGTACCGGGCCGAGATCGTCCTCACCCTCGGCGCGGACGAGCCGGTCATCGCCGACCTCCAGCGGATCCTCGCCGCACACCCCGACCGGCAGCGCACCGCCGAGCTGCTGATGACCGCGCTCCACCGCGCCGACCGCGTCCCCGAGGCCCTGGAGGTCTACCAGGGCGTCCGCAACCGGCTGCGCGAGGAGCTCGGCATCGACCCCGGGCAGCGGCTGCGGGAGTTGCACACCGCGATCCTGCGCGACGACCCCTCCCTCGGCCCGCCAAAACCGCCACCGCCGCCGGCCCCGCCGGCCGAATCCCTGCCGCCCCCGGCCCAACTCCCCGCCGACAACGTCCACTTCACCGGCAGAACCACCGAAATGGCCACCCTCGACCGGCTCCTGGAGCCCGGGCCCTCGACCGCGGTCCTGTCCGGCATGGGCGGGGCCGGCAAGAGCGCCCTGGCCCTGCGCTGGTCCCACCGCAGCCGCGAGCGCTTCCCCGACGGGCAGCTCTACGTCAACCTCCGAGGCTTCGACTGGGCCCCGCCCCTGACGCCCCTGGACGCCCTCGCCGGGTTCCTGCGGGCCCTGCGCGTCCCGGCCGGGGCGATCCCCTCCGACGTCGACGAGGCCGCCGCGCTCCTGCGCAGCCGCCTTGCCGACACGCGCACGCTGCTGCTGATCGACAACGCCCGCGACTCCGCCCAGGTGAGGCCGCTGCTTCCGGCCACCGACGGGTGCGCGGCGATCGTCACCAGCCGCAACCGGCTGGCCGACCTGGCCGCCGTCCACGACGTCCTCCAGATCGGCGTCAGCTCCATGGCCGCGGCCGAATCGCTGCGCCTGCTGTCGAGCATGCTCGGCCCCGAGCGCCTGGCGGCCGAACCGGAGGCGGCCGACCGGCTGGCCGAGCTGTGCGCCGGACTGCCGCTGGCGCTGCGGATCGTCGGCACCAACCTGGCCTCCAGGCCCGAGGCGACCCTGGCCGAGACCGCCGCGTCCCTGTCCGACCGCGACCGGCTCTCCCGACTCGCCGTCGAGGGCGACCCGACCACCACCGTCGCCGCCGCCTTCGACCTGTCCCTCCAGACCATGCGGCCCGAGGAGGAGCTGCTCTACCTCAACCTCGCGCTGCTGCCGGGCGCCGACTTCGGCAAGGACCTGGCCGTGGCCCTGGCCACCTGGGAGCCCGGGGCCGCCGAGAGCATCCTGGCCCGCCTGACCGCCGCCCACCGCATCGAGCAGTACCGGCCCGGCCGCTACCGCTTCCACGACCTGGTCGGCGAGTACGCCCGCCGCAAGGCCGAGGACGCCTTCGACGAGACCGCGCTCCAAAGGCTGCGCGAACAGGTCGTCGACTGGTACGCCACCGCCTACCCCGGGTCGCTGCCGGTCGGCGAGTACCGCAACATCGTCGCGACGTTCCTGGAGTGGAACGGCCACCCCACCGTCTCGCGGCTGCTGACCCGGCTCAAGGACTTCGCCGCCGCCGGATACCGCGACGCGCCGGCCGAGAAGGTCTACGAACTCCCGCAGCTGCTCCAGGTGGCCGAGGCCGGCATCGAGACCGGCCGGGACTCGCCCGACCCGATGGACGCCGTCCGCGCCTACGCCCTGGCCGACGCCGTCGCCTACGCCGGAGGCGACCTCGACACGTCCATGCGGCACTCGTACAAGCGGTTGGAGTTCCTGCGCCGCACCGCGGGCGGCGACGCCACCGGCATCGCCCGAAGCGACCTGGCCACGACGCTGACCATGCTCGGCCGCTACCGGGAGGCCGTCTCGCTGCTGCGCGAGGCCGTGCGCGCCGCCGAGCGGTCCGGGCTGGCCTACGTCCAGGTCGAGGTGCTGACCAGTCTGGGCTCGGTGCTGCGCCGCATGGGCATCTTCGGCGAGGCCGAGACGCTGCTGCTGCGCGCCAAGGAGATCGACGCCGCCGCCAAGGGCGGGCCGACCTCGGTGTACCCGCTGCTGACGCTGTCGGAGCTCTACATCGACACCGGCCGCGTCACCCACGCCGAGGAGATGTGCCGGCTCCTGGCCCGGATGCTCCGCGGCAACCCCTCCAAGTACCACCGCGCCCGCCTGTACTTCCGGCAGGCCGCCGTCCACCGCGCCGACGACGAGTACGGTCGCGCCGAGGCGGCCCTGACCCGCGGACTCGAACTGGTCGAGGAGACCAACTCGTGGCGCCACCAGCTGGTCTACACCTACCAGCTGGCCGAGCTCCACGTCGCCACCGGCGCCGTCGACCGGGCCCGCGAGGCCCTGGACCGCGTCGAAGGCTTCGACCGCTACCAGACCAGCGAGACCCTCGCCGTCCGCGCCCAGGTCATGTGCAGGCTCTACACCCGCACCGGCGAGGCGGCCCAGGCGGTCAAGCAAGGGCGCCAGGCCGCCGACGTGTTCGCGGCCATGCCCGACCCGCTGCGGCAGGCCCGCAGCCTGCGTGCGCTGGCCGCCGCCTACGTCGCCGGCGGGGACACCGGGGCCGCCGAGCGCTGCCGCGCCGAGGCCGAGGAGCTGTACTCGCGTCTCGGCCTCGACCCTCCGCGGGAGGAACCCGCATCGTCTTCAGTCGGTCGACCGATGCCGCGCCAGTCACCGCGGCCGTAGCTTGATTCCTGCGGCCGGGCCGATCCACGGCCCGGCGAGCGCCGACGACCGGCATTGGAAAAGAGGAACCGACATGCGCGCCATCCGACACCACGAGTTCGGCGGACCCGAAGTGCTCCGCCTGGAGGAGGTGCCCGATCCGGAGCCGGGGCCGGGCGCGGTGCGCATCGCCGTGCGCGCCGCAGGGGTCCACCTGCTGGACACGAAGTTCCGGTCCGGCCATCGCGAGGGGATGCCGTACGCTCTGCCGGAGCTGCCGATGATTCCCGGGCGCGAGGTCGCCGGGGTCGTGGACGCGGTCGGCGAGGGCGTCGAGGAGTCCTGGATCGGCGTCCGCGCGGTCGCGCACCTGGGCTTCGCCTCCGGCGGCTACGCCGAGAAGGCCGTCCGCGAGGTCGAGTCGGTGCACGCCCTGCCCGACGCGGTCGGCTTCGAAGAGGCCGTGGCCATGATCGGCACCGGCCGGACCACGCTCATGGTCCTGGAGGCGGGCCCGCCCGGGGCCGACGACGTCGTGATCGTCCCGGCCGCCGCCGGCGGGATCGGGACGCTCCTGGTGCAGGCCGCCAAGCGGGCCGGGGCCTTCGTGGTCGGCCTGGCCGGAGGCGGGGCGAAGGCCGCGCAAGTCGCCGCGAACGGCGCGGACGCGGCCGTCGACTACCGCTCCGAGGACTGGACCGAGCGCCTCGACGCCGCCCTAGGCGGTCGCGAGGCCACGCTGCTGTACGACTCGGTCGGCGGCGCGGTCGGCCGGGCCGCGTTCGAGCGGCTCGGCTTCGGCGGCCGCATGGTCGTGTTCGGCTGGTCCTCCGGCGGCGCCACCGAACTGACCCTTGAGGACATCGTCGAGCGGGGACTGACCGTGACCTCGGCGCTGGGGCCGAAACTGGTGGCGAGGCTGGGCGGCCTGCGCGCGCTCGAGGAGCGCTCGCTGGCCGAGCTGTCCGCCGGGAACCTGATCCCGGCGGTCCACCCGTTCGCGCTGGCCGAGGCCGCCCGGGCCCACCGCGCTCTGGAGGAGCGCGGCACGGCCGGGAAGGTCGTCCTGATTCCGACCGCGTGACCCCCTAACTGGCCTTGACCCATTCGCGGATCGTGCGGGCCGGGGTCTCGGCGTGGGCGCGGGCCAGCGCGAACGCCAGGACCAGGCCCGCGATCGACAAGCCGACGCCGACCAGGATCGGCGAGGTCAGGCCGAAGCCGGCGCCGACGGCGAGCCCGCCCAGCCACGCGCCGTTGGCGTTGGCGAGGTTGAACGCCGAGTGGTGCAGCGCCGAGGCCAGCGACGGGGCCCGGCCGGCGCCGTCGAGCAGCAGCCGCTGGAGGATCGGCGAGACGATCGAGGCCGAGGCGGCCATGAGGAACACGCCGCCGACGGCCATGACCGGGTTCGCGACGGTGAAGAACATCATGACCAGCACCGCGGCGACCGCGACGAGGGCCCCGAACAGGCCCGGCAGCGGGAACCGGTCGGCGACCTGGCCGCCGACCACGTTTCCGCAGGTCAGGCCGATGCCGAACACGGCGAGGGTGACCGCTACGGCCACCGCCGGCATGCCGGTGACCTCGGACAGGAGCGGTTCGAGGTAGGTGTAGCAGGCGAACATGCCGCCGAAGCCGATCGCGCCGGTCACCAGGGTGAGGATCACGCGGCGGTTGCCCAGCGCCCGGACCTCGTCGATCGGGCGGGTCTGGGCGATGGCGCCCTTGGTGTCGGGGACGGTCACGGCGATCGCGACCATCGCGGCCACGCCGATGGCGGCGATGCCCACGAAGATCCACCGCCAGCTCAGCTGGCTGGCGACCACGGTGCCGATCGGGACGCCGACGATGGTGGCGACGGTCAGGCCGGACATGATCGCCGAGATCGCTCGGGCTCGCCGGTCGTAGGGGACGAGGCTCGCCCCGACCACGGCGGCGGCCCCGAAGAACGCGCCGTGCGGCAGCCCGGCGACGAAGCGGGCCCCGAGCAGGGACGCGAAGTCGGGGGCGGCGGCGGTGGCGAGGTTGGCCGCGGCGAAGCAGGCCATGAGGGCGATCAGGAGGCGTTTGCGGGCCACCTTCGTGGTGGCGACGGTCAGCAGCGGCGCGCCGATGACGACGCCGAGGGCGTAGGCGGTCACCAGCAGACCGGCCTGGGCCAGCGAGACGCCGGTCGAGTCGGCGATGTCGCTGAGGGTGCCCATGACCACGAATTCGGTGGTGCCGATTCCGAACGCGCCGACGGACAGGGCGAACAGAGGCATGCGCATAGAGCGGCTCCGATGAAGGACGTCGGGAGGGTCGGGGAGGTGAATGAGAAGCTGTCACCGGCCGCCACTCTGCCCATCCGGTCGCCGCGCGGCGCCCCCGAGCGCGCCGCCACGTCAAGCCTAAGAGCGCATCGCCTCGCCGGGGAGTCCACCGGATGAACTTCATTGGTGATATCAATCGCGTGCTAGTTGCGAACGCCGACTGCGCGGTCGGCGAGCTCCGCGAACGCGGCCGCGGTGGCCGAACCCGGTTCGGCGACATAGGCGATCAGCCGCAGTTCGGTCCCGGGCACGTCCAGGACCTGGCAGTCCAGCTCGACCGGGCCGATCACCGGATGCACCACTCGCTTGGTCCGCACTCGCCGCACCCGCACCTCGTGGTCGGACCACATCGCCCCGAACTCCGGGCTGGCCCGCAGCAGTTCGTCGACCAGCGCCCGCAGTTCGGTGTCGTTGGGATTGCGAGCCAAGCTCGCACGCACATCCGCCACGCAGTCGCGCAGGAAAGCCGCATGCTCGGGATCGGACAGATGCTCGGCGGCACCGGGGCTGGTGAAACTCGTTCGCAGGATGTTGCGCTCGGAGGGCGCGCTTTCCTCCAGGCGCACCATGAACTCGGCGCACACTCGGTTCCATGCCAGCATGTCGTAGGCCGCGTTCACCACGTACGCCGGGAAATCATGCAGGTTCTCCAGCAGGTTCCGCACCGTCCGCGGTACCTCGCGGGACGGCGGCGAGGGTTCCGGCGACTGCCCCGCCAGGTGGAACAGGTGCGAGCGCTGGTCGCGGTCGAGCATGAGGGCCCGGGCCAGCGCGCCGAGCACCTGGCCCGACGGCTTGGGGCCGCGGGCCTGCTCAAGGCGGATGAGGTACTCGACCGACATCCCGGCCAACTGCGCGACCTCTTGGCGGCGCAACCCGGGAGTGCGGCGGCGCTGCCCGTCGGGGAGCCCGACGTCGGCGGGCTGGAGCGCGGCCCGGCGCACCTTCAGGAAATCGGCGAGCTGCTTTCGGTCCATGCGCTCCAGTCTCCTCCGAACGTCGGCGTGTATCCAGGTACCGGCGGTACCACCACAGGCCGTCCTCTTTTCGCCCCCGCGAATCGGACGCAGGCTCGAGCCATGGAAGACAAGATCGCACTCATCACCGGCGCCAACAAGGGCATCGGATTCGAAATCGCCAAGGGTCTGGCCGAGCGCGGGGTAACCGTGCTGGCCGGGGCGCGCTCGGAGGAGCGCGGCCGGAAGGCCGCCGCCGAGATCGGGGTCGGGTTCCTCCAACTCGACGTGACCGAACCCGACTCGGTGGCCAACGCCGCCAGACAGGTCGCGGACCGCTACGGCCGCCTGGACATCCTGGTCAACAACGCCGGGATCGCGAAGGCCGACGGCAATTGGAACACCAGCGAGCTGACCCTGGCCACCGCCAGGAAGGTCTTCGAGGTCAACTTCTTCGGAGTGATCTCGGTGACCAACGCGTTCCTGCCGCTGGTCCACCGGGCCGAGTCCGGCCGGATCGTGAACGTCTCCAGCGAGCTGGGCTCGCTCGGCACCATCACGGACCCGAGCTTCCCGTTCGGAGACATCCAGCCGGGCGCCTACGGCGCCTCGAAGTCGGCGCTGAACCTGCTGACGGTCTCCTACGCCAAGGAACTGCGGGACACTCCGATCAAGATCAACGCGGTCACGCCGGGCTACACGGCCACCGACCTGAACGGCAACCAGGGGCACCGCACTCCCGCCGAGGGCGCACGATCGGCGATAGACGCGGCATTGATCGGCGACGACGGCCCGAACGGCGCGTTCCTGAGCGACGGCGAGATCGACTTCCTCGAAGGGGTGGTGGTCCCCTGGTAGAGCCCGAATCCCGGACGGTCGGTGGCCCGATAGCGGGCCACCGACCGTCCGGGATTCTCGTGGTCGCCGGTATCGGGCGGCCGTGGGCTCCCCGCTACCGGGCGGGGTGTCTCCACATCGGGTAGAGGGCCGGGCCCTCGTCTT